>JAOPYI010000183.1 GCA_025964675.1 Sphaerisporangium sp. | reverse complement strand
CCATGCGCCGCAAAGTGGGCGTAACCCTCACAACCCCTACTGTAAGCAAGCGCTTGCTGGGTAGGGGTACCCCTGGCCGTACCGAGCGAAGCGGGCCGGGGCCGTCGAGCCGGAAGCGCTCGCCATGGTCGGTGCGCGGTCAATCGCGCGACGCCGGGAAGGCGGGTAAGTAAGGCGTTACCCCTTGGGTCTCGCCCCGCACCCGGCCGTCGTCCCTCGAGGCCCATTTGGGCGCTTAGTAGATAAGCGGGGGGATTCCGTCATGGCCGTGTCATGGTTGTGTCACAGAATCGTGACAATTCCAATTGTGTGCATCGGTCACACTGTCCTACGGCATCACCGCAGGTCAATAGGTTCGGGGACACAACCTGATCGACATTCCACAACGAACGACGAAATCGCGCAAAGGTTGCGTCGCGGACATTGACCAACAGGTTATAAATTGCCAAGGTTCCCTCAAGTCACGATTTACTGCGATCGATCTCTGGTGGCACCCGCGCAATGACTCTCCCCTCCCAGGCCACGACCGAGGCCGGTTCCGAGCCCGTGGGAACCGCCCGGGCCGCGACGGCCGGCGTGGGCGGCTCCCCCTTGGTGGGCCGCTCGCCGGCTCAGCTCATGTGGCGGCGTTTCCGCCGCGACAAGACAGGCGTGATCTCGGCCGTCATCGTGCTGTTCTTCATCCTGGTCGCGCTCGCGGCACCGCTGATCTCGGCGGTGTACGGCAAGGACCCCCAGACGACTTACGGCTTGGACGATCCGGGACTGCTCAACCCGTACGGCTACCCGATCCTGCCCAACGGTGGCATCAGCTCGGAGTTCTGGTTCGGGATCGAGCCCGGACTGGGCCGTGACGTCTTCACCCAGCTGGTGTTCGGCATCCGCACCTCACTGCTGATCGCGCTGGCGGCGACCACCCTCACCACGGTGATCGGCGTCGTCGTCGGCATCGTCGCGGGATACACGGGGGGGCGGACGGACTACTTCATCGGCCGGACGATCGACGTCCTGCTCTCCTTCCCCTCGACGCTCTTCATCATCGCGTTCATGCCGGTGCTGGAGAACCTCGTGGTCAAGCCCGACGCGGAGACACCGACCTGGCTGCGGGCGGCCGCGCTGATCACCTTCCTGACCGTCTTCGGCTGGGCGGGACTGGCGCGGCTGCTACGCGGCAACGTGCTGTCCCTGCGCGAGCGGGAGTTCGTGGAGGCCGCGCGGGTCACGGGCGCGTCGCCCGGAAGGATCATCTTCAAGGAGCTGCTGCCCAACCTGTGGACCCCGATCCTCATCCAGTCGACGCTCCTGCTGCCGGCCCTGGTCACCTCCGAGGCCGCCCTCTCCTTCCTGGGCGTCGGCATGATCGAGCCGGTCCCCGACTGGGGCCGCATGTTCCTGCGCGGGACCGAGGTCTACCAGGCCGACATCACCTACTTGATATTTCCCGGTGTCGCCCTCCTGATCTTCGTTGTCGCCTTCAACCTGCTGGGCGACTCGGTCCGGGACGCCTTCGACCCGAAGATCAGACATTGACCCAGCCTCGCATCCCTCACATCTCTACGACCAGGAGTGAAATGTCAGCACGAACGCGGTCCGCTCTGGCCGTTCTCGCTATCGGATCCCTAGCGCTCACTGCGGCGTGCTCCAAGGGAAACGCCGGCGGGCCGGCCACCAGCTCCGCCCCCACCGCGTCGAAGACGAACCTCACCGAGCTTTTCGCTCCCGCGAAGATCACTATTGGCACGGCGGACGACTCCAAGGGGCCCTCCATCCCGCCGGAGGGCGTCGTCAAGGGCGGCACGGTCAACATGATCGACCGGGACGACTACCCGCACTTCGACCCGGCCCGGGTCTACGACAACGTGACCAGCAACTTCCACGAGCTCATCACCCGTCAGCTCACCGGTTACAAGCGGGTCGCCAAGGGCGAGTACAAGGTGGTGGGCGACCTCGCCACCGACGCCGGGCAGGTGTCCGACGGCGGCAAGACCTGGACGTTCACCCTCAAGGACGGGCTGAAGTGGCAGGATGGCAGCCCGCTCACCTCCGGGGACGTGAAATGGTCGATCGAGCGGCTCTTCGCCCCGTACATCACCGAAGGGCCGCCGTACGTCCAGCAGTGGCTGACGCAGGAGGACTACAAGAAGTCCTATGGGGGCCCGTACGGCGGCAAGCAGCTCGACGGCGTCGACACTCCTGACGGCAAGACCGTCGTCTTCCACTTCAAGTCGCCGCACGCGGACGCCAACTACGCGCTCGCGATGACCGGCTACGGCATCGTCCCGAAGGCCAAGGACACCAAGGAGAAGTACGACAAGGAGCCCTTCTCCAGCGGTCCGTACATCATCGCCA
The DNA here is from genome assembly GCA_025964675.1 of Sphaerisporangium sp. Classification (GTDB taxonomy): domain Bacteria; phylum Actinomycetota; class Actinomycetes; order Streptosporangiales; family Streptosporangiaceae; genus Sphaerisporangium. The sequence continues at coordinate 15,302 of JAOPYI010000183.1, read as the reverse complement.
AGCACACCGTCGACAAGTCGATGGACCTGGAGCGCAACCCCAACTGGGACCCGGCCTCGGATCCGCTCCGTGGCGCGTATCCCGACAAGTGGCACCTCGAGTTCGGCTTCCAGGCGCTGGCGGTCACCGACCGCTTCGTCGCCGACAGCGGCGACGACAAGAAGACGTTCAGCTTCTACAGCCACGTCGCCGCCGAGCGGACCCAGGCGGTCGTCGAGAACGCGGCCCTTCAGTCGCGACTGCTCAAGCAGCCGTCGCCTTACGGGGACTACTACTACTTCAACCTTGACAGGGTGAAGGACATCAAGATCCGCCAGGCGATCAACTACGCCTGGCCGACCAGGCAGATCCAGCAGATCAGCGGCGGCCCCGTCAGCACGGTCGTCAACAGCACGATCCTCAACCCGAGCGTGTCGGGCTGGCAGGACTACGACGTGTTCGGCCTGAAGCAGCACCCCGAGGGCGACATCGCCAAGGCCAAGGAGCTTCTGGCCCAGTCCAGCAACCCCAAGCCCACGATCGTCTACGGGTTCAACGACACTCCCACCGAACAGCGGATCACGGTGGCGATCAAGAACCAGCTGGCCAAGGCCGGCATCACGGTGGTCGCCAAGCCGATGAACACCAAGACCTGGTACGACTCGACGTCAAAGGTGGACAACGGCCTCGACATGTACTGGGGCGGCTGGGGCGCCGACTGGCCGACCGCGGCGACCGTCTTCCCCGTCATCTTCGGGCCGGTCCACGACGGCGGCTACAACCAGTCGCACCTCAACGACCCGGCCGTCAAGGCGGAGATCGCGCGCATCCAGACCCTCCCCAACGTCGACGAGGCGAACAAGGCGTGGGGCGAGCTCGACAAGAAGATCATGGAAACGATCACCCCGCTGGTTCCGGCGCTGAACGACGTCGGCCTCCAGCTCCACGGGTCGCTGGTGGGCGGCGCGGAGACTGACCCGATCAGCTGGGTCGTCTCTCCGAACACCATTTTCGTGAAGCAGTAGCACTCCCGGCTCCGGGGCGCCCGCACGGGCGCCCCGGAGCGCCCACAATGAGATCGACAGGCCATGCTCCGATTCCTGACTCGCCGGACCCTCGGCGCAGCGGTCATCCTCCTGATCATCGCTGCAGTGACGTTCTTCCTCTTCTTCGCCGTTCCCGCCGACCCGGCGCGGCTGGCCTGCGGAAAGGTCTGCCCGCCTGAGACGCTGGCGCAGGCGCGGCACAACCTCGGCATGGACCAACCGATCTTCGTCCAGTTCGTCACCTGGCTGGGTGGGATCTTCGTCGGGCGCGACTACGAGGGGCTCGGGCACTGCCCCGCGCCCTGTCTCGGCTACTCGTTCGTCAACCACGCCCCGGTCTTCGCGACGATCGTGGACCGGATGCCGGTCACGATCTCGCTCACCATCGGCTCCGCGATCATCTTCCTGGTCTTCGGGGTCGGCACGGGCATCATCGCCGCCCTCAACCAGGGCAAGCCGCTCGACAAGATCGCCAGCGTGTCGTCGTTGATCGGCGCCTCGGTACAGATCTACTTCGTGGGCACGCTGGCCATGTACTTCCTCGTCTACCAGTGGCAGGTCATCGAACGGCCGCAGTACGTGCCGTTCACCGACGATCCCCTGCAGTGGGCATACGGGCTGCTGCTGCCCTGGATCGTGCTCGCGATCATCTTCACCGCCAACTACACCCGCATGACCCGCTCCACCATGGTGGAGCAGATGTCGGAGGACTACGTCCGCACGGCACGGGCCAAGGGCATGTCCAGCCGCGCGGTCATCCTTCGCTTCGCGCTTCGCGGCACCATCACGCCCATCGTGACGATCTTCGGCATCGACGTCGCCAGCCTCATCGGCGGGGCGATCATCACCGAGACCACGTTCAGCCTCCAGGGCATCGGCCGCCTCTCGATCCAGGCGGTGCTCAACTCCGACCTGCCCATGCTGATGGCGACGGTGCTCCTCGCCGCCGCCGCGATCGTCGTCTTCAACGTCATCGTGGACGCGCTCTACGCCGTCATCGACCCGCGCGTCCGTCTCAGCTAGGAGTCACCGCTTGACCGCCGTCACACTGTCCGACAGGAACTCCGGCCGCCGGGGCGACTCCTTCCTGTCCGTCCAGAACCTGCACGTCTCCTTCCAGACCGAGGACGGCGTGGTGAAAGCCGTCGACGGGCTGTCCTTCGAGGTGGAGAAGGGCACGACGCTCGGCATCGTCGGCGAGTCCGGCTCGGGTAAGTCGGTGACGAACCTCGCCATCCTCGGCCTGCACAACCCCGACCACACCGAGATCGACGGCGAGGTCTGGTTCGAGGACCAGGAGCTGATCGGCGCGAGCCGTACGGCCCTGGAGAACCTGCGTGGCAACCGCATCGCCATGATCTTCCAGGACCCGCTGACCTCGCTGTCTCCCTACCACACCGTGGGCCGCCAGATCAGCGAGGTGTATCGCAAGCACAAGGGTGCGAGCAGGCAGGAGGCACGGGGCCGGGCGATCGAGATGCTGGAGCGGGTGGGCATCCCGAACGCGAAGACGCGCGTGGACGACTACCCCCACCACTTCTCGGGCGGCATGCGGCAACGAGTCATGATCGCCATGGCCCTCGTCTGCGATCCCGCTCTCCTGATCGCGGACGAGCCGACCACCGCGCTCGACGTGACCGTCCAGGCGCAGGTCCTCGACCTTCTCAAGGACCTGCAGCAGCAGACCGGCACGTCGATCATCCTGATCACCCACGACCTCGGAGTGATCGCCAGGACCGCGCACAACGTGCTCGTCATGTACGCGGGCAGGGCCGCGGAGCGAGGCACCGTACGGGACATTCTCCGCTCGCCGCGGCACCCCTACACGTGGGGTCTGCTCTCCTCCGTTCCGAGGCTCGGATCCTCGGTCGACGTCCCGCTCACCGCGATCAGGGGAACCCCGCCCAGCCTGCTCGACCCGCCGCCGGGCTGCCCGTTCCACCCGCGGTGCGACTACGTGGAGCAGGCGAAGCCGGAACTGTGCCTTCACGAGCGGCCGGACCTCTCCCCCGAGACAGGGCACGGAGACGCGTGTTATCTCACGCTGAAGCACAAGCAGGAAATCTTCGCGCAGATCAAGGAAAGACCGTGACAACGCCGCTGCTGCAACTCGAGGGGCTGACCAAGTACTTCCCGGTCATGGGCGGCTTCATCTTCAAACACCAGGTCGGGAACGTACACGCCGTCGACGGCGTCGACCTCACCGTGGGCACTGCCGAGACCTTGGGGCTGGTCGGCGAGTCGGGCTGCGGGAAGTCCACCCTCGGCCGGCTGACCGCCCGGCTCTACCAGCCGACCACGGGCAAGATCCTTTATCAGGGCCGCGACATCAGCCACCAGTCACGACGCGACCTGAAGCCGATCCGCCCCGAAATCCAGATGATCTTCCAGGATCCCTACAGCTCGCTCAACCCCCGCCAGACCGTGGGCACGATCATCAGCGGGCCCATGGAGGTCAACGGGATCCAGCCTCCCGGGGGGCGGCAGAAGCGCGTCAGGGAGCTCCTGGAGACCGTCGGGCTCAACCCCGAGCACTACAACCGCTTCCCGCACGAGTTCTCAGGCGGTCAGCGGCAGCGCATCGGCGTGGCCAGGGCGCTCGCCCTCTCGCCCAAGCTCATCGTCGCCGACGAGCCGGTGTCCGCCCTGGACGTGTCGATCCAGGCCCAGGTGGTCAACCTGCTGCAGCAGCTCCAGCGCGACCTCGGCATCGCGTTCCTGTTCATCGCCCACGACCTCGCGGTGGTACGGCACGTCTCCCAGCGGGTGGCCGTGATGTACCTCGGCAAGATCGTCGAGGTGGGCGACCGGGTGTCGATCTACGAGCGGCCGCGCCATCCGTACACCCACGCGCTGCTCTCGGCCGTGCCCGAGGTGGAGCTGCCCGAGGACGGCGTGGGAACCGAACGGATCCGCCTCGCCGGCGACGTGCCCTCGCCGATCGACCCGCCGTCGGGCTGCCGGTTCCGTACGCGGTGCTGGAAGGCGCGGGAGAAGTGCGCGACGGAGGAGCCTCCGCTGATCCAGCTCAGCGGCAACCGCGAGGGTCACCTCACCGCCTGCCACTTCCCCGAGGAGCCCACCACCCACGGCGACAAGGAAATCGTCCTGGACCCGGCGCTCGCCTGACCGCCCCTTGGCATCCACCCGCCCACGCCTGCGCGCGTGGGCGGAAACCTCTCCGGTGATCTCTTCCCTCTGATTGCCTGGACGCCATAGGTTCGGCCCCGACGGCCGCTGGATCACCGGCCAGAACATCCACGCCTCCGGCGGCCTCGCCTGACCCAGGGGGCTGGACACCGCGCTAAGAGGCGCGCTCCGCCTGGGCGCGGAGGTCCCGTACGGCTCGGGCCGGGTCGTCGGAGCCGTAGACCGCGTTGCCGGCGACGAACACGTCGGCCCCAGCCTCGGCGCAGCGCTCGATGGTCTTGGCCGAGACCCCGCCGTCCACCTGGAGCCAGATCTCACCGCCGTGCTTGCCGATCAGCTCGCGCGCCTTGCGGATCTTGGGAAGCATGATGTCGAGGAAGGGCTGGCCGCCGAACCCCGGCTCCACGGTCATCACCAGGAGCATGTCGACCTCGCCGAGCAGGTCTTCGTAGTCCTGGACCGCGGTGCCCGGGTTGAGGGCGAACCCGGCCCGCGCCCCGGCGGCGCGAATCTGGCGGAGGGTGCGCACGGGGGCCTTCGCGGCCTCCGCGTGGATGGTGACGCTGCCCGCGCCCGCCTCGGCGTAGGCGGTGGCCCACCGATCGGGATCCTCGATCATCAGGTGGCAGTCGATCGGCAGGTCGGTCGCCTTGAGCAGCGACTCGACCACCGGCAGCCCGATGGTGAGGTTGGGCACGAAATGGTTGTCCATGACGTCGACGTGCAGCCAGTCGGCGGCATCCGCGACCTTCTCGGCCACGTCCGCCAGCCGGGCGAAGTCGGCGGTGAGGATGCTGGGTGAGATCTGTACGGCCATGAAGCCGCAGTCTAGAACGCCGGCCGCCACCCCACCCGCCCGGCACACCCTCGTTCCGGCGGCTCAGCGGCGGCCGTCGCCGGGGTCCTGCCCGCCGAGGACGACCTCCTCCATGTAACGCCCCCAGTCCGGCTGGGTGCCGTCGGCGTCGCGGAAGCCGTACTCCTTCGCCAGCCGCCACGACGAGAGCGCCTGGCCCGACCACCGCGCCACCTCGGCGTCGGCGGCGAGCGCGGCCACCGCCCTGCCGACGTACACCGGGGTCTCCGAGGCGATGAAGTGCGGGTCTTTCGCCGTGCCGGCCCGCCAGTCGTCCTCGGTCACCCCGAAGTGGTCGAGCATCGCCTCAGAGCGCAGGAAACCGGGGGTCAGCGACAGCGCGGTGATCCCGTGACCGCTCAGCTCCTTGGCCTGGGAGACGGCCAGGCGCATCACCGAGACCTTGGCGAGGTCGTAGAAGAAGGAGCCGCGATAGTCGTAGGAGTCGCCATCGGTGATCTCCACGACGAGCCCGCCGCCGCCGGCGATCATCAGCGGGACGAGGTGCCAGCTCGTGATGATGTGGGTGTGCACGGCCGTTTCGTGCAGGCGCAGCCCGTCCTGAAGCGGGTGCTCGTAGAACGGCACGCCCCAGCGGGCGAGCGGGTCACCACCCCAGACGTCGTTGACCAGCACGTCCAGCCGCCCGCCCTGCTCGTCCGCGACCCGCCTGGCGAGCGCCTCCACCTGCGCGGGATCCAGGTGGTCGGCCTGGACGGCGATGCCGTGCCCGCCCGCGGCGGTGACCTGCTCGGCGGTCTCCTCGATCGTCTCGGCGCGATCCATCGGCGACCGGTGTGCCCGCGTGGTGCGCCCGGTGGCGTAGACGGTCGCGCCGGCGGCCCCCAACTCCACCGCGATGCCCCGCCCGGCCCCGCGCGTCGCCCCCGCGACCACCGCCACCTTGCCCTTCAATGGCTGATCCATCCCGCCTCCGTTTATAAACGACTGTTCGTTTTCTAACGCATCATGGCGGGATTGGCAAAAGAACACCACTCCAGGGTCAGGCCGACCCGCGGCCGGTGTAGGACGGGACGGCGGGCGGTCAGACCATGTACTGGTCGTGGCGGAGGTAGAGCTCGGTCCACTCCTCGGGACTGAGCTGCCGGCCGGTCTCGGCGATCTCGGCCAGCTCCTCGAAGTACGCCTCGCGCGGAGCGCCTGGCGCGAAGTGCAGCAGCATCGACGCGGGCTCGCCCGACTCGTTGCGAAACGCGTGGATGCCGCCCTCCGGAACGTGCAGGAAGTCTCCGGAGGTCGCCTCGATCCACTTGTCCCCGTCGTAGAGCCGCATCGTGCCGGACAGGATGTAGAACGACTCCGACATCGTGCGGTGGAAGTGGGGGCTCGGCCCGCTCGGCTTCGGGCCCATGTCCCACCGGTAGAGGCCGAACTGCCCGTTCGTCGTCGCACCGGTGGCAACGTAGCCGACCACCGTGCCGCCGGAGCCGATCGTCAGCTCGGCCTCCTGCCCCGAGTGCCGGTAGGTGGCGCTGACCTCACCCTTGTCCGCGAAATACCGCGGGTCCGGATACGACATGCTGGCTCCCCTTTGTCCCATGGCAGGAAGGCGCCAGCCTACGCGGTGACGGCCGGCGAGGCCGCGGACGTCAGGCGACCTTGCGGAGCAGGGCCAGGAACATCGCGTCGGTGCCGTGGCGGTGCGGCCAGAACTGGGCGTACGGACCCTCGCCGAGGTGGTCGACCTCATCGAGGAACTGGGGGGCGTCGAGGACCTCCGCGTCACCCCGGCGCTTGACCACGTCGCCGACCACGGCCTGGGTCTCGGCCAGGTGGGGCGAGCAGGTCACGTAGGCCACGACCCCGCCGGGGCGGGTCGCCTCCAGGGCCGAGCCGAGCAGGCGGCGCTGGAGCGCGCTCAGCTCCGGCACGCTGGCGGGGTCGCGCCGCCACCGCGCCTCGGGACGCCGGCGAAGAGCGCCGAGACCCGTGCACGGCGCGTCCACCAGCACCCGGTCGAACGTGGCGGGACGCCACGCGGGCTCGGTGCCGTCCGCTGTGATGACCCCGGCCCTCCGCGTCGCCCGCCAGACGAGGCGGGCGCGATGGAACCGCTGGTCGGAGGCCAGCAGATGCCGGTCGTCCTGGACGGCGAGCGCGTCGAGCAGCCCCGCCTTGCCCCCGGGACCGGCGCACATGTCGAGCCACAGGCGATCGGAGCCCGCCACCGGCACCCGGGTCAAAGCCAGGGCGACGAGCTGGCTGGCCTCGTCCTGGACGGCCGCGCGGCCCTGCGCGACCGCCTCGACGGACGCCGGGTCGCCTTCAGGCAGGTAGGCGGCGTACGGGGAGTAGCGCGCGGCGACGGCGCCCGCCTCGACGAGCTCGCCGACCGTGCTGCGCCCCGGCCAGGCGACCAGGGTCACCCCGGGACGCTCGTTGTCGGCGGCCAGCAGCGCCGCGGTCTCGTCCATGTCACCGCCCACGGCGTCGCGCAGCGCCGAGGTGATCCACCGAGGATGGCTGTGCGCGACGGCGAGATGGCCGACCGGATCGTCCTTCACGTCGGGCGCCACTATGGGCAGCCACTCGTGGAAGTCACGGGTGGCGACCTTGCGCAGGATCGCGTTGGCGAACTTCGAGGCGCCTGTGCCGATGCGCAGTCGCACGAGGTCGACCGTCGCGCTGACTGCGGCGTGCGGGGGCACCCGGGTCTTGAGCAGCTGGTGGATGCCGATGCGGATGGCGTCGAGCAGCGGCGGGTCGATCTCCTCGGGCGGCCGGTCACTGCACGCCGCGATGATCTCGTCGTAGGTGCCGAGGCCGCGCAGGGTGCCGTAGGCGAGCTCGGTCGCGAGGGCGGCGTCCCGCCCGGCCAGACCGCGATCGCGCAGCAGGGCGGGCATCAGCAGGTTGGCGTAGGCGTCCCGCTCGTCCACGGCACGTAGAAGGTCGTAGGCGACGTTGCGCGCCTCGTCACGCACCGGCTTCGGCCGCTTCATGTGCGGGCGGCCCCGGCCTCTCGGCCGGCCGGCCTGCTCGTCCCCCTGCGTCACATCTCCCCCGTAACAGTCATAACGTCAGTCGAGCCTGTCGCCGTCGGCCAGGCGCACGCCGCGCGCCCACTCGCCGGCGGTCATCTGGCGCTTGCCCTGCGGCTGGACCTCGCCGAGCCGCACCGGGTGGCTCGCGGTGCCGACCAGCACGACGTTCTTCGCGACCGCGATCTCGCCGGGCGCTAGCTTCCCCGAGCCGGGGACCAGCCCCGCGGCGTCGGGCACGGGCCTTACGGGACCGAGCTTGAGCCTCTGGCCGCGGAACTCCGCCCAAGCGCCAGGGGCCGGGGTGCAGGCGCGGACCAGCCGGTCGACACGCATCGCGGGGGCCTTCCAGTCGACCCGGGAGTCCGCGACATCGATCTTGGGAGCGTAGCTGACGCCGTCGCCCAGCTGCGGGCGGGCCTCCATCGTGCCGTTCTGCACGCCGTCGAGCGTCGCCTCGAGCAGCCCGGCGCCCGACTCGGCGAGGCGTGCCAGGAGCTCGCCTGTGGTGTCGTCAGACCGGATCTCCTCGGTGACCACGCCGAAGACCGGCCCCGCGTCGAGCTCCTTGACGATCTGGAACGTCGCCGCGCCGGTCACCGGGTCGCCGTGAAGCACGGCGTGCTGCACGGGCGCGGCCCCCCGCCACGCGGGCAGCAGCGAGAAGTGCAGGTTGATCCAGCCGAAGCGGGGGATGTCGAGAGCCGCCTGCGGCAGCAGCGCGCCGTACGCCACGACCGGGCAGCAGTCGGGATCGATCGCCTTGAGCCTGGCGAGGAACTCCGGATCGCCCGCCTTGGCCGGCCTGAGCACCTCGATCCCGGCGGACTCCGCCAGCTCGGCGACCGGGCTGGCGTGGACCTGGCGCCCCCGTCCCGACTGGGCGTCCGGCCTGGTCACCACGGCCACCACATCGTGGCGGGGCGAGTCGAGCAGCGCCCGCAGCGACGGCAGGGCGGTTTCCGGGGTTCCGGCGAAGACGAGGCGCACGGGCTAGAGGGCCTTCCCTTGAGTGGCGTGCGGCGAGAACTGGACCAAGGGGGCCGAGAGGCCGCTCCACTCGGCCTCGCGGATCGCCTTCATCGCCAGCTTGCGCTGCTTGGGGTCCATGCGGTCGATGAACAGCACGCCGTCGAGATGGTCGGTCTCGTGCTGCACGCACCGGGCCATCAGGTCGGTGCCTTCGACGGTCACGGGCTCGCCGTGCATGTCGAAGCCCTTCGCCACGACGCGGATCGCGCGCGGCGTCGGGAAGGTGAGGCCGGGGAAGGACAGGCAGCCCTCCTCACCCTCCTCGTCCTTCTCCTCCGACAAGTCGAGGCTGGGGTTGATCAGATGGCCGAGGGTGTCGTCGACGTAGTAGGTGAAGACGCGCAGGCCGACGCCGATCTGCGGCGCGGCGAGCCCCGCCCCCGGCGCGTCCATCATCGTGTCGGTGAGGTCCTTGACGAGCCTGCGCAGCTCCTTGTCGAAATCCTTGACCGGCTCCGCGGGGCTGCGCAGCACCGGATCGCCGAACAGGCGGATCGACTGAATTGCCACGGACGACTCCGTTCACATCACGAATTGAAGGTCCCTCTAGTTTATGGCTCACCGCGAACGCGGCGTTTGCGGATCATCGCCGCGCGTTCTTCCATGGTCAGCGGGAGCGTGCCTTCATGGCTGCCTTGCGGGCCGCCTTGGCCACCCTGGTGTCCGGATGGTGGGCGCCGAGCAGCTCCAGGACGGCGATGGCGTCGGGGTGGCTGCTGCGGCTGATGTCGTCGACCAGGCGCAGCAGCTCGTCTCCGGCCTCCAGCGCCTCGAACTCGCCCATCGCCTCCTGGGCGTCCGGAATGTGCAGCAAGGTGGCCAGGGTGTCGACCGCCAGCCAGCTGCCGTCGTCCTCGGTGAGGGCGGGCGCGTCCAGGTCTCGTACGCCCAGCCAGACCGCCGCGTGCCGCCACATCGTCGGCTCGGCGAGGGCCTCCCGCATCGCGGGCTCGGCCTCCGGCCCCATCTCCTCGAGGACCGTGCCGATCACGCCGCGCTGCCCGGCGGTGCCGGACGCCGCGACCTTGATCAGCTCGCGCGCGGCGTCCTCCGGCACGCGGCGCTCCACCCACAGCGTCGGGGCACTGGACGGCGCCTCGCCCGTCAGCATCGCGTCGACCAGCTCGGAGGCACTGAGCTCGGCGAACCCGGCGACCTCCGAGAGGAGCGGCGCGTCATGGCCCTCGCGCAGGAGATCCTGCCGGACGGCCCACACCCCGAGCGGGGTCAGCCGGACGCCGTCGCCCGTGCGCTCGAAGAGCCCGCAGTACGCCAGGAGGCTGAGGGCGACGTCGAGCTCACCGGGAAGCTCCTCGCGCAGCCGGCGCATCTCCGCGGCCTTGGCCTCGCAGCCGATCTCGTGTGCCTGGAGCATGCCCTCGACGAGGGCGGCGTAGGAGATGCCGTCGCTGGTGGCGTAGATCGTGGCGAGCATCTCGGTCAGGTGCTCGTCGGCGACCGCGGAGCCTGTCAGGCCCTCCTCTGTGCGGTCGAGCACGTCCATGACCACGCCGTCCCAGAACTCCATCATGTCGGAAGGCAGCCCCGGCCCCGCGGAGGCGCCGGTGCGGGCGATGCGCAGCAGGCCGCTGTTGACGGCGACGATCCACACCAGACGCAGCCGGTCGTCGTCCAGGCCCAGCTCGCCGGCGGCCTCACGCGCCTCCGCGGGAAAGAGCACGCCTTCGGAGGTCACCCCACGTGTGCCAGTCCACCCGGCCAGCCGCCGGGCGTCCCGTACGAGCGGCACGGAAAGGACCGCCTCGGCGAGCTCTGCCGGGGACGCGATCTCGACCGGCGGGAAGCTCAGCACCTCGCTCTCGCACTCACCGCAGTCACACTCGTCGTTCCCACCCGACATCTCGGAGAGCAGCGCCTCCCGCTCCTCGCCGGACACGCTTCCCAGCTCGTCGATGAGGCTGCGCAGCTCCCCAAGATCGAAGATGCCGCCGTTCCCGCTGTTGGCCATTCAGGCAACTTACTCCACACCAGCCACAGCCGATGACGGACTCAGGACGTTGGCCGAGACCGCTCAGTGAATGCCCCGCGAGCGCGCCTTGAACGCCGCCTTGCGCGCGGCCTTGGCGACGTTCCGATCGGGCAGGTGACGCCCGAGGAGGTCGAGAACCTCCGCGACGTCGGGGTGGTCGACCCGCCACATCTCCTCGACGACATGGGCGGGAGGGCCCGCGGCGGCGAGACTCTCGGCGAACTCCTCCGGGTCGTCGTCGGCGCCCGGCATCGCCAGGGCCAGCATGTCGACGCTGACCCACAGGACCTCGTCGGGCGTCAGGACGGGCGCGCTCAGGCCGTGGGAGCCCAGCCAGTGGACGGCGTGCGGGCGCAGCTCAGGATCGTCCAGGAAAGGCCGGACGGCCGGAGCCGCCTCCGGCCCCAGCCTGTCGACGATCGTGACGGCGACTCCGCGTGTCACCGCGGCCGCCCCGCGCACGGCCGTGAGCAGGTCACGCGCCGCCTCGGCGGGAGACCGCCGCGCCAGCCAGGAGGCGATGTCCAGCTCCGCCTGCTCGGCCGTCACGCCGCCCAGCAGGCTCTCGATCAGCCCGCCGGCGTCGCCCTCGGCGGGGTCGGGCGTGACGGGCGCCGGAAGGCCCATCCTCGAGAACATCTCACGCAGCCCCCACAGGCCGTGCGGGGTCAGCCGGACGGTGTCCCCCAGGCGCTCGATGGTGCCGCAGTAGGCCAGGACGTCGAGCGCCGCGTCGAGCTCACCCGGGTCGTCGCCGCCCGGATGGCCGGCCGCCCAGGTCACGTCGAGGTGTTCGCGGACCGCCAGGAGGGCCAGGGGGGCCTGCGAACGGTAGAGCAGGTCGTGGATCGCGTAGAGCTCCCGGTCGAACTGTGCGGAGCCGGTGACGTCGGTGGCCGGGCCGCCGGTCAGGAAGGCCACCGTGCCCGCCCACAGGTCGAGCACCTCCTCGTCGTCGCGGGAGGCCAGCGGCCGGAACTCTGCCGCCGCCGTCATCGCCGCGCCGGAGACGTGGGCCAGCTCGACGGCGACCGCCAGCTCAAAGGCGAGGGCGGGAGCGGCGACGCCGAGCTCCCGGATGATGCGCGCGGCGTCCCTGACGCGCAGCCCGCCCCTGACCGTCGGCGCGTGACCGCCCTCCAGCATCCAGGCCACCACGCGATGGGCGTCCCGTAGCAGGCCCGCGCCGAGGACCGCCCGTGCGACCTCCTGGGGCGGCGCCAGCCGTACGGAGGGAAGGGGCGAGCACCCGGGACACTGACACCCGACGTCCGCCGTGACGCCCCGCAGGCGCTGCGACGGCGGCCCGGCAGGGTCGTCGGCGGAACCGTGTGGCGCCCCGGCGTCGAGCGTGCCGTCGCCCTCGGCGCCCATCGCGCCGAAGATGCTCTTCGCCATGCCGAACTTCGAGGTGTCGGCCAGGGCCGCGGGCATCTCGGGCGCGATCTCATCGATCTTCGACCGCATACGGGCGGCCATCTTGGTGCCGATCTCGCCGGTGTCCAGCAGGAAGTCGACCAGCGTGCGGGCCGCCGCCACCGTCTCGGCCGCGCTCTCCGGCGGGGCGATGACCTTGCGGGGGTAGATGTCGAGCAGGAGCTGCTCCAACGTGCCGGGCGTGAAGTCGGAGAGCTCGCTGACGTCCAGATAGTCGCTGGCGTAGTCGCACAGGAGCCGAACCTCGTCGACATCCACCGCGACGTCCCTCGAGCGCCCCCACGCCCGGATCTCCTCGATGGCCCCGTTCACCCATTCGATCGACACAGGGAGAAACTAACGGCTTACTTTCAGCACCGCGAATCGGCGACGGACGGTCAGATCAGATCGATCGGATCCATACACACCCGGACCAGGTCGGGAGCCTTGCGCGCGGACCTCACCCCCACCGCTCCCTTGAGCGCCCGGGCCAGCGCGCCACCGGCCCCGCGCGGCACCCGGATCATCAGCCGCTCCTCCGCCTCCCCCGCGGCGCGGCGGGTCTCCACGGGAACGGGCCCGAGGACCTGCGCGCCTTCAGGGAGCCTGAGGTCGGCCGCCATCTCCCTCACCCCGCCGGAGGTTCCGGTCAGCGTGGCCATGCGGACCGCCGGGGGGAATCCCAGCGCCGCCCGCTCGGCCAGCTCGCGCTCGGCGTGCGTCACCGGGTCCCAGCGGATCAGCGCCTGCACGGCCGGGACGGCCGAATCGGCGAGCACGACCAGCTCGGCGGCCGGGCGGAGCAGCGCCGCGGCGTTCATCCAGCGGCGCAGAGTCTCCTCCGCCGCGCGCAGGTCGGGGCGGCCGAGCATCGCCCAGCCGTCCAGGAGTACGCCCGCGGCGTAACCGCCCTCGGCGACCGGCTCCGCGCCGGGGGTGGCCACGACCAGCGCCGGAGCAGAACCGACCGTGGCGAGGACGCCGTCGCGTCCGGAGGTCTTCACCGCGACGGACGGGAAGGCCCGCCCGAGCTCCTCGGCCGTACGCCGCGCCCCGACGACCACGGCCCTCATCCGGTTGCTCCCGCACGTCTGGCAGCGCCACATGCCCGCGATACGGCCGCACCAGCGGCAGTACGGCGCGGCATGCCCCCCACGCAACGCCAACGGCCCCCCGCAAAGCGGCCCCGTCCCTCCAGCGCCGGGATCGGCTGAGGCCGAGGTGGCGACCTGGGCGGCCGGACCGGGCAGGGACTGGACGCATCGGGCGGGGGCGCGGCAGTTCTGGCAGGCGAGCGCGGGCAGGTAGCCCCGGCGTGGGACCTGGACGAGCACAGGACCGCTCGCCAGGCCCTGCCTGAGCGCCCCCCAGGCCACGCTGGGCAGGCGCGCCGCGCGCGCGGCCTCGTCCCTCGCCAGCTCGTCGTCGCCGCCGGACGGCCGTACGCGGGGGGCGTGCCGCCGGAGAACCTCCCTGGAGGCCGTGATCGGCCTGGCCCAGCCCGTCGCGATCAGCTGCGTCGCCTCCGCCGTACGGGAGTAGCCCGCGATCAGCATGGCGGCCCCGGTCTGGTGAGCCCGCAGGGCGAGGACCTCCCTCGCGTGAGGGTAGGGCGCGAGCCGTTCGGCGTGCAGGTCGTCACCGTCGTCCCAGATCACCACGAGACCGAGATCCCGTACGGCGGCGAACGCGGCGGCACGGGTGCCGACGGCCACCCTCACCTGACCCCGCAGCACCCGCAGCCACCGGCGGTAGCGCTCGGCGGGGCCGAGGCCGGCGGTCAGCGCCACGTGCCTGCCGTCTCCGAGGACACGGCCCAAGGCGGCGTCGAGCAACGCCACGTCCTTGCCGTCTGGCACGACGACCACCGCGCCCCGGCCACCACGCAAGGTGGCGAGCACCGCGAGGGCGATCCCCTCCGGCCACCCATCGGTGCCGGCGCCGGGTAGGACGTTCCATACCGCTCGCGGGGAGCGGCCCTCCGCGAGGGCGGTGAGGAATGACGGCCCTGTGGTGTATTCGCGCCAGAGGCCGGGGAACTCCGTCCGCGCCACATCCTCCTCCGGAACCTCGACGGTCCCGGCCTCCGCCTTGGCACCTTCGGGCTTGGGGGGCTCGGATTCCACTTTGGCGTGACGGGGGGGCACGGCGAGGCGGACGACGTCGGACATGGTGCCGGCGTAGCGGTCGGCCACGGCACGGCAGAGGGCCGCGATCTCGGGAGCGAGCACCGGCTCGGAGGAGACCACCCGCTCAAGGCCCGTGAGCTTACCCTCGTGCTCGCTCGCCTCGGCCCGCTCCAGCAGGAAGCCGTCGACCAGCTTGCCGGAGAAGCGCACCCTGACCCGGCAGCCCGGCGCCGCGTCGGCGGCCATCGCCTCGGGCACGAGATAGTCGAAGGGGCGGTCGAGGTGAGGCAGCGGGGTGTCCACGAGGACACGGGCGACCGGGAGTACCTCGGCGGGCACGGGCGCCCCCTTGGCGGGCCCGCTCCCCTTGCCGCTCGCTTCGGTCACCTTCAAGGTCCTACCAGACGGCGCCAACGGGGCCGGAACCGAATCGCGGCCCGTGGGAGATCCCACGGGCCGCGATCGTCGCCTGAGGTCAGAGACCGGCGGCCTCACGGAGCTGCTCGGCGCGGTCGGTGCGCTCCCACGAGAAGTTGGGCTCCTCGCGGCCGAAGTGGCCGTACGCGGCGGTCTCGGAGTAGATCGGGCGGAGCAGGTCGAGGTCGCGGATGATCGCGGCCGGACGCAGGTCGAACACCTCCAGGATGGCCTCCTGGATCCTGTCGGTCGCGACCTTCTCTGTGCCGAAGGTCTCCACGAAGA
>JAOPYI010000154.1 GCA_025964675.1 Sphaerisporangium sp. | reverse complement strand
GGCTCCGGCGCGCACTCGGAGCGACCAGGGGTAACATCCGCCTTCAGTTCCTGGCCGAGGCGATCCTTCTCTCCGCGCTCGGCGGCGCCGCCGGGGTCGCGATGGGGGTAATCGCCACAGCGATCTACGCCAACGTCAAAGCCTGGGC
This sequence comes from Sphaerisporangium sp., assembly GCA_025964675.1. Taxonomy (GTDB): domain Bacteria; phylum Actinomycetota; class Actinomycetes; order Streptosporangiales; family Streptosporangiaceae; genus Sphaerisporangium. Next base: position 30,738 of record JAOPYI010000154.1, on the reverse strand, counting down.
CACGGTGGTTCCGCCGCTCGCATGGGCAGGCGGTCTGGGCGCGGCCATCGCCATCGGCGCCATCGCCGGCCTGCTCCCCGCGCTCCGCGCGGCCCGCATGCAACCCACGGAGGCACTGCGAACCGTCTGAACAAGCTCCAGACTGCCCGGCGTCGCGAATCCGGCCGGCGCTGCTCGGCACCGGAAGCAGCTGTCGGCGGGCCTTACCGCAGGCCCGATTCGGACGCGTGGACCCCCAGCACATCCGGGTGGAGAGGGGGGCCGAAACCGTCAGCTCCTCCGGTAATGTCGCGTCCGTCTCGTATGCCTATGGAGGGGATATGCACAAGGTGCAACCGCTTCGTACCGGCGATCCTCGTCGTCTGGGCGAGTACCGGCTCGTCGGGCTGCTCGGAGAAGGCGGCCAGGGCGTGGTGTACCAGGGCGAGGACTCGAATGGCGAACCGGTGGCGGTCAAGCTGCTCCACGCCCGGTTCAGCGGGGACACCAAAGCACGCGCCCGATTCGCAGCGGAACTGGCCCACGCGGAGCGGGTCGCGGCGTTCTGCACGGCCCGCGTGCTGGACGCGGATGTGGAGGGTGACCGCCCCTACATCGTCAGCGAATTCGTCGACGGTCTTTCCCTGTCCCAAGTGATCGCCAACGGCGGAGGGCCGCGCGGGCACGCTCTGGAGAGGCTGGCGATCGCGACGGTGACGGCGCTCGCCGCGATCCACGAAGCCGGAGTCGTGCACCGTGACTTCAAAGCCGGCAACGTCATCATGGGCGCCGACGGGCCGCGCGTTATCGATTTCGGCATCGCACGCGCTCTTGACGCCACGGGCACCTTCTCGAGCACGGTGGTCGGCACCCCCTCATACATGGCACCCGAGCAGATCAGCGGGGGTGCCGTAGGCCCGGCCGCCGACGTCTTCGCCTGGGCGTGCACCATCGCGTACGCCTCGAATGGTGCCACGCCGTTCGGGCAGGACTCGATACCCGCGGTGATGCACCGGATCCTGCACGAGGAACCCGATCTCGGCCAGATGAGCGGGACGCTACGCGACATCGTGGCCGCGTGCCTTGCCAAGGACCCGGCCCTGCGCCCCACCGCACGGGAAATCCTGCTGCGTCTGCTCGGCGGGCAGGAGGCTTCCGCGACGGCGGAGACGCTCCTCACCGAGGGTGCTCGGGCTTCGTCTCCCGCGTTGCGGCCGGCCACGCTGGTGATCCCGCCCGATCCCACACCGGCCGGTCAGGAACCGTACGCCCCCGCACCGTACGGCCCGCCGTCTGCCGAGTCCCTTTCCACGCGCAACCCGCGGCCTCGACCAGCGTCGTCGCGGCTTCCGGGCGCTGGGACACGACCCCGGAGAGGCCGTCGGGCAATGGCGCGCGCGGTCGCGGTCGCAGCTCTGTTTCTCGGTGCGGTGACGGTTCTGGCGTGGGCGAAGGTCGGTGTACTGCAGGGGGAGTCGACGGTTCCTTTCTTCAACGCGGAAGTAGCCGGACTGGCCACCATCTGGGGCGTCCTCACGCTCGTCATGGCAGTGGCCGCGTTGGCCGTCGCGCTGACAGATGAGCTCACCCAGCGCTTGTCCGCCGCGTGGGCGGCCATCCCCGGTGGAATCGCCGTCGTGTCGATCGTTGCCTTCCAGATCCGTCAGGAAGATTTGCACAGCAAGCACCCCAACTTCGGAATGCTGACAATCGATGATCTGCGCAACCTCGGGATGAGTTTTCGTATCACTCTTGCCTATGGCTGGTACGTCGCGCTCGCGATGTCTGTTGCCCTTGTGGTGTTGGCCCTGATCGCGCTGCCGCTTCGCGGAGTGGCCGGTCCTGGCCAAGGATCGCTTGAATCATGAGGCCCCCGTCATAGACGGAAGAGGTCTTCGCTGGGTGTCCATCTGCGGCTGCGGGTTGGACTTTGGACAATGTACGCGCAGGTCAGGACGCGACTACCTCCTCGGCAGCACCAGGCATTTTCCACCTCGGCGTACCGTGCCCCGGCGGGGTTCTCCTCGCGCTGACCTGTAAAAACATGCGACCTGAAGAATCTTGAAAAAGATTTGGCGGACCTGTCGAATCGGAGTGGCCTCGTTCGAAGCGTAGTCAAAGGGCCGAGAGGAACCCGAGAATCAGCCCACACTCGCTAGGAGAAGGCCATGACCCAGCAGATGACGAGGCCGGCGAACCCGGCGACCTGCGACCCCCGGACAAGCGTCACCAGGTCGCTCCTGGGCTACGGCGTCATCGCCGGACCGGTCTACATCGTGGTGTCCCTCGCCCAGGCGCTGACCCGGGATGGTTTCGACCTCGCCCGGCACCCGTGGAGCATGCTGGCCAACGGTGACCTCGGCTGGATACAGATCACCAACTTCATGGTCGGCGCGCTGACGACCGTCGCCTGCGCGGTCGGCCTGCGCCGGGCGCTCACCCCAGGGCGCGGCGCGACCTGGGCTCCCCGGCTCGTCGGCGCGTACGGCGTGAGCCTGCTCGGCGCGGGAATCTTCCGAGCGGACCCGGCGATGGGCTTTCCGGTGGGGACGCCGCAGGGCCCGGGAGCGATCAGCTGGCACGGGATGCTCCACTTCGCCTGCGGCGCCGTCGGCTTCCTCTGCGTGATCGCGGCCTGCTTCGTCATCGGGCGCCGGTTCGCCGCCGCGAAGCGTCCAGGATGGGCCGTCTACTCCCGGCTCACCGGCGTGCTCTTCCTCGCGGCCTTCGCCGCTGTCGCGACCGGCGCCGGCGCAATCTGGGCCAACCTCAGCTTCGTCGCCGGAATCGTGATCATCTGGGCCTGGCTCTCGGCCCTTTCGCTCCACCTCTACCGGCAGTCCACGCCCGAGCACGCATGAACCGACCGCCACACCAGTCAACAAACGAGATCAAGGGAGACCCGCGATGCGGTACATGATCATCCTCAAGGTCACCGGCCAGCCCACCACCCCACCGCCCGCCGAGCTGATGGAAGCCATTGTCAAGCTGGGGGAGGAGGCCACGAAGGCCGGTGCCCTGCTCGACAACGCCGGGCTGGCCCCGAGCGCCCAGGGCGCGCGGGTCGAGCTCACCGGAGGAAAGCTGAGCATCACGGACGGCCCGTTCGCCGAGGCGAAGGAGCTGATCAGCTACGCCCTCTACCAGGTCCGGTCAAAAGAGGAGGCCATCGAGTGGACCTCCCGCTTCCTGAAGATCCACCGCGACCACTGGGAGGGCTGGGAGGGCGAGGCCGACGTCCTGCGCGTCTTCGGTCCCGAGGATTTCGCCGCCCCCGCGTAATCGAACCGCGAGCGGTGATCTGCGGCACGCCGCGACAGTGCCCCCGGCCACGGCCCCCACCAGGATCCTGGCCGGGGGCCGCACGCGTTCCCCGGCGCCCTCGCCGGGGCGGGCCCGTTCAGGATGAAAGGTGCCGCGGGCGGGGATGAGGTGCTTGGATCAGGAGTCATGACGGTTGGCGATCCTCGTCGGGTGGTGGAGGCGGTCTGGCGGATCGAGTCCGCCCGGGTGATCGCGGGGCTTGCCCGGATGGTGCACGACGTCGGCCTGGCCGAGGAGCTGGCGCAGGATGCCCTCGTCATCGCGCTGGAGCAGTGGCCGGAGTCGGGCGTGCCGGACAATCCCGGCGCATGGCTCATGGTCACCGCCAAGCACCGGGCGATCGACCTGCTGCGCCGCAGGACCCGGTACGCCCAGAAGCTCGAAGAGGTCGGCCGGGACATGGAGATCCGCCAGGAGTCGGCCGAGACGGAGCTGGATGAAGCCCTCGACGACCCCATCGGCGACGACGTACTGCGCCTGCTCTTCACGGCCTGCCACCCCGTGCTGCCGACCGAAGGACGCCTGGCGCTCACCCTCCGCTTGCTCGGCGGGCTGACGACGGAGGAGATCGCGCGGGCCTTCCTCGTGCCAGACGCGACCGTCGGGCAGCGGATCTTCCGGGCCAAGCGCACCCTCGCCGACAAGCGGGTACGGATCGAGATGCCCGCGCCGGCCGAGCTGGCCGACCGGCTCTCGTCGGTGCTTGAGGTCATCTATCTCATCTTCAACGAGGGCTACTCGGCGACCGCCGGTGAAGACTGGATGCGCCCATCGCTGTGCGAGGAGGCGCTGCGCCTGGGCCGGATCCTGGCGGGCCTCATGCCGGAGGAAGCCGAAGTGCACGGCCTCGTCGCTCTGATGGAGATCCAGGCGTCCCGCGCCCCCGCGAGGACGGGCCCGAGCGGCGAACCCGTCCTCCTCCTCGACCAGGACCGAGGCCTGTGGGACCGGCTGCTCATCCGCCGCGGGCTGCACGCGCTTGAACGGGCCGAGGCGCTCGGCACGTTCGGCCCGTACGGCCTGCAGGCGGCGATCGCCGCCTGCCACGCCCGCGCGCTGTCCGCTGAGGACACGGACTGGGAGCGGATGGCGGCCCTCTATCGAGTGCTCGCCCACGTCGCCCCTTCCCCCGTCGTGGAGCTGAACCGCGCGGTCGCGGTGAGCATGGCGCACGGGCCGGCGCGGGGCCTTGCGATCGTGGACGGGCTGGTGGCGGAGCGCGCGCTCAGGGACTATCCGCAGTTGCCCGCCGTACGGGGCGACCTCCTCGCGAAGCTGGGCCGCCTCGACGAGGCGCGCGAGGAGTTCGAACGCGCCGCCGCGCTCACCCGCAACGAGCGCGAGCGAACCCTTTTCCTCGCCCGCGTGGCCGCCACTCGCATGTGAACGGGCGTTGGTTCGCACGGCTGAATTGCTGCACGAAGCGCAGCGCTACCACCAGCGATATCTATTCAACCCCGCCCGTTGCCGCCGCACCTCGCCCAGGCAACGCCTGCGGTGCGGTGCCCGAGGACCTCGATAATCACTGACACAAGATGGCAGTGAGGCGGCTCTATGGTGCAGCCATGGCTTTCGCAGAGAAACTGCTGTCGGTGCCGCCTCCTATCGAGGTGGGCGGCCGACGCGTCAAGCGTTATCACGTCACCGCCGACCCGGCCGGTATCGATCCCGTCGTCCAGAAGGCGGCGTACGCGATCCTCCCCGAGCTTCTGCCCGAATCGGACGGCACGCCGCCGGCCACCTTCGTCGTCCTCCACCGGGGCGCGGACGACGGGGCCTACCTCAACGCTTACAGCTGGGCTTGGGACAACGTCCTGCACTTCGGCGGCGCAGCGGCGGGCCAGCCGGCGCTGGGCTGCCCGGACGGCGACCCCACGCATTTCGTCCGGCTGGACCGTTCGCTGATCGGCTGCGTCTGGGAGCTACCGCCGATCCTCCATGAACGCGACGCATGGGTACGGCACATGCTCGCCCCCGACCGCCCCGACCTCGACGCCTATCTCGCCGACTCGCTCCCCGAGGGCACTACAGGAGACCGCTCGTGAACGACTTCGACTTCCTCACCGGCAGCTGGGACGTCGCGAACCGGTGGCGGACGGACTTCCTCGATGAGACGAGCGAGTGGGAGGAGTTCCCCGCCGTCAGTCACGCCTCCCGGCACTTCGACGGCGGGGCGAACTTCGACGAGATCACGTTCCAGACGAAGGGCTTCGCCGGGCTCACCCTGCGGCTGTACGACCCCGAGCGCCAGGAGTGGTCCCTGTATTGGTCCAGCAAGCGCACCGGCAAGCTGTTCCCGCCGGTCGTCGGCCGGTTCACCGACGGCCGGGGCGAGTTCTACGGCGACGACACCCATGCGGGCAAGGAGATCCGGGCACGCTTCATCTGGTCGGGCATCACCGAGACGTCCGCCCGCTGGGAACAAGCGTTCTCCATGGACGGCGAAAAGACCTGGATCACGAACTGGATCATGGACCTGACCCGCCGCTGATGTGAGCCGTCGACCTTGTGAGGAGAAGGCGGCTCAGACGGCTTTCGGTGCCGACCGTGCGGCCGAGACCGTGAATTGCCACCACAGCTGCCGCATTACCAGCGGTGTACCAGTGATCGGCGCCGGATCCCGCGTGCGTGGTCGAGGAGGGCGCGACGTTCAGTAGCGGGCGCCGACCACCTGGTCGGCCAGCGGGTCGAGCAGGGCGAAATCGTCCGCCGTCAGGGTCACTCGCAAGGCGGCGACGTTCTGTTCGAGCCACGTCACCCGCTTGGTGCCCGGGATCGGCACCACCGGCACGCCGAGCTGCTCGGCGCGGGAGTGCACCCACGCCAGCGCCACCTGCGCTGCCGTCACGCCCTTGCCCTCCGCCACCGAGCGGACCGCGTCGGCGATCGCCTGGTTGGCGTCGGTGGCGAAGCGCGGGAGGCGGTTGCGGGCATCCCCGGCTTCCAGGGAGTTCACGTCGACGGTGCCGGTCAGAAAGCCCCGGCCGAGCGGCGAGTACGGCACCAGGCCGACGCCGAGTTCCCGCATCGCGGCCACCACGGCGGTCTCCGGGTCGCGGGTCCACAGCGAGTACTCGCTCTGTACAGCGGTGATCGGGTGGACCCCGTGGGCGCGGCGCAGCAGCGACGCGTCGACCTCGGACAGGCCGATATAGCGGACCTTGCCCTCCTTGACCAACTCGGCCATGGCGCCGACGGACTCTTCGATCTCGGCGGTCTGCGGTGGCCGGTGCAGGTAGTACAGGTCGATGTGGTCAACACCCAAGCGCAGCAGGGAAGTCTCGCAGGCGCGCTTGATGTACGCCGGCTCGCCGCGCAGCACCCAGGAGTTGTCGCCGCCGGTGCGGTCGATGCCGGCCTTGGTGGCGAGCTGAACCTCATCGCGGCGGCCTGCGATGGCGCGGCCCACCAGGACCTCGTTGTGCCCGGCGCCGTAGACGTCGGCGGTGTCGATCAGGGTGACGCCGAGGTCCAGGGCGCGGCGGATGGTGGCGATCGAGGTGTCCCAGTCGGTGGTGCCGTACGCCTCGCTCATTCCCATACAGCCCAGTCCCTGGCGGGAGGTCGTTAGACCGCCCAGTGAAACGGTGTCCATGACATGTCTCCGTTCCGCGCCCGCGGCGAAGCGCGCGCTGATTGGTTGCTCGTGCCGGCCGTTGATGTGCGTACCGACCGTGAGGGCCGTCGTGCTCACGTGTAGTCGGCTATGAGGGGCCTCGTTCCGGATCGGCGTGGAACGCGAATGCTCACGGTCTCGCGTGCCCGTACGGCAGGGCTGCTACGATGTCCGTCATATCGGAGGCTCCTCCGGTATGACCGACACGTTACCGGAGGGCCCTCCGGTAAGCAACCATGGGAGCGAGCGCCGGGCCGGCGTGCGTGAGTCCCGTCCTGGAGGGGTCCGTGGTGGCACAACCTGAGGATTGGCGCCCGGTGCGCGCCAATGCCCGCAGAAACCGCGACAAGCTGCTGTCCGCGGCACTGGAGGAGTTCACCCGTTGTGGGAACGAGGCATCACTTGAGGGCATCGCCCGGCGCGCCGACGTCGGAATCGCCACCCTGTACCGCCACTTCCCTACTCGGGAGGCCCTCGTCCTGGCCGCGTACCGCCACGAGGTGGAACAGCTGTGCGGGACCGCCGACGCACTGCTGCGGACTCTGCCTCCGGACCAGGCGCTACGGGAGTGGATGGACCGGCTGGCGAGCTACACCGTGACCAAACAGCACATGTCCGAGGCGCTGCATGCCGCCAGCTCCTCGGGGGGTGGATCGTCGGCGGAGTCGTACGCCAAAGTGTTCTCCACTCTCGACGGCCTGCTCGCCGCGGCTGTCGAGGCGGGCACGATCCGGTCCGACATGGAGACCGGCGACGTGATGCTGGCGATGACCGCCCTCATGCGGCTGGACACCTCCAAGGACTGGCAGGCCCAGGCCCGGCGCCTCCTCGACCTCCTGATGGACGGCCTGCGCGCGGGCAGCCGGGATTTCTCACGCGAGGACGCCTGATCCGGCCTGTTAGCGGTGAATTGTCCGGTAACGTGCCGCCTATGACAGTGTGTGCGACTTTCAGCATGGCCATGCCCTGGCCCGTTCGCTGCCTCCCGGCGAAGTGAATGGCGACATGACCAGCCTCCGCCCCCGCGGGTTCTTCGCCGGCCGTACGGTGGCCGACCTCGGACGTGACATGAGCGCCGGCGTCCTGTCCGCCGCCGACCTGGTCGATCATGCCCTCGACTCGATCGCCTCGCTCGACCCGCCGCTCAATGCCTTCGTGACCGTCGACGCCGAAGGCGCTCGCCTGGCCGCACGGCAGGCGGACGCCGAACGCGCGGCCGGGCTCTACCGGGGACCGCTGCACGGGATCCCGGTCGCGGTCAAGGACATCATCGAGACTGCGGGGATGGCGACCCGGATGGGCTCCGCTCACTTCGCCGACCACATCCCCGACCGAGACGCCACCTGCGTGCGCCGGCTTCGCGAGGCCGGTGCGATCATCGTGGGCAAGACCACCACCCAAGAGTTCGCGTACGGCCCCACCGGGGACATATCCCACAACGGTCCCTCGCGTAACCCGCACGACACGGCGCGGATGACCGGTGGATCCAGCGGCGGCAGTGCGGCGGCCGTGGCGGCGGGCATGGTTCCCCTCGCGGTCGGCACCGATACCGGTGGTTCGGTACGCATCCCGGCGGCGCTCTGCGGCGTGGTCGGCTTCAAACCCGCGTACGGCGCCATCCCCGTCGACGGGGTATTCCCGCTCGCGTCCTCGCTTGACCACGTGGGAGTGCTCGCCGGCACGGCCGAGGACTGCGGGGTGGCTTTTCGCGTGCTGGCAGGCCAGGCGACGGCTCCGGTCGCCGCGGACGCGACCTCGATCCGGGTCGGCTGGCTGGTCACGGACTCACCGGCCCTCGCGGACCCGGCCTTCACGGACCCGGCCGTCGCCGGCCTGGTCAGAGCCGCGTTTCCCGACAGCGAGGAGATCGCGCTTCCCGGTGTCGCCGAGTTGTACCGGGTGTACTCGGCGATCCAGGGCAGCGAGGCGTACGCGGTGCACGCCGATCGGGTCGCACGGTCACCGCAGCTGTTCGACCCCGAGGTGCTCGACCGGCTGTACCACGTCGGCCAGATCCCCGGCTGGCGCTACGTCCGCGCGGTTGAGGCCCGCGCGTCCTTCCGGCGGCAGGCGGCCGCGCTGCTCGACCGGTACGACCTGCTGGCGCTTCCGGCCGTCGCCGTCTTGGCGCCGCCGATAGGCGCACGCAACCTCGACATCGGCGGCGCCCCCGTCCCGGTGCGCGACGCCCTGCTCACGCTCACCAGCCCGTGGAACCTCGCAGGGCTGCCCGCGCTGAGCGTCCCGGCCGGAACCATCGGCGGCCTGCCGGTCGGTGCCCAGCTGGTCTGTGCCGCCGGACGCGAGGAGATGCTCCTCGCGTACGCGGACCGTCTGCGGGCGGCCCTGCCCGGTTGAGAGGTGGGTTCAGCTCCCGGGCCAGACGGCGGCGCCGGCCATGGCTGTGTGAAGGTCTGCCCGTCGGCGATCTCCTGCGCGGGGTGCTTCTTGCGCCAGGCCTTCACCACGTAGGGGACCTCGGGAACCTTCGTGCCAAGGTCCTTGATCTGTGTCAAGGGCCCAGCGGAGTGCAGTCGAGGATGATGTGTCCGAGCGCGGTGCTGTGAACGTCGGCAAGGTCGAGCCCGGCTTCGGCAGCGATGGCGATGTAGTCCTCGACGGTGCGCTCGCGGCCGCCGCTGAGCACGAGCATGCGCAGGTTCATCTCGGCGAACATGGCCGGGTCGTCACCGGAACTGCCGTGTGACTCGATCATGACGACCCGTCCGTGCTGCCCGGCCGCGTCGGCGCACCGACGCAGGATCAGCAGGGCGTCGTTGTCGCCCCAGTCGTGCACCACACGCCTGAGCACGTACACATCACCCCCGGCGGGCAGCGGATCGAAGAAGCTTTGGCCAACGAACTCGCACCGCGTATCCAACCCGCGCTCGGCCAGGTACTGCCGACCTCGATCTAGTGTGTCCGGCAGATCTACGAGCGTGGCCCGGATATCCGGGTTGGCGCGCAGCACTTCGGCGAGCAGGGCGCCGGTGCCACCGCCGACGTCGACCACATGCCGCACACCGGACCAGTCGTACCCCCTGGCCGCATCGGCGACGTAGTCCGCTCCGGCAGCCATCATCGCATCGAACGACATGCTCATCTCTGGGTTCGCGGCGAGATAGCGCCAGAACGGGGCGGCGAAGACCGTCTCCCACGCCGGTTGCCCGGTGCGGACCGTGTGCAGCAGACCGATGAATGCCAGGTCCATCTGCCCGCCGAAGCCACCCAAGTCGAGCCGCATCCGCATCCCGGAAGGATGGTCGGACGCCAGCAGCGCGGCGGGCTCGTTGACCGCAAACCTGCCCGGCTCCAGTTCGGTGAAGATACCCCGGCAGACCAAGTGACGCAGCAGCCGGCCCAGCGCGTCCGCGTTGGTGTCAGACCGGCGTGCTAGCTCCTCGACGGGCACCGCGTCGTCGGCCATCAGATCGGTTAGCCCCAGCGAGGCCGCGACCCGCACCGCCATCGGCGTGACCAGGTCCGTTACGGGTCCCAGTACTTCCCATGCCGCTTCCCATGCCGATGTCTGGCCTTGCTCGTCGTGATCGTCTTCGGCGCTGGTCACGGCCACGACCCCTCCTCTGCGAGATCAAGGCTTGCTTGACCGAAAGCTACCATGCGACCGATCCGCTCGGTCTTGGATGAATGGGAGTCCGGCTGCTGGTGCGGCGGGATCTACACCCGTCCCACACGGGAACCCCAACCGGACACTGCCGATCTTGACCGCTGGTGATCGGCCACCAGGCCGTTGGGCAACCTGCGTGGTCTCACATAGCTGGTACGGAAAGATTCTCAGTAAGCGGGTGCCATCCGGCCGAGCTACGGCGCATGCACGCCTCCGGTGACTACACCATCGCCGACCTGGCCGAGCTGTTCACGGTGTCCCGGCCGACGGTGTACCGCACCTTGAAGCGGTCGATATCGGGCATCAGCGAAAAGATGCTCATCCAGCAGCTCCGGGAGATGGAGACCTACGGCCTGGTGCACCGCGAGGTCTATCACCAGGTTCCACCAAGGGTGGACTACTCGCTGACCGAGTTCGGCCACTCGCTCAACACCGCGCTCATCCCACTTGGTGACTGGGGTGAAAAGCACATGCAGACCATCGAGGCCCTTCCCCGCGACTGAGGGCTGGTCGCCTCAGCTGAGCGCTCGTCAAAGGCCGGTCCGGGGGAGCCGGTCGGAAGTCGGCCAGACATAAGGCAGGTCGTCCGGCTCGTCGCCGAAGATGGGCCGGTAGATGTGGGGGGCCTTGCGAAGCAGGGCCGATCGGTGGCTCAGATGCAAAGCGTGATTGCCGAGCCAGGGCGGCAGTTCGTCGGCGATGTCCAGCAGCGACTGGGAGCGGGGCATCACGATGTCGCAGCGTTCCGCGAGCTCCCGCTCCATCGTCGAGGAGCACGTGTCCGCCCGACCGAGGGAGCACCATTGACGGCAGACCTCCAGGCCGTAGCTCACCAGCGCCTCCTCGTAACCGGCCCACATCCGCACGGCCGGGTGGTGGCGCCAGCCGTACCCCCGCACGGTGAGCGCGCGCAGGACCTGGAGCGCCTCAACCCGCTGCTTGCCGAGCCGCCGCGGGTCCAGCACCCGTGCGGCGGAAGCGAAGTCCGGGTAGGGAAGGAAGGTCTGCATCGCCGTCCTCCAATGGTGCGATCGGCTCAAGCCCGCTTCCGCCGGTGCCGTGTGGATCTCTGCCGCCTTGTCGGCGCTATGGCGTATGCGCAGGTCGCCGGGCTGGTGAGCTCTCCGGGGCCGATCCTCCATCCTACGATTTCACTGGGTTCTCCCAGCTCCCGGGCCGCTGGGCATGCCTGTTGCCTTGCCAGCCAGGTTCCCGCCGGTTCGTTCGACGAGCCTGAATGGGCGAGGCTACGCACAGGGTGAAACCATCCACCGTTCTTGGAGCATCTGAGGGCTAGGCTGGATTCATGACCGCTGAGCCCCTGCATGATGCCGCGTACGATCCCACGGAGATCTTGCGTGCCTTGCCCGAGGCTTGGCATGAGCAGTTCCTCAGCGAGTACCACAGCGCCTTGGACGCCGCCCACGAGGTATGGCGGTTCCGTCAACTCCGCGACTTCCTGCATGCTTGGCGTCTGCGCGCGGTCGCCTTCTCCACTCCGGACTTTGAGAGTGCGGCTCAGGCCGCTCGCGAGAGCCGGTCGGAAGAGTTCGTTCCGGCAGAGCAAGCGATCCAGGGTTGGGCCGAGCGTCCGTGAGCTATCGCGTGGAGTTCCACGTCTCAGCTCTGGCACAGCTCAAAGGATTTCCCAGCGAAGCATTCGACGCTCTGGTCAAGCGGACGGCGGACCTGGTCGACGCCCCATGGGATGCGCAGACGCTGTACCTCGATGAGCCTGAGTTCCGGGAGACGCTCTTCGGTGACTTCGGGCTGATGTTCTTCCACGTAGACGAGGAAGCCCAGATGATCCGGATCTTCAATGTGACATGGGCGAACTGAAGGCCCTCACGCTGCTCGTTCTGGACGCGTATGTCGAGGTCTGCGGTCCTTGATCGTCCGATTGGAGGGCTACGCGGCAAGCGTCTCGACGGAGACCTGCCAGAGCCGTGCGGCGGCTTCGGGGTCGAGGGCGTATGCCGCGACGCCCCGGGGGGCGCCCGGCTGGTTCGGCTCCGCCTCGTTGCAGTCCTCGAAGTACCGGCCTCCGACGCCTTCGAGCAGGGGCGATGTGGCGACCAGCACGGACGTCGCGGCGCCCTGCTCGGTTGTCTTCCAGGCGGCCGACGAGCGGCTCTGCGCGCGCAACCTGTCGAGATCCTCCTCGGTGATGTAGCGCTGCAGGTTGGTCCGGATGCCGCCGGGCATCAGGGCGTTGACGGTGACGCCGTCGTTCGCCCAGCGCTTGGTCGCCTCGACCGCGAGCAGGACGTTGGCCGTCTTCGACTGCCCGTACGCGGCCCACGGCTCGTACGCGCGGTTCTGGAAGTGGATGTCCTCGAAGACGACCGGCGAGCGGAGGTGCGCGCTCGAGCTGACCGACACGACCCGGGCGCCCCCGGCCGCCGCGAGTGCCGGGTGGAGTCCCGTGGTGAGCGCGAAGTGGCCGAGGTGGTTCGTGGCGAACTGCAGCTCCCAGCCTTCCGGCGTACGCGTCTCGGGTGATGCCATCACGCCGGCGTTGTTGACAAGGATGTGCAGCGGGCCGTCCCATGAGGTGACGAACGACGCCACGGAGGCCTGGTCGGCGAGGTCCAGCGGCGCGACGAAGATCTGCTTGTTGCCGGTGGTCGCGATGATGTCGTTCGCGGTGCGCTCGCCTGCATCCAGGTTGCGGACCGCCAGGGTCACCTCGGCGCCCGCTCCGGCGAGCGCTCGCGCGGTCTCGACGCCGATGCCGGATGCCCCGCCGGTCACGATGACGCGGCGGCCTGCGAGGTCGATACCCTCGAGGACGTCTGCGGCGGTGGACTCGGCGCTGAACGGCGTGGTGATGGGTGTGGAAGCAGTCATGATCATTCCCGTCTTGCTCGGGAGCCGGTATGCTGTGAAACGGAGGAAGCTCCGTTACGTGGAACTCTAATCGGAGTATCCTCCGTTTAGCAAGTCGTCCCTCGAAGTGGGACAGTTGGCTACACATCGCTCACATGGACTGGCGAGGAGGAGTCGTGCCGGCCACCGGCCCCCGCCCGCTGCGCGCCGACGCCCAGCGCAACCGCGATCGGTTGCTCGACGTCGCCGTACGCGCGTTCTCCCAAGATGGGCCCGACGTGACGCTCGATGTGATCGCCAAGACCGCGGGCGTCGGTATCGGTACGCTTTACCGCCACTTCCCCACCCGCGAGGCGCTCATCGAGGCGACGTACCGCAACGAGCTCGCGAGGTTGTGCGACGCCGTGGCCGATCTCCTGGACACCATGCCGCCGGACGAGGCGACACGCACCTGGATGGATCGCTTCGTCGACTACATGACGACCAAGCGTGGCATGGCCGACGCGCTGCGCGCGGTCATCGCCTCCGGCGGGGACCCGTACGCGCAGAGCCGCGACCGGCTGATCGCCGCGATCACGAGTCTGCTCGACGCCGCTGCCGCCGCTGGGACCGTACGGTCGGACGTCGAACCGGGCGATGTGCTCGCGACCCTGGGCGGCGTGTCCCTCGCCGCCGGTGAACCAGCACAACGGGACCAGGCCCGCCGGCTGCTCAACCTCCTGATGGACGGCTTGCGCTACCGGGCCACCACCGCGAGTTCGAACACCACCTAGACCGGCGGTGGATCCCATGAACAGGAACGAGGATGCAAACGTATGACTGATGCGATGTGGGCGGGTACGGTCACGGTGGCCGGGCATGAGCAGGCCGAGCTTGAGGCGTACCTCGCCCGGCCGCTCGGTGAGACCCCGCGCGGCGGTGTGGTGGTGATCCATCACATGCCCGGGTACGACAACTCCACCAAGGAGATCGTCCGCAGGTTCGCGGCATCCGGGTACGCGGCGATCTGCCCCAACCTCTACTCGCGTGAGGGCGCCGGCGTCAGCCCCGACGACCAGGCCGCCTCCTCGCGGGCGAAGGGCGGTGTCCCGGACGAGCAGCTCGTCGGCGACGTCGCGGGAGCCGCGGCGTATCTCAACTCCCTCGACCATGCCAACGGCAAGATCGGCGTGATCGGGTACTGCTCGGGCGGGCGGCAGAGCTTCCTGGCCGCGTGCTCACTCGAGATCGACGCGGCGGTCGACTGCTACGGCGCGTTCGTGGTGAACGAGCCGCCCGCGCAGTTCCCCATGCGTGTGAAGTCGCTGATCTCCAAGGCTTCCGACCTGTCCTGCCCGCTGCTCGGGCTGTTCGGCGCCGACGACTCCCACCCGTCTCCGGAGGAGGTCGCTGTGCTGTCTGCCGAGCTGGAGAAGCACGGGAAGGATCACGAGTTCCACACCTTCCCCGACGCCGGGCACTCGTTCTTCGCCGTCGACCGGCCCGCGCACCGCCCGGCCGCCGCGGTGGAGGGCTGGAAGAAGATCTTTGATTTCTACGGCCGCCACCTCAGCGCCTGACAGGAGACCGGCATGTGCACCTACCTCACCGAGAAGATCGAACTCGACGGCGCCGGCAAGGGAGGCTCGGGCTGGTTCACGCTGAGCGAGGGGGCCGTCTACGTTGACCACCCTTACCACGCCTGCCACGAGCACACCGTGAACATCGACTTCACCAATCCGGCCGACGGTCCCTCGGCGCGGGTCGCGGTCGAGCTCACCGAGGAATCGGCGCTGGCCCTGGTCGAGGCGATCCAGAAGGCCCTGGCGTCCGCGCCTCCCGGACTCGCCTCCAGCCGCCGCGGCGGGTGACGTTCGCTCGACGCACCCTCCTGTTCTCAGCCGGGCTCCTGTACCGCCGGGTTGCCGCGCCATCGGGCGCGGGGGGCCAGCTCCTCGCCCTTCATGAGGAAGGAGTCGGCGTCGAGTACGGCGCCGTCGCCCATGCGGACGCCGTAGTGCACGAGGGCTTTGGTGCCGATGCTGCAGCCGGTTCCGATCATGATGTGGTCGGACTTGAAGGTGCCGTCCTCCAAAGAGTGGGCCTGGATCAGGCTCCCCTCGGCCAGGGTGCAGTGGTCGCCGACGGTGACGAGGTCCCTCTCCGGTATATGACAGCCGTCGTCGAACACCCTGCGGCCCAGCCTTACGCCGAGCAGCCGCCAGACCGGGTTCTTGAACGGGGTGCCGTTGAGCACGTCGAGGTACGTCGTCATGCCGAACTTCCAGAAGCGCTCGTGCCACCAGTAGTACGGCTGGTATATCGAGCAGAACCTCGGCTCGAGCTTCCGGAACCCCGCGACGGCGCGTTCCGCGAGCACGAAGTACAGGGCGGTGAAGACCAGGCCGAAGACCATGTCCGCGGCGATGACCGGCGTGCCGAGTTCGCTGTAGAAGCTCGCGGCTGTCACCGTGAGCAGGGTGACGATGAAGACGTAGGCCCACCGTACGAGCAGGTACAGCCCGATGGAGACGGCGTTGTGCCGGTTCTTGGCCGAAAGGCGGCGGCGGAGCTCGTCGCCGGTCTTCAGGTGGTCGAACCTGCTGTCGCGCTGCACCGAGCGCGGGATCTCGAAGCACGGCGAGCCGAGCAGGCCGACGTCCTGCCGGATGTGGCCGTCGATGGGGATCATGACCTTGGTCGCGAGAAGGCAGTTGTCGCCCGCTCTGCTCTGGGCGGGGTAGGCGATGTCGTTCCCGAGGAACGTGCGCGCCCCGATCGACGCGCGCGACAGGCGGAACGAGGTGCTCGAGAAGTCCGCGTCGATGATCGAAAGCCCGTCGGAGACCATCGTGCCGGTGCCGATGGAGGCGAGGTACGGGCTCTCGTGCTTGAGCTGGAGGCCGAAGTTCGATCCGGTCTGCTCGACCTTTGAGAGGTTGTACCCGAGGCCGCGCAGGTAGTGGACGATGTACGAGCTGTCGCCGAAGAGACGCATGAAGAACCGCGCGCTGGTGGTTCGCGCGATCGTGCGCTGCGCCCAGTAGCGGAAGCCGTAGAGCGGATACACCTCGTCCGGCTTGAGGGCCAGGTTCAGCACGCGGGGAAGGGTAACGACGAGTGCGAGCCCCGCCGAGATGGCGCCGAAGAAGATCACCAACGAGGTGACCAGCGCGTCCCGGTACAGCTGCCAGGTCGCCAGGTCCTGGGTCCTGGCCGTGCCGGACAGCTCGGACAGGCTGGGGAGCAGGGTGCCAAGCAGGTACGCGCCGCCGATGGCCAGCGGGACGTACCCGAACAGGATGGTCAGCAGTTGCAGCGCGCCGAAGCGGGCTCGCCGCCAAACGCCGCACTCGGCGGGTTCGACCGTGCGGTAGTCGGCGGAGGTCGGTTGTGCCGGGGAGCCGTGCCAGTGCTCGCCGTCCGGGACGCGTTGGGAGGTCTGGAGAGAGGAAGAGTGCCCGAGCTGGGCTCCGTCGCCCAGCGTCGTGCCGATGTCGATCACCGTCGCCTCGCCGACGAACACGTCCTTTCCCACGGTGACCGTGCCCGTCTCGATCAGGCCCGCACGGGCCCGGTAGCAGGTGAAGAACGAGTCCTTGCGGATCACCGTGCCCGCGCCGATGGTCAGCAGATCCGTGCACACAGGTACGTTCCTGGAGAAGATGACGACACCCGGGCCGATCTTCGCCCCGAGCGCCCTGAGGTAGAGCACGTAGAGCGGCGACCCGGCGAACAGCGCCATGGGGTTGCGCCGCACCATGGTCTTGACGGTCCAGAAGCGGACGTAGGCGAGGCTCCAGACGCGCATCTCCCCGGGTTTCCAGCGGCCGACGAGCGCCCACTTCGCCAGGATCGGCGCGGCGCACAGCCCTACGAAGATCGCACCGCCGGCCACCAGCGACCGGAGGTAGATCTCCACCGGTCCCGCGGCGCTGGCGACCCATTGGTAGCAGCCGACGAGCACAAGAGCGCTGAGGTAGGAGTACCCGAGGAACAGCAGGAACTGCAGAACTCCACAAAGGACGTACTGCGCCGTGCTCGCCGGTGCCGTCGTCGGCACGGGGGCAGGGGGCTCCGGAAGGGGCTCCGCCTTCGCGAGCGCAGCGGCCAGGCTCCTGATGGTGGGGTGCAGGTACACATCCTTCATCGACACCGGCCGCAGGTCGGCCCGCTCCCTGACCCTGGCGCAGAACCTCGCCATCAGCAGGGAGTTCGCGCCCAGCTCGTCGAAGAAGTGGCTGTCGACCGACACTTGATCAAGGCACACCACCCCGGCCAGCGCGTCGGCGAGGACGCTCTCGGCGGCGGTGGACGGGGCCACGTACGAGTGCCCGGTGGACAGGCCCCGAGGACCTTTCGGGGGAGGGAGGTTCCTGCGGTCGGCCTTGTTGCTCAGCAGCATCGGGATGCCGGGAAGCTCTTCCAGGTAGGCCGGGACCATGTAGCCCGGTAGACGCCCGCGGAGCTGCCGGTAGATGTCCTCATGGCGGACGCACGGGGTGTCCTCGCGCGGGCTGTAGTAGGCGACCAGTTCCACCACGCCGGGTTCCGGCTGGTAGGTGTCGACCACGGCCTGCGCGATCCCCGGCATCTGGAGCAGGACCGACTCGATCTCGGCCAGCTCGACGCGGTACCCGTGGATCTGCACCTGGGTGTCGATACGCCCGTGGTACTCGATCTCTCCGTCGTCGTTGAGGCGGCCGAGATCTCCGGTGCGGTAGATGCGGCCCGACGGGTTGTCCGGGATCCCGAGGAAGTCGGGGATGAACGCCCGCTCGGTCAGATCGTCGCGGTTGACGTATCCGATCGCCAGCCCGATCCCCGCGATGCCGATCTCCCCCGGCTCTCCCGGCGGAAGCACCCGCGCCTCGACCGGATCGAGGATGACGACCGAATAGGTCGGCAGCGGGACACCCAGGGTCACCGGTCTGCTGGGGTGGAGCACCGTCCAGGTGGCGGTGACGGTCGCCTCGGTCGGGCCGTACACGTTGAGGAACCTGCGGCCGGGCCGGTGCCAGCGGTGGACGAGGTCCGCCGGGCACGCCTCCCCGGAGACAAGCAGGAAACGCAGGTCGGGGACGTCCTGGTCGAGTGTCGCCAGCAGCGTCGGGACGCAGCAGAGCGCGGTGACGCGGTTCGCCCGGAGGAACTCCCACAGCTCCTGGCCGAGCAGGGTGACGCCGGGTGGCTTCGGCACCAGGGTGGCTCCGGCCAGCAGGGGAACCCAGATCTCCTCCACCGAGAAGTCGAAGGCGATCGTCATGCCCTGGTAGACGCGGTCCTGTGGCCGCATCTCGTAGATCTCGACCGCGACGCGGACGAAGTTGCAGATGCTCGCGTGCCGGATCGCCACACCCTTGGGCCGGCCGGTGGAGCCGGAGGTGTAGATGATGTAGCAGAGCTCGTCGACCGGCTCGCCCTTCTCCGCGCCGGTGAGGCGCCGGTCGTCCTCCGCCGCGATCTGCTCCTCCGCCTCGTCGACGTAGAGCATGGCGGCGTCGGCGTGCTCGACGCGGTCTCGCAGGTGTGACAGCGAGAGCACCGTACGCACGCCGGCGTCCTTCACGATGTAGGCCAGCCGGTCGGCCGGGAACCCGGCGTCCAGCGGCACATAGGCCGCGTTGATCTTGAGAACGGCCAGCATGCCGACGTAGGAGTACACCGGACGGTCGAATGCCAGCGCGATCCGGTCGCCGGGCCGGGCGCCCTGGCGCACCAGGTAGCGGGCGAGCTGGTTCGCCCGCGCGTCCAGCTGGTCGTAGGTCAGCGTGACGTCGCCCGCGTCCACCGCCAGGTGGTCTCCCCGTAGCCGGTCGCACTGCTCCTCGAACATCTGCTCGAACCTCATCCCCTCCCGCCGCCGCGCCGCGTGCGGGCCCCGTATGCCGGTCAGCATCTGGTCGGCGTACGACTTCACGGGGTGGGGATCAGGGCGCTTCACATCCTGGACGTCGGCCTGTCTGATCATCCTGCCTCCATCAACCACCGAAGGTGCCCGAGTCGCCGATCCGGCTCAGGTGGCCACCAGGCAGTGTTCATCGATCGCGTCGACGAGGATGGAGCACGCGGTGTCGACGACATCGGCGGTCACGTTCAGGGGCGGGAGTATCCGTACGACGCAGTCGTCACGTCCGCCGAGCTCGACGATCAGGCCCCGGCGCAGCGCGGCGGCCTGCACCTTGTGCGCCAGCTCGGTGGCGGGGCTTCCGTCGCGCGGATCGGCGAGCTCGATGCCCCACATGAGGCCGAGGCCCCGCACCTCCCGCACCCACGGGTTCCTCGGCAGAGCGGCGAGCCGCTCGGCGATCTGCTCGCCACGCCGTCGTACGTTGGCCAGCACGTCGTCCCTGCGGATGATCCGGACGGCCTCGACTCCGGCGGCGAACGCGAGCTGGTTGCCGCGGAAGGTTCCGATGTGCGCGCCGGGCGCCCACACGTCGAGCCGCTGGTCGTACAGGATGATCGCGACCGGCGCGCCGATGCCGCTCAGCGCCTTGGAAGCGACGATGACATCGGGCTCGATGTCGAACTGCTCGAAGGCGAACCACGTACCCGTGCGCCCGCACCCGGTCTGCACCTCGTCCACGATGAGAGGGATGTCGAGCTCGCGGGTCAGCGCCCGCACCCGCTGGACGAACTCCTTGCGGGCCGGGATGACCCCTCCCTCGCCCTGCACCAACTCGAGGATGATCGCGGCGGGCAGCGGGACGCCGCCGTTCTTGTCGTGGAGCGTCAGCTCGAGGTGCTCGACGCAGTTGACGCCGCACGTGCCGGCGGCAAGGCCAAGCGGGCAGCGGGAGCAGTAGGAGTAGGGGAAGAAGTGGACCCCGGGAACGCCGTTGCGCACGGGCCGCTTCTGGCTGACGAGGCCGCTGAGCGCCATCGCCGCGTGGCTGCTGCCGTGAAAGCCGCCCTGGAAGGCGACCACGTCCCCTCGGTCCGTCGCGATCTTGCACAGCTTGATCGCCGCGTCGATGGCGTCACCTCCCGTGGGCCCGCAGAAATGGAGTTTCATGCGGTCGCGCATCCCCTCCGGCAGCATGGACAGCTGTGCCTCGGTGAACGCGTCCTTGACCGGCGTCGGGAAGTCAAGGCCATGGGTCAGCGTGGTGAGCTGCGCGGTCACGGCCTGTACGAGCTCGGGGTGGTTGTGACCGAGCGACAGGACGCCCGCTCCGGTGAGGAAGTCGATGAAGGTGTTGCCGTCGAGGTCGCGCAGGAAGCTGCCGGAGGCCTCCGCGATGGCGATGGGGATGTGGCGGGGGTAGGTGCGCGCGTTCGACTCCCGCTGGGCCTGCCTGTCGAGCAGTTCGGCGGAGCGCGGGCCGGGAAGGTCGGTCTCAACATGGGGATGGGTGAAGATGTCAGATTCGAAGCTGCGATCGGCCAGGCTCATCGGTGCTCTCCTCTCGCGGCGGCCGACGTGCTGGATCCTTTTTTTCAAGGTTGCCGACGTGTCGAATCTCCTAACTCGCAACTGACCACGCATGTTCGGCGGATATCGGTCGGTGTATTGAGAGAGGCCGTTCCGCGATCCACCGCGCGAATCCACGCCCCATGTATACGGATACGGTTCCACCGGGGGTACCTGCACAAACACCCCAACAGCACACATGTCAGGTGAAACGTGGTGGACGCGGCGAATTTGTTCGGTCGGGCTGCCTTATTCGGGATGCCGCGCGCTTGCCCGGTCTTTTACGCGGCGTCCACGCACCAGCTCCAGGATCCGGCGCCGTATCGGATCCCCGAGGTTCTCGAATGCGTGCAGGAGATCCACCGCGACAGTCGCCGCCGTGTAGACCAAGTCATGATTCATCAAAGCTTTGCGGTCAGCTGGGATGATTGGTGCACTAGGCGCGTGCGTGTCAAACGGCCCTGGCATAACCTGATTTATGTCGACACGTACGTTGACCATGGCAGTCCGGCAACCTGCGGTCGCTACGAGGTACTGGTGAGCGGGATGGCAACGAGCACCCCGAAACGAGAGCGTGTGCGCAGGCTGCCCGCCGAGGTGACGAGCTTCGTCGGACGCCGGCGCGAGGTCGCCGAGGGCAAAAGCCTGCTCGCCAGGTCCCGGCTGGTCACCCTCACCGGCGTCGGCGGGGTCGGCAAGACCCGGATGGCCTCCCGTATCGCCGCGGACGTGCAGCGGGCCTTCCCCGACGGCGTCTGGCTCGTCGAGCTGGCCTCTGTGGTCGATCCCGAACTCCTCACGCACACCGTGACGGAAGTCCTGGCGATCGAGGAGAAGCCCGCCCGTTCGCCTATGGAGTCGATCTCCGAGGTCCTGGCCGACAAGAAGGCGCTGCTGATCCTGGACAACTGCGAGCACCTTCTCCACGAGTGCGCGATCCTCGCGGAGGAGCTCCTCGCCTCGGCGCCCGAGTTGCGGATCATCGCCACCAGCAGGCAGCCGCTGCGGATCAGAGGCGAGCAGACGCTGGCCGTGCTGCCGTTGCCGGTCCCCGACTCGTGCACGGCGCGGCTCTCGGTGGAGTCGCTGGCCCAGGTGGACGCGGTACGGCTGTTCGTGGAGCGGGCCGAGGCCGTCCTGCCCGACTTCTCGGTCACCGAGGCCAACCGGGACGCCGTCGAGCGGATCTGCCGGCGGTTGGACGGCATCCCGCTGGCGATCGAGCTCGCGGCCGTACGGCTGCGCGCGCTGTCGGTCCAGCAGCTGCTCGACCGGTTGGACGACAGGTTCAGGCTGCTCACGGCCGGATCGCGGACGGTCTCGCCCCGCCACCAGACGCTGCGGGCGCTGTTCGACTGGAGCTACGACCTGTGCACCGAGCCGGAGCGGCTGCTGTGGGCCAGGGCCTCGGTCTTCTGCGGCGGCCTGGACCTGGAGTCCGCCGAGACGGTCTGCTCCGGTGACGGCATCGCCCGTGAGGACGTCATCGACCTGGTGATCGGGCTGGTGGAGAAGTCAGTGCTGCTTCGCGAGGAGCATCCGGGGGGGGTCAGGTACCGGCTGCTGGAGACCATCCGGCAGTACGGCAGGGACCGGCTGGCCGAGTCGGGCACGGAAGAGGCGCTGCGGCGGCGCCATCGTGAGTACTACCTCGTGCTGGCCGCCGAGGCGCGTGCTCAACTCTTCACCCACACCCAGGTGAAGTGGCTGGCGCGGTTGCGTCTGGAACACGCCAACCTGCGGGCGGCCCTGAAGTCCGGCTTCGAGGCCGGAGAGGCCGAGGCGGCCCTGCGGATGGCCACCGACCTGCTCTACTACTGGAAGACCAGCCACCATCTGAGGGAAGGCCGCTGCTGGCTCGACCAAGGGCTCGCCCATGTCACCGAGCCAGGCGAGCTGCGGGCAAGGGCGCTGTGGGGCAGAAGCTGGCTTGCGATCATGCTGGGGGAGATTCCCGCGGCCGTCGCGATGCTGGACGAGAGCCAGGCCCTCGGGGAGCGGCTGGGGCTGGGCTCCGTCCTCGCCTACGTGGCGCTCTACTTCGGCATGGCCGCGATGTACGACGGCGACACCGGGCCCGCGATCAAGCTGTTCGAGGAGGCTCTGGCCGGTCACCGCGCCGTCGGGGACGAGCCTGGTCAGGTGCTCGACCTGACCAGGCTCTGCCTCGCCTACTCCTACGAAGGAGACTCCGAACGCGCGGTGTCCGCAGGTGAGGAGGCCGTCCGGATCTGTGACGCGCGTGGCGAGGGCTGGCACAGGGCGTACGCCATGATGGCACTCGGGATCGAGGTCTGGCGTCAGGGTGACTTGGAACGTGCCGCGTGCCTCGAGAGGGAGAGTCTGCGGTTCAACAGCGTGCTCGACGACTGGCTCGGCATGGGGATCAACCTCGAGGTGCTGGCCTGGGTCTCGACCCAGGAGGGCGACCACGAACGGGCGGCCCGGCTGCTCGGGGTGCTGCGGAACGTCTGGCGAACGGTCGGCGCACCGATGTCGCAGTTCGGGTATTTGACGAAGTACCACGATGAATTCGAAGCCCGGGCTCGGCAAGCCCTCGGCGAGCCGGCCTACAGGGGCGAGGTCGAGCAGGGCGGCAGGCTGGCTTACGACGAGGCGCTCGCCTACGCCTTGAAGGACAGCGCGCCCGACGCCGCGCGCCCCGCCGCAGCCCGGCCCTCCCCGCTGACTCGCAGGGAGACCGAGATCGCCCGGCTCGTCACCCAAGGGCTGAGCAACAGGGAGATCGCCGCGTCACTGGTCATCGCCCAGCGCACGGCCGAGGGCCACATCGAGCACATCCTCGGCAAGCTGGGCTTCCACTCGCGTGCGCAGATCGCGGTCTGGGTCGCCGAGCAGGGCCAGCCCGTGGACGCCGGGCGGGAGACCACGGGAAGAACGCCTCCGGACCAGGCCCACATGCGGTGACGCCGGGGCTGACGAGGGCGGCGGTCCTGTCAGCCCCGGCGTCACCGGGGGAAGGGGGAGCGGGCCCGAAGGCCCGGGAGGGGGGAGTTCTTCGGAGGGCGGTTCAGTAGGGGAGCACGCGCCCTGACGGGGTGCGAAGGTCCTCGGCGTACCGGATGGCGGGTCTCCGTTGCCTGCGGACACGGATCTGCCGCATGGCGTGGGGTCTCTGCCGTGGCCCGGCCGAGGCCATGCCGGCCCCTCCCCGCCCCGGCTCATCATTCTGTCGTGGGCTGTAGCTCATCGTCTCCGACCGTTCTCGGGTGTACGGGTCATCTGGGTCATCCGGCTGCGGCGGCGAGCGCCTCGGCCGGGCAGGTCGTCTCGAACCAGACGACCTTTCCTGCGGGTACGCGGTAGCTGCCCCAGGAGTCGGAAAGCGCTTCCATGAGGTACATGCCACGGCCGCCCTCGTCGCCTTCGTGCGCAGAGCACACCTGAGGCAGGGCGGGGTTGGTGTCCTGCACCTCGCAGCGCAGCGTGGCTCCCTCGATGGAGATGGTCATGACCGCTCCCCACGAGTGGCGCATCGCGTTGGTTACCACTTCGCTGACCAGCAGCTCTACGACGTCACCGTGCTCGCCGACGCCCCAGGCGGCCAGCTCCCTGCGGACCCGCCTCCGGGTCTTCGGCACGGTGGCCGGATCCGGCAGGAGCACCCATGACACCCGCGTGCCGCGGTGCCAGGCAGGCCGGATGTGGAGGGACACGGGAGCCTGCCCTGGCTCCCTGCTCGTCTGGACTTCCGCAAGCCTCATCATCAGGCCGCCCTTCCGTAGGCCTCGCGTCCGTAGTCCACACGGTGGACGGGGACGGTGCGGCCATCGGGCAGGAGCTCGCCTGTGTCGTCGAAGATCACCACGCCATTGCACAGCAGCCCCCACCCCTGCTCGGGGTGGAACGCCACAAGGCAAGCCGCGTCATGGTCGACGGCGTTCGCCGGTGGGCACTGGGGTTGGTGTTGACACATGACTGGCACCTGAATCCGATTGATCTTTCGCTGGGTCGCGTTCTTTACCAACACGTCGAGCATCTCCCGACGGGTGCATACCTTGTAACGGGATAACTACCCCCATCGCTACCCATTCCTCCCAAATGGGTACCGTTTCTTTACCCTGGCGGGGCGGCCGAGTGACCTCGCCCGGATTCCAGGTCTGGACGCGTGAGCGCGTAACGCCTCCACCCGGGTCGTTGACATGGCTCCGTGGACAGTGCTTCTATTCGTTAGAAAACTTTCCTAACGATCCCCGGAGGCCCCCCGCCTTCGGCCAGACCGCCAGCGACTCCCGATGCCGCGAGGTCGCGCGCACCCCTGATCAGGACTTTCCTGGTGCGCGGCCCCATCTGGAATGGTGGGAACGGAGAGACAGTTGCACATCCCCCCGGTCAGGCAGTCTTCTCGACGAGCGGTTCTTCTGGTCCCCGCGCTAGCCGTGGCACTGATCCCGGCCCTCGTCGGCGGTGCGGGCACCGCCCAGGCGGCGGCCTCGATGTTCAACCCGCGTACGTCCGTGGTGGCCGCGTCCGTCGACCTCACTGATCCGCACAAGAAGGACATCGCCATGCAGCTGGTGTCGAGCGCGGAGAACTCCTCGCTCGACTGGAAGGCCCAGTACAAGTACATCGAGGACATCGGCGACGGTCGCGGTTACACGGCAGGGATCATCGGTTTCTGCTCGGGAACCGGCGACATGCTGGACCTCGTGGAGCTGTACGCCGGCCAGAAGCCCGGCAACGTCCTCGCGAAGTACCTCCCGGCGCTGCGCAAGGTCAACGGCACCGCCTCGCACTCGGGCCTCGACCCCAACTTCACCAAGGACTGGGCGACCGCCGCCAAGGACACCGTCTTCCAGGCCGCGCAGAACTCCGAGCGCGACAGGGTCTACTTCAACCCCGCCGTGCAGCAGGCCAAGACGGACGGCCTGCGCGCCCTCGGCCAGTTCATCTACTACGACGCCATCGTCATGCACGGCCCGGGCAACGACAGCGTCAGCTTCGGCGGCATTCGCAAGACCGCCATGAAGAAGGCGAAGACCCCCGCCCAGGGCGGCAACGAGACGACCTACCTCAACGCGTTCCTGGACGCCCGCAAGGCCGCCATGAAGACCGAAGACGCGCACAGCGACACCAGCCGGGTGGACACCGAGCAGCGGGTCTTCCTCAAGGCCGGTAACCTCGGCCTCAACCCCCCGCTGACCTGGAAGGTCTACGGCGACAGCTACACGATCAAGAGCTAGGCCCGATCACCTGGTCCACGTGGAAGACGGGTCCCCTCTGACCTTCGGAGGGGACCCGTCCTCACAGGTGGAGCCGGCCGGTTCACAGGGCTTTGAGACCCTGGATCACCTCCCGCAGGAGGCGTTCCTCCGGCAGCTGGGCGATGGTGGCCGGAGGCCGTACCGTCACGAGCTTCTGGTCACGCAGGTCGCCCAGCAGAACCCGGACGACGCCCAGCGACAGCCCGCTGTCGGACGCCAGATCCACCACCGACATCGGCTGCGCGCACATGCGCAGGACGCGCAGGTGCTCCGGGCTGAGCCCCGGCGGGGGGCCGGCCCCGGCGATGGCCCTGACGATCGCGACCATGTCGAAGGCGGGCCCCGAGGGCCGGGTGCGGCCCCGGGTGATCGTGTAGGGACGGACGAGGGGGCCGGCCTCCTGATCGAGCCAGCGCTCGTCACCGTCGCTCATGACATGTTCCCCTCCCCCCCATGCGCGCGCTCCCATCCGGCCCGGAACGAGGAGAACATGTCGAGGGACGGGTGGAGCGGCGGGTCGTCCAAGGGGTCGTCCAGCGGGTCGCTCAGCGGCCCGGTCGGATTCTTGGGCGCACGCTCCGAGGCGCCGGCGCCGGGAGATGGCACGGCGTCCCGGAGCTGGGGGGCGAGGTTCTCCTGGCGCACGCGGAGGGGGAGCCCGGTTCCCTTGCCGTCGCCGTTGACGCGGGTCCCGGCTTCTGCCGCGGGGATCTGCTCCACGGAGTACTGTTCCGGGCCCGACACGGCCGGTGACACCAGCGCCTCGGGGATGAGTACGATCGCCGTGGTCCCACCGTACGGGGACGGGCGCAGCGAGACGCGGATGCCGCGCCGGGCGGCGAGGCTGCCGACGACGA
This sequence comes from Sphaerisporangium sp., assembly GCA_025964675.1. Classification (GTDB taxonomy): domain Bacteria; phylum Actinomycetota; class Actinomycetes; order Streptosporangiales; family Streptosporangiaceae; genus Sphaerisporangium. Next base: position 3,884 of record JAOPYI010000154.1, on the reverse strand, counting down.
ACAGGCCAAGCCGGTCGCTGTCGGACAGGTCGAACTCCGGCGGATGGGCGAGTCTCTTGTTGACCTGCTCCATCTCCTCGGGACTCATGCCGAGCCCTCTGTCCTCCACCTCGAGGACGAAGCCTCTGGCCACCAGCTCGCCGCGGATCTCGACGTTGGTCTGCGGCGGCGAGAACATCGTCGCGTTCTCCACGAGCTCGGCGAGCAGGTGGATGACGTCGGTGGCCGAGGTGCCGCAGAGCGCCATGCTCTCCGGCACCGCGATGTGGACGCGCAGGTAGTCCTCGACCTCCTCCACCGCTGCGCGGACGACGTCGTACAGAGGCACCGGGTTGCGCCACCCGCGCCCGGGGACGGCGCCGGAGAGGATGATCAGACCCTCGGCGTGCCGCCGCATGCGGGTGGTGAGGTGGTCGATGCCGAACAGTTCGTCCAGCAGCTCGGGGTCGGTGACCCTCCGCTCCATGCTGTCGAGCATGGACAGCTGCCGGTGCAGGAGGGACTGGTTGCGGCGGGCGAGGTTGAGGAACACCTTGCTGACGCCCTTGCGGATCTGGGCCTGCCCGACGGCGGCCTCGATCGCGGTGGTCTGCACGGATGTGAAGGCCTGGCCGACGTCCACGATCTCCTCGGTGGTGCCGGTGGCGATCGGAGGAGTCTCGGCCGCCACGTCGACGTCCTCGCCCTGCCGCAGCCGCTGGACCACCGAGGGGAGCCGCTGGTGAGCGAGCTGCAGCGCGGCGCGCTGCAGCTCGACCAGCTCGGCGGTGATGCGCCGGCCGAAGCGCACGCAGACGTACAGCGAGAGACCCACCGCGATGAGTCCGAGCCCCGCCGCGATGCCGACCCGCCAAAGGATGCCGGTGGCGAGGGGAGCGGCGCGGTCGGCGATGCGCTTGGCCGCGACCCCGTTCTGCCTGTTGAAGATGAGAGTGAGGGTCTGGATGCTGGACCCCCAGTTCGCCGAGGCTCCGGGCAGGGGCCTGCCCGGCCGGACATCCTGAGTCACCTGGTCCTCAATGGAGGAGAACTTGGCGTACGCCGGGGAGTTCTGGAAGACGAGGTACGGCTGGCGCAGGTCGTCGTCGAGAAGCTGGAAACCCATGTCGTACAGGAGCCGGCGCTTGATCACCATCGCGGTGAAGGCGGTGCGCTCCTCGCCGCTGATCGTGCCCGAGCCCACGGCGCCGGCGAGGAGCGCCGCCTGCTCGCTCATCAGCTCGCGGCTGCGGTTGATGAGGGTGACGGCCCTGGTCGGCGGACCCAGCTCCAGGTCGCTCGCCAGCCGAAGGCTGTCGTAGACGCGGTCCACGGCGTCCGACATCAGCCGGTAGGCGTCCAAGGTGAGGAGGCGGGTGAAGCTCCTGGCGTCGACTCGTGCCCGGATGTCGGGCAGCCTCTGGGTGACCGTGATCAAGTCGGTGACCCTCTGGTAGATCATCGTGTCCGTCGCGTTCTCCACGCCGTTGGCGAGCGCCTTCTGCTCCAGGACGGCACGGGCCTGGTCGGTCTTGGCGCGCTGCGCGTCCAGGTCGCTACGGTCCGTGGGGTTCGACCCCAGGTACACGAGCGACGCGTAGCGCTCGCGCTGGATCTCCGATGCCACGTTCCCAGCCGGAGCGATCAGGCTGTCATAGATGGTTTGGACCCGGATGAGGTCCAGGCCGCTCTGGATGGTGATCGTCGCCGCGAAAGCCCAGATCCCCACAAGCGATACCAGTGGCACCAGTACCAAGGTCAGGATCTTGAACTTGATGGACCTCTTACGCCCGCCCATGTGACCTCGCAGGGGTGCCGCATCGTTACACGTGGGTTATTGGTGGCGAAACAGTACCAATGGGGGTGGGGCGGAGGTAGTGCCCTTTTTTAACAAAATGGGTCCTATTACTAGTAGGGGCCCCAGCTGTACTGGCATTTATTGTCTGGTTGTCAGACAATCTCCCCATGGCAGCAGAGAACTGCGCGAACGGTACGGCCGCAGTGGTAGCCGCGGCCGTCCTTTGGGGCACGGCTGGTACGGCCGGCACGCTCGCGCTCACCGGAGCCGCCGACCCGGTGGCGCTGGCGGCGGCCCGGCTGGTGATCGGCGGCCTCGTCCTCGCGGTGGCGGCCGGACCGGCCGCCTGGCGCCTGCTCTCCAGCGGGCTCCCGCCGCCGCTCGTCGCGGCGGCGGTCGCCGTGGCCGCGTACCAGCTCTGTTTCTTCGCGGCCGTAGGGCGTACCGGCGTGGCCGCCGGGACCGTGGTCGCGATCGGAAGCGGGCCCGTCTTCACCGGCATCCTGTCCTGGCTGTACGACCGCAGGCGGCCGGGCCGCCGCTGGACCGTCGCGACCGCCGCCTCCGTCGCGGGCTGCGCCGTCCTGGTCTCCGGAGGCGAGGCCGTGGGGGTCGACCCGGCCGGGGTGCTGCTGGCGCTTGCGGGCGGACTGCTCTACGCCTTCTACGCGGTGACCGCCGCGCGTGCGATCACCGGCGGAGCGCCGTCAGGCGCGGTGATGGGCGTGCTGTTCGGCGGCGCGGCGGCGGTCATGCTGCCGATCCTGCTCTGGAGGGGCACGGCCTGGCTCGGCGAGCCGCGAGGGCTGCTCACCGCTCTCTATCTGGGCTGCGCGGCGACCGCTCTGTCCTATTTCCTCTACGGCAGAGGTCTGCGCTCGACCCCTGTGGCGAGAGCGGCCACCCTGGCCTTGGCGGAGCCCGCCGTGGCGGCGCTGCTCGGCCTCGTCGTCCTGCACGAGCGGCTCAGCGCCGTCTCCTGGGCGGGGCTCGCCCTGCTCGGCGCCGGCCTGGTCGTCGTCGCACTCCCCGCAGGGACCCGGCCGCCCGCGGCCGGCGGACCCGAACCCGCGCGACCACCGGCTCAGGAGGCACAATCGTCGGCGTGAAACTGCGCCCGGTCTCGACGGTCGACGCGCTCGCGGGCGCCCTGCGCACCCGCGTGCTGTCCGGCGAGATCGCCCCTGGGACCACCCTTCCCGAGCAGGAGCTGTCCACCCTGTACGGCGTGGCGCGCCCGACCGTGCGCGAGGCTCTGGCCGTCCTCGTCCACGAGGGCCTCCTGCGCCGCGAGCGCAACCGCAGCGCCTACGTGCCGGAGGTGACCACCGTCGACCTGGACGATCTCATGTACGTCCGGCGGCCCCTGGAGGACCTCATGGCGGTGAAGCTGGCGGGCCGGCGGGTGGCCTCGGCCGACGGGGCGCTGACCCGCATGGCCGCGCTCCCGGCGGACGCGCCGTGGGCGGAGGTGGTGGCCGAGCACATGGCGCTGCACGAGGAGCTGATCCACGCCGTGGGCAGTCCGAGGCTGGAGCGCCTCTACTCCGCGCTGGCCGCCGAGACGCGGCTCGGCCTCGTACGGCTCCGCGCCGTCTATGCGGACAGGGAGACGCTGATCAGCGAGCACCGCGAACTGCTCGACGCCATAGCCAAGGGTCCCGTCCAGGCGACGCGCCGGGCCGTGGCGGCCCATTTGGATCACACCTGGGGCGCTGATTAGCGACTTCTCTTGCATGGAGTGCTCGTAAGTCGTCACAATCGCGCCCATGCACGGCAACTCAGTGCCGGATTCATATGTGTACGTCACCGAAGAGGGCGTTACTCGCCACTACGCCGATGGCAGTGTCGAAGCCCTCGCATGGGAGGACGTCGTCGAAGTGCGCGTCGGCGGCGTCACCGATTCCGACATTCTGATCGTCCTGGTCGATCGCGACGGGCAGGGCTGCGTGGTGCCGCGCTCCGCGACGGACGCGACCTTCCTGGCGAGGCTCCGATACCTACCCGAGTTCGACCTCCAACGGCTGAGCGACGCGTTCACGGCCGCCGCGCCCAGCTACGTGGTGGTGTGGCGCAGCCCGGACCCGCCGTCGCCCGTCCCGGACCT
>JAOPYI010000143.1 GCA_025964675.1 Sphaerisporangium sp. | reverse complement strand
CCTTCGGCAAGAAGGAGGAGAAGATGGGCCTGCGCGCCTCGCCCACGGTCGAGCTCGTCCTCGAAGGCGCCCGGATCCCCGCCGAGAACCTCCTCGATCGCGAGGGCACCGGCTTCCGCGTCGCCATGAGCGCGCTCGACAGCGGGCGGATCACCATCGGCGCCACCAGCGTCGGCCTCGCCCAGGCGGCGCTCGACGTGGCCGCGGCCTACGCCTGCGAACGGAAGCAGTTCGACACGCCGATCATCGAGTTCCAGGGCGTGGCGTTCATGCTGGCGGACATGGCCTGCAAGATCGAAGGCGCGCGCCTCCTGGTGCACAAGGCCGCCTGGCTCAAGGACGCGGGCCAGCCTTTTTCGCACATCGCCGCGATGGCCAAGTGCGTGAGCACCGACGCCGCGATGGCGGTCACCACCGACGCCGTCCAGGTGCTCGGCGGCTACGGCTACGTCGAGGACTTCCCGGCCGAACGCCTCATGCGCGAGGCCAAGGTCCTCCAGATCGTGGAGGGCACCAACCAGATCCAACGCCTGGTCATCAGCCGCGCCCTCACCAAGGACGCTTCGCCCTGACGTTTTCGCGGGAGAGGCGGGATTGGACACCGGGCGACGCCACGCCTTAGGTTGGCCTAACTTAGCTTTGCCTAACCTTGGGGAGAGACGGATGCGCGGGATCAGCCGGGCTTTGCTGGTGGCGGGAGCGCTTGCGGCCGCCTTGGGGGCGGCCGGGTGCGGGGCAACCGACGGTCCCGGCTCGGCGGCCTCGGCGGGCTCGACCGAGAAGGCGGCGATCACGCTGTACAACGCCCAGCACGAGGACCTGATGAAGCTCATGGTCGAGGCGTTCACCAAGGAGACCGGGATCAAGGTGGACATCCGGTCGGGGGAGGACCCCGACATGGCCAACCAGATCATCCAGGAGGGCCCCGCGTCCCCGGCGGACGTGTTCGTCACCGAGAACTCTCCGGCGATGACCCTGGTCGCCGGCAAGGGCGGCTTCGCCAAGGTGGACCCGGCAACCCTGGCCCAGGTCGGCAAGCAGTACGCGCCGGCGACCGGCGACTGGGTCGGGTTCGCGGCGCGCTCGTCGGTGTTGGCGTACAACTCCCAGCAGCTCACCGAGGACCGGTTGCCGGCGTCGATCATGGACCTGGCCGAGCCGCAGTGGAAGGGCAGGTTCGGCGTCGCCGCGGGCGGCGCCGACTTCCAGGCCGTCGTCAGCGCGGTGCTCGCGGTCAAGGGCGAGGCCGCGACCGCCGAATGGCTCAAGGGCCTCAAGGCCAACGCGAAGATCTACCAGGGGAACGGGGCGGCGATGCGCGCCGTCAACGCCGGCGAGATACAGGCGGCCGTGATCTACCACTACTACTGGTACCAGGACCGTGCCGAGGCCGGCACCAACAGCAAGAACGTCGAGTTGCACTTCTTCGCCGCAAAGGATCCCGGCGGTTTCCTCGGCGTGTCCGGCGCGGGTGTGCTGAAGGCGAGCAAGCACCAGGCCGAGGCCCAGTCCCTGGTCAGGTTCCTCACCGGCAAGAACGGCCAGCAGGTGCTGGCGGGTAGCCACGCGATGGAATACTCGATCTCCGCCGAGGTGCCCACCAACCCCAAGCTCAAGCCGCTCAGCGAGCTGAGCCCGCCCGACATCGAGGTCTCGACGCTCAACGGGCCCAAGGTGGTCGAGCTGATGCAGCAGGCGGGCCTGCTCTGACCGGCGCCGCGCTCCGCGAAATCGCGGGAGGGAGGGTGCGCCGTGACGGGGCGTACCCTCCGCTGCTGCTCGCCCTGTGCGTGACCGTCGCCCTCATCGCCGCGATCCCGCTGCTGTTCGTCGTGGGATACACCGTGAGCCTCGGCTGGGGCGCGGCCTGGCGGCTGATCGTGCGGCCGCGCGTCGGGGAACTGCTCGTCAACACCACAGAGCTCATGCTCGGCTGCATGATCCTCTGCGCTGTGCTCGGTACGGCCGCGGCCTGGCTGGTGCACCGTACGAACCTGCCGGGGCGCGGGGTCTGGCACGTGCTGCTCGCCGCGCCGCTCGCGGTCCCCGCGTTCGTCACCAGCTTCGGGTGGGTCTCCGTAACCGGCGCCGTGGAAGGTTACGGCGGAGCCCTGCTGATCGTGACCCTGTCCTACTACCCGCTGGTCTACCTGCCCGTGGCCGCGACCCTCCGGGGCCTGGACCCCGCGCTCGAGGAGACCGCGCGCTCGCTCGGCCTCGGATCGTGGGCGGCCTTCGCCCGTGTCGTGCTGCCGCAGCTTCGCCCCGCGGTCCTCGGAGGCTCGCTGCTGGTCGGGCTGCACCTGCTGGCCGAGTTCGGCGCCTTGCAGATGTTGCGTTTCCCGACGTTCACCACGGCGATCTACGACCAGTACCGTTCCTCGTACGACGCGCAGGCCGCCAACATGCTGGCCGGCGTGCTGGTGGCATGCTGCGCCGTGCTGCTGCTCGCCGAGCTACGGCTCAGGGGCCGGCGCCGTTACGCCCGCCTCGGCTCGGGCGCGGCGCGGATCGCCCCGCCCGTACGCCTTGGCCTGTGGTCGGCTCCCGCGCTGCTCGCCGTGCTGGGCGTCGTCGTTCTCGCGCTCGGCGTCCCGCTGGGCAGCCTGGCCCGCTGGCTCGTGGTCGGCGCCTCCACGGCGTTCCCCTTAGGCACCCTTGCGCAGACCGCGGGCACGGCGCTGGGGCTCGGTCTGATGGCCGCTCTCTTGACGACGTTGTGCGCGATCCCGGTGGCATGGCTGTCGGTCCGCCACCGAGGCCGGGTGAGCAGCACGCTCGAGCGCAGCACGTACATCGGCAACGCCTTGCCCGGCATCGTGGTCGCGCTGGCGTTGATCACGGTGTCCATCCGGTTCGTGCGACCGGCGTACCAGACGACGGGGCTCCTGCTCATCGCGTACGTGATCATGTTCCTGCCGCGAGCGGTGGTCAGCGTACGCGCGGCGGTCGCGCAGGCGCAGCCCGTCCTCGACGACGTCGCGCACTCGCTGGGCGCCGGCACGATCTCGAGGCTGCGCCGGGTGACCCTTCCGCTGATGGCGCCGGGTGTCGGCGCGGGCGCGGCGCTGGTCTTCCTCGCCGTCGTCACCGAGCTGACCGCGACCCTGCTGCTTTCGCCCACCGGCACCCATACCCTGGCGACCCAGTTCTGGAGCGAGGTCCGAGACGTCGACTACGGAGCCGCCGCCCCGTACGCCGCGCTCATGGTCCTCATCTCCGCGCCGGCCACCTACCTGCTCACCGCGACCGCGAGGAGGTCCACATGACGGGCCTGACCATCCGCCGGCTCAGCAAGAGCTTCGGCTCCGTACGGGCGCTGGCGGGCGTCGACCTCGATGTGCCCGCCCGCGCTCTCACCGCCATCCTCGGCCCGTCCGGCTGCGGCAAGACCACCCTGCTGCGGCTGGTCGCGGGCTTCACCACACCCGACGCGGGCACGATCGCCTTCGGCGACCTGCTGGTGTCCGAACCGCATACGGCCATCCCGCCCCAGCGGCGCCGCATCGGGTACGTGCCGCAGGAGGGTGCCCTCTTCCCGCATCTGCGCGTCGCCGACAACATCACCTTCGGCCTTCCCTCCGCCGCCCGAAGGTCGCGGAAGCGCCTGGCCGAGCTGCTCGACCTGGTGGAGCTCCACTCCTCCACCGCCGAGCGGTACCCGCACGAACTGTCGGGCGGCCAGCAGCAACGCGTCGCGCTCGCGCGGGCGCTGGCCCCGAACCCCTCGGTCGTCCTGCTCGACGAGCCGTTCTCCTCCCTGGACGCGAACCTGCGGCTGTCGACCGGCCGGACGGTCGCGCAGGCGCTGCACGCCGCCGGGGCGACAGCGCTCCTGGTCACCCACGACCAGAACGAGGCGCTGTCCCTCGCCGACCAGGTCGCGGTCATGCGGGAGGGCCGCCTGGTACAGGTGGGCTCACCCGGCGCGGTGTACGCCACCCCCGCCGACTCCGCCGTGGCGCGGTTCGTCGGCGACGCGGTGCTCCTGCCGGCCGTCGTAACGGGCCGGACGGCGCGGTGCGCGCTCGGCGTGCTCAGCGTCCGCGGCGGGCCGGGGGAGGGGCAGGGCCAGGTCCTGATCCGTCCCGAGCAGATCGAGATCGTCCACGGCGGCACGGGCGTGCCCGCTTTGGTCGGCGCGGTGACCTACTTCGGCCACGACGCCACCGTCGCCATGACGATCCAGCCGGACGGCCCTACCGTCACCGCCCGGGTCAGCGGAACGCGCACCCCTGATCCGGGCACCCACGTACACCTCACCGTCAACGGCCCGGTGACGACCTTCCCCGGCCGCGAAACCGCCGCTGCGTGAGTCCCCGGCGTGGAGGGCCCTCCGTGGCGGCGGTGGCCGATCTCGCGGGCCAGGCGCTCCCCGTCCCTTTCAGGTACGCCCGGCGCCTTCGGATTGCCCGTGCGCGACCTCGATGCGACGGGCCCGGCTTTGCGAGGCCTTGGGGATCCGCACGGTCAAGACCCCTTCGTCGACTGAGGCGTCCACGTTGTCTTCGTCCACATCGGAGGGCAGTGAGGTGTGGTAGTGGAACCGCCCCATCCGGACCCGTAGCGCGTTGGAACCTTCCTCCTGCTCACGGACCTCACCGTTGATGCACAGTTCGCGGTCACTGATCCCGATCTCGATGTCCGCCGGTCCGACGCCGGGCAGCTCGAGTTTGACGACGTAGGCGTCATCGGACTCGTCGATCTCGGCGACGGGCACCCACGGACCTTCGGCCTCGTTGTCGACCGTCTGCTGGACCATCCATCCGATCCGGTTGAGCAGGTCCTGAACGTCGGCGAAAGCGTCCCGTCGCAGCATCGGAGACGGCTCGACCCCGTGCAGGTGGCCACCTCTGGTGCGCCTCATCGGCAGTGTCATGACATCCCCCTGTTGTCATCGGTGAAGAAGCTTGGATGGGCGTCCTCGTCCCCGCGAGGAGGCCATCGAGAAACGCGACCTGCGCGGCCGCCGGCACAGTGCTGCTTGCGCAGTGACAGATACCCGACGGCGATCGAAACCACACCCGGTCTCATCCCGCCGGCCCCGCCTCGGCGAGGTGAGCCTCAATTGCTGGATAGACCATTAACCGGGCGAGGCGTAGGCAAGGTGTACGGTCGCCGAACCAGGACGTAGCGTCGCAGATATGGCCGTTGACCTTGAAGAACTGTTCGCTCGCGAGGTAGACATCGGGGTCGCCACACTGGACGTGCCCGCCGAGGACGGCACCATCAGTGCCCGGGTGGTCGTGCAGGAAGTCGCCGCGGTGGACCGGGACACAGGACAAGAACGCCGGGTCATGCTCGTCTTCGAGCCCAAAGGCGTCCTGGCCATGGCCGACGCTTTGCATCAGGCGGCGGAGAAGGCGACCTCGGAGCCGATCTGAGCACATGGCGGCGGCAGACCCTGGCAAGGGGTGCCGTGCGCCATTCCCCACATCTCGCATGAGGTTAGGGGGACGCAATGGGTCATGCGACGTGCTCGTGCCGGCTTAGTGGTCGGTTCGTCCAGCCGCCGCGCTCATCGATGGTTCAGACGCGATGACCGCACGTGGCGGATCTTCAGACAGCGCCACCGCGGATATCGCGGCTTCCACGCGGCCGGCGGGCGCGAAGCCTTCCCTTCGCCGTGTGACGCACCGCGACGATGCGCCGCGAGTCACAAACCGCATGGACAGGAGGCAGAGCCGATGGCGGAAACGGGTTACTCGTCTTTCAACACCACCGTCGACAAGACCAACCGTCTGCTGAAGCAGATCGAAGAGGCGTACGGATGGCCGAAGGAACGGCGGAACCAGTCCTACGCCGCTTTGAGGGCGGTCCTGCACGCATTGCGTGACCGCCTGACCGTCGAAGAGGCCGCGCAGCTCGGCGCTCAGCTCCCGATGCTGGTCCGCGGCATCTACTACCACGGCTGGGACCCCAGCCGTGTCCCCGTCAAAATGGGCAGAGAAGAGTTCCTGGCCCGCGTACGAAGCGAGTTTCCCTATGAGGTCAAAGGCGGTATCGAGCAGCTGATAGAAACGGTCCTCAACGCTCTCAGGCTTTATGTCACCGAGGGCGAGTGGGATGACATCAAGTCGAGCATGCCCAGAGAGCTGGCCGAGGTTCTTCCGTAGCGAAAGCATCCACGATGCCTGGCCCGGTCCAATGATCCGCAATGCCTGACATCTCCGCACACCAGGCCGGGTAGGCGGCTGGTATGGCTGCAGCAGGACAGAGTCACCATCCCGGTACGCACGTGCGGGAGAGCGGCATCTACGAGTGCGACGCCGGAGACGGCCACCGTTGGTCGACCGACGTCAAGGGCAATGTGTTTCCGCCGCTTCCTGACGGGTGCAAAGGTGGCGGGTGGCGGATGGCCACGAGGACGCCGAGAGACGGCGAGCAGGCCCATGAGGCGTGAACACGCGAGACCTGGTGTCCGGAGGCCGCGCGCGACGACGCTGACTTCGTCGTCAGCATGGCTACCGGCGGCCCCGGGTACGGCAACGATATGAGGAAACAACGACTCGGCCGGCGTGGCGAGGTGCGGAACGGCGGCGTCCCCACGCGGACGGTGCTGGACCGCAGCGTCGCGTTCCTCGCCGAGGGTTACACCTTCTTCGTGCGCCGCTTCCAGCGCTGGAACACCGATACGTTCGAGACACGGCTGTTCGGCCGGCGGGCCCTGTGCATGCGCGGCCGTGAGGCGGCGCGGCTGTTCTACGACGGCTCAAAGGTCCGTCAGGCGAGGATGGTGCCGCGCCCGATCCGGCGGACGCTGTTCGGTGAGGGCGCCGTGCACCTCCTCGACGGGGAGGAGCACCGGCACCGCAAGGCCATGTTCCTGTCGGTGACCGCCGACCCCGCGGCCCTGGCCGCGCTGTCGGAGATCGCCGCCGAACGATGGCAGGCGGCGGCCGGTCGCTGGGAGGAGTCCGGCCGCGTCGTCCTGTTCGACCAGGCCGTGGTGACCCTCGGGGAGACCGCGTTCACCTGGGCCGGCATCCCGATCAAGCCGGCCAAGGCCGCGTCCCGGGCGCGAGACCTGGCCCGGATCGTGGATGGGTTCGGTAGCTTCGGGCCTCGTCAGCTGCGCGCCCGCCTGGCACGCCTGCGGGCCGAGCCGTGGGCCCGGCGCCTGGTCCGCGAGGTCCGCGCAGGACGACTCAACCCACCGGTCGGCAGCCCGCTGCAGGTGGTCGCGTCCCACCGGGACCTCGACGGCGAGCCGCTGGACGTGCGGACCGCCGCGGTGGAGCTTCTCAACATCGTCCGCCCCACCGTCGCGGTGGCCTGGTTCGTCACCTTCGCCGCGCTGGCGCTGCACGATCATCCCGAGTGGCGTGCCCGGCTGGCCGAGGGGAAGGAGGACCTGTTGGAGGCGTTCGCCCACGAGGTTCGCCGCCTCTACCCGTTCGCTCCGGCCCTGGGTGATCGGGCCCGGCGGGACTTCCACTGGCGGGGGCGACGGGTCCGCCGCCGCCGCATGGTAGTGCTGGACGTCTACGGCACATGTCACGACCCCGCCCTGTGGCGGGACCCGCACCGCTTCGACCCCGACCGGTTCGCCGGCCGGGAACCCGACCCCTTCGCCTTCGTCCCGCAGGGCGGCGGCGACCCGGCCACCGGGCACCGCTGCGCCGGGGAGAGGGTCGCCGTCGAGCTCCTCAAGGCAGCCACCCGGATGCTGACCCGGCTGCACTACGACGTTCCCGCGCAGGACCTGCGGTACCCGTTGACGCGGATGCCGACCGCACCGCGAAGCGGCTTCATCATGGCCAACGTGCGGACCACCGCGCCGACACACCGCCCTGAGGCGGCCATGGGAACGCATCGCTCATGGTCGCGCTCAAGCGCCCCCGGCTAAGTCCGGCCCTTCCTGTTCACAGGACCGTTCCCGCGCTGCCCGCTGCGGACCGCGAGTAGCGCATGGTCAGCGGCACATGAGTGCGAAGCGGAAACCGGGAACAGGCAGCGGTCGTATGCTCGCCACCATGGCGCAAGATGTCTGGTCTGTTGGCGACGCATACGAGGCATACGTGGGCCGGTGGAGTCGCCCCGTCGCGGAAGCCTTTCTGCACTGGCTCGACTTGCCCGCGGGCAGGCGTTGGCTGGATGTGGGTTGTGGCACCGGGGCGCTGACCGGGACGGTACTGGCCCTCGCGGACCCCGCCGATGTCGTCGGCGTGGACACCTCCGAGGGATTCCTGGCCAACGCTCGTGCTCGGATCGTTGACACGCGGTCAAGCTTCCGCGCCGGCGACGCACGGGCACTGCCGTTTCCCGACCGCGGATTCGACGCCGTGGTCAGCGGGTTGGCGCTCAACTTCGTACCCGACCCGGGCCGCGCCGCGGCCGAGTTCGCCCGGGTCGCCGTATCGGGCGGTGTGGCCGCTACCTATGTCTGGGACTACGCCGAGGGCATGGCGATGCTGCGGTACTTCTGGGATGCCGCCAGCGCCCTCGACCCTGCCGCAGCCGAGTTGGACGAGGGCCGGCGCTTCCCGATGTGCCGGCCGGAGTCCCTCTCCGAACTGTGGGCGGATGCCGGTATGGATGACGTAACGGTCCAGGCCATTGAGGTGCCGACCGTGTTCGCCGATTTCGACGACTACTGGAGGCCTTTCCTGGGCGGCCAAGGTCCGGCCCCCGGGTACCTCATGTCCCTGACCGACGAGCGCCGTCGTGCGCTCCACGACCTGCTGCGTGGCCGCCTGCCCTTCGGCCTGGATGGCTCTATTCCGCTCACCGCCAGGGCCTGGGCGGTACGCGGCATAGCGAGCGAGGTATGAGCCACTCCGGTTCGGCCGCCGCCCATCGGGTCCCTGACCGGGCGCCCCGGCACTCGCCGTGGTGCCCCGCGCGGGATGAATGTCAGAGCGCTCTGGTACATGTGGGCCATGGGCGTGAATGTTGAGGAGTTCCTTGAGATGCTGGGCAGGCTCCCCGAGGTCGAGCAGAGCGACGGCGGCGGCTGGACCTCGCTGAAGGTGCGCGGCAAGGGCTTCGGCTACCTGTGGGAGAAGACGGTTACCGTGGGCCTCAAGGCCACGATCGAGGAGCAGATGGCGCTGGTGGCGGAGCGTCCGGAGGTGTTCGAGGTCCAGTTCACCGCAGGCCGGTTCGGGTGGGTCGTGGTGCGGCTCGCGAAGATCGACTCGGATGAGCTGTTCGAGCTGGTCACGGAGGCATGGTGCTTGACGGCGCCCAAGGAGCTGGTCGAGGCCCACGAGGCCGGGCGCTAGCTTCGAGCCACGTGTGATCGGCCTGAACGAGGGCTCGTCGGAGCGGCGCGGACGTACGGCGGGCCTCGGCTGGTCGGGGCGCGCCGCGGAGGGCCGGAGCCCTCCGCGGCCGGATGTCCGACCGTCAGACCTTGCTGAGCGTGAACGTGTCGACGTCGAACAGGAAGTTGCCGCCGCTGCCGGTGAAGACCAGGAACAGCGGTCCCGACCCCGATCCGGTCAGCGTGGTGGAGACGGTCTGGAAGGTCTCCCAGCCGCCGGTGACCGGCACGTTCACCGAGCCGAGCAGGGTGCCGGTCGCCGAGCCAGAGCGGATCTGGATGGCGCCCCCCGAGCCGGCCGAGGAGAAGCGGACGCTGAAGTTCTTCGCCCCCGACGTGTCGACCGAGGAGTAGCCCGTCCAGTCGCCGTTGTTGATGAACCCCAGCGTCTTTCCGCCGCTGGCCCCGGCGTGGTCCGCCTGCTGCACGCCCGAGTTGGACGTGTAGGCCTCTCCTTCAACGGTCACCGAGCCGCCACCGCCGCCGAGCTCCTTGACACGGATGTTCCGGTAGGACACCTCGTCGCCTGTCCCGTGGTTCTGGATGCCGATGTAGCCCTGCTGGAGGGAGCGTACGGGGTCGGTGTTGGTGAAGTCGTTGATCTTCACGCCGTTCAGGAACACCTGCAGCCGTTCGCCCTCGACGAGCAGCTCGTAGGTGTTCCACCGTCCCGGCGGGTTGAGCGCCGCGTCGCGCGCCGCGATGTCGGCCGACTTGATCCCGTAGATCGACCCGGTCGTCTTGTCGGGCGTGTCGGTGGCGTCGATCTGCACCTCGTAACCGTTGTTCAGCCCCGACCACGGATCGCTGGAGGCGGGGAAGCCGACGACCACGCCTGAGTTGTCGTCCCCGTCCATCTTCCAGTCGAGTTTGAGCGAGTAGGCGTGGTACTCCTTGGCGCTGTACCACAGCATTCCCAGGCCGTCCCGTGAGGTCAGCGTGGCGTCCGTGTTGGTGAACGAGCCGGGGCCCGCCTGCGACCAGCCGTTCGTGGAACCGTTGTAGATGGCCGTGTACCCGTTCTCAGGACGGCAGTCGGCCTTGACCGCTCCGGCGGCGTAGGCGATGCCGCCGAGCAGCAGCGTTCTGAAGGCGGGATCGGCGTAGGACTCCTGGGTGTGGCCGAGGCCGGTGTAGAAGGACCGGCCCGCGCCCTGCGGGTGGCACCACGTGATGGGGTGGTCGCCGCTCATGGACCCGCCGCTGTAGCTTCCCTCGTCGAGATTCTGCAGGACGTGCACGGCGGAGCGCGGGTTGGCGCGGTAGTTGTACCACTCGTCGGTCCTGGACCAGGACGGCCCGAGGTGCGAGGTCGCGGCGTGCGCGCGGTCCTCGGTCCTGACTGTCGCCTGCTGGATGTTGGGATGGCTGGCGAACCAGGCGCCGACGAGCTGCCCGTAGTACGGCCAGCCGTACTCGGCGTCCGCCGCGGCATGGATGCCGGCGAAGCCGCCGCCACCGTCGACGTAGGACTGCAGGGCCGCCTGCTGCGTGCCGTCGAGCATGTCACCGGTCGTGCTGAGGAAGACCACGGCCTTGTACTGGGCCAGGCTCGCGGTGCTGATGGCGGCGCCGTCCTCTGTGGCGGTGACGGTGAAGCCGCCACTCGTCCCGAGGTCGCGGATGGCCTGGACGCCGGCGGGGATGGAGTCGTGGCGGAAGCCGGCGGTCTTGGAGAACACCAGCACCTTGTAGTCGGCGGCCCCGGCCGCGGTCGGGAAGAGCGTGGCAGCGGCCGCGACGAGTGCCGCCGACGCCAGGGCCAGGCGCCGGAGCGTTCGCGGCAGGAGGCGTCGCCGGTCGGCGGGACCCGCCGAGGATCCGCGCGCCGGATGGCTCGGACCGGCACCGGAGGTGTCACTGTGAGGGACCGCGCCGGAGACGTCACGGCGAGGGGTCGCGGCGGGGATCGGGACGGTCGTGGTGTGCGACCTGGTCCACCACCACGGGAGTGATGACATCGCGTTCCTTTCCTGACCTGGGGGGAGTCAGTCAGGCAAGGCGCCCGCCGCGCGCTGTTGCCGTCGGTGCATGTGGCGCGACCGGAGGATGCCGGCTCGGATCACGTCTGGAATACAGTAATTTACACAGTTCTTACAAGATTGTCACGATCTTGCTAAGACCCACCATGCTGGGCGGCCACAGGGCAATCACGGGCCTATTCACCCGTAGGAAGGTTTCCTTTATATTCCTCCCCTGTCCTGGCCGGTCACCCGACCTCGCGTACACACCGATCCAGAGAGGCGGAACACATGAGACGCGCCGCGCTCGCCCTCGTCGTCGCCATGAGCCTGCCGGCGCTGCCGGCCTGCGGCGCCGCCACCGCCTCGCGGACGGGGGCCGGCACCTCGATCCCCGCCGCGACGGGAGCCGTCGACGCCGCGGATGTGATGTTCCTGCAGATGATGATCCCGCATCAGCGCCAGGGGATGGAGATGGCCGCCCTGGCCAGGACCCGCGCCGTGCGAGCCGACGTGAAGACGCTGGCGGCCGCGGTCGAGGCCACCGAGCGTGATGAGGTGCGGACCATGACCGCGTGGCTGCTCGGCTGGGGGCGCTCCTTGGCCGCGGACCCCCACGCCCACCAGGCACACGGCGGGCTGCACGTCACCAGCCCCGAGGACATCGCCTCGCTGAGGACGATGAACGGCACCGATTTCGAGCGCACGTTCCTCAACGTGCTGATCGCTCACCAGACCAATGCCATCGACATGGCACGCACGGAGGTCCGTACGGGGACCAACGCCGAGGTCAAGAGCCTGGCCCACCGGATCGACCAGTCCCGCACGGCTCAGATCAAGCAGATGCTCGGGCAACTGAACTGAGCTGTCCCGTTTCGGAGAGCGCCCGGCCGGGGAGGGAGCGCGTCGTCGTCGCGGCCGGCCGTGCCGGCCCGCACGGTCTCCACCGCACCCCGCGACTACGACCGGCCGCGCTGGCGGGCTCTGCGCCTGATCATCAGTAGGTCGACGGCCGCGATCACTGTCACCGCCGCGGCGACGACCGCTTCGGCCAGCCAGATACCCGCACGTGTCGTCGCCGCCTCGTAGATGAACAGGACCGTGAGCGCCAGCGCGATGGGCAGCACGATTCCCGACAAGATCGCTCTCAGGCCAAGGGCGCTTCGGGCGGTCGTCGGTTCGGTGCCTGAACGATTACTCCGCATGGGTCGGCTCACCTCGTCGTTCCCTCACACCTCTGAATGGCGCCGTCTCCATGGCCAGGGGAAGCCGCAGGACGAACCGCGCGCCCTGAAGGCTGTCCTCGATGGTCAAGGTGCCGTCGTGGCACTCGGCGATCTGCCTGGCGATGGGCAGGCCGAGTCCGGTGCCGTTGGGATCTCTTCTGCGTCCCTCCTCCAGCCGGATGAACCGCTTGAACACCGAATCGCGATCAACGGGAGGAACTCCCCCGCCGTCGTCGAGGACCTCCAGGACCGCGAGCCCGGGGAGACGCGCGCCGGCCGAGAGGTCGCCCGGTTGACGGCTCACCCGGAGCGTGACCCGGGAGCTGGAGTGCCGTACGGCGTTGTCGACGAGGTTGTTGACCAGCCGTGCGAGCCGTAACCGGTCGCCGTTCACCACGACGGCGGGGCCCGGCTCGCACACGATGTCCTTGCCGGAGTGGGGGCGATCGCATTCGGCGGTGACCAGATCGGCCAGGTCCACCGGTTCGCGTGAGGTGGGTATCCCGGCGTCCAGCTTGGCCAGCATCAGCAGGTCGCTAACGATGGCCTGCAGGCGATCGAGGCTGGCTAGCAGGGCATGGCCCATCCTGGAGACGTCCACCTCCAGCGGGGCGAGCAGCGCATCCTCCACTTGGGCCCGCATGGCGGTGATCGGGCTGCGCAGGTCATGGGAGATGTCGAAGGTGAATTGGCGTTGCCCCTCCATCATCGACTGAATCTGGTCCAGCGTGTGGTTCACCGTGTTGGCCAGGTCGTGGGCCTCACGGTGGCTGGCCGACGGCACCGGTATCCGGTGGCCCAGACGTGCGGGACTGTGGTCGTGCAGGTTGGCCCGTATGGTCTCCACCGGCTCCAGGCAACCGACGACGATCCGGTAGCTCGAGAAGATGATGAGCCCGACGGTGAGCACGATGCCGCTGACCATGAACATGGCCAGCAGTGGATCGACGTAGAACGGGATCATGGGGGCGGCGCCGTAGATGGTCCACAGTTTCCCGTTGTCGATGGCCTGCACGGCGACGACCAGCTGGCACTGACCGGAGGGGAAAACCCGGCCGCAGACCACCGAAGTGCTCTCGTTCTCGACGTTGGACGGTACGAAGCTTGCGATGGGCGGGCGGCCGAGCAGCTCCTTGGTCGCGGCGACGACCCTGTGCTGGGAGTTGATGACCTGGATGTAGTGGACCACGCCATCGGGGATCGGAGTCTGCACCTGTCCCCGCGGGATGAGGGCGGCGACCTCGGTCGCCGCGGCGGTGACGGTGTTGGTGAGGGAGTCGGTGGCCATGCGGTGAACGGTGAACATGAGTATCCCCGACATCAATGTGCCCAGCACCGCCACCACAATGCCAAGGAACAGCAGGAATCGAGCCTTGACTGGATAGCGCTCACGCACACCCATTCCGTGGCCGGCCTTCCGTCAGCAGTCCAATATCCTAGGATAGGACGCTAATGGCAGCGGTTTGACTTGACCACGACGCCGGTAGAGCGGCGACATTCCGGATCGGTGCCCACGTCATTGCCACAGGTTTGATTCGATGGCCCCTGATCGACGATGGGTTGAATCGCCGATGGGGGATGGCTGACGCGGAGATTGCCAAAAAACGGAGAGACGAATTCAGCTCCCCCTGTGGCCGAACCCAGCTTTACCCAGGCGCAATCTTTGCAATGCCCCCAGCAGTACGCGCTCCTGTGGTGAAAGGTACCCCGGCCGCGAACCGTGGATGCCCTTTGACCTTACCCATCGCTCCAGGGCAAGGAGCGGTACAGCCGTCCCTCAAGCCGGCGTGCCGGTGAGACGGGCTATCTCGGGAAGCACCACACCGAGCGGAGCGTCGACGGTGAGGGTCGCGTAGCCGTCCCCGCGCGTGGGGCCCTGGTTGACGATCGCCACGGGAATGCCGAGCTTCGCGGCCCGCAGCACGAACCGCCGGCCCGACATCACCGTAAGCGACGAGCCCAGTACGAGCAGCACCCGCGCGCTCTCCACGAGGGCGAAACACTCCCTCACCCGCTCCGCCGGGACGGTCTCCCCGAAGAAGACGACGTCGGGCTTCAGCATCCCGCCGTCGCACTCCTGGCATCCGACCAGCTGGAACCCGTCGATCTCCTCGTCGCGCAGGTCGGCGTCGCCGTCGGGGTTGATCGCGGTGATCCGGGCGTCGAACCCGGGGTTCGCCCACCTCAGGCGGCGGTCCAGCTCCGCCCGCGGGCTCGGGGCTCCGCAGCCCAGGCAGACCACCTGGCCCAGGCTCCCGTGGAGCTCGACGACCGCCCGGGCGCCGCCCGCCTGGTGCAGGCCGTCGACGTTCTGGGTGACGATGCCCGCCACCAGGCCCTGGCGCTGAAGGCGCGCGACCGCGCGGTGGCCGCCGTTCGGCGTCGCCCGGGCGATCGTGCGCCATCCGACGTGGCTGCGGGCCCAGTAGCGCCGCCTCGCCACCGCGTCGCCGATGAACGTCTGGTAGGTCATCGGGCTGTGCCGGGTCAGCGCCCCGGTCGGTCCCCGGTAGTCCGGGATGCCGGACTCGGTGGAGATCCCCGCGCCGCTCAGCACGACGACATCGCCGTCGGCCAGCAGCTTCGCCAGCATGTCCGTACCCTCGATCACCCTTCCATGCTGCCTCACGTTCCTCGGTCCGATGGAACACGGCATAGGTATGCCCGGTTTGTGGTGGTTTGGGGAGGGTAGGTGTGTTGAGCCAGAGACGCGGTCTGCGGGGGAGGGCCTCGTGTGGCATGGCTGGACGAGGCGGGAGGACGAGCGGTTGCTGACCGGCCGCGGCCGGTACGTCGCCGACATCGTCGTGCCGAAGTGCCTTGACGCGGCGTTCGTACGGAGCGCCGTCGCGCACGGCCGCCTGCGCGAGGTGGACTGCGCGCCAGCCCGCCGGGTGCCCGGGGTGATCGGCGCCTGGTCGGCCGCCGACCTGCCGGACCTCCCCGCGGTTCCCCGCGCGGCTCTCACGGATCTGTCCACGCCGCAGGCGGTGGCCGGGCGCGAATGGCCATCGCTGGCCACCGACAGGGTGCGCTACGCCGGCGAGGCCGTCGCCGTGGTGATCGGAGCAGACCGCTACCGGGCCGAGGACGGCGCGGCCGAGGTCGGCGTGCGCATCGACCCGCTGCCACCCGCGGTGTCGACCGTGGAGGCCCTCGACGGCTCGGTGACCCTGTTCGACGGCCGGGACAACGTCGCGCTGGAGGGATCGGCCGGCGCCCCGATCGACGAGGCCGTCTGGCGGGAGGCGGCCGTCGTGGTCGAGGCACGGTACCGCCAGCAGCTCCTGTTGCCCTCCCCGATGGAATGCCGGGCGTTCCTCGCCGTACCCGAGGGGGGCCGGCTGACCATATGGTGCTCGCATCAGGCGCCGCACCGGCTGCGCGACGAGCTGGCAAGGGTGCTGGGCCTGGCCGCCGAGCGGATCCGGGTGGTCGTACCGGACAGCGGCGGCGCGTTCGGGTCGAAGAGCGCGACCTTCCCCGAGTACGTCACGGCCGCCTTCCTGGCCGTCAAGCTGGGCCGGCCGATCCGGTGGATCGAGGACCGCGCCGAGTCGCTGGTCGCCGCCACCCGCGGCCGGGGGCAGGACCAGCGGGTCCGGCTGGCCGCCGACGCCGATGGGCGGCTGCTCGCGTTCGAGCTGAACATCGACGCCGACGTGGGAGCCTACCCGCAGCTCGGAGCGGGTCTGCCGATGCTCACCGCCTCGATGGCCACCGGTGCCTACACCACGCCGCTGGTGCACGCCACCGTCCGCTCGGTGCTGACCACCACGACGCCGACATATCCCTACCGAGGCGCAGGCCGGCCGGAGGCGACCTACGCCGTGGAGCGGTCGATGGACCTGCTGGCGCACCGGCTGCGCATGGACCCGGCGGAGCTGCGGCGGCGCAACCTCATCCCTCCCGAGCGCTTCCCGTACGAGACCCCGACCGGCCGCCGCTACGACAGCGGGAACTATTCAGCGGCGCTCGACCTGGCGCTCAAGACCCTCGACTACGGCCGGTGGCGGGCCGAGCAGGCCCAGCGGCGGGCCGAACCGGGCGCCGCGCCCCTCGGCATCGGGCTGTCCTGCTACGTGGAGCGTTCCGGCGGCGAGGCGGCCGGCCTGCACGAGTTCGCCGGTCTCGAGGCGTGCCCGGACGGCACGGTGATCGCCCGCTGCGGGACCGCCTCCAGCGGGCAGAGCCACGAGACGACCTTCTGCTCGCTGGTGGCGGGTCCGCTCGGCCTGGAGGAGTCCCGGGTCCGGCTGATCGAGGGGGACACCGGCGAGGTCGCCGAGGGCGTGGGCTCGTTCGCCAGCCGCTCGGCCCAGCTGGGCGGCGCGGCGTTGCGGCAGGCCGCCACCGTGCTGATCGGCCGGGCGAGGGAACGCGCGGCGCGACTGTGGGGACTGCCGCCCGGCGAGGTGACCTGGTCCGGCGGCACGCTGCGCTCCGGCGCCGGCGAGCCTGTGGAGCTGACCCTTGGTGACCTTGTGAAGGCCACCGGCCCGCTGCGCGTGGACGAGCGCATCCGGGCCCACACGGCGTTCCCCTTCGGCGCCCACGCCGCCGTCGTGCAGGTCGACCCGGACCTCGGCACCGTGCGGGTGCTGCGGCTCGTCGCGGTGGACGACTACGGCGTGGTGGTCAACCCCATGGTGGTCGCCGGGCAGACCCGGGGGTCGGTCGCGCAGGGGATCGGCCAGGCGCTCTACGAGGGAGTGCCCTACGGCGAGGACGGCGTGCCGCTGCTGCGTGACGGGCTGCTGGACTACCTGCTTCCGACCATCTCGGAGATGCCTCCCTTGGACATGGCCGAGACCATCACCCCGAACCCGTCGACGCGGCTGGGCGCCAAGGGGGCGGGGGAGGCGGGATGCATCGGCATGCCCCCGGCCATCGTGAACGCGGTCGCCGACGCGCTGGAGGTCACCGACCCCGGCCTGTTGCGCATGCCGCTCACCCCGGACGTCGTGTGGCAGGCGGCGCACGCCGGGGAGGGCCGGTGAAGCCCGCCGCCTTCGACTACCTCGCGCCCGCCACGGTGCGCGAGGCTGTGGACGCCCTCGCGGACACCAGCCGGCACGCGCAGGTGCTCGCCGGCGGGCAGAGCCTGATGCTGGAACTGCACTACCGGCGATCCCGCCCCGACCTGGTCGTGGACATCAACCGCGTACGCGGCCTCGACCGCCTGGACGTCCGGGACGGCGCGCTGCACGTCGGGGCGCTGGCCCGCCACCGCGACTTCGAGTCGCCCGAGGTGGCTCCGGGCCCGCTCGGACGGCTGCTCTCGCTCGCCGCCCACCACATCGCGCACCCGCCGATCCGCGCCCTCGGCACCATGGCGGGCAGCCTCGCCTGGGCACATCCCGCCGCCGAGTGGTGCGCCATGGCCGTCACCCTGGACGCCGGCATCGAGCTGCGCGGTCCCACCGGTGCCCGCGTGGTCGGCGCCCGTGACTTCTTCCACGGCCCCCACCTGACGGCGCGCCGCCGGCAGGAGCTGATCACCGCGGTGCGACTCCCCCTGCTCGGGGACACGACCGGGATCGGTTTCGCCGAGCACCGCCGGACGCAGGCCTCTTTCGCCGTGATCGCCGTCATGGCGGCGCTGACCGTATTCGACGGCGTGGTGACCGAGGCCCGCATCGGCCTGGCCAACGCCGCGGGCACACCGGTGCGGGCATACGCGGCCGAGCGATCCCTGGTCGGCGCCGAGGCCGCGCGGCCGCTGTCCGGACCACCCGAACACCACCCGTTCGCCAGGGCGGGCGGGATCGCCGCCGAGTGTGACGCCGATCCCCGCGCCCGGCCGTACGCCGACGTCGCCTACCAGCGGCAGGTGATCGCCGTCCTGGTCGGCAGGGCGCTCAACCAGGCGTGTGAGGACCTGCGCCGCTTGTCCGGAGGGGATCGGCGATGAACATCGCGCTCACCGTGAACGGCCGGGCGCACCGGCTGGACCTGGAACCCCGGCGTGTCCTCGCCGACGTGCTGCGCGAGGACTGCGGTCTGACCGGCACGCACCTTGGCTGCGAGCACGGCGTCTGCGGAGCGTGCACGGTGCTGGTGGACGGGGAGGCCGTCCGGTCGTGCCTCCTGCTGGCCGTGCAGTGCGACGGCCGCTCGGTGCGCACCGTGGAGGGGCTGGCGGGCCCTGACGGCGAGCCGCATCCGTTGCAGCGGGCGTTCTCCGCCGAGCATGCCCTCCAGTGCGGCTTCTGCACCCCGGGTTTCCTTATGCTCGCCGCGGGAGCGCTGGAGTCCGACCCCACGATCGCCGCCGACCCCGAGCGGCTGCGCGAGCTGCTCACCTCCAACCTGTGCCGCTGCACCGGGTACGAGCCCATCCGACGCGCGATCCAGCGTGCCTTGTTACAGGACACCCGGAAACCGCCCGAACGATCCCAGACAGGCTCCACTGCGGCCATTCGCCCGGCTTCCCCCGATCAGCTCTAAGTGGCGGGGGTGTATCCGGTTGGGACCATGCCGTAACCGCTTGAGTGACGAAACGGGCCCGGGGAGCGCTAGCGTTTACGGAGTGGAGGAGATCGATCGCCAAATCGTGACGCTACTGGCCGCGGACGGCCGGATGAGCTTCACCGACCTCGCCAAGGAGACCGGCCTGTCGGTGTCCGCCGTGCACCAGCGGGTGCGCAGGCTCGAGAAGCGCGGCGTCATACGCGGCTACGCGGCCCTGGTCGATCACGACGCCATCGGCCTCCCGCTCACAGCATTCGTGTCGATCAAGCCCATCGACCCCTCAGCTCCCGACGACGCGCCCGAGAAGCTCGAGTACCTGAGCGCGATCGAAGCCTGTCACAGCGTCGCGGGCGAGGAGAGCTACATCCTCAAGGTGCGGGTGCGGTCCCCGATCGCCCTGGAGCACCTGCTCCAGCAGATCAGGGCCTCGGCGAACGTCTCCACCCGTACCACCATCGTGCTGAGCACGCCGTACGAGCACCGCACCCCCGACCTGACCGTCGGCACCTCCTGACCGCAGGCCGCGGGTGCCCACGTCCAGGGGTGTCCGCGGCGCGTGGTGTCTCAGACCGGCGCGGACACTGCCTCGGTGAAGCTCGTCCGCACCCGGTCCCGTGCGGCGCGCCCGGCGCCGAGGCGGTCGAGGCCGAGCAGCGCGGCGCCGACGATCGGCGGCACGTCGGCGACCACCAGCGTGGCGCGCGGCGCCTGCGCGGTGTACCTCTCCTGGACCAGGGCGGACAGCAGCGGGTCGCGGGCGGTCAGTACCCCGCCGCCGAGCACGACCTCGCAGGGCTGCGAGAGCAGGCCGAGGCGGCGCATGGCCACCACTCCCATGACGGCCACCTCGTCGGCCTGGCGTTCCACCAGCCCCACTGCGACGGCGTCTCCCTCGGCCGCGGCCGCGAACAGTGCCGGCACCAGGCCCTGGAGCCGCTCCGCACGCAGGTCCCCGAAGTGCAGCCCGAGCACGACGTCCTCGGCCTGGCGGGTGCCGAAGTACCGGCGGACGACCTCCAGCAGCAGGGTCGCCGGACCCCGGCCGTCCTCGGCGCGCACGGCGTGCCAGAGCACCTCCTCGCCCAGCCCGAGACCGCCGCCCCAGTCACCGCTGATCTTGCCGAGCGCGGGGTACCTGGCCACCTCGCCGGTCGGTGAGATCCCCACCGCGTTGATCCCGGCCCCGCAGACCACCGCGACGCCCCACGGCTCGGACGCTCCGGCGCGCAGCAGCGCGAAGGTGTCGTTGCCCACCACGACCTGCCGGCCGTACCCCCGCGCCAGGATCTCCTCGCGCAGCAGCTCCTCCTCGACCGGGAGGTCCGCGCCGGCCACGTACGCCGCGACGTGGTCCGCGTACGGCGGCAGCGCGCCGGTGCCGAGCGCGAGCCGTACGGTGTCGCCGACGACGTCGATGGCGGCGGGCACGCCCGCGCTCTGCGGGACGAACCCCGCTCCCCGCCCTCTGGCCAGGACCGAGCCGTCCTCGGCCACCAGCGCGACGTCGGTCTTGCTGTTGCCCCCGTCGACAGCGAGCACCGTCCTCACGCGCGCACCGCCCCGTCGCCGGCCCAGGGCAGGAAGTCGTGGTTGGCGGCGACCAGCCGCTCGGCGAGGTCCGCCGACAGGGAGGCCTGCCCGATCAGCGGGTTGGCCAGCAGCGCGTCGGTGACCCGGTCCACGCCGCCGTGCAATGCGGCCTGGAGGGCCAGCGACTCGTACGCGCTGACGTGGGCGATGAGCCCGGCGTACAGCGGCTCCACCGGCTCGACGGGCAGCGCCACCGCTCCGGAGGATCCGACGCGGGCGGGCACCTCTATCACCGCGTCGTCGGCGAGGAACGGCAGCGTGCCGTCGTTGCGCAGGTTGACCACCTGCGTGTCGCCCCGGTCGTTGACCAGGGAGGCGATCAGCGCGACCGCGGACTCGGAGTAGAAGGCGCCGCCCCGCTTCTCCAGCAGCTGCGGCTTGGTGTCCACCGCGGGGTCGGCGTACATCGCGAGCAGCGACTCTTCCATGGCAGCCACCTCGGCCGCGCGCGACGGCTTGGACCTCTGCTCGGCCACCACGGCGTCGTGCTCGTAGAAGTAGCGCAGGTAGTACGACGGCACGACGCCGAGCCTGCGGATGAGCGGCGCGGGCAGGCCGATGTCGCCGGCGATCTCCTCGCCGTGGTCGGCGAGCAGCCGGGGCAGCACGTCCTGTCCGTCCAGGTAGACGGCCCGCTCCCAGGTCAGGTGGTTGAGGCCGACGTGGCCGAGCGAGATCCGGTCGGACGTGACCCCGAGGTTGGCGGCGAAGCGGCGCTGGAAGCCGATCGCCACGTTGCACAGGCCGATCGCCCGGTGCCCCGCCTGGAGCAGCGCCCGCGTGACGATGCCGACCGGGTTGGTGAAGTCGACGATCCAGGCGTCCGGGGCCGCCTTGGCCACCCGCTCGGCGATGTCCAGCACGATCGGCACGGTGCGCAGCGCCTTGGCGAGGCCGCCCGCGCCCGTCGTCTCCTGCCCGACGCACCCGCATTCCAGGGGGAGCGTCTCGTCCACGTTGCGGGCCGCCTGCCCGCCGACCCGGAGCTGCAGCAGCACGGCCTGCGCCCCGGCGGCCCCGTCCTCGATGGTGGTGGCCGTGCTGACGGTGGCCGGGTGACCGGCCCGCAGGAGCATCCGCGACGCCATCGCCGACACCAGGGACAGGCGCCGTTCGTCGGGGTCGATGAGCACGATCTCCGACAGCGGCAGATCGTCGCGCAGGCGGGCGAATCCGTCGATCAGCTCCGGCGTGTAGGTGGAGCCGCCCCCGACAACGGCGAGTTTCATCACTTGACTCCTGTCAGCTTTACGCCCTCGATGAATGCCTTCTGGGCGAAGAAGAAAACGACGATCACCGGTGCCATGGCGAGCAGGGTAGCCGCCATGGTCAGGTTCCACTGCACCCGGTGCACGGCCCTGAAGGACGCGAGGCCGAGCGACAGCGTCCAGTGGGAGGTGTCCGTCCCCGCGTACAGCAGGGGCCCGTAGTAGTCGTTCCAGCAGTAGAAGAACTGGAAGAGCGCCACCGCCGCGATGGCCGGCCGTGCCATCGGCAGGATGACCCGCATCAGCGTGCGGAACTCGCCGCAGCCGTCCACGCGCGCCGCGTCGGAGTACTCCCTCGGGATCGTCACTAGGAACTGCCGCAGCAGGAAGATCGAGAACGCGTCCCCGAGCAGCATGGGCAGGATCAGCGGCCACAGCGTCCCGGTCAGGTGGAACCGCGCCCAGATGAGGTAGATCGGCACGGCCACGACCTGCGGCGGCAGCATCATGGTGGTGATGACCAGCAGGAACGCCAGTTTGCGGCCGGGAAAGCGGAACCTCGCCAGCGCGTACGCCACCGGGATCGACGACACCAGCATGAACACGGTGGCGAGGATGGAGTACATCAGCGTGTTGACGATCCAGGTCAGCAGCGGCGCCTTCACGAAGATGTCGGCGAAGTTGCTCCACTCCCACCGTGACGGCCACAGCTGCGAGGTGAGCGCCTGGTGGTCGGTCATGACGGCGGTCAGGCCGATGAAGACCAGCGGGCCGAGGAACATGATCGCGAGGGCGATGGCGAGCGCGTGGGTGGCGATCCACTGCAACGTGGCCCGCCTGCGGTGGTCACGTCGCCGTCGCGGGCCGGCCTTGCGTGCCGTGGGCGACGGCGTGAGGGTAACGGTCATGCCTCTTCCTCGGCGAGGCCCCGGAACTGGCGGAGCAGGAAGAGCGTGAACACCATCGACACCGCGAAAAGGATCAGCGCCAGAACGCAGGCGTACCCCATCGCGAAGTCACGGAAGCCCTCCTGGAAGAGCCATTCGGGGAAGGTGAGGGTGGACTGGTCGGGGTAGCCGGGGGTGAAGACCGACCCGGCGGAGTCGGTGGACCCCGACGCCACCCGGGCGGCCACCATGGCCTGGGTGAAGTACTGAAGCGTCTGGATCACCCCAGTGACTGTGGCGAACATGAGCACCGGCCGGATCACCGGCAGCGTGACGTGGAAGAACTGCTGCCACGGTCCCGCGCCGTCCAGGGCGGCGGCCTCGTAGAGCTGCTTGGGCACGTCCAGCAGGGCGGCCAGGAAGATGACCATGAGGTCGCCCACCGACCAGAGCGAGAGCAGCGTGAGCCCCGGCTTGGACCAGGAGGGGTCGCCGAACCAGTCCGGCGAGGGGATGCCGAGCGCCGAGAGGATCGTGGGCACCGGACCCGTACCCGGGTTGAGCAGGAACACGAAGCCCAGCGTCCCGGCGACCAGCGGTACCAGCGACGGCAGGTAGAAGATCGTGCGGAAGAACCCGACGCCCGCCTTCAGCTTGGTGACGAGCTGCGCCACGCCGAGGCCGAACAGCACCCGCAGCGGCACCATCACCACGACGAGCCACAACGTGTTCCTGATGGACGTCCAGGCCGCCTCGTCCTGCCAGAAGTACCTGTAGTTCAGGAACCCGACCGGCTCGAGGGTGAACAGGTCGTAGCGCTGGAAGGAGAAGTAGACGGTCGCGATGAGCGGGTACGCGAAGAATACGGTGAAACCGGCCAGCCAGGGGGAGAGGTAGAGCAGCGCCATGAGGCTCCCGCGGTGCCGGCCCTTCCGCCCGGCCGGCACCGCGTTCCCTCGGCGCCCGATCGTCGTCGTCGCCATGTGATCAGTCGCCCGAGGTCAGCTTGAGCTTGTCGTCGATCTTCTTGTCGGCCTCGGTGAGCACCGCGCCCAGGTCCGGCGCCCGGCCGGACTCCCACTTGATCTGCGCCTCCTGCAGCGTCTGCTGGTTGAACACCGAGTTGATGTGCGCGGGCAGCGTGCTGCTGCTGGGATTGGCGAAGATGTCGAGGAACGTCTGGAAGTTGGCGTCCTTCTCGAGCTTCGGCGACCGGAGGGCGGGCAGCGTGCTGGGGACGTTCCGCAGCGCGTTGGACAGGCTCACCAGGGCGTCGGTGTCGGTGGTGAGGTACTTCACCAGGTCCCAGGCCGCCTCGGGGTTCCTGGCCCCGCGCGGGATGCCGATGACCGTGCCGGCGATGAAGCCGCCCCCGTAGAGCTGGGGCTTGTCGTCGGCCACCGGAAGCGGGGCGGTTCCGTAGTCGAGGTCCTTGGCGTCGGAGGCGATCATGGCGTTGCGCCACTCGCCGTCGACCGCCATGGCGACCTTGCCCTTCATGAACGGGTTGTCCGCCGACCACTCATCGCCCAGGCTCTTGCGGAACTTCTCCAGCTTGTCGTACCCGAACCAGTCGACCAGGTCCTTCTGCCAGGTCATGAGCTGCTTCCACGCCGGGTCGGAGCCGATCGCCGAGGTGCCGTCCGGGTTGGTCCACTTGGCGCCGACCATCGTGCCGGTGTGGATCGGGGCGTTCTCGTACATCTGGCTGCTCGGGACGAAGCCCGCGACCTTGATGTCGCCCTGG
Organism: Sphaerisporangium sp.; assembly: GCA_025964675.1. Lineage (GTDB taxonomy): Bacteria > Actinomycetota > Actinomycetes > Streptosporangiales > Streptosporangiaceae > Sphaerisporangium. Next base: position 29,556 of record JAOPYI010000143.1, on the reverse strand, counting down.
GCGTCACGCACGGTGAGCTTCTTGGCGAGGGCCGTCAGCTCGGAGAGCGTCTTCGGCGGCTGGGCGCCGTTCATGAGCTTCGTGTTGTAGTACAGGCCGTAGGTGTCGGCGAGCATGGGCATCACGCAGCGCTTGCCCTCGTACTGGGTGTACTGCGCGATCACCTTGGGGAAGATCGACTCGTCGATCCCGCTCGCGGCCAGGTAGGGCTTCAGGTCCTGGAAGATCCCCGTCTTGCAGAAGGTCGCCACATCGTCGGTGGTGAAGGACAGCGCCACGTCGGGAGGGTTGCCGCCGCGCGCCGCCTGGATGATCTGGTCGTCCTGGACGGCCTTCGTCGTCTTGACGGTGATCCACGGATATCTCTGTTCGAACCCGGCCAGGGCGTCGTCGAACGCCTTGAGCTCGTTGTCGGCGCTGAAGCCGTGCCACATGGTGATCGTGACCGGCCGCTTGTCCGGCGTGCCTCCCGCCGCCGGGACCTTGGGCGCGTTCTCGGTGCCCGCCGTGCAGGCGGCCGACACGAAGACGGCCAGTCCTGCGGCCGCGACGAGCAGCAGACGTGATTTCACGGGGATGCCTCCTAGGGGGTGGTCGTGATCAGGAGGGTCTATGAGGGGACGGTCGAGCTGAAGACCTCGTCACGGGCCGTGGCGAGGGCGAGGCCGAGGGCGCCGGTCAGCACCGGGTGGCTCTCGACGGTGGACATCCGCACGGGCGGACGGGGAAAGGTCAGCGCGTGCAGCTCCTGCTCGACGAGCTCGGACAGCACGTCGCCCCCGGCGAGCAGCATGCCCCCGGTCAGCACCACGATCTCGGGGTCGACCACCGCGGTGATCGGCGCCAGCCCCATGGCCAGGCGCGCCGCGACCTCGCGCAGCGCCCGCGCGGCGCGCTCGCCGCGGCTCCCTCCCAGCGCGGCGTCCCGTACGGCGCCTCGTACGGCCTGCGCCGGGTCGGCGCCGCGCAGGCCGTACGAGCGCAGGAGCCTCAGGACGGCGGGGCCGCCGGCGAGGGCCTGGAAGCCGTGGTCGCCCCGCTTCCCGGTCTCCCTGGAGGTCGGCGCGCCGACCGTGGGCATGTAGCCGACCTCGCCGGCGCCTCCGGTGGCGCCCCGGTGCAGTCTTCCGCCGAGGACGAGGGCGGCTCCTATGCCCTCGTCGGCCCAGAGCAGGACGAAGTCCTCGTGGCCGCGAGCGATGCCGTGGGCCTGCTCGGTCAGCGCGACGAGGTTCACGTCGTTCTCGACGTCCACCGGCACGCCGAGCCCGTCCCGTAGGGTCGCCACCAGGTCGGGGATGTGCCAGCCGGGGATGTGGGCGGCGTAGCCGAGCCGGGCGGTGGCCGGGTTGACGGCACCCTGTATGCCGATGACGACCCGGTGCAGGGCCGCGGGGTCGACCCCCGCCTGCAGGCATGCTCCGCCGACGGCGGCACGCACCTTCTGCACGACGTCACCGGCGCTCCTGCCGGGGGTCGGCAGGCGGTACTCCGCCATCACGGCTCCGGTGATGTCGGCCACCGAGGCGGCTATCCGCGCCGGGGTCACGTCGAGCGCGGCGACGTGGGCGGCGGCCGGGTTGATCCGGTACAGCTCGGCCGTACGTCCGGGCAGGCCCTCGCGGATGCCGTCCAGCACGACCAGCCCAGCGTTCTGCAGCCGCGACAGCAGCTGCGACGCGGTGGGCTTGGACAGGCCCGTGAGCGCCCCGAGCTCGGGACGGGTGAGCGGCCCGCGCTCCAGCAGGACCTGCAGAGCGGCACGATCGTTGATCGCCCGCAACAGGCTCGGCGTCCCCGGCTGGGTGTTCACTGCGGCGCTCCTCGGTCGAGCCGCCGGCGCGACCATGCACGGGACCGTTCCGGACGGAAGTTAGGAAAGCTTCCTAACTTGTAAGGAAAGTACAGGCACGTCCCGGAACGGGGTCAATAGGCGCTACCAACCTGTGACCAGGTTGGTAGCGGGCCGGGAGTGCGCTGACGTGGCAGGACTCCGGTGGTGTGGAAACGAAAACGCCGCCTCGAAGGGCGGCGTAGAGAACGGGAGGACCCGTCGTGGATCTGCTATTCTGAGGCCTTGTCGTCACATTAAACATAAAGAGCAAAAAAGGCCCGGAGCTTCACATTACTACCAATAATAATGAACTAGGGGCTACCCGTCAAATCGAGCTCGCAAAGGAGCAGGAGTACGTCACCGGACTGTACGAGCGGCTCGACCTGCTGCGCGCGCGCACGAACGGGCAGCTCGAGGGTGTGCTCGCCCAGGGCGGTGGCGGCACCCACCAGAACCGCTCGGAGCGCGACTCCTTCGCCGGCATGTATTCCGAGCGGCTGGCCCGGCTGTGGGCCGTGGAGAACGGCCTGTGCTTCGGGCGCCTCGACCTGACGGGCGAGAAGCCCCTGTACATCGGCCGCCTGGGTCTGTCGGATGACGACCAGGCGCGGCTGCTCATCGACTGGCGCGCCCCGGTCGCCCAGCCGTTCTACCGTGCCACACCCGCCACTCCCATGGGTGTGACACGCAGGCGCCACCTGCAGACCAGGGGACGGCGCGTCATCGGCGTGGACGACGACCTGCTCGACCTCGCCCGGCTGACCGAGGCCGACCGCGCCACGCTCAACGGCGAGGCCGCCCTGCTGGCCGCCCTCGGCGAGAAGCGCACCGGCCGCATGCGTGACATCGTCGCGACCATCCAGGCCGAGCAGGACCGCGTCATCCGCAGCGATCTCAACGGCATCCTGGTCGTCCAGGGCGGCCCGGGCACCGGGAAGACCGTCGTCGCCCTGCACCGCGCCGCCTACCTGCTCTACACCCACCGGGAGCGGCTGGCACGCCGCGGCGTCCTGATCGTCGGCCCTAACCTCACCTTCCTGCGCTACATCGAACAGGTGCTGCCCTCCCTCGGTGAGACCGACGTCCTGCTGTCCACAGTGGCCGAGCTGTACCCCGGTGTGACCGCCACGGCACGCGAGTCCGCGGAGGCCGCCGCGGTCAAGGGCGCGTCCCACATGGCCGACGTGGTGGCCCGGGCCGTCCGGGACCGGCAGCGGGTGCCCCGGCACCCGATCGACATCGACCTCGGCGCGTACACCCTCCGGCTCGACCAGCACACCTGCGACGCGGCCAGGAACCGCGCGTCGCGCAGCCGCCGCCCGCACAACCAGGCCAGGGCGGTCTTCGTCCGCCACATCCTGAACGCACTGGCCAGGCAGGCGGCCAAGGCGCTCGGCCGGGGCATGCTCGACGAGGAGGACCTCGCCGACCTGCGCGAGGACCTGCGCACCGAGCCCGCCGTGAAGACGGCGCTCAACCGCCTGTGGCCCTACCTCACCCCCCAGCAGCTCCTCATCGGCCTGTTCGGCTCACGCGAGCGGATGGCGTACGCCGGGCTCACCGCCGCCGAGCAGGACGCGCTGTTCCGGCAGGCCCCGCGCGGTGGCGGCTACTGGACCGAGGCCGACGTGCCGCTGCTGGACGAGGCCGCCGAGCTGCTCGGCGACATCGACGCGGGGGTGCTGCGCGCCGCCGCGCTGCAGGCCGAGGAGGAGCTCGCCGCCGCGCGGCGCGCCGAGGAGGCCGAGCGCGACTTCGAGCTGACCTACGCGCGCGAGGTCCTGGAGCTGACCGGCATGTCCGACATCATGGACGCCGAGCGGTTCGCGGCCAGGCACCGGGGCGACGAAGTCCACCTGACCACCGCCGAGCGCGCCGCGGCCGACCGCACCTGGGCGTACGGGCACATCATCGTGGACGAGGCGCAGGAGCTGTCCGCCATGGCGTGGCGGATGCTCATGCGCCACAGCCCCAACCGTTCCATGACCATCGTCGGGGACATCGCCCAGACCGGGTCGATGGCGGGGGCCGCCTCCTGGAGACAGGTCCTCGACTCCTACGCCGGCGGGCGCTGGCGCGAGGAGACCCTGACCGTGAACTACCGCACCCCCGTCGAGCTGATGGCCGTCGCGGCGGACGTGCTGGAGCTGGTCGGCCCGAACCTCAAGGCGCCGGAGTCGGTACGCGAGACCGGCGTGCGGCCCTGGGCGCGCCGCGTGGAGGGCACGGCTGAGCTGGGACCCATCGTGACCGGCGAGATCGTCGAAGGCGGGCGGCTGGTGGTGATCGTCCCCGAGACCCGCGCGGCCGAGCTGGGCCAGGCCGTCACCTCCTCCGTGCCCGGCGCGGTGGCGGGGCCGGGCGCCGACGCGCTGGAGGCGCCGGTGGCCGTGCTCACCGTGTCCGACGCCAAGGGCCTGGAGTTCGACGGGGTGATCGTCGTGGAACCGGGGGAGATCCTTGCCGAGTCGCCACGCGGCGCCAGCGATCTTTACGTGGCCCTGACCCGCGCGACCAGCAGGCTTGGCGTCGTCCACACCGGCGAGCTGCCCTCCGTGCTGGCCCGATGCGATAGTACGCTTGCGCCCTGACGGAGTCGCGGGCCACGCGAGCCAAGCGTGCGCCATAAGCGCTCATCGGTCCACATGACGGCATTGACGGCACTCACGTCTCCTGTCCTACCTGCGAAAACTTGGTGTTTCCGCTGATCGGGACACGGTTGACATCTGAGCTGAGGTCGGTAGTTTGCTGGACAGTCCAGCACGGGACTACCGGTTGGCCGTCTTCAGACATCGTCGGATTCTGCGTCACGACGGAGCACGACTCCGTCCGCTCAACCAGGCGCAGCGCTGGCGTTCCGTCGAGTCGGGGCACCCCAGCCGGATGGGGGGTTGGACCCGGGAGGGGCCTGGACACCCAGTAGACAACGGAATTCCGCGCCCGCCGCCGACGGGACGGATCCGGTCCGAAGGGTAGTCCGGGCCCTCTTCCCGTCCCGTGCCAGAGCCGCAGAGTGGTTCCTGGGTTCCCCTTGAAACAGGGGAGACCCAGGGATCACCATGCGTGATCTTTCGGCGCCGCGCCCGCCCGGCGGTTGGAGCGTGGTGTGCCTAGCGGTAGCGTTCGGTGGTTACCCGATGGACCCGCGAGAAGAGACCCCGCCCCTGTGGCCCAGCAAACGGTGCAGGACAACGAGCGGGCGCCGGCCGTTCCCGGCGCCCTGCCTCATTCGCCTGCCCTCTGGCGGCCGGCCGCCTCCCTCGCCGGAGGGGTGCTGCTCTTCCTCGCCTTCCCCCCCATCGGACTGTGGTTCCTAGCGCCGCCCGGCGTCGCGCTGCTCACCCTCGCGGTGTACGGCGCCCGCGCCCGCCGGGCCGCCTGGCTCGGATACCTCGGCGGCGCCGCGTTCCTGATCCCCGCGCTCGCCTGGGTGCGGCCCATCGGCGACGACGCGTGGCTGATCCTGGTCGGGGTCGAGAGCCTGTTCTTCGCCGCGATGTCGGCCGCCGTCGCCCTGGTCACCCGGTTGCGCGCCTGGCCGCTGTGGGTGGCCGCGCTGTGGGTCGCGCAGGAGTGGGCCCGGGGGCTGTTCCCCGTGGGCGGCTTCCCGTGGGTTCGGGTGGCGTTCAGCCAGGGGCGGTCGGTCTTCACGCCGTACGCCGCGCTGGGCGGCGCGCCGCTGGTCTCCTTCGCGGTGGTGCTCTGCGGCGCCCTGCTCGCCCTCCTGGCCGTACGGCTCGCGCCCGGGCGCCGGACCCGCGAGATCGCGTTGCTCCTGGCGGGCGTGGTGGCTGTGCCCCTGCTGGCCTACGCCGTGCCGAGGCCCGGCGCCGAGGCCGCGAGGACCGTGCGGGTCGGCGTCGTCCAGGGCAACGTGCCCGGCGTGGGCATGGGCTTCCTCGGCGACGAGCCCGCCGTCGTGCTGCGCAACCACGCCGACAGGACCCACGCGCTGGCACAGGCGGTGCGGGCCGGGAAGGTCGCCAGGCCCGACATCGTGGTGTGGCCCGAGAACTCCACCGACATCGATCCCTACAACAGCCCCTACGCCTACGGGCTCATCGACGCGGCGGTGCGCGACATTGGCGTTCCCGTGCTGGTGGGCGCCGTGGTCCGCTCATCCGACGGGCGGCACAGATACACGCGTGGCATCGTCTGGGACCCGGCCACCGGTCCGGGCGCTTACTATGACAAGCGAAAACTTGTGCCGTTCGGCGAGTTCGTCCCCTTCAGAGACCTGCTCGTGAAGTTCATCAAGCGGATCAACCTGGTCGGCCTCCAGTCGCTGGCCGGCACCCGCGACGGCGATCTCAGGATGGGACCGGTGACGGTGGGCGCGGTGGAATGCTACGAGGTCGCCTTCGACGACATCGTGCGCGGCACCGTGCTCGCGGGCGGCAGCCCGATCGTGGTGCAGACCAACAACGCCACCTACGCCATGACCAACCTTCCGCCGCAGCAGCTGGCGATGTCGCAGCTGCGCGCCGTGGAGCACGACCGCGCGGTGGTCATCGCCGCCACGACGGGCATCTCGGCCTACGTCGACCCCGGCGGCGAGGTGCGCTGGCACACGGCGGAACGGGTCGCGGACGCGGCCGTGGTCAGCGTCCCGGTCCGGACGGGCGAGACCATCGCGACACGGGTCGGGGCGTGGCCGGAGTGGGTGCTGCTCCTCATCGGGGCCGGTGCCCTGGCCGCCGCGCTCCCGCGCCGGCGGGCGGTGCCACAACAGGACGACACCAAAGAAAAGGACGGGTGATGGAGCGGATCCTCGGGCGGGTGCTCGTCATCGTTCCCACGTACAACGAGCGCGAGAACCTGCCGATGATCGCCGGAAGGCTACGCGCGGCGCTCCCGGATGCCCACCTGCTGGTCGCCGACGACAACAGTCCCGACGGCACCGGCGCCATCGCCGACGAACTGGCCGCGGGCGACGACCACATCCACGTGCTGCACCGCCCAGGCAAGCAGGGGCTCGGCGCCGCCTACATCGCCGGGTTCCGCTGGGGCCTGGCCGAGGGCTTCGACGTGGTGGTCGAGATGGACGCCGACGGCTCCCACAAGCCCGAGGAGCTCCCCCTGCTCCTCGACGCACTGTCTAAAGGCTCCGACCTGGTGATCGGGTCACGCTGGGTGCCGGGGGGCAAGGTGGTCAACTGGCCGGTCTCGCGGGAGATCCTGTCGCGGGGCGCCAACACCTACGCCCGCCTGATGCTGGGCCTGCCGGTCCGCGACACCACGGCCGGCTTCCGCGCCTACCGCGCCTCGACGCTGGAGAAGATCGGGCTGGATGACGTGGAGTCCCAGGGCTACTGCTTCCAGGTCGACCTGACGCTCCGCACGATCAGGCAGGGCCTGCGGGTCGTGGAGGTGCCGATCACGTTCGTCGATCGCGCGGTCGGGGCGAGCAAGATGAGCCGCGCCGTCGTGGCCGAGGCTCTGTGGCGGGTCACCCTGTGGGGCCTGGCCGGCCTGCCACGCCGCCTCAGGAGAGGCCGCTGAGCGGGCCGCCTGAGGCTTCCGGCGGCCGCGCCGTGAGCGAACCGGCCGCAGAGCACGCCCGGAGTGGGGAACCACCGGGTCCGGTCCGGGCGTTGTACGTCGCGAGGTGATGATGAAGCCATGCTCCGTGTGCTGTTGTTCCTAGCGTTCCTGGTCGTGCCGGTGCTGGAGATCTGGGTGCTCATCCAGATCGGCCAGGTGATCGGCGGCTGGCAGACCGTCGGCCTGCTCATCCTCGACAGCCTGCTCGGGGCCTGGCTCGTGCGGCTGGAAGGGCGGCGCGCCTGGCGGGCCCTGCGTGAGGCCCTCAACTCGGGGCGGATGCCCGACCGCGAGCTCGCCGACGGCGCGCTGGTCGTGGCGGGCGGCACGCTCCTGCTGACCCCGGGCTTCCTCACCGACATCGCGGGATTCTTCCTGATCCTGCCGTTCACCCGCCCGATCGCGCGGCGTGGCCTGAGCTGGTTCCTCGGCCGCCGCGTGCGCGTCATGGCCTCGGGCACGCCCTTCGGGGCGATGTTCCCGCCCCACGGGGCGGGCGGCGGGCCCGGCGCATCCGCCCCTGGCGGCCCGCGGGTGGTCAGCGGGCAGGTCGTGGACGACGAGAAGCCCACCGATCGGGGGCCGGGGGCGCGCGGCGACGGGCCCGGACGGCAGTCCCTGAGGCCTCCGGGGAACGGCTAGGAGGCGGCGCGGACGGCCACTCGGCGCTAAGCCGGCAGGCACAAAAAGGGGCGCCTCCGGGACCACCCGAGGGTGGCCCGAAGGCACCGATGGCTTCGGCGCTCGCGCGCCGCTGTCGGCTCAGGCGCTCCTGCGCCGCTGGGCCCGAAGGATCGCCAGACGCTCGTTGAGAACCTCTTCGAGGTCCTCGATCGTGCGACGCTCCAGTAGCATGTCCCAGTGGGTGCGCGGCGGCTTGGCCTTCTTCTGCTGAGGCTGCTCTGCATCCACTCTTAGGGCGGTGGCGCCGCAACTGCGACACTCCCATGTCGCCGGGATCTCCGCCTCCGCGGCAAGGGGCACGTCGAAGCGATGGCCCTTCGGGCAGGTGTATGGCACCTCCTGGCGCGGGGCCAGATCGGTGTTGCGGTCGTTCTCGTAGCTGGTGGCTCCGAGCCGGGTACCGCGAAGTGCACGCTCGCCCATGTTTCAATGCCTCCTGAGGGCCCCATTTGTGAGGGGTGGGTCTCCACGGCTTACAACGCTTGATACCGTGGATGGATTCCCACCCTTGGGGTGATCCAATCGCGCTTTCCGCCTCGGGCCCTTGGTATCGCAAAGCTGATCTTCGTGGCTTTACGGGTGGGAGCGTCCTCCTCGCTAGATATTCGCGGGCACCTCGTTGCCCGCCTCGCGGATGGCCCGGGGCAGGTTGACCACCGTGAGCAGCGCGAAGCCGATCACGAAGAAGATCACCAGGGACAGGATCGCCAGGCGGTAGCTGTCGGTCAGCTGGAGGGCCAGGGTCAGCGTCAACGATCCGAGGAACGCCGAGCCCTTGTCGCTGATCTCGAACAGGCTGAAGTACTCCGCCTCCCTGCCCCCCGGGATCACCAGCGAGTACAGCGACCGCGACAGGGCCTGGGTGCCGCCGAGCACGATGGCGATCAGGAACGCGATGGCGAAGAACTGGATGGCGGCGCCCTTCTGCAGGAAGTACGCCACCGCGACGACGCCCGTCCAGACCACGAGGCTGACCAGCACGGTGCGCTTGGTGCCGAACCGCGACGCGAGCCATCCGAGCAGCAGGGCCCCGCAGAAGGCGACGAGCTGCACCATCAGGATCGCCGTGATCTGCACGCTCTTGCCGAGCCCGAGCTCCTGGTCGGCGTAGGTCGCCGAGAACGAGATCACCGTCTGCACGCCGTCGTTGTAGATCAGGTACGCGAGCAGGAAGAGCAGGGTGCGCGGGTAGCGGCGCAGGTCGGCGATGGTCCGTCCGAGCTGGCGGAAGCTGCCGCCGACGGCCCGGAGCGGCGTGGCGTCATGGGTGGCGACCCGGCGGTTGCGCAGCCGCAGCAGCGGGATCACGGTGAAGACGGCCCACCACAGGCCCGCGGAGGCGAGGCTGATGCGCACCGCGAGGCCCTGGTCGATGCCGCTGCCCTGGTAGAGGAACAGGTTCACCGCGAGTAGCAGGAAGCCGCCGAGGTAGCCGAAACCCCAGCCTCGCGAAGAGACGGCGTCCCGCTCCTCGGGGCCGGCGATCTGGGGCAGGAACGAGTTGTAGACGACCATGGCCGCGCCGAACGCCACGTTGGCGACGATGAACAGCACCCCGCCCAGCACGTAGGCGTCGCCGGAGACGAAGTAGAAGCCGAGGGTCGCCGCCGCGCCGAGGTAGGCGAAGACGGCGAGCAGCTCCTTCTTGCGGCCGGTGTGGTCGGCCAGTGCGCCGGCGATCGGCATGATCACGATCTGCAGGACCACCGACATGGTCACGATGGCCGAGAAGTAAGCCTTGGCGCGGAAGTCGAAGCCGAGGAAGCCGACGAACCCGTCCTGCCCGCCCGCGGCCTTCTCGGCGAGCGTGGTGAGGTACGGGCCGAGGAAGACCGTGATGACCGTCGTCTGGAAGCCCGAGTTGGCGAAGTCGTACCAGTACCAGCCCCGCTGCTCGCGCTTTCTCGTCTCGGGAGGGTCCTGGGCGACGGTGGAGATGGTCATGGGGGGGCTCCTGGGCACGGGGGATGGGCAAAGGGTCAGGTGGTCATGGCGCGTGCCGCGCGCGAGGTCACGCGTGCGCGGCGGGCCGGCGTGGGTGCCACTGGCCCCGGGAGCTGAGGACGTCCCGCAGGCCCGAGATGTTGTCGGTCATGATGCCGTCGACCCCGAGGTCGAGCAGGCCCTCCATCACGCGCGGCTCGTCGACGGTCCACACGTGCACCTGCATCCCGAGGGCGTGAGCCGTACGGACCAGGGCCCGGGTGGTGACCCGCATCCCGCGGAAGCCTACGGGCACCTGCGCGCAGGGGATGCCCTCCCTGGCCAGGCCGCCCAGCAGGCGGCCGTACCCCGAGCCGAGGGCGGCGGCGCGCAGCCGTGCCACCCCGCGCGGCCCGAGCGCCGAGCAGACGGGGCGGCCCACGGCCATGCGGGCCCTGGCCAGCCGCATGTCGGAGAACGAGGTCAGGCAGACCCGGTCGTAGGCGCCGGTGCGGCGGATCGCCTCCGCCAGCGGGCCGATCGCCTGGGCCTCCTTGACGTCGATGTTGACCCGCACGTCCGGCCAGGTGCCGAGCAGGTCCTCGAGCAGCGGGATCTCCTCCACGCCCCCGATGCGGGCGCGGCGCACCTCGCGGTACGGCAGGGTGGCCAGGCGGCCGTGGCGATCGGTCACGCGGTCGAGCGTGTGGTCGTGGAACGCGAGCAGCACGCCGTCGGCCGTCGCGTGGGCATCGGTCTCGAGGTAGGTGTACCCCAGCTCGACGGCCCTGGAGAAGGCGGCCATGGTGTTCTCCCGGCCCTCGGCGGCCCCGCCGCGATGGGCGAAGGCCAGCGGGCCGGGGTGGTCGAGAAACGGGAAGCGGTGCTGCACGAGCAGGAGTATCCCCCTTGTAGGCTGCCACGTCAGCCTACGCCCATGAACATTTGGGTCACAAACGTACCTATGACCGGCCACAGCGCTGCCGCCCCCAGCACCTCGACCCTGCTCGGTGAAGCACTGCGGCCGTTGTTCACCCGGTGGGGGCCGATGACCATTCCTGGCGGCGGGCCTCGGCCAGGACGATGGCGGCGGCGACGCCGACGTTGAAGGAGCCGACCCGGCCGACCTGCGGGATGTAGAGGACCTCGTCGACGGCCTCGAGCAGGGCGGGGGAGCAGCCGTGGTCCTCGTTGCCGAGCACCAGGCACACGTCGCGGTCCAGCCTGGCCTGGTGGAGCGGCACCGCGTCGCCGGTGAGCTCGACGGCGATCACGGTGTAGCCGTCGTCCTTGGCCGACTGTACGGCTTCCACGGGGGGGACCGGCTCGTGCCAGGTGACCAGCCGGTCGGTGCCGAGCGCGGTCTTCTGCGCCTTGGGGTTGGTGGGCGGAGTGGCGTTCCCGGCGAGCCAGACCTGGTCGGCGCCGAAGGCGGCGGCCGTGCGGAAGATCGAGCCGATGTTGAACGGGCCCGTGACCGACTCCAGGATCAGCGACAGCCGGTTCTCGGTGCCCCGGCGCCAGGTGCGGTTGAGCCGCTTGACGTCGGTCGGGCGCAGCTGCCTGCGGGTGTCTGTGCTCATCGGGCGCTCATCGCTCCTCGTCGTTCGTGGCGCCGCCACCTGGGGACACGTCATCTACCGAAACCTGGGTCGTGGAGGCGCGCGCGGCGACCCGGAGCACGCGGTAGGCCGACCGGGACGCCACCCGCGTCGTGGCCCAGCCGTGGTCGCCGAGCCATCGTTGCAGGGAGTCGGAGCCGAGGTGCTTCTGCACCACGAGATAGGCCGCCCCGCCCGGGGCGAGCCGGTCGAGCCAGCGCGTCAGCATGGAGTGCAGCGCGGGCTTGCCGATGCGGATCGCCGGGTTCGACCAGATCTCCGAGAACCGCACGCCGGGCGGGACATCGTCCACATGCACTGATCTTACTTTGTAAAGGCCGGCGGCTTGCGCATTCCGCTCACACAGCTCCACCGAACGCCGGTTGACGTCCACCGCCCACACCGTGGCCTCCGGCGCCCGCGACGCCATGGTCAGCGCGACGGGCCCGTACCCGCAGCCGAGGTCGAGCAGGTCACCCTCCTGGGGAGGCGGCGGCACGCTCTCCAGCAGCACCCGGGTGCCCGGGTCGAGCCGGTTCGGGGAGAAGACGCCGCTGTCGGTGGCGAGACGCAGGTGCAGGTCGGGCAGGACCACGTCGACCGTGCCGGGACGGGCGGCCGCGCCGGGCCGCTCCTCGAAGTAATGTGCCCCCTTGGACGTCACGTGCAGAGACGTTACCAACCGCGGGGCGGTGGTCGTGATCGGGCGGGTCCACCATGCCGGCAGCGGCGTACGCCACCACACCATGATCGCGCCGGCTCGCCCGTGCGACATCCCGCGCCGGCCTACTCCGCCCAGGAGTACGGCCGCCGTGGTCAGGGGAGTCGTGACCCCAGGAGCATGGTCGCGGCGGCGACCAGCAGGCCGACGAGGATGCCGGCGACCGTGAACCACTGCCCGATCTCCTGGTGCACGATGCGGTATCCCAGCGAGCTGCCGATCTGGCTGTAGACCTCGCGCAGCTGGTCTCCCGACTCGGCCGAGTAGGCGCGCCCGCTGGTGCCGTCGGCCAGGGACTGCAGCGTGGTCTTGTTGACCGGGACCTGGACGTCGCGGCCGTCGATGCTCACCGTGCCGTCCGGCGTGCCGTAGGCGATGGTGGAGACGGGCACGTGGAGGCCGGCCGCCGCCTGGATCGCCTCGTTGACCGAGCGGCCCGAGGTGTTGTCGCCGTCGGACAGCAGCACGATCGCCGACGGTGGCGGGTCGGTGACGGCCCGCTGGTCGAAGGAGCGCACGGAGTCCAGAGAGTTGAACACCGCCTCGCCGATGGCGGTGCCAGGGCGGGTGGACAGGTTTCCGATCGCGGTGATCACGGCCAGGTGGTCGGTGGTGGGCGAGATGACGACCGCGGCCGAGCGCGCGAAGGAGACCAGACCCACGTTGAACCGCTCAGGCAGATCCTTGACGAACTGCTGCGCGGCCTGCTGGGCGGCGACCAGCCGCGTGGGAGAGACGTCGGCGGCCTCCATCGAGAGCGAGATGTCCACCGCGACGATGATCGTCGCCCGGTCCCTCGGCACCCGTGTGGCGTCGGCCGGCCGGGCGGCGCCCACCACGAGGAGGCTCATCATCAGCAGGAACAGCGCCGCGGGCACGTGGCGCCGCCATCCCGGCCGTTCTGGGGCGACCAGGCTCAGCAGCGCCAGGTTGGTGAACCGCACGGCGTACCTGCGGCGGGCGAACTGCATGAAGACGTATGCGCCAACGACCAGGGCGAGCGCCGCGAACAGCCACAGCCAGCCCGGAGACAGAAAGATCACGCGCCTGCCCTCCTGGTGGGATGCCGCCCCGCGAGGTGGGCGGTGCGCCGGTGCCTGAGCGTGTACTGGGCGATGTCGTACACCCAGTCGCGGTCGGTGCGCAGCACCAGGTGGCCGGCCCCGCAGCGGCGCAGTGCCACCCGGTTGGCCTCCCGGTGCGCGGCCGCCGCCTCGGCGTAGTCGCGGCGGATCCTGGGGGAGAGGTGGACCTCGCGCGTTCGCCCGGTTTCGGGGTCGGTGAGGGCGATCAGCCCCACGTCGGGAAGATCCAGCTCACGCGGGTCGACGACCTCGATGGCCAGCACCTGGTGGCGGGCGGCCAGGCGGCGTATCGGCCGCTCCCACTCACGCTCGGCCAGAGGGTCGCCCCCCGGCCCGAGATCGAGGAAGTCGGACACGATCACGCGCAGGCCCCGCTTGCGCCGTGCCTTCGCGAGCAGCTCGATCGCCTCGGCCAGGCGGGTGGGGCCGGGCGCGGGCATGCCCCTGGGCGCGTCCATCAACGTCTGCAGCAGCGCGTACATCGCCGGACGGCCCGTGCGGGCGGGCAGGCGGTGGATCTCGTCGCCGTGGATGACGTACGCGCCGAAGCGGTCGCCGATGCGGCTGGTCAGGAAGGCGATGGCGCCGACCGCGGCGATCACCAGGTCGCGCTTCTCCATGTGCGCGGTGCCGAAGTCCATGCTCGGCGACAGGTCGGCCAGCACCCAGGTCTCCAGCTCGCGGTCGGCGACCAGGTCGCGGACGTGCGGGACGGTGGTGCGGGCGGTCACCGACCAGTCCATGCGCCGAACGTCGTCCTCTCCGGGCACGTAGATCCTGCTGTCCCCGAGCTCGCTGCCCGCGCCCGGCAGCAGGCCCTGGTGCTGCCCGTGGAGCAGCCCGTCGAGGCGGCGTACCACGGTCAGCTCCAGGCGCCTCAGGGCGTGCTCGGGGCTCCTGCCGCGCCCGGCCGCCTCCTCAGGGCCCTGAGGTGCGGTCACCGCTGGGCCTGGTTCCAGACGACGAGCGGAGGCGGCACCGAGGCCAGGATCTGGCGCACAACATCCTCGGTGTCGACGCCGTCGGCCAGCGCGTCGAAGGTCAGCATCAGGCGGTGCCCCATGACGTCCACGGCGACGTCGCGCACGTCGTCGGGGAGCAGGTAGTCACGTCCGCGCAGCAGCGCCAGCGCGCGCCCGGCCGCGACCAGGCCGAGCGTCGCCCGTGGGCTGACCCCGATCTCGATCGCCTCCTCCAGGTCGCGCAGCCCGTACTCGGCGGGAGAGCGGGTCGCCATCACCAGCCGCACGACGTAGTCGGCGACGAGCTGGTGGACCGACACCTGGTCGGCCAGCTTCTGCAGCGCCAGCAGCCGCGCCGGGTCGAGCACCCGGCCGGGCAGCGGCGGGGAGACGCTCATCCGGTGGAGGATCTCCAGCTCCTCGCTCGCGGTGGGATGGACGACCCGCACCTTGAACAGGAACCTGTCACGCTGCACCTCCGGTAGGGGATACACCCCCTCGGACTCTATGGGGTTCTGCGTGGCCAGCACGATGAAGGGCCGGGGCAGCGGGTGGGTGCGCCCCGCGAGGGTCACCTGCCGCTCGGCCATGACCTCCAGCAGCGCCGACTGCACCTTGGCCGGGGCCCGGTTGATCTCGTCGGCGAGCAGGAAGTTGACGAACACCGGCCCGAGCTCGACGTCGAAGCTCTCGCTGGACGGGTGGTACACCCGGGTGCCGACGATGTCGCTCGGCACGAGGTCCGGGGTGAACTGGATGCGGGCGAACGTGCCGCCCACCACGGTGGCAAGGGTGGATGCCGCCAGGGTCTTGGCGACGCCCGGCACGCCTTCGAGAAGGCAGTGACCGCGCGCCAGCAGCGCCACAAGCAGCCGTTCGATCATGTGGTCCTGGCCGACGATGACGCGCCGGACCTCGGTGAGGGACTGCTGTAGGAGACGGAGGTCCGCGTCGGCACCTTCGTCCGGCCCGGCTCCGTCACTGCGCTCTTCCGCAACGGTCATGCGGCCATTCCATCAAACACGGCGCAAAGGTGCACGGCACCGTCACGGTGAGCCGGATGTCGAGGTGTGCTTTCATGGCAGGCGTGGCCACTCCGCTCCAGTACGGCGACCCTCCCCGGCTCGGAGCCTACGTCGTGCAGGCGCGGCTCCAGGCGCTCGCCACCGGGTTCGTCTACCTCGCGCAGGAGGCCGACGGCCGCGCGGTTTCCATCGCGCTGCTGACACGGGGCGCGGCCCTCGACGCGGCAGCCCGAGAGCGGTTCCTCATGGCGATCCGCCAGGCGGCGCCCGCGCGTGGCGGCGTGCGCGGCTGGGTGGCGCGCGCCTGGGGCCGGGGTGCGGCCGGCGCGCCGCAGGTCATCGCGATGGACGACGGGCCGGCGCCGTGGGTGGCGGTTCCGTACACGGCGGCCGGTCCGGGCGCGGGGTGGTTCCTTCAGTCGGTGCTGGTCAGCGGCACTCTGATCGGGGAGTCCCACGGGCCCGACTTCGTGCCCTACTGGCTGGGCGACCGGGCGCCGGCGATTCCGCTCCCGCCGCCGCCCGCGCCGCCGCCGACCGAGACCCGGCGCGCCGTGCTGGTGGCCCTGTCGGTCCTTGTGGCGCTGCTGACGCTGACCGGGGCGATCACGTGGCTGCTGCTGGGCCGGGGCGACGAGATCCCGCCGCCTTCCCGCCCGCTCCCGCCGACGATGTTCGTGCCGACGCCGCCGCCCCTGCCCTCGCCCAGCGACACCCTGAAGCCGTCGCCGATCCCCTCCCCGGGTGACAGCGGCGTCGTCTCCCCGAGACCCTCCCTGCCCGGCGACGACAGCGGGCAGGCGATCTGACCGGGTGACCGCCCGGCTTTCCTAGCCGGTGGCGCGGTCGGCCGTACGGCCCCCGGCCTCCTCCCCGGAGCCCCCCGGGGCCTCGCGTGCGGCTGTGGCTCTGCGTACGGCCGGGGCGGCTAGGGCCACGAACAGGGCGAGCACCGCGGGGATCGCCAGGGCGCGCGGCAGGCCCAGCACCTCCGACAGGGCGCCGATCAGCACGGGCCCGGTGAGGAAGCCCAGGTAGCCGAGGCTGGCCACCCGGGCGAGGGCCTGCCCGGCGCGAGCCGGGTCGCGGTGGCCGGCCGCGGAGAAGACCTGCGGGACGATGCAGGAGAGCCCGGCGCCGAAGCAACCGAACCCGATCACGCCGGCCACCGGATGGCCGATCAGCAGGGCCGCCGACAGCCCGGCCCCGGCCAGCATCCCGCAGCAGCGGACCAGCGCGACCGGGCCGAGCAGGGTCGCGAGGCGGTCACCGGCAAGGCGGCCGGCGGTCATCATGATCGAGAAGGCGGCGTACGCGGTGGCGGCGAACCCGGCCGAGCTGCCGAGGTCCTCGCGCAGGTAGACCGACCCCCAGTCGGCGGAGGCGCCCTCTCCGATCATGCAGCAGAAGGCGAGCACGCCCAGGAGCAGAACTCCCTGGACCTTTCCCCCGGAACCGCCGCGCCCTCCCGGCTCCCGTCCGGGCCGTGTGCCACCCTCGGGCGTGGTCTTCGGCGCCCACCGGGCGGCGAGGGCCGCCAGGGCCGCGAGCAGGGCGGCGGTCGCGGCGAAGGTCGGCCAGGGGCCGATCCCCGCGTGGGCGAACAGGCCGCCGGCGGCGGCGCCGAGGAAGCCGCCGATGCTGAACACGGCGTGGAAGGAGGACATGAGCGGTCGTCCCCACGCCCGTTCGACCTCCACCGCGCCGGCGTTCATGGACACGTCCAGCATCCCGTGGACGGCGCCGAACAGCGCCAGCGAGGCGGCGAGGGCGGGAAGGTCCGGCATCACGGCCGGGGGCAGCAGCACGGCGGCCTGGGCGAAGGCCAGCGGGATCATCACGCGGCCGCTGCCGTAGCGGTCGACGAGGTACCCGACGATCTGCATGCCGGCGAGCGCGCCCGCCGCGATGCCGAGCAGGGCGAGGCTGAGCTGCCCGTCGCCGAGCGCCAGCCGTTCCTTCAGCGCGGGGATGCGGGCCGTCCACACGCCGATGGCGATACCGGGGATCAGGAACATGACGCACACCGCGACGCGGGCACGGCGCAGCGCGGGGCCGCGCTCGGCGAGGACGGTCATGCGGCGACGCGGACGGTCACGCCGGCGGCGGTGAACGCGTCGTGCTGGTCGCGGGGGATGCCGGCGTCGGTGACGAGCACGTCGACGCGGCCGGGCGGGCAGACCGTGGCGAAGGCGGTCTGGCGGAACTTCGAGGAGTCGGCCGCCACGATGACGCGGCGGGCGGAGGCGATGGCGGCCTGTTTGACCGCGACGTCCTCCAGGTCGTGCGCGGTCAGCCCGTGCTCGGCCGAGAGGCCGCAGCAGCCGATGATCGCGGTGTCGAAGCGCAGGGACGCGATGGTGCTCACCGTCAGGGGCCCGGTGATGTTCAGCTCGCCGTGCCGCACCTCGCCGCCGGGGAGCACCAGACGTATGCGGTGGGCTCCGCTGAGGGCCTGGATCGCCTGGACGGACAGCGGGAGCACGGTCAGCCTGCGGTCGTGGACGGCGCGGGCGACCGCCAGCGTCGTGGTGCCGCCGTCGAGCACGACCGCCTCCCCGTCGGCGAGCAGGCCCACGACCTCGGCGGCGATGCGGCGCTTGTCCTCGGGGGCCTCGTGCTCGCGTACGCCGAAGGGGGGCTCCTCACCACGCAGCAGCAGGCTCTGGGCCCCGCCCCGGATCCTCCGGGCGACGCCCTGCTGGGCCAGCTCGTCGAGGTCTCTTCGAATGGTCATCTCCGAGACGCCGTGCTCGGACGCGAGCTCCGCGACCGACACGCTGTCGGCTGTCCTTAAGGCGTCCATTATTGCCCGCAACCGATCCATACGTTCATATGAACAGACTTAGTGTTAATTTGGCAAATCAGGGACACTGGGGGCATGCGCGCGAGCCGGCTGCTGTCCCTGCTGCTGCTCCTCCAGACGCGCGGCCGGATGACGGCCGCCCAGCTGTCGGAGCAGCTGGAGGTGTCGGTGCGGACGGTATACCGCGATGTGGAGGCGCTGTCGTCGGCCGGTGTCCCGGTCTACGCGGACCGGGGTCCCGCGGGCGGCTACCAGCTCCTCGACGGCTACCGCACCCAGCTCAACGGCCTGACCACCGAGGAGGCCTCGTCGCTGTTCCTGGCCGGGCTCCCCGGCCCGGCCGCCGAGCTGGGTCTCGCGGACGTGGCCGCCGCCGCCGAGCTCAAGCTGCTCGCCGCGCTGCCGCCCGAGCCGCGCTCGCACGCCTCCCGCATGCGCGAGCGGTTCCTGCTCGACGTGCCCGGCTGGTACCGCGACGCCGACGACGTGCCCTACCTCGGCGAGGTCTCCGACGCTGTGTGGGAGGGGCGGGTGATCCGCATGGTCTACCGCCGCTGGGGCCCTACCGAGGTGGTGCGGCAGGTCCGCCCGTACGGCCTGGTGCTGAAGGGAGGCTCGTGGTACCTGGTCGCGGCCCCCGAGGGTGCGGCGCCGCGCACCTACCGCGTCTCGCGCATCGTCTCGGCCGATGTGCTGCCTGACCGCTTCGCCCGTCCCGAGGGCTTCGACCTGGCGCAGTTCTGGCAGTCCTACGCCGCCGACTTCCGCGACCGCATGTACACCGCCGAGGCGACCGTACGGCTGGCGCCCGGCGCGGAGGCGCTGCTCCGTGTCACGGCGGGCACGCGGCCGGCGGAGGCGGCGTTGGCGGCGGCCGGGCCGCCCGGCGAGGACGGCTGGACGGTGCTGCGGCTACCGGTCGAGTCGGTCAGGCACGCCTGCTGGCTCCTGCTTCGCATGGGCGCGAGCCTGGAGGTGCTCGGCCCGCCCGAGCTGCGCGAGGCGATGGCCTCCACGGTGTCGCAGCTCGCGGCCATGTACGGGGGCCCGCTCACCGGGTCGGCGCCCCGCTGAGGGTCACGTCGTACGGGTGGAACGCCGACGCGGGCACGGCGTGGGGTGACACGACCACCACGGGGCAGGGGGCCCCGATCACGCACGCGGCGAGCACAGGCGTGGCGGCGACGGGCGCGCCCGCCTCGGGCCTGCGGATGCCGAGCACCAGCATCTCGGCGTCCTGACAGTGGTTGAGCAGCACCTGGGCGGGCGGGCCGTGCGCGAGGATGGGTTCGATCGAAGGAGCCAGGCGGGCGACGATGCGGCGTGTCTCCTCCCTTGCGGATTCGTACTCCTCGTCATGCGAGCGCCAGCTGCCCATCGGCGCGTACGAGGCCCGGTGCTGGCCCGACCACTGCCAGGCGTGCACGGGCTGGATCACCGCGTCTCGCAACCGGGCCTCGCCGAGCGCCCATCGCAGTGCGGCGGTCGCCGCGGGGGAGTGGCTCACGCCCACGACGATGCGTGGCCGAGTCGTCTTGTGCGTCACGGGCACCTCCTCCCCAACGAGCATCGCGCGCCAGGAGTGACGTCC
Source organism: Sphaerisporangium sp. (assembly GCA_025964675.1). GTDB lineage: Bacteria > Actinomycetota > Actinomycetes > Streptosporangiales > Streptosporangiaceae > Sphaerisporangium. The sequence goes on along the minus strand of JAOPYI010000143.1, from coordinate 9,780 downwards.
CGCAAAAGCCCTGGGAAAATCACCACTAAATGTCACAATTTCTGCACAAGCCGTGACAGGCCTTGGTGAGCCGGAGCGTTTGGACCCTCAGCGGCCGATCAGGAGCCGTGCTCGGCGACGTAGTGCTCGTGCAGGGCGTCCCAGCGGTGGACAGGCCAGTCCGGCCAGTGGGCATGCGTGCTCGCCGCTCCCCGGTTTCCTCAGGACTTGATCCGCGGAAGGCTGCCCTCGGGGTACCGCTCTCCGGCGACGGCGTCCCTCGGGGCGGCCTTCTCCAGGGCCGCCAGCTCGTCCTGCGTCAGCGCGATGTCGAGAGCGGCGACGTTCTGCTCGAGGTAGGTCCGGCGCTTGGTGCCCGGGATCGGCACGACGTCCTCGCCCTGGGCGAGCACCCAGGCGAGCGCGAGCTGCGCCGGCGTGACCCCCTTGGCGTCGGCCAGCTCCTCGACCTCGGTCACCAGCGCCCGGTTGGTGGCGAAGTTCTCGCCCTGGAAGCGCGGGTTGGCGGCCCGGAAGTCGCCGGCCCCGAACTGGTCGGCGCTGGTGATCACGCCCGTCAGGAACCCCCGGCCGAGCGGGCTGTAGGCGACGAGCCCGATGCCGAGCTCCCTGAAGGTGGCGAGGATCTCGTCCTCGGGGTCCCGGGTGAACAGGGAGTACTCGTACTGGCCTGCCGTGATCGGGTGCACGGCATGGGCCCGGCGCACGACGTCGGGCGCGGCCTCGGAGATGCCGAGGTGGCGCACCTTGCCGGCGGCGACGAGCTCGGCCAGGGCGCCCCAGGTGTCCTCTACCGGGACCGAGGGGTCGACGCGGTGCTGGTAGTACAGGTCGATGTGGTCGACGCCCAGACGCTCCAGGGAGGCGTCGCAGGCCTTGCGGACGTAGTCCGGCCGCCCGTTGACGCCCAGCCTGGCACCGTCCGCGCCGCGCTCGATGCCGAACTTCGTGGCGAGGACGACGTCGTCCCTGCGCCCGGCGATCGCCTCGCCGACGAGTTTCTCGTTAATGAACGGCCCGTACATGTCGGCGGTGTCCAGGAACGTGACGCCGAGGTCGAGGGCCCGGTGGAGGGTCGCGGTCGACTCGGCCTCGTCGCCCGGGCCGTAGAACTCGCTCATGCCCATGCAGCCGAGGCCGAGGGAGGAGACGGTCAGGCCTTGGCCCAGCTTTCGCTGCTTCATACGTTGCTCTCCTGGATGCTGTTGCGCACGGCGACGGTTCCTTCGTCCATGCCTTCCAGTCTCGACCCGAGAGCACGCTCCAAGTCAAATTGATCATGTACTTTGTAAAGGCGCGCAGCTAATGCACAGAGAAGCCACCATCGACATACATCGTCTGTCCGGTGAGGTAGGCGCCGGCGTCGCCGGCCAGCAGGACCGCGGCTCCGGCGAAGTCGGCGGGCAGGCCGTTGCGGCCGGCCATCGAGCGGGCGGCCAGCGCCTCGACGCGGCCGGGGACGGCCTGCGCGGGCGCCGTGAGCGGGGTGAGCACGAACCCCGGCACGACAGTGTTGCTGCACACCCCGTGCCGTGACCACGCCTCGGCCTGGGATCGGGTGAGCCCGGTGATCGCGGCCTTGCTGACGCCGTAGACGCCGCTGTCGCCGAACGCGCTGATCGACTGCTGGGAGCCGACGTTGATGATGCGGCCCCAGCCGCGAGCGGCCATGCGCGGGCCGAAGTGCTGGCCGAGCAGGTAGGGGGCGGTGACGTTGACCCGCATCGTGAGGTCGTAGTCGCCGGGGGTGAGCTCGCCCATGGGACGGCGGATGTTGTTGGCCGCGACGTTCACCAGGATGTCGATCTCGCCGAAGAACGTGGCAGCCTGGTCGCACACGCGCTGGACGGCCTCGGCGTCGCCGAGGTCGGCGCTGACGGACGCCGCGCGCACCCCGTGGTCGCGCAGGCGGGCCTCGGCGCCGGCCAGCTCGGGTTCCCTGCGGGCGACGATCACTACGGCGGCCCCCGCGCGGCCGATTGCCTCGGCCATGCCGTACCCGATGCCGGAGCTGCCGCCGGTGACCAGGGCGGTGCGGCCGGACAGTGAGAAGAGCCGCTCCAGGTAGCTCTCCTGCGTGTGCGGTGGGGGGTGCATGGGGCGAGAAGTTATCACCAGGCGCCGTACAGCTCGACGGCGGCCGCGCGGAGCTTGCGCATGACGCCTTCGAGCTGGCGGAGGGTGTCGAGGTCGAGGCGATCGAGCAGGCGGCGGTAGCTGGTGAGGCCCGCGTCGGCGAGCTCCTCTGTCATGCGCCGCCCGGCGTCGGAGAGCTCGACCCTGCGGACGCGGCGGTCGCTCGGGTCCTCGCGGCGGGTGACGAGCCCTTGGGCGACGAGGCGGTCGACGATGCCGGTGACGGTGCCGAGGCCGGTGCCGAGGGAGTGGGCCAACTCCTGGCCGGAGACCGAGCCGCGGTGGGCAAGGATGAGGGCGACCTTGAGCTGCTGCATGGTCAGGTTGACGGCGAGCAGTGGCGTCGAGCGGTCATGGGCGAAGGCGCGCCCGAGGGAGTGCTGCGACTCGCCGATCCGAGCGATCAGCTCTTCTCTCTCGTCCACTTTCACCTTTCGCCCGGGCTGTGTCAGGTTACCAGGAGTTCACCACAGTGCTAAATATTCGTATGACGCGAAGTGTTAGCATTGCCCGAACTCTTACGCCTCTCACCCCCCGGAAGGTCCAGGTCTATGACCGCTTTGGCCAGGCTGAGTCTCGCCAGCCGCAGCCTCGTCATATTGGTCGCGGTTGTGATCAGCGCGTTCGGTGCCTTCGCGATCCCGTCGTTGAAGCAGCAGCTGCTGCCTTCGTTGTCGTTTCCGGGTGCGTTCGTCGTGGCGCCCTTTGCCGGTGCCTCTCCCGACATCGTCGAGGAGCAGGTGACCAAGCCTATCGAGAACAGCCTGCAGGGCCTCGCCGGTGTCACCGAGGTGACGTCGACGTCCCGGGAGGGCGTGGCGCAGATCCAGGTGTCGTTCGAGTATGGCACCGACATCGAGGCCGCGGTCGGCAAGCTGCAGCAGGCGGTCGACCGGCTCGGTCCCCAGCTCCCGAGCGGCGTCGATCCGACGGTGGTGGCGGGCAACACCGACGACATCCCGGTGATGGTGCTGGCCGTCAGTGACGGCGGCGACCAGCGAGGCATGCTGGACAAGCTGGAGCGGATCGCGGTTCCGGAGCTGCAGGGTGTCACCGGGGTCCGCGAGGTCTCGGTGACCGGCGCCGGCAAGCAGACGGTGGTCATCACACCCAACCTGCTGAAGATGGCGTTCCTCGGCCTGTCTCCGGCGGCGATCCCCGACCTTCTGCGGGCCAACGGCACGCCGATCCCGGCTGGCAGCCTCACCCAGGACGGCAAGTCGCTGACCGTGCAGATCGGCCGGCGGATCTCCACCATCGACGACCTGAAGAACCTCTACATGACGCCGCAGGCGCCGGCGGCGCTGCCCCAGCAGCCGTCGCGGGCGCAGGGGCAGCCTGTCCAGGCGCAGGTCAGGGCTCCGGCCGTGGCGCAGGCGGCTCCGGCCGCCCCCAAGCCGGTGAAGCTCGGGGACGTCGCGACCATCGAGGAGAAGCCCGCCGACGCGACCACGGTGACGCGGACGGACGGCAAGCCGAGCCTCGGAATGTCGGTCACGATGACGCCCGCCGGCAACGCCGTGCGGATCTCCCACGACGTGCGCGGCAAGGTGGCCGGGCTCACGCGTGCGCTCGGCGACGCCTCTGAGATCACGGTTGTCTTCGACCAGGCCCCGTACGTCGAGCGGTCCATCGAGGACCTGTCCATCGAGGGCCTGCTCGGCCTGGTCTTCGCGGTGATCGTCATCCTGCTGTTCCTGCTGTCGCTGCGCTCGACGATCGTGACGGCCGTGTCGATCCCGCTTTCGGTGATCATCGCGCTGATCGCGCTGTGGGTCGGGGACTACTCGCTGAACCTGCTGACGCTGGGCGCGCTGACGATCGCGATCGGGCGGGTGGTGGACGACTCCATCGTGGTGCTCGAGAACATCAAGCGGCACCTCGGATACGGCGAGGAGAAGCGCGGGGCGGTGCTGGCGGCGGTGCGCGAGGTCAGCGGCGCCGTGACGGCGTCGACGCTCACCACGGTGGCGGTGTTCCTGCCGATCGCCTTCGTGGGCGGGATGATCGGCCAGCTGTTCGCGCCGTTCGCTGTCACGGTGACGGTGGCGCTGCTGGCGTCCCTGCTGGTGGCGCTTACGGTGATCCCGGTGCTGGCGTACTGGTTCCTGAAGGCGCCGAGGCTCTCGCAGGAGGAGGCCCGGGTCGTACGGGCGCAGGCGGAGGCCAAGGAGCTGCGCAGCCCTCTTCAGCGTATGTACCTTCCGGTGCTGAGGTTCGCGACGCGGCGCCGGTTCGTGACGTTGCTGATCGGGTTCGCGGTGTTCGTGGGGACGCTGGCGCTGGCGCCGGGGCTGAAGACCAATTTCATCGACTCCTCGGGCAACGACACGATCTCGGTCAACCAGAAGATGCCGGCCGGCACTGATCTGGCGACCACCGACGCGGCGGCCAAGAGGGTGGAGGACGTTCTGTCCGGCATCAGCGGCATCGCGTCGTACCAGGTCAACGTGGGTTCGGGGGGAACGTTCTCCCGTGGCGTCGGGGGTTCGGCCGACAAGGCGTCGTTCTCGGTCACCGTGGCCCAGGGCGTGGACACTCCGCTGCTCGAGCAGACCCTGCGCGACCGGCTTGCCGGGCTGCACGACGTGGGCGAGGTGACCGTCGGCGGGCAGGGGGGTGGCGGGTTCGCCTCCGACCGGGCCGAGGTGGTCCTTCAGGGGCCGGACCTGTCGGCGTTGAAGTCGGGTGCCGACACGGTGCTGGCGGCGATGAGGCAGATCGACGGGCTGCGTGACGTGACGTCTAACCTGGAAGCCAGCGCGCCCCGCGTCGACGTCAGCGTCGACAGGAAGAAGGCGGCTGCCCATGGGCTGACCGAGGCGGGGATCGGGCAGGTGGTGGCGCAGGCGTTCCGTGGCGCGCCGATCGGCCAGATCACGCTGGACGGCCGGGCCAACGACATCATCCTGCGTGCGGGCGGGAACGCCCCGAAGGACCTGGCGGCGGTGCGGGCGTTGAAGCTGCCGTCGGCGTCGGGCCTGGTGAAGCTGTCGAGCGTGGCGGAGGTGCGCCAGGTCGGCGGCCCGACGCAGATCACGCGCAAGGACGGCGAACGTACGGCGTCGGTGTCGGCGGCCGCGACGGCGAGCGACCTGGGCAGCGTGACAACGAAGATCACCGACAGGATGAAGTCGCTGACGCTGCCCGCCGGTGTGACCTACAGCATCGGCGGGGTGAGCGCGGACCAGAGTAAGGCGTTCGCGCAGCTCGGCCTGGCGATGCTGGCGGCCATCGCTATCGTGTTCATGATCATGGTGGCGGCGTTCCGGAGCTTCGTGCAGCCACTGATCCTGCTGGTGTCGATCCCGTTCGCGGCCACCGGCGCCATCGGGCTGCTGCGGTTGACCGACACGCCGCTGGGCGTCCCGGCGCTGATCGGCATGCTGATGCTCATCGGCATCGTGGTGACCAACGCGATCGTGCTGATCGACCTCATCAACCAGTACCGCGAGCAGGGCCTGGGCGTGGTCGACGCGGTCGTGGAGGGCGGCAGGCGCCGCCTGCGGCCGATCCTGATGACGGCGATAGCGACGATCTGCGCGCTGACGCCGATGGCGATCGGGCTGACCGGGTCGGGCGGGTTCATCTCGCAGCCGCTGGCGATCGTGGTGATCGGCGGCCTGGTGTCCTCGACGCTGCTCACGCTGGTGCTGGTTCCGACGCTGTACACCATCGTCGAGCGCACCAAGGAGCGTTTCCGCGGGCGGCGGTCCAGGACGACGCCGGACCCGGACGTGACGGTGTACGACGAGCAGGCCCTCGCCTCCCGGTAGGCCGGTAAGCCTGGGGCCCGCGCGGACGCGTCGCGGGCCCCGTAGGGGGATGGCGGCGCCGGTCCCAATAGACTGAGGCAACGTGACCGCCAAGCCGCGTATCCCCAATGTCCTCGCCGCCCGTTACGCCTCGCCGGAGCTGGCCACCTTGTGGTCGCCCGAGCACAAGGTGGTGGCGGAGCGGCGGCTGTGGCTGGCCGTGCTCAGGGCACAGGCCGAGCTGGGCGTGGAGGTGCCGCCCGGGGTCGTCGACGACTACGAGGCCGTGGCGGGCAAGGTCGACCTCGGTTCCATCGCCGAGCGGGAGCGCCTGACCCGCCACGATGTGAAGGCGCGCATCGAGGAGTTCAACGACCTGGCCGGGCACGAGCACGTCCACAAGGGCATGACCTCGCGCGACCTGACGGAGAACGTCGAGCAGTTGCAGGTCCGCGACAGCCTGGTCCTGGTCAGGGACCGGTGCGTCGCGCTGCTGGCCCGCCTTGGAGAGCTGGCGGCCGGGCACTCCGGCCTGGTGATGGCCGGCCGTTCCCACAACGTGGCCGCGCAGGCAACCACGCTCGGCAAGCGGTTCGCCACGGCGGCCGACGAGCTGCTGGTGGGGTTCGCGCGGCTGGAGGAGCTCATCGCCCGCTACCCGCTGCGTGGCATCAAGGGCCCGGTGGGCACCGCGCAGGACATGCTCGACCTGCTCGGGGGCGACCAGGCGAAGCTGGCCGGGCTGGAGGAGCGGGTGGCGCGCCACCTGGGGTTCGCCACGGGCTTCACCAGCGTCGGGCAGGTGTATCCCCGGTCGCTGGACTACGAGGTGCTGACGGCGCTGGTGCAGCTCGCGGCGGCGCCGTCCAGCCTGGCAAAGACGATCCGCCTGATGGCGGGGCACGAGCTGGTCACCGAGGGATTCAAGGAGGGCCAGGTCGGGTCGAGCGCGATGCCGCACAAGATGAACACCCGGTCCTGCGAGCGCGTCAACGGCCTGACGGTGGTGCTGCGCGGTTACGCCTCGATGGCGGGTGAGCTGGCGGGCGACCAGTGGAACGAGGGTGACGTGTCGTGTTCTGTGGTGCGCCGGGTGGCGCTTCCCGACGCGTTCTTCGCCTTCGACGGGCTGGTGGAGACCATGCTGACGGTGCTGTCGGAGTTCGGCGCGTTCCCGGCGGTGATCGGGGCGGAGCTCGAGCGCTACCTGCCGTTCCTGGCGACGACCAAGATGCTCATGGCGGCGGTGCGGGCGGGGGTCGGCCGGGAGACCGCGCACGAGCTGATCAAGGAGCACGCCGTGTCGTCGGCGCTGGCGATGCGCGAGAGCGGCGCGCCGAACCTCCTGCTGGAGCGCTTGGCGGCCGACGAGCGGTTCCCGTTGGACCGGGCCGCCCTGGAGGCGTTGCTGGCCGACCCGGCGCCGTTCACCGGTGCCGCAGCCGGGCAGGTCGCCGAGGTGGTGTCGCGGATCGGCGCGGTGGCCGCCCGCTACCCGGAGGCCGCCGCATATCGTCCCGGCGCCATCCTGTGATCCGTGAGCTGACCCGGTTGGGTGACGTGGTGGCAGCGTCGGGGACGACCTGCTGATCGTGTGGGCGGCTCAGGGCATGGAGCCCGGGGTGAGGCCGGGGTCTGCCGTACGTCGCGCGGGCCGGTGAAGGGCCTGGCGGGTCGGCCGCACAGCGGGCAGCGCGTCACCCGCCGCCCGGGGCACCGGAAAACCAGGTGAAGTGAAACACATCGCCATGCACAGTGATGGAGTGATGTCCGATTTCGTTCCTGGTTTCGTCCCCGGCCGCGAGCTGTCGCGCGCGTTCTACATAGAGGTCGTCCAGCCGCTCATCGGCGAGGTCCCCCACGGCGCCGCGCTGATCGGCCCCGGCTCCGAGGTGCTGGCCTTCGACACCGAGCGGTCGGCCGACCACGACTGGGGCCCCCGGGTGCTGGTGTTCGTGGAGCCCTCTGTGGCGGCGAGCCTGTCGGCCCGGCTGGACGACCGGCTGCCCGAGCGGTTCCAGGGGTATCCCACGGCGTTCGGCTCCGACCGCCACCCGGTGCGGCGCGGCGTCGTCGTCACCGGGTTCGGGTCGTGGGCGCGGGCCCAGCTCGGGTTCGACCCGCGCGGCGAGATAACCACGGCCGACTGGCTCGGGGTGTCGTGGCAGCGCCTGGCGGAGGTGACCAGCGGCGAGGTGTTCCACGACGGGCTCGGCGAGCTCGGCAGGGCCCGGGCCAACCTGCGCTGGTATCCCGGCGAGGTGTGGCGGTACGTGCTGGCCTGCCAGTGGCGGCGCGTCGCCCAGATGGAGAGCTTCCCCGGCCGCTGCGGGGAGGTGGGGGACGACCTCGGGTCGGTGGTGGTCACCGCCCGCCTCGTCGAGGACCTGATGCGGCTGTGCCTGCTGATGCGGCGCCGCTACCCGCCGTACGCCAAGTGGCTGGGCAGCGCGTTCGCCCGGCTGTCGGGGTCGGCAGAGCTGGGGGAGATGTTCGCGGCGGCGCTCTCGGCCCGGGGCTGGCGTGAACGCGAGCGGCATCTGGGCCGCGCCTACGAGCGGGTGGCCGCGCTGCACAACCGCCTGGCGCTCACCGAGCCGCTGGACGCCTCGGTGCGGGCGTACTTCGACCGCCCGTTCCGTGTGATCGGCGCGGGACGGTTCGCCGACGCGCTGCTGGCCACGGTCGGCCCCTCGATGCGGTCCTTGTCGCACGCGGGTTCGGTTGACCAGTTCTGCGACAGCACCGACGTGCTGGCCGACTCCGGCCGGTCGCTGGCGCTCGCCCGGGCCGTCCACGCGCCACGGTGAGAAACCATGGCCGCGTGGAGGGCACGGGGGCGTGAGTGCCTACCAGCGGTCGTGGACCTGGGGCCGGATCAGCTCGTCGTAGACCTCGGCGACGGCCACCCGGGTGGCGTCGTCCAGCGGGGGCAGGGCGGCGGCGGCGGCGTTGCCCTCGGCCTGCCGCTCGTTGCGCGCCCCGGGGATCACCACGCTGACGCCGGGCTGATCGATGATCCAGCGCAGCGCGAACTGGGCGGTCGTCATGCCCTCGGGCACCAGCGGCCTGAGCCGCTCCACGGCCTTCAGGCCGGTGGCGAAGTCGACGCCCGAGAAGGTCTCGCCGACGTCGAACGCCTCCCCGTGGCGGTTGTACGCCCGGTGGTCGTCGTCGGCGAAGCTGGTGTGCTCGTCGTAGCGGCCGGACAGCAGCCCGCTGGCCAGCGGCACCCGCGCGATGATCCCGACCCCGGCCTCGGCCGCGGCGGGAAGGACCCGCTCCAGCGGCTTGAGGCGGAAGGCGTTGAGGATGATCTGCACCGTGGCGACGTTCGGCCGCGCGATGGCGGTCAGCGCCTCCTCGCAGGTCTCCACGCTCACCCCGTAGGCGGCGATCCGTCCCTCCCCGACCATGGTGTCGAGGGCGTCGTAGACGGCGGGATCGGAGTACACCCCGGTCGGGGGGCAGTGAAGCTGCACCAGGTCGAGGGTGTCGACGCCGAGGTTGGCCCGTGACCGGTCGTTCCAGGCGCGGAAGTTGTCCAGGGTGTAGGCCGAGGGCTCCTGCGGGACGCGGCGGCCCATCTTGGTGGCGACCGTCAGGCCCGGCCGCTCCTTGAGGAACCGGCCGACGATCTGCTCGCTGCGGCCGTCGCCGTACACGTCGGCGGTGTCGATGAACGTCACCCCGGCGTCGGCTGCGGCGCTCAGCGTGGCCAGCGCCTCGTCCTCCCCGACCTCGCCCCAGTCGGAGCCCAGCTGCCACGCTCCGAGGCCGACGACGCCGGCCTGCCTGCCTGTTCTGCCCAGTTCACGCTTTTCCACAATGCGATCGTACGGGCCCCGACGCGCCGCTCCGCACACCCGGCTGGACTCTCCCACCGGGG
>JAOPYI010000093.1 GCA_025964675.1 Sphaerisporangium sp. | reverse complement strand
CCATGCGGGATGACGAGGGCGCCCCGCGCGTCGTGGGTCACCGGTCCGGCGCCGAGCGACTCCAGCAGGCCCGCCGCCGAGCCACGGTCCCGGGGCGCGGCGCAGAACTCCACCGCCGAGGCCACCTCCTGCTCCGCGAGCAACCGCGACAGCAGCGGACCGACCAGCGACACCGGCAGCGGCCCCGGCCACGCGCGCGGTCCGACGGCACGCAGCCGCAACCCGTCCCAGTGGGCCACCGGCCCTTCCGCGTCACGCACGTGGACGTCGAAGACGTACTCCAGCCCTTGGTGTTCGCGTTCCGACGCCTCCAGCAGGCAGGGTCCTGACGGCGGGCGCCACACGGTGACGCGCTCGGCGCCGACCGGCAGGGCCTCGCGGTGGGGTACGCAGGCAAGCAGCGCGTGGATGGCCGCGTCGTGAACCCCTGGGTCGCCCAGGATCAGCCCGCCCGGGTGGAAGGACGAGAACCACTTCGTGGCCGGCGCGCTCAGCCGGGCCCGTACCCGGAAAGCGGTCAGCACTGAGTAGTCACGTACCCGCTCGAACCGGCCGGTGTGGAAGAAGACCGGGCCGTAGAAGGGGTGAGTCCCTTCGGGTTCCGGATCCACCTGCCACTTATCTTGCGGCTCGGGCCTGTTCCCTTCCGGTTCCGGGTCTTCCTGCCACGTTGATCGCGGCTCTGGCTGCCGTGTTGTTTCCCGTTCCGGCTGCGATTCCGGTTCCGGCCGGGGCCCGGCCGGAGAGGCTGGGATCGCGGGGACGGCGCGGGCTGTGAATCGGTCGGTCGTGAAGGCGTCGGAACCGTCACGGAGCGCCAGGTCAACGCCGTCCTCGGTGTCGAGCGCCGCGACGCGGAGCATGGTGCTCTCGGTCTCCGACACGGTGATCGGGGCGTTCAGCCGCAGATCGGTGAACGACCACGGCCCCTCGCCTCGTCCCGTCACCGCGATGGCCTGGGCCATCGCCTCCAGGCCGACCACCGCGGGCAGCACCGGCATGCCGCCGATCCGATGGTCGCCCAGGTAGGGATCGGAGCCCATGTCGAGCTCGGCGTCGATCACGGCTTCGACTCCCGGCGTGCGCGTGCGGACGTACTCGGCGAACCGGAGCGACGGCGGATCCTCGCCCTCGACGCGCAGGGTCGGGCCGGCCGGGAACCGGCCGGTGAGCAGGAGCGTGACCGGGGCGGCGGTGTCGGCCAGCACCGCACGGAACAGGTCCACGCCGCTGTCCGGCCCGATCGCCGCGACGCCCTGCCTGCGGAGGCTGTCGACCGTGTCCAGCCGCACGCCCATGCCGATCCCCGACCAGAGCGACCACTCGAGCAGGTGCGTACGGCAGGCGGGGTGGGCCTCGGCCCAGGCCTCCACCGACGCGCGCATCCAATCGTTGGCCACGCAGTACTCCGCCTGGCCGGTGAGCCCCCGCCGTCCGATGATGGAGCCGAACGCCACCAACAGCCGCAGGTCCTCCCCGACCGCGCCTAGCAGGAGGGCGAGGCCGTCGACCTTCGGCGCGAGATGGTCCCGCAGCGTCGAGGCGGTCACCCCGGCCATGCGGGACGGCCGGTTGACCCCGGCCCCGTGGATCAGCCCGCGGACCGTGCCGAAACCACCGGTGTACGCCATGGCGCGCGTCACGTCGTCGGGGTCGGTGACGTCGCAGCTCACGTAGTGTGCGGGGACGCCGAGGCGTTCGATCGCGGAGACGACGCGGGGATCCCCAGCGGGCGTGCGACCCAGCACGACCAGCGTGCATCCGGTTCGACGGGCGAGGTCCGCGGCCGCGTACGCGGTTATCCCCTCCGCGCCTCCCGTTACCAGGCAGAGCGTCCCCGGTCCGACGCCGTGGTCCCCGGCGTCCCCGGACGCTTCCAGCAGGTATGGGACGGTGGCGAGCCTTGACAGGGATCCTCCGGGTTCCTGCCGCAGTTCCCAGTATCCATCCGCGGTGAGCGTGGCCGGTGGCAGCGGCCTGGCGAGGTCGGTCAGCTGTACGACAGCCACCGCACGGGGCGGTCGTTCGCGCTCGACCGTGAAGCTGCGTGCGATACCCGCCGCCGCCGGATGCCCGTCGTGGAAGACCACGAGCCGATCGGGCGAGTCCTCCGCGAGCTGCCGGAGTACGGCGGCGACGCTGGCGGCGTCGGCGTTTCGTTCCAGTGTCACGGTGTAGGGCGCCGGACCGGCGGCGTCCGCACGGCTGTTCTCGTACGGGATCCAGCGGTGGGCGAAGGGCTTCACCCACGACCGGACTCCCTCGGTGAGGTCGAGGGCGGTGTCGGGTGAGGAGTTCGCCGGGGGCAGACCGGCCAGCAGCTCGGCCACCTCGCCGACCGTCGCGTCCGCAGGGGCCAGGGGCGTGGCCGGCGCGCTGAGGCCGAGACGCTGGGTCGCCTGCGAGACCAGGTTCACCACGCGCAGCGAGTTCATGTGCAGGTCGCGCAGGAACGAGCTGCCTGCGTGGATGCTGTCGATCGGGAGTTCCAGCTCGTCGGCGAGCAGCCGTCGCAGGAAGTCGAAGGGGTCGACCGGCCGACCCTCGGGGGACGCAGGTGTGTGCCCGTTCTGCGGGGATCTGTCGTGTCCTGCCGGCACGACCACGGCAGGCGCCTTCCCGTTGAGCCCCGCGCGAACGAGATCCGGCGATCCGGAGCCCGGGAAACCGTTGCCCGTGGAGGTTCCGTTGGAGGAGCCCTTGCGCGTGAAGGTGGCGTTGGAGGCACCGTTGCCTGCGAAGGCCACCTGCGGGAAGCCGTTGAGGCTGTCGGCGGTGTGCCGCTCAAGGTGGGTGGAAACGTTGACGACGGTCGCCTGGGCAGCCGGGACGGCCTGGCCGGGTTCGGTCCACTCGCACGCGCCGGCCAGGAACCGGAGGTCGGTGTCCAGGGTCATCGTCCGGTGAGACCGCCCCGCGTACCACAGCGCGGGATCGCCACCCGCGAACGCCACCAGCACCGCTGTGGCGAACGCGTGCGTACGGGGAGCGCCGCCGCAGTCCAGGGTGATCGCGGGCGTCCGGCCACGACGGGCGAGGTCGGTCAGGAGGGACCCGGGTCCGGCCTCCACCAGCAGGTCACACCTGGTACTCAGCTCGTGGAGGGCGTCGGTGAACAGCACCGGGCGTTCGAGCTGGGCGGTGAGCAGCTCCACCAGATCGGTCGAGTCGTCCAGCTCCTCGCCGGTCACGGTGGAGATCACACTCGCGGAGGGGGCGGAGAGGAGGATCCCGTCCAGGACCTTCCGCAGGGGCGCGACGGCTGGGAGCATCGCGGGGCTGTGGAACCCGTGGGAGACCCGCAGCCGTGCGGCCGGGATGTTCGCGGCCGCCGCTCGCGCCATGACCTGGGCGACGTCCTCCTCCGGTCCCGAGACCACGGTCTGGTCGGGGGAGTTGTGCGCCGCGATGACCGCTCCGCCGTCGCCGAGCAGCTTGGCCACCCGTTTGGGGGTCGCGCCGATCCCGGCCATGGTGGTGTTCGGCAGGCCGTACCGCGCCATGACCCTGCCCCGCGCGGTGGCCAGCCGGATCGCGCCTTCGGGAGTGATCGCGCCGGCCCAGGCCAGGGCGGGGATCTCCCCAAGGCTGTGGCCGACGGCGGCGACCGGCGCGCAGCCGAGCGCCTCCAGCCAGGCGAGACCGGCCAGCGACTGCCTGACGATGGCCGGCTGCGCCGCCTCGGTCCCTTCGGCGTCACCCGCCGTCCCCATAGCCATTTCCGCCGGCACGAAGTGCGTCCTGCCCGTCAGTTCTCTCGCCCAGTCCGGCAGCGTGGTTCGTACGGGAGCCGCTTGGCCAGGAAGCAGCAGTCCCACGCGGGCGGGAGGCCCGGAGGCCAGGGCGTAGCCCGCCTCCTGGTCGAGCAGCGGGGTGCCGTCCCACGAGCCCAGAGCGTGGAGCAACGCGGTCGCCCCGGCGGTGAGCTCGCCCGGCGTCCCGGCGACGAAAGCGGCCCGTACGGGCGCGTCACCCCGAGCTTGACGGCCTAACGTGGCGGCGAGGTCATGCAGTTCGGCAGTGCTCAGACGGGAGGACAGCCCGACCAGACGTTCCAGCTCGGCCGTCAGCCCCGTACGGTCCTGCGCCTCGAGCAGCAGGACCGCGTGCGAGGGGACCCCACGAGCCCAGCGGCGGTCGGCGCCGGTCAGCCGGGTCGGCGTGCGCCGGCGCGGGTGTCCTTCCACCACGATGTGGGTGTTGATGCCGCCGAACCCCATCGAGGAGACCCCCGCGCGGGGCACCTCCGCGTCCCAGGGTTCGGCCTCGGTGGGGAGCCGTACCGGCGCGTCCGCGAGCAGCGGGTGGGGCTCGGCGGAGCCGGTGGCCGGAGGGATGGCCCGGTGGTGGGCGGCCAGAACTGCCTTGATCAGTCCGGCCACCCCGGCCGCGGCCTTGGTGTGCCCGATGTTGGCCTTGACGCTGCCGAGCGCGGCGGGACTCTCACGGCCGGAGGTGGCGAGGACGGCGCTCAGCGCCCGCAGCTCGGTCTCGTCCCCGACCGCGGTGCCCGTCCCGTGCCCCTCGACCATCCCGATGGCGCCGGGATCGGTCCGCGCCAGCTCGTACGCCCGGCGTAGCGCCATGGCCTGTCCCGACGCCTCCGGACGGGTGAGCCCACCCGCGCCGTCGGAGGAGGTGCCCCAGCCTGTCAGGTAGCCGTAGACCCGCATGCCGAGCGCGTGCGCGTCCTCGGCCCTGGTCAACGCGATCACGCCGCAGCCCTCGCCGGGCAGGAAGCCGGTGGGCCGGGCGTCGAAGACGCGCATCTCGTCGCGGGCGAGCGCCCCGAGGCGGGAGAAGCCCACCATCTCGAACGGGTCCAGGCTGAGGTCCACACCGCCGGCCAGCGCGAACGACAGCTCGCCGGTCATCAGCATCCTGCCGGCGGTCATGACGGCCAGCAGGCTGGAGGAACAGGCGGCGTCCACCGTGTACCCGGTGCCGTGCAGGTCGAAGTGGTTGCAGACCCGCCCGGCGATCGTGTTGCTCAGCGCCCCGGCGAGGGTCTCGTCGCCGGGTTCGGGGAACGGCCGCTTGACCAGCTCCTCCATCCGGGCGAGCACCCCGGCCGCGTCCTGGTGCGCCACGCCCTGCTCGGACAGGGCCGTGGCGGCGGCCTTGCGAAGGTAGGGCCAGCGCAGCCGCAGCGTGGCGGCTCTGGTGAACTCCCCGGTGAGGGAGTTGCCCAGGATCACCCCGGCCCGGTCGCGGTCGAGCCCCTGCCCACCGGGATGGCCGGCGTCGGCGAGCGCGTCCGCGGCGGTCTCCAGGGCCAGCCAGTGGGTGAGGTCGGCCGCGCGGAAAAGGGCTCCCGGCACTCCGAAGCGGCCACGGTCGAACTCCCAGTCGCGCAGCACCGCCGCGTGCGTCAGGTAGGTCAGGTCGGGAGCGTCCCCACGGTAGTCGTCCGGCAGGCGCTCGGAGGGCACCCTGCGGAAGGCGACCCGTTTCCCGAGAACGTTCTGCCAGAGCTCACCGGGGCTCGCCGCGTCGGGATAGCGGCATGCCATCCCGACGACGGCGATACGGGGGGCGGCGCTCACCTCGCGCCCTCGGGCACGGCCACCGGTTCTGCCATGGACACGGGCTGGCGTGCGCGGGCGGACGCGGTCAGCGCGAGGAGGGCCAGTGCCGAGCCCCGGATCGCGCACACGATGACCAGGGCGAAGAACAGCCCGAACACGATGTGGAAGGACACGAGCACCCCGTAGACGCCGGCGGTCGCCATGCCGAAGGCCACCTGCCTCGCGGGCTTGGACGGCGTCGTTCCAGGGTCGGTGATCATGTAGTTCGTGTAGAGGATGAACGCCACACCGGTCACCGGCAGCAGCGCGCCGATGAGGGAGGTGTCGAAGATCGTGGTACGGATCACCGCTTGGAGCACGAAACCGCCTACCCAGCCGAGGATCAGGGGCCACTTGCCGGTGAGCTTGGCGTTGAGCATGGTGCCGAGCGTCAGGATCCCCAGCGGGATCGCCCAGTCGACGACGCCACCCGTCCACTCGGTGAAGTGGTACGGCGGAGCGATGCTGACCCACTCGAACAGCACCAGGGTGGTGGCGATGCCGAAGTTCGACGGGTTGAGAACGTGCCGCCAGCCCTTGCCGATCTTCACGCGGAAGACGTACTTGCTGGTCACCGCCACCACGACGGCGAAGATGGTGGGCATCAGCCGGTCGTTGCCGTACAGCAGCATGGCGCAGGCGAGGCCGGTGATATGGGCCGGGAGCAGGAAGTCGACCAGGTGCCTGAACGGGGGGGTGCCCGCGTAGCGGGGGGCACGGTTCTGCAGCCTCGCCTCGATCGACTCGAAGCCCAGCTCGAACGCGTAGGCGGTCAGCACGGCGACGACCGGGGTGAGGTACGCCTGCTCGAAGCCGAGGAGGAGGTGACCCACGATGTTCAGTGCGGTGATCGACACGGCGAACCGGCGCAGGGCCTTGACTCGCTTGTCGGGGGGTGTGGTCACGCTCATCCCTCCTTGATGGAGCCCGCGTTGGTCAGCAGCAGGTTGTGCTGGCCGGGGGCGAGGTCGGCGGCCGCGGTGTGGGCGGTGCCGCAGGGGTCGATCCACTTGACGGTGACCGGCAGCGGGCCTGAGGCCGCCTGGCCGAGACCGAAGTACAGGTCGGGGGCGCTGACGCCGCCGTGCCCGTTGGTGTAGTACAGCTGGGCGTGGCGGTCGGGGCCGCCGCCCGTCTTCACCGTGACGGCCGCGCCGAGAGCGGGCCGGGACGCGGCGACCGTGGCGCCTGCCGTGCATGCTGAGGTGCCGGCCGGGACGCTGAGCCGCAGCGACAGGCGGTTCGGCTGGGCCGCGGAGGTGTTGAGGAAGAACTGGCTCTGGTCCCACTGGTTGGCCACCGCCATGTCCAGCCGCCCGTCGCCGTTAACGTCGCCGACGGCCAGGCTGCGGGTCACGGAGTCGTCGCCGAGCCCGACCGCCTGGGCCACGTCCGCGTAGCGGCCGTCGGCGCCCTTGGCGAACATGACGTCGTGGTCGCGGCCGGAGATGTCGTCACCGGGAGCCGCCTGGAACCACAGCCCCGGGACGTGCAGCAGCGTGTCGTTGGACATGGCCAGCTCCTGCAGCTCGGGCCATCGGTTCACCTCGCCCCGCACGAAGCCCATCGCCTGCACGATCTCGTCGGTGCCGTCGGCGTCGAAGTCGGCGGCCTTCACGTCCCAGGCCCAGCCGCCTCTGGAGGTGCCGAGCTGCTCGCTCTGGTCCTTGTAGGGCGCGTAGCCGGGGGAGAACGGCTCGCCGGTGCTCACCCAGGCGAAGTTGCTCTCCTGCAGGGCGTACGCCTCGGTGATGTTGCTGACGGCCATGTCGGGCACCGCGTCACCGTTGAAGTCGGTGAACGCCACACCCATGCCCTTGAAGGAGTCGTTGCCGAGCACCTTCGACTTGGGCGTGAGCGGACCCCTGTGCCCCACGGCCTCCTCCAGCTTGACCTTTCCAGGTGTGGAGGCGTTGAGCAGCAGCCGGTCGGGGCCGAAGTCGTTGCCGATGTAGAGCTCCGGCAGGCCGTCGCCGTTCAGGTCCTGCGCGCCGAGGGCGAGGGTCCAGCCGTGGCCCACGTCCCCGGGGATCGCGCCGGCGGCCTCGGTGTAGGCGCCCGTGCCGGAATGGAGCAGCACCCTGGTGCTGCCGCCGTTCACCGCGTTGGACATGGAGTCCTGCATCTGCAGCGAGGCCTTCGTGGTCGTGTCGAGAACCCCGGCGCCGTCGGCGAAGTAGTTGCCCACGACCAGGTCGCCGTGTCCGTCGCCGTCCACGTCGGCGAAGGTCACCGCGTCGGTGTTCCAGACCTGGTACGGGCTCACCAGCTCGCGGGGGGTGAATCCGGCGGCGTCCAGGCCGCCGGTACGCAGGTACATCACGGGTGAGCGGCCCCAGTAGTAGACCAGCAGGTCCTGGCGGCCGTCCTCGTCCAGGTCGGAGGGCATGCAGCCCATGGGCGCCATCGCGGCGGTGTACGTGACGGCCGAGTGGTTGAGCGCGAAGGGCGCGTACCCTCCGGTACCGCCCGGCGCGGGGCGCACGGTGACGGTGTCGGTCCTCGGGTCCACCAGGCAGAGGTCGTCGGCCCGGCCCTGTCCCTCGGCGTCGAAGAGCCCGACCGAGGCCCCCACCGAGGAGATCCAGGACCTGATCTTCTCGTAGGCCGGGGCGACCTGCCGCAGGCCCTTGCCGGCGCCGGGCTCGTTCATCGCGGTGGCCTGGAAGGCGAACCGGTCGGGGGCCTGGCGTACGGTCTCGGAGGTGTCGGGCAGGCGGGTGAGCTGCCAGGCCACCAGGCAGGCCACCAGCGCCAGTACGGGCATCAGCCCGGCGTGGACGAGCCGCGTCATCGAGTTGCCTCCTGCCACAGTTCACGGATCCCGGCGCGCCAGGATTGGTAGTCCCCGAGGGCGCCGCCGAGGCCCTCCTGGGCCGTGTCGGTCCAGCGCGCCGCCGTGGCCGCGTCCACCCCGGCGAGTAGGCGCGCGGCCCGCTCGGTGTGCTCCGGTACGTGGGCGGCGCGCACTCTGGCGCCGCACGCGAAGGCCACGCCCTGGGCCAGATGAGCCGAGTGGGGCTCGGCGAGCTTCGCCAGCTCCACCAGGTCCTCGTCGTGTACGCCCCCCGCGTACCCGGCGGCGAGGCCGACGCCGCTCCACAGGTCGGCCTGTCGTGCTTGTGGGAACCCGCCGATGGTGGCGGCGATCGTCTCGGGAACGGCGCCGTCGCAGAACCACAGGGACCTCCCCAGTCCCTGGTCGCGTACGGGAAGCCGGGAGCCGAGGTTCGGCTCGGTGCGACGTCGCCTGACTGCCTGGGCGGTGGTGAAGAAGCCTCGGTGGAAGCCCCAGCCGTCGTAGGCCAGCCAGCGGTAGAGAGGGTGCGTTCCCGGCAGGTTCCGGCGCGGGCGCAGGTGAAGGCGGCAGTAGGCCCAGCCGACGCCGACATGGATGAGGTGGATGTAGGCGTCGCCGGGTCCGGCGAGCAGGGCGGCGGTTCTTCCCCGTCCAGGCCCCGGCGGGCTGAGCAGGTCGAGTACGCCGCAGGCCATCCCGGCGCCCTCGTAGGCGAAGCCACGCAGGTCAGGAGCGATGCCTGCGAGCGCGGACTGCAGTTCGGCCACGCCGGCGGCGTCGACGGAGAGGTTGAATCCTTCGATGAACGAACCCGCCGCGGCGCGCAGGGCGGCGGTGGCGGGCGCGTGGATGTCGGTGAAGCCCCTGGCGACAGGGTCACTGGTCTCGGGCTTTTGAATCAGAAGGCGCCATGGCCAGGCGTGGCGCGGAAGTGAGATGTCGTGAAGGGGGTGCGAAAAGGGTTTCACAGGCGTCATCGATATCCCGTTACCTATATCTAGAACCAACGGCCTAAGCCAAATTGAACATTCGGACAGTGAACCGTCAATAACCTGTTGCCGGTGCTCAGACGCACAGGAGCTGAGCGAGCGGCAGCTCGGGGACTGTCTTCGGAAAGACGCCACAACAAGATGGAGGTGTTTCGTAGACATCTAATGAACCAGGTTTCGAGAACGTTTCCTAAATGCCCCCGTATGCAGGCAGCATTGAATCCGGAACGGTCTTTCCTCGGTCCGTTCCGGATCGGCGGGCAGATGTTTACCGCTTCAGGCTGTTGCGCCACCACCAGACGAGGGCGAGTGCGGTTCCGGCGACGCAGTAGGCCCCGGCGAGCTGGAAGACGAACGAGACGCCGCCGACGGCGATCAGCACTCCGGCGATCGAGGTGCCGACGCCCGAGGAGATGGAGTCGGAGGCGCTGGCCACCCCGAAGGCGCGGCCGAGTGCGGCGGGGGGTGCCAGCTTGGTGATCAGAGCGTAGGTGAGGGGCACCGAGATCGCCATGAGCACGCCCTCGACCACAGAGATGACGATGGCCATCCAGATGCTGCTGGTCATGGAGTAGACGAACGCCAGCGCGCCGAGCATGGCGGTGACCACGCCGACGACCAGCCATCGAGGAGTGTTGGGCAGCACCTTGTTGGCGTGCGGCGACAGCAGCACCACCGGCAGCATCGTGGCGGTGAACGACCACGGGATGATCGGGTCGGCCGCGCCCAGTTCGCGCAGGAAGGGCCCCCAGAGCACCGCGTACACGCCGTACATGGTGGCGGTGGCCGAGACCAGGGCGATGACCGGGCCGACGGAGCGCAGCACGTCGAGGAGCGAGAGCTTCACCGGTGCGGTCTCGGGCTCCTCGTCCGCTCTGTCGACGGTCCTGCGCAGGTCGGCGGGGATGGCTGGCTTGCGGCTGAGCAGGCCGAATACGGACGCGGTGCCCAGGGCGACGACCGCGAACCAGGGGGCGGCGGCCGTGCCGTCGATCACGATCAGCCCGACCATCATCGGTCCCACCAGGGCCCCGGCGGTGCCGATGCTGTTGAACCGGCCGAAGGTCCTCTCGTGCTGGTCGGCGGGGGTGCCGAGGCCGATGGTGGTGCGCAGCGCGTTGCCGGCCGCCGCCATCCCTCCCGTGGTGATCAGGTAGGACGCGGCCATCGCCGGGAGCCACGAGACCATGAGGAAGGTGACCGCGCCGATGAACGCGATCACGCAACCGCCCACCAGCGCCCGCCAGGCGCCGAACCGGTCGACCAGACGGCCGGTGATCAGGTTGGAGAGGGCGCTGCCGAAGGCGGAGCAGATCATGATCGTGCCCAGCATGGCGACGGGCACGCCGCGGTCGAGCAGGTAGGGGACG
The DNA here is from genome assembly GCA_025964675.1 of Sphaerisporangium sp. Lineage (GTDB taxonomy): Bacteria > Actinomycetota > Actinomycetes > Streptosporangiales > Streptosporangiaceae > Sphaerisporangium. The sequence goes on along the minus strand of JAOPYI010000093.1, from coordinate 37,000 downwards.
ATGATGGCGATGGTCCCCATCTGCGAACACCGCAGCAGGAAGGTGACCGCGTACGCCCCCCACAGCGTGACGCTGTGCGGCTCGACGGAGACAGGGGGCGCCGAGACGGCGGTCTCGACTCGTGCCATCAGGCGCCGGCCCGGTCGACAACGCCCACCGGGCTGCTCTGCGGTCCGACGGCGTGGATGTACCAGCGCATCCGGTCGAGCACCTTCGGCGCCCACAGCTCCCTGGCGAGCCCCAGGTCGGCCTGCGACAGGCCTCGGTGGGTGACGATGGCCATGGTCGCGCGAGGGGTCGGCCAGAGCCTGATCTCGGCTCTGCTACTCGGGGTGGGCCAGTCCCGGCACTCCAGCTCCACCGCGATCCGCTCGCCCACGACGAGTTCGATGGTGGTCGCCTCCAGGCCGAACTCGCCGACGCTCCAGCGCACTCCCCCCGGGGTCTCGACCGCGGCCGCGCCGGTCCACGCGGACAAGGACGCGGGATCGGTGAACGCCCGGTAGATCTGGCTGGCCGTACCGCGCTGGATGATGTCGGTGACGATCAGGGAGTGGGTGCCGTCCTCGTGGGCGTAGCTCGGATCCTGCTTGCTGCCCGGCCGGAAATTCAGGGAAGTCATGGAAGGCTCCTTTGGAGACTGAAGACGCCGCGGCTCGTCACACCGCGGCATCGAGGTGGAACCGGCGGGTCGTGTCCCGCCACGTGAACCCTGTGGAAGGGCCCGCGCCCGTCCCCGGACGCGGGCCCCCTTTCACGAAGCTCGCGGCTCGGTCGCCGCGATTTGACGAACTAGCCGCGCAGCTGACGGAACTCGTCGGCCCTGGCGGTGAACTCACCCTCGGTGAGGGCGGTCTCCTCGGCGCACGCGCCCGCGCTGGCCTCGATGCCGGGGCCGAGCGGGAACGCCTTCTGGAACTGGATGTTCACGCGCGGGGGCACCTCGTAGGCGTCCACGCCGACGCCGAGGCCGGTGACCTTCTCGGCCACGCGGCGCTTGCCGACGTACACGTCGAAGATCGCGTTGTAGACGATGATCGCCGGGTAGTCGGAAGCCGCCTGCTGCGCGATGGCCAGGCTGCGCGGCTGCGGGGCGTCCGACAGGGTGATGGTGACGTACTCGCCGAACAGCTCGGAGAAGCCGGCCACCTCCCACTGCTCGATCGAGAACTCGAACTGACGGTGGCCACCGGCGTTGGTGACCGGGGCACCCCGGTCCAGGCGCAGAACGGCCGACATCTTCAGGATCTCCTTGACCTCGCCGTCGGCGAGGATCGGGATGTTCAGCTCGGACTGCTGGAATTCCACGTCCGCGACGGGCGGGAACTCGGTCTGCTGGGGGAGCGGGTTGACGATCTGGGGGGTGGACATGGTTTCCTCCTGCTGTTCCCACGCATAGCGTGAGGGACGGTTCACACCGGACGGCCGGGAGCCACGGCCTGCACGACACGCGGAAGCGGAGCCCGCCGTTCGGTGTGTTCTCGGTTTCGCCCCGCCTCTAAAGGCGGGGACGTCTGTGCCTCTCCGGAAGGGGAGGCCGATGTGGGGGCCGGGAGGGCGGAGTCGTCGCCGACGGCGGCCGTGATGTGCCGGGCCTCCACGACCACGCGCTGGCCGGGGTCCCAGTCGGGGCTGTGGAACATCAGCCCGAGCAGCGTGCTCTCCATGATCGCCCGCAGCCCTCTGGCACCCGTCTGCCTGCTGTGCGCGCTCTCGGCGACGGCGGTCAACGCCTCGTCGGTGAAGGACAGCACGTGCCCGTCGAGGCGGAAGAGCTCCTCGTACTGGGCGAGGAGGGAGTCGACCGGCTCGGTGATGATCCGGCGCAGCTCCGCCTGGCCGAGCTGCTCCAGCTGGACGACCACGGGGAAGCGGCCGACGAACTCCGGTAGCAGGCCGAAGGAGATGAGGTCCTGGGGTTCGGCGTCGGGGGTGGTCTCCGGATCCGGCTCGACTCTGGCGCCGAAACCGATGCCCCGGGCGTTCCCGCGTTCGGAGACGATGTCGTCCAGGCCCACGAAGGCCCCGCCGGCGATGAACAGGACGTTGGAGGTGTCCATGCGCCGGGCCTCCGCGCCTGCGGGCCCGTCGGCGCCGCCTCGGGGGGCGAGGGACACCTCGGTGCCTTCCAGCACCTTCAGGAGGCTCTGCTGCACGCCCTCGCCCGAGACGTCGAGCGTGCCGGTCTCTCTCCTCGCGAGCTTGTCCACCTCGTCGAGGAAGACGATGCCGTGCTGGGCGGCGGCCACGTCTCCGTCGGCGGCGGTGACCAGGCGCCGGAAGATCGACTCGGTGTCCTCGCCCGCGTACCCGGCCTGGGTAATCGAGGTGACGTCGGCCACCACGAACGGCACGTCCAGGGCAGTGGCCAGGGTCTCGGCCAGGAGCGTCTTGCCGGTTCCTGACGGTCCTGCCATCAGGATGTTGGACTTGGCGAGCCGGGCGGGCCGCTCGGAGGGCGGGGAGCCCTGCGCGGCGCCGGTTCTGCCGATCCTCTTGAAGTGGTTGTAGACGGCCACGCTGAGCGCCCGCTTGGCCGCCCCCTGGGCGATGACGTGCTCGTCCAGCCGGGCCAGCAGCATCGAAGGGGTGAGCCTGCCGGAGGATTCCCTCCGCCTGCGCCGCCCCTCGACGGCGGCGAGGCCGGCCTTGGCGCAGTCGACGCAGATGGCGGTTCCGGTGCCGGTGATGAGGGGGACGGCTGCCAGCTCGTTCACTCCGCAAAAGGAGCAGTACGCCAGCTTTCTGCGGAGGGAAGCGATCACGTGTTCACCTCTCGACCAGTAGGTCACTTCACTAAAATGTACTGATCTACTTAGGGGTCGACAATAATCAAATGTCGACATACACGCGGTTTGCGGTGGTTAGGTCCTGCCATTGCACCCCGGGGCCCACCATCTACCTTTAATAAGCCACACCGACCGAAGCGAGGAGTCGACCACATGGCCGGGACCGCATCCAAGATCGCAGTGATCAGCGTGAACGTGCACGACATGGACCAGGCGGTGGCCTTCTACACCGACACCCTGGGCTTCGCCGTGCGCTCCGACCGGGGCGCGCCGTACTTCGTGGAGCTCGTCAACGACGGTCCCCGGCTCGTGCTCCAGCTCGCCGAGCGTCCGGCCAAGGCGGACTACCCGTCCGGCGCGTGCATAATGATCAACCTCGGGGTGGCCGACGTCCAGGCCGAGCTCGGGCGACTGCGGGAGTCCGGCGCCGAACTGCTCCACGACTCGCTTCAGGAAAGCCCTGTGGGCCCCTACTTCGCCGTGGCCGACCCCAGCGGCAACGTGATCGAGCTGATCCAGTTCAGCGAGTGACCGCCACCTACACCGGCCGTGCCAACGCCGTCCCTCGGGTCGGCGCGCGCCTGATCTCCGGCAGGATCCTCACGGTCACCCGCACCTTCCTCGCCGTGGCGGCTCGGGTGGGGGCGCTGTGGGTCGTCGCGACGCTCACCGGCCGGCGCGCCGCCTTCCCCCGTGCGGCCGCCGCCGCGGCCGCGGTCCGGCTCCACCGGGCGGGGCCGACCTTCGTCAAGCTCGCCCAGCTACTCAGCACCCGTCTCGACCTCCTCCCCGCCGAACTCTGCAAGGCGTTCTCCCGCCTGTACGACGACGTCCCCGCGATCCCCTCCAAGACGGCCGAGCGACTGATCACAGCCAGGATGGGCGCGCCGCTGAAGACCATTTTCTCCAGCCTCGACCTGAAGGCCGTGGCCTCCGGAAGCATCGCCTGCGTCTACCGGGCCACACTGATCGACGGCACCGAGGTAGCGATCAAGCTTCGCAGGCCCGGTGTTCAGGAGATCATCGCCGCCGATCTGAGGCTCATCGCCCTGGGCACAGCGATGGCCGCCCGGCTTCCGATGATGCGCGGGCTGCCCGCCGTGGCCGCCGTCCAGCAGATGTCGCACGCCATCGCCGGGCAGCTCGACTTCACAACAGAGGCCGCCTCGCTCGTACGGCTGTCGGCCGCGCTGAAGGAGGTCGGCGAGATCACGGTGCCCCTGCCGCACCCCGAGTTCGCGGACCTCGAAAGGACCGCCAACGGCGTGCTGGTCATGGAGTACCTCCCGGGGCTCACCAGGATGTCTCCCGCCGACATCGGCGAGCAGGCATCGGTGCACGCCGTGGAGGCGGCGCTGTCCGCCATCTACAAGATCTTGTTCTTGGACGGTCTCGTCCACTGCGACCTGCACCCCGGCAACCTCTACCTCATGCCTGACGGGTCGGCCCGGATCCTCGACGCCGGCTTCGTCGTGGAGCTGCCGGAGAGCGCGCGGCGTGCCTTCACCGAGTTCTTCTTCCGCATGGGCACCGGCAACGGGAAACGCTGCGCCGAGATCGTCCTGTCCACCGCCCTGAACCCCCAGGGCCTGGACGCCGCCGCCTTCACCGCCGAGATGGTCGCCCTGGTCGACTCCGTCACCGGGATCCGGGCCGGCGACTTCGACCTGCTGAAATTCGCCGGGAGCCTCTTCGACATGCAGCGCAGGCACGACCTGCACGCCGACCCGCAGTTCATCTTCCCGCTGCTCGGCATCCTCGTCTTCGAGGGGGCCATCAACGACTACCACCCGGAAGTGGACTTCCAGGAGCTGGCGATGCCCTATCTCGTCCGGGCGCTGTTCACCCGCGCCTGAGCTTTATCACTATATCTAGAGATAGTAAACTGGGCCTCATGAAGGAAGGGCGCAGACACTACGGCCAATACTGCGGACTCGCCGCCGCGCTGGACGTGATCGGCGAGCGGTGGACGCTGCTCGTCGTCCGCGAGCTCCTCGTCGCGCCGCGCCGCTACAACGAGCTGCTGGCCAACCTGCCCGGCATCGGCACGAACCTGCTGGCCATCAGGCTCAAGCTGCTGAGCGACGCCGGGGTGGTGGAGCAGCTCACCTCCGATCCCGACGGGCGCGCCCGCCGCTACCGGCTGACCGAGCGCGGGCAGTCACTCCGCCCGGTGGTGCTCGACCTGGCCCGCTGGGGCATGCCGCTGCTGGCCGAGCCCGATCCGGACGACGAGGTGCGCCCCGAATGGTCGCTGGTCGCGGTGGAGGCCATGATGCGTCCGCTGCCCGTGTCCGCGCCTGACGAGAACTACCAGTTCCAGATTTCCGGGAAGGACGGCCGGGAGGAGGTCTTCCACGTTCTGATCAAGGAGGGTACGGCCCAGATCGTCTCGGGCCCGACCCCAGCACCCGGCCTCCTGGCCGTCACGGACGCGATCACCTTTGTGGAGATCGGCGCGGGGCGGCTCGACCCCCTGGAGGCGGTCGTCGTCGGCAGACTCCGCCTCGACGGCGACCCCGCGGCCGTACTCCGCTGCTGCCGCCTGCTCGGCCTGATCCCAGCCTGATCCCGAGCTGAAGACCACGCTCAGCGGCTGGGTGCGGCAGGTGCGGTCTTCGATGGCAGGGTCATGTTCGCCATCGCGGTGAGGGTTTCGGACATGTGCTTGCGCAGCTCGCCCAGGCGTACCTCGAGGATGAGCTCGGCGATCTCGGGATTGCCGTGGATCATCTCGCGAAGGCCCGTGTGGCCGGGGCCGTGAACGAAGCTGTGGCGGACCAGGGTCTGGTCCGGCGAGTCGCCCGGTTCGAGCTCGTACCGCCAGGTCGACCCGGGGTTGTCGGGGTCCTCTTTGGCGTCGAGCACGACCCACCCGAACGTGCGCGGGCGTTCGGCCTCGGTCACCACGCAGGTCACCGTCCAGACTCGCCCTTCCCGGCGGTTGCGCCCCTGGAACCGCAGCCCCTCGTGCGGCACCGGCCGGCCGCTCTCGAGCCAGGCCCCGTGCTCGCACTCGGGACTCCACTCGCCGATGCGCGGCACAGCCGTGATGAGCTCCCATAGCTTCTCGGGCGTTACATCGACGGTGGTCTCCAGGTCCACCCGCGCCCCTGTGATGCCGTAGTCCTCCATGCCCGACCTCCGCACGCTCATGGCACTCAGGTGGTGCCCTCCATCGTCGACCGACTCCTACGATGAACGATCGCCCCGCTCTTGGACAGAGGGCTCCCTTAGGGATAGGGGGGTGTGTTCGAACTACGCGGTGAAGAACCTGCTGAAGGCCGGTGGCGAGATCGCCGGCATCGGCGTCTAGCGGTCCGGGCCGTCAGGTTCGGTCGAGGATGTGGCGGAGGGCGGGTTCCAGGGTTTCGGGGGCCGTGTCGTCGGGTGATCTCCAGGCGATGATGCCGTCTGGCCGCACCAGCGCGGCTCCTGAGGACGTGACGCCGTACGTGGTGGTGAACCGGTCGTCCGGGTCGGCGAGGTCTGAGGTGCCTCCGATGATGTGGAGGTCCAGGGCGATGCCCAGGTGCTCCGCGGCGTCGGTGGCCGGTTTGGCCCATGGGTCGCCGTCGGACCCGGTGAGCAGGACGAATCTCGGTCCGAACAGGTCGCGCGTGGAGACGGCGGCCCCCGCGCGCGTCAGCCATACGTGTGGGGCGCGGGATCCCGGCCGTCCCGAGGGGGTCGCGGGGTCCTCGAATGGCGCGGCGCCCGCCAGGGTCGCGAAGGACTTCGCGGGATCCTCCATGAGCGGGGCGCCCTCGTGGGTCTCCGGCGTGAACGCGCCCGCCGGGCAGACGTAGCCGAACAGCGCGATCATGGGGTCCATGATGTCGGCCACGGTCTCGTCGTGGAGATGGGGGGCGTGCCGCTGCACCATGTTCGCGTACTGCTGCTCGGCCAGCGTGTCGGTGTACGGGCGGCGCTCGGCGTCGTGGCTCCCGAGCAGTCCAGGCCCGGCTGTGCCGGTGAGCACGGCAGCGAGCTTCCAGGCGAGGTGGTAGCCGTCCATGATGGCGGCGTTTCCGCCCTGCCCTCCGGTCGGGGGCATCAGGTGGGCCGCGTCTCCGGCCATCAGGACCCGGCCCGCCTGGAAGGTGTCGGCGACGCGGGTGACGTGGTTGCCGGGGGAGGACCACGCCGCGTCGAGGATGGTGACGTCCAGGTCTGGCACGCCGCACGCCGTACGGATGATCTCGGTGAGCCACGTGGTCTCCGGCGAGGCGGAGCGTTCAACGGCGGGTGGCCCGGGCCGCTCGTCGAGGTCCCGCACATGGTCCAGGACACCTTCGGCCTCGTGCTGGGCTGGGCCGGGGAAGGCGCCGGCGAGGACGTACCTGCCGGGGTGGTCGGTGGTGACGACGGTGGCGGATCCTCCGGGCAGGGCGGGATTCTGCAGGTAGAAAAGGCCGAAGGCCGAGCTGCCGAGCACGACGTCGAGGTCGGCTTCGAACTGCACGAACATGGTGCGGCTGGGCTTAGATGCTGTACGTCCGTGCGTGGAGACGCCCGCGGTGTCGCGGATCGTGCCTTTGTGGCCGTCCGCGCCGACCAGGTATCGGGCCGTCAGCGTGCGCCGCTCCCCGGTGGCGGCGTGGCGGAGCCGCGCCACCACCTTGTCGTCGTCCTGATGGAACGACTCCAGCTCGGTGGAGAACCTGACTTCGGCACCGAGTTCGACGGCTCTCGCGGCGAGGATGCGCTCGGCACGCTCCTGGCTGGTCGGGGCCATGGGTGCGGGTGAGAAGGCGGAGAAGTCCGGCATCGACTGGATGACGTCATGCAGCACCGTGCCGGTGACGCTCTCGGCGATGACGATGATGCTCTCGTTTCGGCCGGGTGGGGCCGCCTGGAGGAACCGCTCCGCTACGCCGGCGGTCGCGAGGGCTTCCATGGTCGACGGCATCTGCCCGCGTGCCTTGGGCTGCGCGGACAGCCCAGGGTGACGCTCGAGGACGACCGACGGCACGCCGTGGAGGCCGAGGAACATCGCGGTGGACAGCCCTGCGAGCCCGGCGCCGACGATCAGCACCGGCGTCGTTTCCTCACTCATGGGCACTCCCTACTGGTAGATTGGTGCGAAGGATAGGAAATCTCGATCCATCGAGATAAGTCAAGATAGTACGTGTTGGAGGCTTGGTGTCAAGAGGGCGCAGATCCGAGCTGATGCGGGCGCTCACCGAGGCGATGCGGGAGAACGCCGGCCGGGGAGTGGTGCTCCACCAGGCCATCGCGGGACACTTCGGGCTTGGGCCGACCGATCTGAAATGCCTCGATCTGGCACGTGAAGAGCCGGAGCTCACGGCGGGACGCCTCGCCGAGCTGACCGGCATGAGCACGTCGGCCATCACCGCTGTGATCGACCGGCTGGAGCGCAACGGCTTCGTCGAGCGTCGTCGCGACGCCGCCGACCGCCGGAAGGTGCTGGTGCGTTCGACTGGGCGTCACGAGGCGGCGCTGGAGAAGATCTTCGGGAAGGTGGGGTCGGCTTTCGCGGAGGTCGTGGAGGCGTACGACGACGATCAACTAGAACTGATCGGCGGCTTCCTCGCGCGTCTCAACGAGAAGGCTCACGCCTTCACCGCTACCCTTGCGGGCGACCTCGAGAAAGACGCCGATGGTTAGAAATCGTGCAGGTGACCCCCGTTCAGGGCAGGCTGAAGGCGGGGAGCAGGGCCGGGAGCCGGGTGGCGCCTTCGGCGGTCACGGTCAGCTCGCGGGTGCCGCCGCGCGCCTCGACGAGCCCGCGCGCGATGAGGGCGTCGAGCACCGACTTCCCCAGCGCGCCGCCCAGGTGGGGAAGGCGGTGGACGCGGTCGAGGCAGGCTGTGGCGAGCTTGCGCCGGCGGGCGTCCACCAGGGCCGGGTCGATGCCTAACTCGGTGAACAGGCTCGGGTCGCTTCCGAGCTCCAGGTTGCTGTCACGCCCGTCGGGAGGCCGGAGGGCGCCCCGCTCGATGAGCCCGCTGAACACGGCGACGCCCAGCAGGCCCGCCGCGTGGTCGTAGCAGGTGTGGGCGACGTCGTCCGGCGTCGAGCGACGGTCGGGGCGTACGGCCAGGTCGGCGTGCGCGTAGTAGGCCAGCGCGGTCAGCACCTCGCTCAGGCGGGGGGAGGCCACCTGGTAGACCGCGTGCCTGCCGGTGTGCTCGACGGTCACGAGCCCGCTGGAGCGCAGCCGCGCCAGATGGTTGCCGATGCGTGGTGCTGACACGCCGAGGGCGTCGGCGAGCTGGGTCAGAGTGTGCGGGCCTTCGGCCGAGAGAAGCTGAAGGGCGGTCAGGCGTACCGGGTCGGCCAGCTCTCGCGTGAGAGAGATGACCGAGGCCAGAACCGGCTCCCGCGAGTCAACCCATCCCCTCATCTTCTGCCTGCCTGCTTCCCGTGGCTCTCAACGGGCTTGCGCCCCTAAACAGCAGCCTATCAACTTTCATGAAGTCCTGAATGATGGTTGTCCCGCCGGCCATGACCGCGCTACATTCACCTTTAAGGATTCTGTGAAGGGTGAGTGAATCGATGGTCGTCGCGCCGGGCAGGCAGGTTGAGCGCGGGACAGCCGGGCTCAGGCGCCTCCTGTGGGGACGGGGAATCTCGGCCCTGGGCGATGGCCTGTGGTTCACCATCTGGGCGCTGTACTTCACGCGCATCCTGCACCTGTCGCCGGCCATGGTCGGCCTCGGCATGGCGGTGGCGAGCGGCATCGGTCTCGCGGTCGCGGTCCCGCTGGGGGCCATGGCAGACCGGTACGACCCGCGCGCCATCCTGGTCGCCGTCACGGTCGCTCGCGGGGTGGCCATGGCCTGCTACGCCCTGGTCCACGACCCATGGACGTTCGTCCTCGTCACCACCGTCTTCGTCGCGCCGGCCAACGGAGGCACGGCCATCCGTACCGCCCTGGTGGCCGGACTGGTCACCGGTACGGACGCCCGGGTCAAGGCACTGGCCCGGCAGCGCGTCGCCCAGCACGTCGGCCATGCCCTCGGAGCGGGGGCGGGTGCCGTCGTCCTAGCGGCGGACGACGCCTCCGCGTACCAGCTGGCCATCACCGGCAACGCGCTCAGCTTCGCCGCATCGGCCTTGCTCACCGCCACCGTCGCGTCACCGCGCACCCGGGCCGCCAGGGGCCGCCGCCCGGGCGTCCGGCTCGTACTGCGTGACCGTCCCTACCTGGCCATCGCCGGTACGACGTCCCTGCTCTCGCTGTGCTGGGCGATGCTCTCGACCGGCTTGCCGCTGTGGATCGCGAACTCCACGCGGCTGCCGCTGTCCTTGAGCGGGGTGGTCGTGGTCATCAGCTCGGTCGGGATCGCCGCGCTGCAGATATTCGTCACGAACTTCACCCGGACCACGGCGCAGGCGGCACGTACGACTGTCTGGGCGGGAGCCTTGCTGGCGACCAGCTGCGTCCTTCTCGCGACCACGGCCCAAGGCTCGGGGGTGGTCATCATGGCAGTGGTGACCGTCGCGGCGCTGTTCCACGTGGCAGGCGAGCTCGGGTACGTCGGCGGCAGCTGGGGGTTGTCGGTGGAGCTGATGCGCGAGGACGCCCGTGGCGCCTATCAGGGCGCGTCCGAGGCGGCCACCGCGACGGTGCAGATGTTCGCGCCGGCCGTCTTCACCCTCGTACTCACGACCTTCGCGGCGTCTGGCTGGCTGCTGGTCGCGGGCGTCTTCCTCGCCTGCTCAGCGCCCGTGCCCGCGCTCGCACGCCGGGCCGCCCGTACCCGCTGATCGACCGGCACAGCCGTTCAGCGGGTGCCCCCGAGGCGTTCGGCCGCGCGCCGACCGCGGTCGTCGAGTTCTTCGCCGCGCACCGCTCGTCCCTGCCCGGCGGACAGATGTCAGGACGCGACCTTGACGCGGGAAGCCATGAGCGCGTCCACCTCGGCGGGGTCGGAGAACAGCGACCAGGCGGTCACGGGGTCGCTGAACAGGTTGATGAACAGGTCGGCCAGTGACTGGTCCGTGGTGGCGCCCATGAAGAGCCGGAGCACGTGCTCGGCCGGTGGCTGCAGGAAGGCGTTCGACCAGTCGGTCACGGGGCCCGCGACCTTCCACATCTCCGCCGCCACGGACAAGGCGAACGCCTCGTCGTACGGTCCGCCCGCGGCGATTGCCTCGGCGGCCACCCAGGCGGAGTGCGAGCCGAGGTTGGCGCCCTGCCCGGTGATCGGGTCGTTGGTGATCCACGCGTCGCCGACGGCGAGGGCGATCCGGCCCGTGGAGAGCCTCGCGACCGGGATACGGACGACCGGCGTGACCGCGCCCTGCAGCAGGTCGTCCGGGCCGAGGAGGTCGAACGAGCCGTGGTCGATCCGCTCGGCGATGCGGGGCGTGTGCTCCGCCAGCACGTTCTCCAGCGTGCGGATGAAGGCGCGCGGGTCGTCCTCGTAGGACATCTGGGTGACGGGCTCCATGGGGCCGCCGGGAATAGCCTCGACCAGCATCGCGGCGGCCAGGCCGTTCCGGGTCCACATGGGCATCTGGAAGACCTCACCGCACCCCGGCGACACGTTGTAGCCGAAGTCGGCCGGCCGGATGCCGGTGTAGAGGCCGGCGAGGAGAGACCGCTGCGGGCGGTCGTACGGGGACCGGTGCCCGTCGCGGGGGAACAGCTCGGCGACGGAACGCCGTCCGGCGGCCACGACGATCAGCTCCTGGGAGGCCGACCACCTGCTGACGTCGTCTGCGCCGGGAGAGGGGTGCGTGACCACCAGCCGCCCGCCGCGAGCGGTGAAGTCGTCGAGCAGGGCGGGAAGCAGGAGGCGGAAGTCGACGGCGTGCATGGGCTGCGCCAGCGTGCCCTCGAACTCCAGCGGTGGCTCGCTCTTGATCGAGATCGTCGCCCTCCGCGCGAGGCTGCCGTCCGACACGAAGTGCTCGCTGCCGAGGGCACGCTCGCGGTCGCGGGTGTGCCACATCCGGGCGACCGTGTTGGGCAGGCGGCCACTCCTCATCTCGTCGGCGGTCTTCTCGGCGTACAGGGTCACGTCCACGCCGAGCTGTTGCAGCCGCAGTGCCAGCGTCAGGCCGGAGATTCCCGTACCCACGATGCCGATTCCACTTGTGGTCATTTCTTGCTCCCTTCTCTTCCTCTATTAAGGGGAGCCTCTCTTGGCCGGTGATTGGCTGCGGCTTGTCGTGTACTTGTAAATCGGCGTTTCGCCTGGTCGTTGCTGAATAGGACGTGCTGGCGGCCTCTTGTCGGCCTTCCTTAATAGAGGTCTCCTGCCCTCGCGAGTCTTTGATGGATCTTTGTGTTCCGTTGAGAACGGATGCTCCCGGCCAGGCCGTTCTACTGTTCGGTGACCCGGTACGAAGGAGGAGCGTATGAGCATTCGAGCAGGCCAGGTGATGGCTCCGGTGCACGTGCCGGCAGGGGCCACGGAGACCGGAGACGGCATCGCCGTGGGCGACGGCCCGGTCATCGTGGACGCCTACATCGACTTCCAGTGCCCGTTCTGCAAGCAGTTCGAGCTGACGGCCGGGCCCGCGCTGGACCAGATGGTGGAGAACCGGCTGATCACCCTGGTGTACCACCCGATGTCCTTCCTGGACGCGGCGTCGACCAACCAGTACTCCTCCCGGGCGGCCTCGGCGTCCGGCTGCGCCTCCGACCACGGCAGGTTCATGGAGTACGCCTACGCGCTCTTCGTGAACCAGCCACCCGAAGGCGGTCCGGGGCTCACCGACGACGAGCTGATCGATCTGGGCACCTCGGTCGGGATGACGGAGCCGGCCTTCGGGGCATGCGTGCGCAGGCACACCTACGTCGAGTGGGCGGCGTACGTCACCGCGAGAGCCGTGCAGCGAGGGGTCAACGCCACGCCGACGGTCTTCGTGCAGGGTGTCCCCGTGCCGGCGAACGTCCAGATGATCGTCGCCGCCGTGTCCGCGGTCACGAGCTGAGCCCGCGTCATCGGTTCAGCAGGGCGTTGACCTCGGCTGCCAGCTCGTAGTGGCGGCGCCAGTCCGGCTTGTCGGTCATGAGCACCACCCGGTCGGCCCCCGCGTCGGCGTACGCGGCCAGGCGCTCGGCCGCCTCGTGACGGTCTCCGACGACCGGGATCTTGACGGCCTCCTCCAGCGGCACGCCGTACCCGCTCGAAAGCGCGGCCGCGACCGCTTGCCGCTCTGCCTGGCCGCCGCCGAGGGCCGCCGGGATGCCTACCGTGACGGTCGGCGCCGGTCGCCCGCGCTCTGCGGCCATGTCGCGCAGCCTGGTCACCTCCGGCGCGAGCGCGTCGGGAGTCATGACCGACGGGAACCAGCCGTCCCCGTACGTCGCCGCGCGCCGGATGGCGACCTGTCCATTCCCTCCGATCAGTACGGGCGGGACCGCGACGGCCGGCGCCAGACTGATCTTCGGCCGGCCCGGCTCGTACGGCAGCACGGTGGGCTCACCCGCCAGCAGGCCGGGGAGCGCGCCCAGCGCCGCGTCGGTACGCGCCCCGCGCTCGCCGTACGGCACGCCGGCCGCCTCCCAGCCCGCCGTGCCGTGCGGGGTGCCGCCGGATCCCACGCCGAGGAGGACACGGCCGCCGGACACGTGCTGCAACGTGCCCACCTGCTTCGCCGCCCACGCCAGTGAGCGCATGGCCAGCACCATCACGCTGAAGCCGAGCCGCACGCGTTCGGTGGCTCCCGCCGCGACCGCGAGGGCGATGGTGCTGTCGAGTATGGGAACGACCGGGATCAGATGGTCGGCCGCCCACACCGACTCCAGCCCGAGTTGTTCCGCGTGGATGGCGTGGGCGCGGACGTCACCGAGCTGGGTGCCGTCCGGACCTCGGCCGGTGGTCGGCAACCCGACGCCGATATCGAGGGACATCGTGTTTCCTTACCTTGGGTGCGGGTTCGAGTGAGGACCTTGTACGCGCGGTGGCGGGGTGTTCTTCGAGGGGTTGTCGAAGGAGCCGTTCACGCGGCACTGGGCATGCGGTTACGGGATGAGGAGGGTCTTTCCGAGGGTGGTGCGCGCCTCGATGGCGGCGTGGGCGTCGCCGGCCCGCTCCAGCGGGAAGGTCTGGCCGATGACGGGGCGGAGCCGGCCGGCGGCGGCTTCGGCGATCGCGGCCTCGGCCATCGCCTTGATGTCGGCGGGCGAATCGAAGAACTGCCCGATGGTGACGAGGACGATGCCTCGCTGGAACACCTCGGCGACCGTCGCATGCGTCGGCGCTCCACTGGCGGCGCCGAACATCACGAACCTTCCACGCGGCGCCAGGAGTTCGAAGGCCGTACGGCCGATTGCACCCCCGACCCCGTCGAGCACGATCCGCACGCCCGCCTCGCCGACGGCCTCCCGCACGCGATCGCCCCAGCCGTCCCTGGTGTAGTCGGCGGTCACCTTGGCACCGAGCTCGGCGGCGAGGTCCAGCTTCCGCTGCGAACTGGCGACCGCCACCACCTGCGCTCCCGCGTTCGAGAGGAGCTGGACGAGCAAGCTCCCCAGCCCACCGGCGGCCGACTCCACCAGCACCCACTCGCCAGGGCGCGGAGCGGCGGCCCGGATGAGGCCCATGGCCGTACGGCCGTCGGCGAGCAGCGCGACGGCGTCGGTGATGTCCAGCTCTGGTGGCACGGTGATCAGCCCTCCGATGTCCACCGCCACCCGTTCCGCGTACCCTCCGGACCCTCCCAAGGAGGTCACTACACGCCGGCCTTGGAGTGCCGGGTCGGCGTCCGGCCCGACCTCGACGATCGTGCCGCCCACGCCGTTGCCAGGAATGATCGGCAACCGGGGGAGCGGCACGGGAGCGACACCAGACCTGACCTGCGTCTCCACGAACGGGATGCCGATCGCGGCCACCTCGATCACCACCTGCCCGGGACCGGGGCGCGGATCAGGCGCCTCTCCCGGGACGAGCACCTCAGGTCCGCCGAACTCCTGTAGCCACACAGCGCGCACGACTGCTTCCTTCCATACGGATCCGTCTATCGGAGCGGATCGCTCCGAACAACATAACGGAACAATCCGCTCCGATTGCAATAGACTTCGTCCGTGGATCCGACGACGCACCCGTCCGACGCGGTCGAGCCGACGCCTGACCAGGCACGACGCGAGCCGTCACCTGATCCGCTGCGAGCGAGGCGACAGCGGGGGCGTCACGCCGAGGCGGAGCGGAACGACCATCTCGTGCTGGAGGTGGCGCGAACGGTCTTCGCCGAGCAGGGCGCCGGGGCTCCCATGTCGGCTCTCGCCGACCGGGCGGGTGTCGGCATCGCCACGTTCTACCGCCGGTACGGCAGCAAGGAAGAGCTGTTGCAACGGCTGTGCCTGCTGTCCATGGAGGAGTCGATCGCCTCGGCGCGGGAGGCACTGGTCTCCGAGGGGGACGTGTGGTCGGCGGTCCGTGGCTTCGTCCAGCGGTGCGTCGCCGCGCGTGTCGGGTCCCTCGGGTCGGCCGCCGGTACGATCGCCGTCACCGACGAGATGACCGCGGCAAGCGAGCTGGGGCGCGAGCTGCTGGACCAGCTGGTACGTCGAGCACAGGCCGAAGGCATCGTGCGGCCGGACGTCACCGCACTGGATGTGTCGTACCTCATCGAACATTTCAGCCGCATCCCACGCGGCACGGCCGAGCAGGACAACGTCAGCCGGCGGCTCCTGGCTCTGGCTCTCGACGGTCTGCGCACGTGCGACCAGAGTTCTGCCCTTCCGGGCACACCGCCGAGCTGGGAGTCCTACAGCGGCAGATGGTACGACTCCAGCTGACCCACCAACCAGGCAGGTCTTGGAACATAGCGGGCACCCTCCGGGGTGACAGGTTGATCGGCTCCATCAAGGCCGGGAACTCACCGGCCGGGACATGGGGTGCCGGAAGGCCACTTCCGCGTGGTCGGGAAGTGGCCCTGGTGATCCGGGATCAGCCGCAGTGTTCGAACGGGCTGTCGTAGGTGGAGGCGCCGGCCTTGCCGCCCCACTTGACGCATGTGTTGGTCGCGGTGGCGCGTACAGGGCCCGCGTAGTACGCGAAGTTGCCCGAGTCGGTGATCCGGCTCTTCCCTTGCACCTCAAGGTAGGCGGACGTGGCGGTCGCCGAGCCGACCGACGCGCTCTTGATCGTGGTCACGCAGTTGTACCCGTTGGAGGTGTTGTAGAGGAGGTAGACCTTGCCCGCCGAGCCAAGGGCGGCGGAGTCGATCACGCCGTACCCGCTGCCGCAGACTTCCTCTGGCGAGTAGGGGTTGTTGCTGCCGGAGCAGTTGTGCGAGGTCACGTCCTGGATCGGGTAGCCGAAGGTCACCCCGTTGAAGACGGCCTTCTGGATGTTGGCCGGGTAGGAGGTGTCGGTTGTACGGACCTCGTAGTGCAGGTGGGGCGAGATGTTGTTGCCCGGCTTGCTGGTGTTGCCCACCTCGCCGATCTTCTGGCCCTGCGAGACCTGCGCTCCGGTGCTCACCGACCGTATGCGCAGGTGCGCGTAGTAGCTGGACCACCCGCCGCCATGGTCGATCTTGACCAGGTTGCCGTAGCCGTTGGCCGAGCCCTGGTCGGCCGAGATGACCACCGTGCCGGCCGCCGCGGCGACCACGGTGTCGCCGAGGTCGGCGTCCGCGGTGCTGCCCCGGTTGAAGTCGATCTCCCAGGACTGGTGGGCACTGCTGGCGCTGGAGTTCCCGTTCCAGACCTGACCGCACGGGAACGGAAGCTGGAAGTTCGGCCGCGGACCGGCCGCGCTGGCGCTCGGAGCCAGTGCGACGCCCCCCGCGAGGCTGAGCAGCAGGGCGATCCCTGCCGTGAACACCCCATTGATCTTCATTCAGATCCCTTCTCGCAGCTCCGGATACCGGCTCGGCCCGACCGGTGGCGGGTTTTGAAGAAAGAAAGCGGATCCGGAGGGCCCTGTTGGCGTACAGCGTCCGTATAAGCCGTATAAGAAACGTCCAAAATGGATACAAACCAGTTCAAGGCTTCCAGTGACCCAACCCCGTAAACGGTTGAAAAGTCTCTTAAGGAGCAGAAGTGGGCATGATGGTCGATCAGCCCATATTTAACGTGCTGGGTCCGCTGGATGTCCGGCTCGACGGGCAGTCCCTGCGCCTCGGGGGCATCAAACCACGAATGCTGCTGGCCACCCTGCTGCTACACGCCAACCGTGTGGTCAGCACAAGCCTTCTTGTCGAAGTGCTCTGGCCCCACCGCCGGCCACGGTCCGCCGTGGAGAACCTGCGGACCTACGTCAGCTCGCTGCGCGCCGGTCTGGCGGGCGGGGGAGCCCGTACGACGATCCGGGCCCGGCAGTCCGGTTACATGATCGAGCTGCGCCCGGAGGATCTCGACCTGCTCGGCTTCGAGGGGCTGGTGGCCGAGGCCCGCCGGTCGCTGGCGGAGGGCCGCACCTCCGAGGCGGTCGACCGGCTCTCCCGCGCGCTGGCCCTGTGGCGCGGCGCGCCTCTCGCGGACCTGCCGGGCAGCTCCCTGTGGGACGGCCGCCTTGCGCCTCTCGCGGAGGCCCGGCTCGCGGCGGCCGAGGACCTGCTGGCCATACAGGTGGCCCTCGGGCAGTACACCAGCGCGATAGGCGAGCTGCGCGGGTTGGTCGTGGAACATCCGTTCAGGGAAGGCCTGTGGCAGCAGCTCATGCTCGCCCTGCACTGGAGCGGGCGCCAGGCGGAGGCGTTGCGCGCGTACACGACGATCCGCGACCGGCTGGTGGAGGAGCTCGGCATCGAGCCCGGCGCCGAGCTGCGCCGCGCCCACGCGGCCGTCCTCGCCGGCCACCGCCACGCGACAGAAGAGTGGTCCCCACCCGGAGAGGGGCCCGGTGCGGGCGAGCGGCCCCGGGTCTGGGATCCGTCCGTGGCCGGCGAGCAGGCCGTGGTCCGGGATCCGTCCGTGGTGCGGGAGCAGGCCGCGATCGGGCATAGGCCCAGGCCGTACCAGCTCCCGCCGGACGTGCCGGACTTCACCGGACGGGCGGCGGACGTCGCGGCCCTGGTCGGGGCGCTGGCACCGGACAGGACCGATGGGCCGCCCTCGATCACCGTGGTCGTAGGGCCGCCCGGAGTGGGCAAGTCCGCGCTGGCGGTGCACTGCGCGCACGTCGTGCGGGCCGGCTATCCGGACGGGCAGCTCTACCTCGATCTCGCCGGCACCTCACTCTGGCCTCCCGCCCCGGACGAGCTGCTCGCGGAGGCGCTGCGCGGGCTCGGCATGCCGGAAGGCGCGATCCCTGACGGCGTGCACGAGCGTTCAGCGCTGTACCGATCGCTCCTCGCGGGACGCGACGTGCTGGTCCTGCTCGACGACGCCGCGAGCGCCGCGCAGGTGCGCCCGCTACTGCCGGGCAGCGGCTGCTCGGTGCTCGTGACCAGCCGTCGCCGGATCACCGAGCTTCCCGGGACACTTCAGGTGGAGCTGGACATGCTGGCTCCGGACGAGGCCGTGGCGCTGCTCCGCGAGATCGTGGGCGCCGAGCGGCTGAACCGGGAGATGGACGCGGCGTCGGCGATCGTCCGATCCTGCGGGTACCTGCCGCTCGCCATCAGGATCGCGGGAGCCCGCCTGGTGGGACGGCCCGGTTGGTCCCTGCGCCTCTTGGAGCGACGGCTCGACGACGAGGCGCGACGGCTCAGCGAACTGCGGGTCGGAGACCTCGAGGTACGGGGCAGCGTGGACCGCAGCTACCGGCTGCTTCCCGACGAGGCCGCCCGCGCCTTCAGGACGCTGGGCCTGCTCGGCCCGCACTCCGTGCCCGCGTGGGTGGTCGACGCCGCGCTCGATCGGCATCGGTCGGACGACGTCGTGGACGACCTGGTCGACGCCAACCTGCTGCGGCAGGTGGGCGGCGATCCCACGGGCGGGCCTCGCTACCGGCTCCACGACCTGATCCGCTGCGACGCCAGGGAGAGGGCCCAGGCCGATCCCGAGCGGCACGCTCTCGGACGGGTGGTGGGAGCGTGGCTGGCCATCGCCGAGCAGGCCACCGCCCGGCTGCCCACCACGATGTTCGGGCTGATGTCGCCGACGGCGGCCCGCTGGGAGCCCGCGGAGGCCACCGTCGGCCAGGTGACGGTGAACCCGCTGTCGTGGTTCGACGCCGAGCGGGAGGCCCTGGTCGGCACGGTGCGGCTGGCCGCCGACGCGGGGATGGCCGACTCGGCGTGGGGCCTCGCGGCGACCCTCGTGCCGTACTTCGATCTGCGCGGGCACTACGACGCCTGGAGGAGCACCCACCAGATCGCGCTCGACGCCGTACGCGCCAAGGGCGACCTGCGTGGCGAGGCCGCGCTGCTCCGCGGGCTCGCCCAGGTGTACCTGTACCAGGACGCCTACGCCGAGTCCGAGGAGATGTTCCAGCGGTCCTACACGATCTTCCGCGAGGTCGGGGACCACAGGGGCGAGGCGATCGCCATCTGCGGGCTCGGCGCGGTGGACCAGGTCCGGGGCGAGCGCATCAGAGCGCTCAGACGCTTCCAGCGGGCCCTCGGCATGTTCCTCGGCATGGGCGACCAGGCGGGCGAGGCCTACGCGCGGCAGGCCATCGGCAAGGTGTGCCTGGATTCGGGCGACCTCGCCGCGGCGTCGCGATGGCTGGATGAGGCGCTGCGGCTGGCGCGGTCGGTCGGTGACCGGCACAGGGAGGGCTGCGTGTTCAACCATTTCGGACGCCTGCACGACCTGGCCGCCGACTTCGACCGCGCCATGCACTTCCAGGACCAGGCGCTGGACATCTTCGAAAGCCTCGGTGACCGCCACTGCGCGGCGTACGCCATGCAGAGCCTCGGCAGGCGCCGGGCGGTCCGTGGCGAGCGGATGCACGCCTCTGCGCAGCTCGAACGCTCACGCACGATCTTCCAGCGGCTCGGCGACCGCAGCGGGGAGGCGAGCGCGACCCGGATGCTGGGCGAGCTGCACCGGGCGGCCGGCCGGGCCGATCTGGCCCGCGACTACCTGCACCACGCCTTCACCCTGCAGCGGGAACTGACACAGCGGGAACTGAGCGCCGGCGGCGATACGTAGGCGTGAGTCCTTGGGTGGCCGCATCCGACAGGAGGGGCATAGCCTGCCCAGAGCTCGGCACGGCCTGAAGGCGCCCCGCTCAGCCGACGGCGATGGAGATGCCGACCCCGCCTCGGGTGCTCGCGCCGTACCGTTCCTTCTCGCGGGCGATGTCGAGCGGCTGGATGCCGCTGCGCCCGGCGAGCGTCTCCTCGGTCAGCAGGTTCGCCGGCACGAGCCAGGAGACCTCGAACTCGATGCCGTCGGGGTCCTTGGCGTACAGCGCCTTGGTGGTGGAGTGGTCGGAGGCGCCGACGAGGGCTCCGAGGTCGCTCAGCTTCGTGGCGATCCCTTCGAGGTCGTCGAGTGTCTCCACCTCCCACGCGAGGTGGTACAGGCCGACGGTGGCGCGCCCGGCCTGGGACGCCCCGGCCTGCGCGCCCATCTCGAAGAGGCCCAGGTCGTGGTCGTTGTTCGATCCCGGAGCCTGCAGGAAGGCCGCGCCCGGGAACCCCATGACGACGCGGAAGCCGAGGGCCTCCTTGTAGAACGCGACCGTGCGCTCGACGTCGCGTACGTACAGGACCGCGTGGTTGAGACGGTGTACCGGCATGATGCCTCCAATAACTTGAACTCTCAATCAACCATACGCCGATATGATTGAGAGTTCAACTGTATCGTCGCGGGTCGAGGAGATAGGCGCCCGGGTCGGCGATGATCCGCTGGATCACCTGCCCTGCGGCGCCCAGAGTCGCGGCGTCGGCGCCGACCTTCGAGACGACCACGGCGGGGACGCGGGCGCGCATCTGCCCGAGCCTCCTGCGCATCGTCTGCTCCGCCGGGCCGGACACCCATGGGAACAGCGGCGCGAAGATCCCGCCCAGCACGATCGTGTCCGGGTCGATCAGGTTGACTGCGGTGGTGAGGGCGACGCCGAGTGCCGACCCGGCCCGCTCGCAGGCGGCCGCCGCCGAGGGCTCGCCCGCCCTCAGGCGTGCCAGCAGCTCGGCCATCTCCTCGCCAGGCGGCAGCAGGGCGTCCTGCCCGGCGTACCGCTCCAGGCAGCCGGTGCCGCCGCACCGGCACCCGGGGCCGTCGGGCGAGACGACGACGTGGCCGAGCTCGCCGGCGAACCCGTGCGCGCCCCGGAACAGCGCGCCGTCGACCACCAGGCCGGCGCCGATGCCGATCTCTCCGGACACGTGGAGAAAGTCGCCGAGCGACGCCCCGGACCCGAACCACAGCTCGCCCAGTGCGGCGAGGTTCGCCTCGTTGTCCACAAGCAGGGGAAGGGGAAGCGCGAGCATGCCGGCGACGGCCACGTCACGCCAGCCGAGGTTGGGCGCGCGGTGCACCGTACCGGTGGAACGGTCGACGGGGCCGGGCAGGGCGACGATCGCGCCCGCCACCGAGAGCCCGAGCTCGGCGGCGCCGGCCAGCATGGACGTCGCCAGCTCCCGCAGCCGCATGATCACATCAGACGGCGAGGCCGCACGGTTGTCCACAGCCTGTGTACGGAGCAGCCGTACCGACCGGCTCAAGTCGACGACGCATGCGGCCAGGTAGTCGACGTTGATCTCGAGGCCCAGGGCGGCGACCCGGTGCCCGCTGAGGCGCACCGCGACGCCCGGACGGCCGCGCTCGCCGTCGTGCACGGCGCCCGACTCCACCGCCATGCCCGCGTCGATCAGATCTCCGACCAGCTTCGACACGGTGGTCTTGGTGAGGCCGGTCGTCTCGGCGAGCGCGGCGCGTGTCAGCGGGCCTCGGCGGTCGAGCTCTCCGAGCACGACCGCGAGATTGCCCGCGCGCATCGAGTCGTGTCGTACAGCCTGTGCCATCAGGGGATTTCTCCGGCTTCAATCACAGCCCCCAACCCCTTCCCGTGAACCCGCGGCCGTGTCCCTCTTGACCTGCCGCGAGTCCCGGCCGATATTTAGTCCACAACGTAGACTAAATCGGGAGATACCAGCGGTGGACGCGTACGTACCCAAGAAGGAAGACAAGTTCACGTTCGGCCTGTGGACGGTCGGATGGCAGGCCCGGGACCCGTTCGGTGACGCCAGCCGCGCCCCGCTCGACCCGGCGGTGGCCGTACACCGTCTGGCCGAACTCGGCGCCTATGGCGTGACATTTCATGACGACGACCTCCTCGCCACCGAGCCCGACCGCGACAAGGCCATCGCGAACTTCAAGGCGGCCCTGAGCGACACCGGCCTCAAGGTTCCCATGGCGACGACGAACCTGTTCACCCACCCGGTCTTCAAGGACGGCGCCTTCACGAGCAACGACCGCGACGTCCGCAGGTACGCGCTGCGCAAGGTCATCCGCAACATCGACCTCGCCGCCGAGCTTGGCGCGACGACGTACGTCTGCTGGGGCGGGCGCGAGGGCGCGGAGTCCGACGCCGCCAAGGACGTCAGGGCCGCCCTCGACCGCTACAAGGAGGGTCTCGACCTTCTCTGCTCCTACGTGATCGACAAGGGGTACGACCTGCGGTTCGCGTTGGAGCCCAAGCCGAACGAGCCGCGCGGCGACATCCTGCTCCCCACGATCGGCCACGCGCTGGCGCTGATCAACGAGCTGGAGCACCCGGAGATGGTCGGGCTCAACCCCGAGGTGGGCCACGAGCAGATGGCCGGGCTGAACTTCGTCCACGGCATCGCCCAGGCGCTCTGGCACGGCAAGCTGTTCCACCTCGACCTCAACGGCCAGCACGGTCCGAAGTACGACCAGGACCTCGTCTTCGGCCACGGTGACCTGAAGAGCGCGTTCTTCCTGGTCGACCTGCTCGAGAACGGCGGCTACGAGGGTCCGCGCCACTTCGACTACAAGCCGCTGCGCACCGAGGACGCCGAGGACGTGTGGGTCTCGGCCGCCGCCAACATGCGCACCTACCTGATCCTCAAGGAGAAGTCGGCGGCGTTCCGTGCCGACCCCGAGGTGCGCGAGGCCCTCGTGAACTCCCGCGTCACCGAGCTGGCCCAGCCCACCCTGGCCGCCGGCGAGACGTACAAGGACCTCGCCAGGGACGACTTTGACATCGACAAGGCCGCCGAGCGCGGCTTCCACTTCACCCACCTCAACCAGCTCGCGCTGGAGCACCTCCTCGGAGTGCGGGGATGACATTGGTCGCGGGCGTCGACTCCTCGACGCAGAGCTGCAAGGTCGTCGTCCGCGACGCGGAGACGGGGCGCCTGGTCCGTGAGGGCCGGGCCCCGCACCCGCCCGGGACCGAGATCCACCCGGACCACTGGTGGACCGCGCTCCAGGAGGCCCTCGCCGCGGCGGGCGGCCTCTCGGACGTCGCGGCGCTGTCGGTCGGCGCGCAGCAGCACGGCATGGTATGCCTCGACGAGCACGGCGAGGTCGTCAGGGACGCGCTGCTCTGGAACGACACCCGTTCCGCGCGCGCGGCCGACGACCTGGTCACGGAGCTGGGCGGGCCGCGTGCGTGGGCTGAGGCGGCCGGGAGCGTGCCGGTGGCCTCCTTCACCGTGACCAAGCTCCGCTGGCTGGCCGAGCACGAGTCCGCCGCCGCCGCCCGTACGGCGGCGGTGTGCCTTCCGCACGACTGGCTCACCTGGCGGCTGGCCGGATCCTCCGGGATCGACACGCTCACCACCGACCGGGGCGACGCCTCGGGCACCGGCTACTGGTCGCCCTCGGCGAACTCCTACCGCCCCGACCTGCTCAAGCTGGCCATGGGCCACACCCCGCTGGTGCCTCGCGTGCTCGACCCCACGGGCCAGGCGGGCGAGTCACGCGAGACGGGAAGGGGCGCCGCCGTACGGATCGGGCCGGGCACGGGCGACAACATGGCGGCGGCCCTCGGCGTGGGAGTGCTCCCCGGCGACGTGGTGGTCTCCATCGGCACCTCGGGGACGGTCTTCGCCTGCGCCGACGTGCCCAGCCATGACCCCTCGGGCGCCGTGGCGGGCTTCGCCGACGCGACCGGGCGGTTCCTCCCGCTGGTGTGCACGCTCAACGCCGCCCGGGTGCTGGACGCGGCGGCGCGCATGCTCGGCGTGACCGTGGCGGAGCTGTCCGACCTGGCTCTGCAGGCCCCTTCCGGAGCGGACGGGCTCGTGCTGGTTCCGTACCTCGAAGGGGAGCGCACCCCGAACCGGCCCGACGCCACCGGGTCGCTGCACGGGCTGCGGCTGTCCAACTCGACCCCCGCGCACCTCGCTCGGGCCGCCGTGGAAGGCATGCTCTGCGGACTGGCCGACGGGCTTGACGCGCTGGGGCTCGCGCCCCGGCGGGTGCTGCTGATCGGCGGAGGCGCCAGGTCGGAGGCGGTACGCAGGATCGCGCCGACGGTGTTCGGGCGTCCCGTGCTCGTGCCGGAGCCGGGTGAGTACGTGGCCGACGGGGCGGCGCGCCAGGCCGCCTGGCTGCTCAGCGGCACCCCGGAACCTCCCCGGTGGGAGGCCGGCGTGATGGAGGCCTTCGAGGCGGAGCCGGCGCCCGATGTCCGCTCGCGCTACGCGGAGATCATCGCCGGCATCTGACGACCCTGAGGCACTCCGAGATCGTCTCAGGGGAGGATCAGGGAATGCACGGATGTTCCAGGCGAACCTTTCGGTCAGTCTGGATCCATGCTGCCCCTGATAAGGCTCTACCCCCTGGTCGCCGGAGCCGGAACGCTGGTCGCGTCGGTCACGATGGTGGTCGGCCTGATCGGTGTCCCCCTCGAGATGCTCGGCCTGACGATCGGCCGGTACGCGGCGCTCGAGCCGGGTGGCGGCACGCAGTTCGCGCTGGTGCTGCTCGTGCTGTCCTCGCTGGGGCTGCTCGCCGGCATGCGTGCCGTACGGGCGCCGGTGTCGGGGTGGCCCGAGCGGCTCGTGCTCGCGTGGGCGGCGGCGCTGGCCGTCGCCGCCGTCGTGCCCGGGACTCCGGTGGCCGACCTCATGGTGGCGGTCGCGCTGGTCAACCTCGCCGGGGCCGCCGCGCTGATGGCGCGGCGGTTCGGTGACGACGAGCGGTGGCAGCCGGTGGCACGCCCGCTGGAGTGGCTGGCGCTGGGCGCGGGCGGTGCCCTCGCCGTGCTGACCTACGTCGCACTTCCGGGGCACCAGGTGATGATCGGCCTCGTCGAGTGGTCGCTCCTCGGCATCGAGGTCGCCGTGCTGGCCGTCTCGGCCGTACAGCTCGCGCGGATCATGTGGAGCCCCACCGCCGAGCCCGTGGCGGTCACGGCCGCCGTGCTCAAGAATTGGGTGCCGGCCCCTGTGAGGACGCCGGTCGTGACCCCAGCGATGCGAAACCCTACAAGCAATGCAAGAAGGCCCACTGCGCTGCTAGGCCGACACTGAGCGTAGAAGGACTCAATTCGCGCGGACCCTGACCATCCCCGGCTTTCAGGCGACGGGCTCGGGGATTCTGGGGGTGGGGGTGGCGGTGGGAGGTATCGTACGGCGGGTGCGGAGGGACACCAGGCTGACCGGGACTCCGACCGCCACGATGAGGCCCGCGATGACCAGGGCGAGCTGGTAGCCGTCCAGGAAGGCCGTCAGCGGGCCGGCGCCGTCCGCGACGGCGGCGCTCTGGCGGGCGCTCAGGATGGCGCCGAGCACGGTGACGCCGAGGAGCCCGAACACCTCGCGCGAGACGTTGAGCACTCCCGACGCGACGCCCCCGCGGCCCGCCGGAAGTGCTCCGAGGATGGCGTTGGTGAGCGGGACCAGCAGCCCCGCGCCGAAGCCGTACAGCATCAGCCATGGGAAGAGCTGACCGTAGGTGCCCCCCTGGCCGATGAAGGAGATGCCGATCACGGCCACGGCCATCAGGCCGAGGCCCACGGCGACGGTCGTCGCTGTGCCGAACCGCGTGGCGATCCTCGGGGCGACCACGGCGAGCCCGGCCATCAGCAGGGCCATGGGGACGAAGGCCGCGCCCGCCTCCGTCGGCGTGAAGCCGAGCACGTTCTGCAGCCACAGCGCGGTGAAGAAGTAGATGCCGAAGATTCCGAAGGACCACAGGCCCATGGAGAGCAGCCCGCCGCTGAAGACCCGCTCCCGGAACAGCGACAGGTCGATCATCGGCTCCTTGGCACGGGTCTCGACCAGCACGAACAGTACGGCCGCCGCCGCGCTGACGGCGAACGATCCGAGGATGACCCCCGAGGTCCAGCCGCGCCCGTCTCCCTCGATGAGCGCGTACGTCAGGGCGAAGAGCGCGAGCGACGAGGTGACCAGGCCGGGCACGTCGAGCCGGCGCCGCGCGGGGGCGTTGGATCCGCCGATGGCCCACGCTCCGAGCGCGAACGTGATGGCGCCGATGGGCACGTTGATCAGGTAGATCCAGCCCCAGTGCCAGTTCTCGCTGATGAAGCCGCCGGTCAGCGGCCCGAGGGCGAGCGCCAGGCCGCCGATCGCGCTCCACACGCCCACGGCGACCCCGCGCTCCCTCTCGTCGGGGAAGGTCAGCGGGATCAGCGCGAGCGCTGTGGGCGTCAGCAGCGCCGCTCCGATGCCCTGAAGCCCTCGGCTGAGGATGAGCGTCGTCCCGTCACCTGACAGCCCGGCCGCCGTCGAGGCCAGCGTGAAGACGGCGAGGCCGATCAGGAAGATCCGCCGCTGGCCGAACACGTCCGCGAGCCTGCCTCCGGCCATCAACAGCCCCGCGAACACGAGCATGTAGCCGCTGACGATCCACTCCAGGCCGGAGATCGTCAGGCCCAGGTCCCGCTGGATGGTCGGGAGTGCCACGTTGACCACGTTGTTATCGAGATAAGTCATGAAAGTGGCGAGTGATACCGCCACCAGTGCCCACCATCGGCGATCCACAGTCGTCTCCTCTACGGTGTACTTGTACGGCGTACATGTACACCGTAGAGGAGACCTTGTACGTCGTATAGTTGTCAAGTGGCCCCAGAGAAGCTGACCCGAGAGACGGTGGTCGAGCAGGCGTTGGCGCTCGCCGACGACGAAGGCGTCGAGGCGGTCACCATCCGGCGTCTCGCCGGCCGGTTGGGTGTCACCCCGATGGCGCTCTACTGGCACTTCAAGAACAAGGACGAGCTGATGTGGGCCCTCGCCGAGCACGTGCTCTCGGGGGTCACCGCCGACATCACCCCAGGTGACTCCTGGCGGAAGCGGCTGCGGATGATGGTGGAGGCGATCGTCCGCGTCATGCGCGAGCACCCATGTCTGCCCGACCTGCTGACCGCGGTCGAGGACAAGCACGACGTCGACAGCTTCAAGCGTGCGACCGAGGCGGCGCTCGACATCCTGACCGAGGCCGGGTTCACGCTTCGAGAAGGCTTCTACATCTCGTCCTACCTGCTCAACGGCGCGATCGGTCTGGTCAAGGGCCAGCCCTGCCCCATCGTTCTCCCACGCGAGGAGGAGGCGGAGGCACGGCGGCAGCGCCGCCTGAAGCTCGAGTCACTGCCGTCCGACCGCTATCCGCACATCATCGAGTACGGCGCCACGCTGGCCGAGCCGCCCGACGTCGAGCATTACTTCACGTTCGGCATCGATCTCCTGCTGACCGGCGTCGAAGCCCTGGCCCGGCGTCACGAGACGGGGACGCGCGAGAGCTAGAGTCGGCGGGGCCTGGCGCAGGCGGCGGTGGCGACGCCCGCGAGCGCGACCGTCGCGAGTACGAGGTACGTCCGCTGGAAACCGGACATCAGCTCCTCGACCGCCACGGGTGAGAGGCGCGAGAGCGTCCCCGAGTAGACGAGGTTCCGCAGCTCGGGGGTGAGGGCGCTGGTCAGCACGCTAAGGGTGGTCGCGACGCTCAGCACGATGCCGACGTTCATGATCATCAGGCGGAAGCCGTTCACCACGCCCAGGCTCCCCGGCGGGAGCGCGCTCATGACCTGTGTCGTGTTGCCCGTGAGGAAAGCGCCGTTGCCGCACCCCGCGAGGAACAGCCCCGTCCCGATGATCCAGTACGGCGTCGCGGTGCCGATGGCGAGCGTGAGGCTCAGCAGCCCGGCGAAGTTCAGCAGGCAGCCGCCCACGGACAGCGCGTATGGGGAGATCCGGCGGCCGAGTGCGCCGGCGAGGGGGGACGCGAGTGCCATGCCGATGGGTACGGGGAGCACGCCGAGCGCCGCAGTGAACGCGTCGATCCCGCGTGCGGCCTGGAAGTAGAGCGCGACCAGAAGGACCAGCGCGGATCGGGACAGGGCGGTGCAGAACGAGGCGAGGTTGGCGAACGTCAGCATGCGCTCGCTGAAAAGGCGAAGGTCCAGCACAGGATGGGAGGCCCGCCGCTCCACCACGAGCAGCACCGGGATCAGGACCAGGAAGATCAAGCCTCCGGTGATGACGACCGGGCTCGACAGGCCGCGTGAACCCGCCTCGGACAGGGCGATGAGCACGGCCGACAGCGCGGCGAAGACGATGAGGTTGCCGGCCACGTCGACGGGGGTGCGCGGCCCCGCCGGCACGCGCCGCAGCGCCGCCCATCCCCAGATCAGGCCGATCACCCCGGCGGGGACGTTCACCCAGAAGACCCACTGCCAGCCCGCCGTGTCGGCGATGAGGCCGCCGAGGGTGGGCCCCGCCAGCTGGGCCACCGACAGCGTGCCGATGTACACGCCCATGCCCTGGCTGAGCCGGTCGGGCGGGAAAGCGTCGGTGATGATGACGGTGCCGTTGGCGAGGATCATCGCGGCGCCCAGCGCCTGGAGCGCCCGCATGGCGATCAGGAAGCCGACTCCGGGGGACAGCCCGGCAAGCAGCGAGCACACCGTGAACAGCGCGAAGCCGATGAGGTACACCTCGCGCCGCCCGAGCAGGTCCGCCACTCGTCCGAAGAAGACCAGCGTCGCGGTGTTGATCAGCAGGTACGACAGCAGGATCCAGGAGGCGGCGAACGCGTCGGCGTGGAAGTGCCGGACGACCGTCGGCAGCGCCACGTTGAGGGTGCTCGCGTTGATGCCGATGAGGACGAGTCCGAGGCTGGTGACCGAGCAGACGCGCCAGGCGTAGCGGAGCCTTCTGGCGTATTCGGGAGTGCCGGGCAGGACGGCGGTGGTCTCGTGGGGGGGAGCGACCATGCCCCTAGTCTGACGTACGGCGTACGTCCGGTTTATGTGGACCGGTGGCGCTTCGGGCTCAACGATCAGTTCATAGCGGTAAGGCTGGTTCTGCGGCCTCTGGCTGTATGCGTGCCGACCCGGCCGGTCAGCGAAGGCCGGTAGAACATTGAGATCGAACCGAGCCGGACCTGGTTAACGGAACGACCGAAACATCGGTTACTTTGTCGATGCCCGGCTCTGTAAGCCCCATTACGGGGTGGCCGGTTCAGGTCACAGAGGCGGTGGATCTCGTGGGGGGGTCCACCGCCTTCCTCATGCGGGCAGCGGGCTCGGTCAGGAGTTGAAGGTCGCGGGGAGCGTCGCCTCGTGGGTGGCGCGAAGCTCGTCGACCGGAATGTCCAGAACGCCCTCGACCCGAAGCGTGGAGCCCCCGGTCGTGCCGAGGCCGTAACAGGGCACCTCATGCCGGGCGCAGAGCTCGGCGAAGGCCTCGAAGGACTCCGGCCGTACGGTGACCACGGCCCGGGACGCCGACTCGCTGAACAGGCCGACGAACGGGTCGTCGCCCGGGAGCTGCACCGTGCCGCCCACACCGTGGGCCAGAGACGCCTCGGCGAGGGCGATGGCGAGGCCGCCGTCGGACACGTCGTGGGAGCCCTCGATCAGCCCTCGCCCGGCGGCCTCCACCAGAACGGTCGCCAGGGAGCGCTCCGCCTCCAGGTCGGCCCGCGGGGGCAGGCCGCCCAGGTGGCCGTGGGTGACGTGCGCCCACTCGGAGCCGCCGAACTCCTCGCCGGTGTCGCCCAGCAGGATGATTTTGAGATCGGAGGCGGTGAAGCCGTGCCGCACGCGCTTGTGGACGTCGTCCAGCACGCCGAGCACACCCACGACCGGGGTCGGGTGAATGGGCGTGGACCCGGTCTGGTTGTAGAAGGACACGTTGCCGCCGGTCACCGGCACGCCGAGGGTCTTGCAGGCGTCCGCGAGGCCACGCACGGCCTCGGCGAACTGCCACATGACCTCAGGGTCCTCAGGAGAGCCGAAGTTCAGGCAGTTGGTCACGGCCAGCGGGCGGGCCCCGGTGACGGCGACGTTGCGGTAGGCCTCGGCAAGGGCCAGCTGGGCCCCGGCATAGGGGTCGAGCTTGGCGTAGCGGCCGTTGCCGTCGGTGGCCAGGGCGATGCCCCGGTCGGTCTCCTCGGCCCCCGGCATGACCTCGCCGATGCGCAGCACCCCGGCGTCGGCCGGCATGGCGAGCACGGTGTTGCCCCGCACATAACGGTCGTACTGGGAGGTGACCCACTCCTTGGAGGCGAGGTTCGACGAGCCGAGCAGCTCCAGCAGGGTCGCGCGCAGGTCGGCGGGGCGTGCGAGCCGTACGGGATCGTCGGCGTTCAGCGCGACCTGGCCCGCGGGCTCGTGGAAGGGACGCTCGTAGACCGGGCCGTCGTCGGCCGCGGTGCCCGGCGGGATGTCGACGATGACCTCGTCCTTCCAGGTCATCACCAGCCGCCCGGTGTCGGTCACCTCACCGATCACCGTGGCCGGGACGTCCCACCTGGAGCAGATCGCCATGAACGCGTCGATGTCGTCCGGGGTGACCACGGCCATCATGCGCTCCTGCGACTCGCTCATGAGGATCTCCTCAGGGAGGAGCGAGGGGTCGCGGAGCGGGACCAGGCCGAGGTCGACGCGCATGCCGCCCGTACCCTTGGCCGCCAGCTCGGTCGTCGCGCAGGACACACCGGCCGCGCCGAGGTCCTGGATGCCGACCACGACGTCGGCCTCGAAGAGCTCCAGGCAGCACTCGATGAGGAGCTTCTCCATGAAGGGGTCGCCCACCTGCACGGCGGGACGCTTGGCGTGCGACTCGTCCTCGAACGTCGCGGAGGCGAGCACCGAGGCGCCGCCGATGCCGTCGGGGCCGGTGCGCGCGCCGAACAGCACGACCTTGTTCCCCGGGCCCGGCGCGGTGGCCAGCTTGATCTGGTCCTTGCGCAGCAGCCCGACGCACAGCGCGTTGACCAGCGGGTTTCCGATGTAGCAGGGGTCGAAGACCAGCTCGCCGCCGATGTTGGGCAGGCCGAGGCAGTTGCCGTACGAGCTGATGCCCTCCACCACGCCCGGAAGCACTCGCCTGGTGTCGGGGGCGTCAAGGGCGCCGAACCTCAGGGCGTCCATGACGGCGACCGGGCGGGCGCCCATCGACATGATGTCGCGGACGATGCCGCCGACGCCGGTGGCCGCCCCCTGGTGAGGCTCGACGTACGACGGGTGGTTGTGCGACTCGATCTTGAAGGTGGCCGCCCAGCCGTCGCCGATGTCGACGACGCCGGCGTTCTCGCCCATGCCGACCAGCAGGGCCTCGGACTCCGGGGCCTTGGTGCCGAACTGGCGCAGGTGCACCTTGGACGACTTGTACGAGCAGTGCTCGCTCCACATGACCGAGTAGATGGCCAGCTCGGACGAGGTGGGGCGGCGGCCGAGGATCGCGCGCACCCGGTCGTACTCGTCGGCCTTCATGCCCAGCTCGGCGTACGGCTGGGGCTCGTCCGGGTTGTCCGCGGCCCGCTTGACTGAGTCGATCACGTGCTCTCCTCGCGCCCTACTCACGGCTTCGGTCACAGGCTGACGAACCTCTTCAGGATCGAGGTGAAGAAACCTCGGCCGTCCACGCTGGGGGCGCCCGTCAGGTCCTCGACGGCGTGCTCGGGGTGGGGCATGAGGCCGACGACGTTGCCGGCCTCGTTGCTGATGCCCGCGATGTCGTTGACCGAGCCGTTCGGGTTGCCGCCGAGGTAGCGGAAGACGATCTGGTCGCCGCTCTCGAGGGCGGTGACCGTGGCCGCGTCCGCGACGTAACGGCCCTCGCCGTGCTTCACCGGCAGCAGGATCTCCTGGCCGGGGGTGTAGTCACCCGTCCAGGCCGTGGCATTGCTCTCCACGAGGACCCGCTGGTCACGGCAGACGTAGTGGAGGTTCTCGTTGCGGGTCAGGGCGCCGGGCAGCAGGTGGGCCTCGCAGAGGATCTGGAAGCCGTTGCAGGTGCCGAGCACGGGCAGCCCGGCGTGCGCCGCCGGGATCAGCTCCTCCATCAGCGGCGCGAAGCGGGAGATCGCTCCGCACCGGAGGTAGTCGCCGTAGGAGAACCCGCCGGGCAGGAAGACCGCGTCGACCCCTTTGAGGTCACGGTCGGCGTGCCAGAGTGGAACCGCTTCTCCACCCGCATGCCTGACGGCTCTGGCCGCGTCCTGATCGTCAAGAGTTCCGGGAAAAGTGACCACGCCCACACGGGCAGCACCCATGGCTCTCGTACCCCTCCACACGCGAGCGCCGCGCCGACGTCTCACTCATCGGACGGCGGCCTGCGGCGGTACGACCAGGCTACCTGCTGGGCAGGCGCGACCGGGAATCATGGCGGAGCCTGGGGGCGGCGCGGGAAAGGGTTGCGGCCAGGGTGAGGCGGTGGTTTCGGCCAGGGGCAGGGAGGACAGGGCAGTTCAGACTGCGGCCAGCTCGCGCTCGCGGTGGGCGAGGAACTCCTGGTCCCAGTCGAGCTCCTTGCGAAGGAAGACCGTGGTGCCGCTGCCGGGAGTGATGTCGAAGGAGATCTCGTCGACGACCGACTGCATGATGAGGATGCCGCGCCCGTGCTCGGCGTCGCCGGAGGGGTACTGCCTGGGGATCGCCCCCAGCCCGAGGCCGTTGTCGACGATGCGCAGCTCGCAGCGGCCGTGGCCGATCGCGGCCAGGACTTCGTAGCGCTTGGCGGGGCCGCCGTGCCGCACGGCGTTGGCGCAGGCCTCCGAGGTGGCGAGGAGCATGTCGGATACGCAGTCCTCGGTTACGCCGATGCAGCGGAGGGTGTCACCCAGCACCCGCCGGACCATCGGGATGCCCAGGGCATCCCGCGGCAAGGCCAACGAGAACTCAATATCCACCGGACCCCTCCGTGGCGCCGAAAGTCACGTTGGGGAGGTTTCCCCGAAGAATCAGGGCTAACCGCAAAATCACGCTGTTGTTATTTAGCGTTGGTCAGACGCTTGCTTTCCGGTCCATCCAAAGTTCCCTTTGCGGTGATTTGCGAAGATTTGGTCGCGTCGGCACGCGCCCTGCTATCCCTCGACGCGGACAGAGTAATCCTCGATCACCGTGTTGGCCAGGAGGGTTTCGGCCATCTTCCGGACGTCCGCAATCGCCGCCTCATCGGCCGGGCCGTCGATCTCGACCTCGAACCTCTTGCCCTGCCGCACCTCGGTGACCCCGGAGAAGCCGAGCCGGGGAAGCGCCCTGGCGATGGCCTGCCCCTGAGGATCGAGAATCTCCGGCTTGAGCATGACGTCGACGATGACGCGTGCCACGTGTGTCCTCCCTGCTGACGCGACCGTTCCGGCGGGGACCAGCCTAACGGTGGGGGGCCGGTCGCCCGTCCCCCGGCCCGCACCGCGGAGCTGGGGTTCCGGATGGGTGTGCCGCGGGGCGCATCGGGAACGGGAGAAGTGTGGACAAGAGGGTGGTCGGCCTTGCGCACTGGCCTGTGACTTCTGCCACGATGTCCCCAAACGCTGACGTACTACCACCAGAAGGTACGGATGCGTGTTAACTGGCCGAATCAGGATGGCGATCCCATCAGCACGGCCCTGAACGCACAGGAGCGGCACGTGACACCCGACGCCTCTCGTGGTGCCGAGGCACCCCCCGAGCTCGTACAGCTGCTGACCCCCGAGGGTGAGCGCGTGGAGCATCCGGCCTATGACATCGACCTGACGCCGGAAGAGGTACGCGATCTCTATCGCGACCTGGTCCTGGTGCGGCGCGTCGACATGGAGGCCGTGGCACTCCAGCGGCAGGGCGAACTCGGCATCTGGGCATCCCTACTCGGCCAGGAAGCGGCCCAGATCGGATCAGGGCGCGCCCTGACCGACGCCGACATGGCCTTCCCGACCTACCGCGAGCACGGCGTGGCGTGGTGCCGCGACGTCGACCCGGTGAACCTGCTCGGGCTCTTCCGCGGCGTCAACCACGGAGGGTGGGACCCGGCGGAGCACAACTTCCACCTCTACACGATCGTCATCGGCAGCCAGACCCTGCACGCCGTGGGTTACGCCATGGGCATCCAGCGCGACGGCGCCGACGCCGCGACGATCGTCTACTTCGGCGACGGGGCCACCTCCCAGGGCGACGTCAACGAGGCCTTCATCTGGGCGTCGGTGTTCAACGCGCCCGTGGTGTTCTTCTGCCAGAACAACCAGTGGGCGATCTCCGAGCCGCTGGAGAAGCAGTCGAAGATCCCCCTCTACCGGCGGGCCAGCGGGTTCGGCTTCCCCGGAATCCGGGTGGACGGCAACGACGTCTTCGCGTGCCTCGCCGTGACCCGCCAGGCGCTCAAGAACGCCCGCGAGGGACAGGGGCCGACGCTGATCGAGGCGTTCACCTACCGCATGGGCGCCCACACCACCTCAGACGACCCGACGCGCTACCGCGTGGCCGGCGAGCTGGAGGCGTGGAAGCTCAAGGACCCGATCGAGCGCGTCAAGGCGTACCTGTTCAAGAACCAGCTCGCCGACCAGGAGTTCTTCGACAGCATCGAGGCAGAGGCCGCCGATCTAGGTCGTGACGTGCGCAAACGCTGTCTTGAGATGCCGGATCCGCATCCTTTGGAGATCTTCGACCACGTGTACTCCGAGCCTCACGCACTGCTGGCCGAGGAGCGGGCGCAGTACGCCGCCTACCTCGAGGGCTTCGAGGGGAGCGAGCGATGAGCACGCTGACCCTGGCCAAGGCCATCAACGAGGGCCTGCGCACCGCGATGGAGGACGACTCCAAAGTCCTCGTCATGGGAGAGGACGTCGGCAAGCTCGGCGGGGTCTTCCGCGTCACCGACGGACTGCAGAAGGACTTCGGTGAGAGCCGCGTCATCGACACGCCGCTCGCCGAATCGGGCATCATCGGCACCGCCATCGGGCTCGCGCTGCGCGGCTACCGCCCGGTGTGCGAGATCCAGTTCGACGGGTTCGTGTTCCCCGCCGCCGATCAGATCATCACCCAGCTCGCCAAGATGCCGCTGCGCTCGCTGGGCAAGCTCAAGCTTCCCGTCGTGGTGCGCATTCCCTGCGGCGGCGGCATCGGGGCGGTAGAGCACCACAGCGAGTCTCCCGAGGCGTACTTCACGCACACCGGCGGCCTGCGCGTGGTGGCCTGCTCGAACCCGGTGGACGGGTTTCACATGATCCAGCAGGCGATCCGCTGCGACGACCCGGTGATCTTCTTCGAGCCCAAGCGGCGTTACTGGGAGAAGGCCGAGGTCGAGAAGGGCGCCGTCCCGCTGGCGTTCGACCGGGGCCAGGTCCTGCGACCGGGCACCGACGTTACCGTGCTGGCGTACGGCCCGATGGTGAAGACCTGCCTGGAGGCCGCGGCGGCGGTGGCGGAGGAGGGCCGATCGCTGGAGGTCATCGACCTTCGGTCCCTCAACCCCCTGGACACCGAACTGATCTTCGAGTCGGTCAGGAAGACCGGCCGGTGCGTTATCGCCCACGAGGCGCCCGTCTACTCGGGGCTGGGCGCGGAGATCGCCGCCCGTATCACCGAGGCGTGCTTCTACAACCTGGAGGCGCCGGTGCTGCGGGCCGGAGGCTTCTCCACGCCTTACCCGCCGTCCCGGCTGGAGGATCACTACCTGCCCGACCTGGACCGTGTCCTCGACACCGTCGACCGTACGTTCGCCTTCTAGGAGGGGCTGTGCTTCGAGAGTTCAAGCTCCCCGACGTCGGTGAAGGCCTGACCGAGGCCGAGATCATCAAGTGGCACGTCTCCGTCGGCGACAACGTGGTGATCAACCAGACCATCGTGGAGATCGAGACCGCCAAGGCGGTGGTCGAACTGCCGTGCCCCTTCGAGGGCGTGGTCAGCTCGCTCATGGCCGCGGAGGGCGAGACGGTCGACGTCGGCAAGCCCATCATCGCCGTGGACACGGGCGGGCCGGCTGAGGCTGCTTCCGCTGGAGGTGCCACTACCCTTAGAACCGCCTCACCTGGACGTGCTTCCGCAGAGGGACTTTCCGCTGAGGTCGCCTCCGCGACCAGGGAGACGGCGCTGGCCGACGACATGGTCCCCTCGCTTCCCCCTGAGGGCGCCGCGGCCAAGCCGGTGCGCCAGCCGGTGCTCGTGGGGTACGGCGTCAAGCTGAGCGCCACGACCCGCCGCCCCCGCAAGCCCCAAACCCCCAGCTCCGCCGCACCCGCCCCGTCCGCCGTGGCCGCGCCCACCGGAAGCCCTGCATCCGTCGCGCCGGCCGGTTCGGCCGCGTACGCCGGCACCGCGCCCACCCAGGGCGGCGGCCGGGTGTCCGTGCTGGCCAAGCCGCCCGTACGCAAGCTGGCGAAGGACCTCGGGGTCGACCTCGCCGCTCTCACCGGGACCGGCCCGAACGGCTCCATCACCCGTGAGGACGTGCACACCGCCGCTGACATGGCAGCGGGCGCCGCCGCGCCTGCGCCCGGATATACGGCATACGCCGGGCTCGCCGAGAGGGAAGAGCGCATCCTGGTCAAGGGAGTGCGCAAGGCGACGGCGGCGGCCATGGTGGCCTCCGCCTTCACCGCGCCGCACGTCACCGAGTTCCTCCAGGTCGACGTGACCGCGACGATGGACGCGGTACGGCGGCTGCGCGAGCTACCCGACTTCGCCGAGGTCAAGGTGTCGCCGCTCCTGCTG
Organism: Sphaerisporangium sp.; assembly: GCA_025964675.1. GTDB lineage: Bacteria > Actinomycetota > Actinomycetes > Streptosporangiales > Streptosporangiaceae > Sphaerisporangium. The sequence continues at coordinate 537 of JAOPYI010000093.1, read as the reverse complement.
GTCGCCAAGGCGCTGCTGACGGCCGTGAAGCGGTACCCGATGATCAACTCCACGTGGACCGGCGACGAGATCGTGGTCAAGCGTTACGTGAACCTCGGCATCGCCGCGGCCACGCAGCGCGGTCTCATCGTGCCCAACGTCAAGGAGGCACAGGCACTATCGCTGCCCGACCTCGCCAAGGCGCTGGCCGAGCTGACCGAGAAGGCGCGGTCCGGGCGGTCCCAGCCCGCCGACCTCACCGGTGGCACCATCACGATCACTAACGTGGGCGTCTTCGGAGTCGACGCGGGCACGCCCATCCTCAACCCGGGCGAGGCGGCGATCCTCGCGTTCGGGCAGATCAGGGACCTTCCGTGGGTCGTGGACGGCCAGATCGTGCCGCGCAAGGTCACCACGCTGGCGCTGTCGTTCGACCACAGGATCATCGACGGCGAGATCGGCTCGTACGCGCTGCGCGACGTGGGCGCGATGCTCCAGGACCCGCTCCGCATGCTCGCCTGGAGTTAGATAGAGGCCGCGAGCGCCAGAAGGGCCGGA
>JAOPYI010000079.1 GCA_025964675.1 Sphaerisporangium sp. | reverse complement strand
CCGGTCCGGGGCGACGGGGGTGGCAGACTCCGGTGATGACCTCAGATACCATCACCGCCGCCGCGGCCGGCACCTGGCAGCTCGGCGACCTGACAGTCAACCGGATGGGATTCGGCGCGATGCGCCTCACGGGCAGCGCCGCCTTCGACCTCGGTACGCCGAGCGATCGCGGCCGGTCGATCGCCGTCCTCCGCCGAGCGATCGAGCTCGGCGTGAACCACATCGACACCGCCGCGTTCTACTTCTCGTCGCTGCGCTCCGCCAACGAGCTGATCAACAGCGCCTTGGCCCCCTACCCCGACGACCTGGTCATCACCACCAAGGTCGGGCCGGGCCGGGACCCCTCGGGTACGTGGCTGCCCCTGGCCGCACCGGAGCAGCTGCGCGGCCAGGTCGAGGAGAACCTGCGCCAGCTCGGCCGTGACCACCTCGACGTGGTGAATCTGCGCGTCCACGGCCCCGACTCGATCGCCGAGCGGTTCGGCGCGCTGGCCGAGCTGCGCGACGCCGGGCTGATCCGCCACCTCGGCGTCTCCAACGTCAGGCCGTGGCAGCTCGCCGAGGCGCAGGCCATCGCCCCGGTGGTCTGCGTGCAGAACCGGTACGGCATCGACTCGCCGCCCGAGGACGACGAGTTCCTGCGCGCCTGCGGTGAGCAGGGCGTCGCGTTCGTGCCGTTCTTCGCGATCGCCGGCACCGGGCGAGAGCGGGGAACCACCGCTTCCGAGAGCGAGGAACTGCTCGCCGTCGCGCGTGCGCACGGGGCGACTGCAGCGCAGGTACGTCTGGCGTGGACGCTGCAGCGAGGGCCGCACGTACTGGCCATCCCGGGCACCGGCAACCCCGACCACCTGGCCCAGAACGTGGCCGCCGGCGCTCTGCGGCTCACGGAGGCCGACCTGACCCGCCTCGAATCCCTCCGCCACGGGCAAGAGTGAGTCCGGGCCGTCCCGTCGTGGCTCGCGATCAGTCCGGCGGTTCGGAGTCCGTGTTCCCGCCATCGGGGTAGGACACGTTCTTGGGTGGGCGGCACTCGGTGCCGCCGTCAATCGGGTGACGGGTGGGCCATAGGGGGAAGACCTCACGGCACGCCGTATCTGTCCTTCAGTTCCCCTGAACGCAAGAGCCCTCGTCGTGGCGAGGGCTCTCAGGTCTGACGGCTAAGCACGCAGAGGCGGGCAGAGCAGCGCCTCAGGCTCGAACTCGCCGCCCTTGATGCCGCCGATGAAGGCTTGCCACTCGGCCGGGGCAATGGAGAGATTCGGGCCCTTGGCATTCTTGGAGTCACGCACCAAGTAGGCATCTGCGGCGTGCGCGATCTCAACGCAATTGGCACCGTTGCCGCTCCGGCTGCTCTTGCGCCAAGTGACGCGGGACAGGTCCACTTTGGACACCCCTGCGCTTTCTTCATCAGGATTGGACAGATCATCAGGAGAACCGTTCGGCCGCCCGTGCGATCAGCGTCTTCGACTCATCTGGGCCGAGCGCGGCCGCTCGCAGGTGGTCAAACGCGAGCGTATACCGATAAATCTCGACATCACTCTCTACATACAGGCTACTCGTCATGCTTTCCACGTACACCACATCCGGGTCGTAGGGCTCCCGGAACTCCATGATGCTGAACGGCCCGGCCGAAGCCGGGTGAGCCCCGCTTGCCGACGGGAGCACCTGGATGTTGACGTTCGGTAGGTCGGTGGCCTTCAAGAGGCTCTCGCACTGAGCTGCCATGATCGATGGAGAGCCCACCACGCGGTTGAGGACGGCTTCATCGATGACCGTCCAGAATCGGAGCGGGTTGTCCTCCTGTGTGAGGAGCTTCTGGCGGGTCATGCGTACCTCGACGCGCGTGGAATGGTCCACGTGGTGGTGGCCGACAACGGTCGCGCGCTTCACGTCGATGTGATCGACGAGGGATCGGCCGTCGCGATTCCCCAGATCCCCTCGCAGGCGGACCCCCTCAGCGAGAGCGGCCGTGGGCTCTGGCTGGTCCGTGAGCTGTCCTCTGCCTGGGGCTGGAAACAGGACGAGGCGGGTCGGGTCGTCTGGTTCGAGGTGGCGACATGACACGGCGCCCGGACCTCGTGATCTCTAAACAGTGCCCGACCACACTTGGGCGGCCACGAAGCCAATCCGATCCAGCCGACCTGCCGGGCCGCCACGCGGTGGCCCATGTGGACCACTTCGGCGAGTCGGCGTCCTGTGTTCCCGCCATCGGGGTAGGACACGTTCTTGGGTGGGCGGCACTCGGTGCCGCCGTCAATCGGGTGACGGGTGGGCCATAGGGGGAGACCCACGGCGGGCCGTACCACTGGTGCGGAACGCGGAAGTGCCGCCGGAAGGTGGTATCCGGCGGCACTTCGGTTGCGGGGCGGCTTCCGGGGGCTGGGGGGCCCCCGGAGCCGGTGAACCGCTGTTGCTAGTTGCGGACGATGGTGAAGGTCGTCGTCGTGTTCCTGATGTCCACGGCGTTGTTGCTGAGGATGAGGTTGTTGAAGGTGGCCGTACCGACCGCCGGGCCCTGGCCCGCCTCCGGCATCTCGTTGACCCAGACGCCGAACCCGGACTTGGCGTCGAACGCGTCACCGCTCTTCTGCGCGCCCGTGATGGAGACGTTCGTGAAGATCGTGTCCTTGACCGGGAACTGCGGCTGGCCGCCGGAGTAGTTCGTCTGGAACATGATGCCGCTGTAGGTCGGGTCCACGATGTCCACGTTGTTCACGCGGATGCCCTGGAAGACCTTGGAGGCGGAGAAGATCCAGATGCCCGGGAAGGTCTGCGACCCCCAGAAGTGACCGCCCGCGCGGACGATCGAGATGTTGTCGAACGTGGTGGGCGGGGAGGCGCCGAAGCCGTTCATCGGGTAGCCGAAGTCCAGCGAGCTGATCGTGATGCCCGCGTAGGTCAGCGTGTCGGCGATGTAGATGTTCCTGAAGGTGTTCGCGTACCCGCCGTAGACCGCCACACCGGCGGCACGCCAGGGGAGGATCGCCGTCAGGTTCTCGTACACGTTGTTCTTCTCGTCGGCCCCGCCCGCGTCGATGGCGGAGAACAGCGCGAAGCTGTCGTCACCCGTCGTACGAGCCTCGTTGTTGCTGACGAGGTTGTCCGTGCTGCCGTTCGTCATGTTGATGCCGTCAGCGAACGTGTCACGGATCCGGGAGTTCTTGATCGTGATGAAGTCGGTGTTCGCGCCCCAGTACATGCAGACCGTGTGCTCGACCCAGATGTTGTCGATCACCATGTTTGCGACGCTGGAGAAGTCGAACACCTTGCCGGGGCCGTCGATGCGCGAGGTGTAGTTACCGAAGTAGGCGAACCCGGAGAACGTCGAGCCGTTGGCCGTCGCGTCGGCACGGAAGCCGACATCGGTGTTGTCCTGCGTGGTCGGCGCGAAGAAGCGCGTGTACCAGGGACCGGCGCCGACGACCTTCAGGGCCTTGCCGTACACCTGGAACTTGTTGGCCGTCTGGTAGTCGCCCGGAGGCAGGTAGACCCCGACGAGGGTGGTGTCCTGACGTGCCTTGTCGAGCGCGTTCTGCACGTCCTGCTGGGTGAAGCCGGCCGGCACCGCGTAGTGGGCGGGGTCGGGGTTGGCGATCGCCGACACCTGCTCGAGGTTGATGAAGTCGATCGCGTAGTTGCTCGAGTTGGCGGCGTCCTTCTGCAGCCTGATCTTGCTGCCGGCCGGGACGGTGGTCCCGAGCAGGACGTTGGCCTCGTCGTAGATGTGACGCGGCCCGGCTGCGGGCGCGTTCTGCGGGCTGGTCTCATTGCCGTACAGCCAGGCGTACTTGGACGTCAGGTTGATGGGCTTGAGGAAGGTGCCGTTGACGTAGATGTTCAGCGTCGAGTTGATGCCGCCGCCGCCCGCCGCGTCCGGCATGGAGAACCGGGTGACGAGGGAGTTCGTGCTGGCCTTGGTCGTGAACTCGACGTAGCTGCCGTTGGAGTTCAGCGTGACGGCCTTGCGGCCGGACGCCTCACCCGCGAGGTCGCCGATGGTCCGGTTCGGGCCGACAACAGCCGCGCCGCCGCCCACGACGCCGTCTTCGGCCTCGTAGCTGTCGTAAGGCATGTTCGCGCCGCGACCGACGAAGAACGGCTGGGTGCTGGTGTTGTTGGCCTGCTTGACCGGCAGCTCGTTGGTGTCGTTGGCGAGCACCGTCTTGACGGTGTACTTGCCGTTGGCGGCCGTCCAGGTCCCGAGGTTGACCGGGCTGGTGGTGGCGCCGGCCGCGATGACGCCGCTGTATGAGCCGGTCAGCGTCTTCAGGACGGTGCCGGCGTCGTTGGCGACGGTCAGCGTGATGGCGTGGGCGCCGCTCGCGGACGCTACGGTGCCCTGGTTCTTGATCGCCACGGAGAAGGTGACGGTGTTGCCGGCAGCCGGGTTGCTGGGCGACCAGGAGGTCCCCGGAACCAGGTCGGACGTGTCGACCGGCTTGACGACGAGCGAGGTCGGGCTGGTGTAGCTGTTGTTGGTCTCGTCCTGCTCGACGACGGTGTTGGCCTCGTCGACCTTGGCGGTCACCGGGTAGGTGCCCGCGTCACGCGGCCCGATGTTGGCGGAGACGGTGGCGGTCGCTCCGGCGGCCAGCGCGCCGACGGCGGCGGTGCCGACCTTCGTGGTGCCGAGGTAGAAGTTGACGTTCGTCGCACCCGAGGCCGCGGTCCCGATGTTCTTCACCGTGGCCGACAGCGTGATGGGGTCGGTCTCGATCGGGGCGGCGGGAGCCGACGTGATGCCCGTGACCGTCAGGTCGGGGTTGGGAGCCGGGTTGCCGATGATCTGGAACTCCGCGGCCTGCCCGGCGGGGGCACCGGAGTTCGAGGTGAACTTCAGCTGGACGTCGGCGACCCGGCCGCTGACCGGGATCGTGACGGTGTTCGCGGAGGCGGGGTTGAAGGTGTACACCGTCGCCGAGGACAGGTTGCTGAAGGTGGTCGCGCTCTGCTCGCGCCCGAGGACCTGGATGGTCTGCGTACGCGTGCCCCAGGAGGTGTCGGGGTTGAGCTTCAGCACGACCGAGTTGACGTCGGCGTTCGCCCCGAGCTGCACGGTCAGCGTGTTGGGGTAGGCAGCGTTGCCCTCCCAGTACGTCGTCACGTTGTTGTCGTTGGCGTTCGTGGCCACGAAGGTGTAGACCGAGCCCGACGCGGTGATCGGCTTGCCGACGGCCAGGTTGGAGCCGCCGCCACCGCCGGTGCCGGTACGCGTGACGGTGTTGCTGTTCGCCGACTGCTTGCCCGAGGCGTCCTTCGCCTTGACGTAGTAGGACACCGTCGCGGTGTCGGGCTGGCTGTCCGTGTAGGTGAGGACGTTGCCCGCCACGCTGCCGCGCAGGTTGTTGTTGGCGTAGATGTCATAACCCGTGACGCCCACGTCGTCGGTGGAGGCGTTCCAGGTCAGCTTGATCTGACCGGAGGCGGGCTGGGTGTAGGCGAGGTTCGTCGGCGCGGTCGGCGCCGTGACGTCGCCGCCCGAGGCCGGGCCGTACACCTCGAACTCGGAGATCTGGCCGGCCGGCCATCCGGTGTTCGCGGTGATGTTCAACCGGACGTACCGGGTGCTGGCCGCGGTGAAGTTGATCGTCACCGTGTTGCTGCTGGCCGGGTCGAAGACGCGACCCGCCGAGGCGGAGAGGTCGGAGAAGGTCGTGCCGTTCGTGCTGCCCTGCACCGCCAGGGTTTCGGTCCTGGCGCCCCAGCCCGAGGCGGGGAGCTTCAGGATGACCTGGTCCACGCTTACGGAGGACCCGAGGTCGACCTGGACCCACTGCGGGAAGGCGTTGTTGCTGCTCTCCCAGTAGGTGGCCTGGTTGGCGTCGTTGACGTTGTTGGGCGTGTAGGGGTTGTTCGAGGTGCTGGCCGAGACGGTCTTCCCCGCTGCGAGGTTGGGGCCGGCCGCGGACGCCGGGAGGACCGGCCCCACAAGTACGAGCAGGCTGGTCGCGACCATGCCCGCGACCAGCCTTAACGCCGGGTACTTCATTCTCATTGCGTTCTCTATCTCTCGTCTGGAACGACAGGGTGTAGCGGTAGTCCGTGACCTCCGCCGCGCGACGCTCCGTGTGTCGCTGGGGGGTGCTGATCTCAACGCAGAGGGTGATAGGCGCTGCAACCGAGGGGTCGTTGAGGCGGCGACCGACCGCGCAATGCCGAAGCCGACATCACCTGGGCCTCCATGGATGGGGGCGGGGCGGGTGCACGGACGCAGTGCGTTCCAGCCAGAACTTGCGGAGAATGGAAAGAAATAGAACAGTGCTTTGCAAGAATCTTGCAGGGCGTTGGCCAAAGGTTACATACGTGCTACGGCCGCGTCAACGGTTTGGAAAGCCAGGCTTCCTATGACACAGAGCCGTTACGGCCGACCCGGCAGGTCTGCCCGAATTCGGGTTATCTGCGGTCCTGGATAGCCGTCGTCCGGAAGTGATGGAGTCCCGCGCGCGCGCCCGCGTAAGGGGTAACCGCTCCGGGGGTGAGGGGTCCGGCTCCTCGGGATGCGGCGCGCCACGCATCGATGAAACTCCCCCCTGTACAACCGTCGCGTAACTTCCCTTTCAGGTACGAAACGCGCACGTAACAATTGGCCGCAGGAACCGGCCCCCGCGATGAGAGGAGTAGATGGTCAGGGGTTCCCGGCGAAGACGGCCGGGGTGCGGGTCTTCCACGGCATGGCCTGTTCCAGTCGGGCGGCGACGCGGAGGAGCAGGTCTTCGCGGCCGTAGGGGGCGACGAACTGCACACCGATCGGCAGCCCGCTCTCGCTCTGGCCCAGAGGCAGGCTGATCGCGGGCTGGCCGGCGACGGCCGGGCCTGCGTCGGTCACCAGGTGACCCATCTCCTCCAGCGCCTGGCCCGCCTGGACCGCCGCCGCGGCCACGTCGGGATGCACGCCGCCACACCCCACCACGCCCGCGTGGTCACGGCCACCCGTAGAGTCCCGGCGGTTTACACATTTCATGATCTTGGAGGGGGCTAGATATCTGGGGTCCAGATCGAAAGGCCACGTCACGGGCGTTGCCTGTGTGACAGAGTAGGGTGGAGGTCTGGTGGTCATCCTGCACCACGGCCGGGCGCCGACTGAAGGTGTCTGCCCTGGCCAGAGGCACCGGACTCTGTGGAATAATTAGAAGAAATGTACCGCGATCGTCTCGATGGGCGCATACTGGTGACAATGAAGACATCCCGGACCGTGACCCGGCGCTACCTGCCGGGGAGTCCTTTCAACGTGCCAGCCGCCCCCCTACCCCCTGTCGAGCAGTTCGAGCTGCAGGACCGGGTCACCCACGATAAGTATGGCCTTGGCAGGGTCATCGGTATCGAGGAAGACATCGCCGTGCTCGTCGACTTCGGCCCGCAGCAGGAGCGCATCCTGGCTCCCTATGCCAAGCTGACCAAGCTCTGAGACCGTCAACGCACCAAGCCGCCTGAGGTCGGCTCGACCACCTCAGGCATTGGGCGGTCCTTGCCTGAGACCGGTCAGTTCGACGCCGGGCGTACTCCGCGAGCACCGCCCATGTGAGACCAGCGTCCGGTCCGCGCCTGAACAGGCCGGCCTGTTCGCCGCCGCCGCTCCGGGCTCGGTAGATCAGTAACAGCTACACGGAACGCCCGTGACCGAGGCGCCGTCAGTGCGCCAGACTGTTGCCCGTGGCCCAGGATGAAAGCACGCATGCTGAGCGCAAAGTATTTCATCAGGACCCGGTTCGCTTCCAACGGGTCCAGCGGATACAACTGGTCGGGAACGCCGTCTGGACGGGCATAGGCACCCTCGTGATGGGCGAGTTCGCCCGCTTGCTCGGCGTCACGTGGTGGTGGCTCGTCGACGTGGTCCTTCTGGCAATGATTGTGGCTGTGTTCATTCCGGCTGCTCGGCTCAGATGGAACGCCGACACACCGACGCTGATCATTGACAGGGTCGGCATCACCTACCGGGACGAACATCTCGGTATCACACTTGGGGACAGGTCGCTGGACAAGCACCTGGCCTGGCCCAACATCGGTTCCCTCGGTATCGACGACCACGAGAACAAGGAAGTCAACTGGACGGCCGTCGTGGTCAGGTCGATCCCGTCCGACGCCAGGGCCGAGATCGTCTTCGAGCCGAAAGAAGTCGGAGCCTCGGAATCCGACCTCACTGACGCGCTCGTACGCTTCGCCCCTGAGAGACTCTGGATCTTGGTCGACAAGCGCCCACCGGCGGTGCCTGACAGCGGCTTTGGCTTATAGAGGCGCCGAGAGTCATAGCCGGGCCGGGCGCGGTGATGCTGGTACGTGGGTGGCGATGGTAAGAAGCAACCTTCCGCGGTGACACGCGGTTCGCCGCCGCGAAGCGGCTCGGGATGACATACGAGGCCACGTCGCGGGGGCGTTCCCTTCAATGGTGCCCGCATGACGGTGCAGGTCGATTCCCCTTTCGGCTGAGGCGTGCGAAGAGGATCGGTGACCTGCCGTACCCGACCGCGCCGGACACAGGATGTCGGGTCCGGCAGGGCCTGTCCTGCCTAGCGTGGGTGATCGGAAAGGGAAGGAGGGCTGGGTGTGCTGGAGCGGCTGAACCAGGCCATGGAGTACATCGAGCAGCGCCTCGATCAGCGGATCGAGGTGGCCGAACTCGCGCGGATCGCCGTCACGTCGGAGTACCACTTCCGGCGGCTGTTCTCCGCGCTGGCGGGCATCCCGCTGTCGGAGTACATCCGTCGCAGGCGGCTCACCGTCGCGGGCGCTCAGGTGCTCGCGGGGGAGGGGACGCTGCTCGATGTCGCGGTGCGTTACGGCTACAGCTCGGGCGAGGCGTTCGCGCGCGCGTTCCGCGCCGTGCACGGCGTCGGCCCCGGCGAGGCCCGGCGTACGGGCGCGGCTCTGTACTCCCAGCCACGGATGTCTTTCCGCCTCATCGTCGAAGGGAACAGCAGCATGCGGTATCGGGTCGTGGAGAAGGAGGAGTTCCGTGTGGTGGGCAAGAAGGCGCGCGTTCCTCTCGTCTACGAGGGGATGAACCCGGCGATAGTCGCATTCGTACGAAGCATCGAACAGGAGACTCTGCACCGCATGGAGGGACTTTCCGACCAGGAGCCGCAGGGGATCGTCAACGTGAGCGACAATCTCGCCGACAGCCGTGAGGAGGGCACCGAACTCGATTACTACCACGGCGTGGTGACCAGCGCCGCCGCGCCCGAGGGCATGGATACCCTCACCGTCCCGGCGGGGACGTGGGCGGTCTTCGAGAGTTCGGGTGCGTTCCCGCAGGCGCTCCAGTACCTGTGGAGGGACGTGTTCACGCAGTGGTTCCCCTCCAACCCGTACCGGAGCAGGCCGGGGCCCGAGATCCTGCGCGCGCGGGTGTCGCAGGACGGGACGGGGGCGGACGCTGAGCTGTGGATCCCCGTGGAGCGGACTGCGGACTGAGGGGGCGGCGTCGCACTTGCGGCCCGGTACTGGATTTGGGTCCGGACCGCCAGGACGCGTGAAGCGCGGGGATCAGGCGCCGGTGACGCCGTCGACGCGTTCGCGCATCATGTCGGCGTGCCCGTTGTGGCGCGCGTACTCGCCGATCATGTGGAGGTAGATCATGCGCAGCGAGTAGACCTCGTGGCGCAAGGTGAAGGTGTCCTCGAGGGACGCGCCGACCGCGGCCTCGTCGGCCAGACGCATCTCCTCGATCAGGAGCGCGTACTCCTCGGCGGCCCGCGCCGGGTCCAGATCATCGAAGTCGACGTCCTTCTTGGAGGCGTGCAGCCGCTCCACCGGCTGGCCGGCGAACCGCTGGCGGAACCACGTGCGCTCCACCTTGGCCATATGCCGGATCAATCCCAGCAGCGACAGGCTGGACGGCGGCACGGCGCGTTCGGCGAGCTGCTCGCCGGTAAGGCCCGCGCACTTGAGCAGGAAGCTACTGCGATGCCAGGCGAGATAGCCGTTCAGCATGTCTCGCTCGCCGGCGACCGGCGAGCCGTCGGTCCGGGTGATGTCAGGGGCTGTCCACGTCATCAGGGCATCATCCCTTGCCGGTGGCCATCGCGCGAACCGATCAAGCACTGTCGGCATTCGGGCGGAAGGTCGACAACCCCTGACGGTGTCACCGAGCCGGTAGGCCGTCCGGGCGCGCGCCCTGGCCGGTCCTCGCCGCCGGTCGGCTCCTTTCGGCGCGGCTCTGGTTCACCCGCAGGTGCATGGTGGCCAGGTCCAGCAGGGGGACGGCGACCCCGAGCCGCCGCGCCTGGGAGACCAGGTCGCCGACGATGTGCTCGCCCTCGGTGCTCTTACCGGCCACCAGGTCGCGGTACAGGGAGGAGGCGAAGGGGGAGCCCGGCGTGGTGACCGTCTCGCGCGCGAACGCCAGCGCCTTGTCCGGCACGGCATGACCGGCTGCCGCCGCGACCGCGGCGCACTCGGCGACCACCGCTTCGGCGAACGCGGCACCGCCGGGCACGGCCTCGACCTCGCCGACCGTCCCGCGCATCAAGCACGTCACCGCGCCGGTCGCGGCGATGAGCACCCACTTGGCCCACATCTCGCCGACGATGTCGCCGGACAGGGCCGTGTCGAACCCCGCGCCGCCGAGCACGCGCTCCACTTCGGCCACGGGTTCAAGGGCGTGCGCGTCGCGGGCGCCGTAGGTGAGGGTCTGCAGATCGGCCAGGCGGACGATGTCGCCGTCGGCGTCGATGGTGGTGACCACCTTGGCCACACCGCCCAGCACCGCGGGATCGCCGAACCGCTCGGCCAGGGCGCCGATGTGCCGCATACCGTTCAGGACGGGCAGGATCAAGGTGCCGGGGCCGATCGCGGGCGCGACGTCCTCGATCGCCTGCTCGAGCCCGGTGGCCTTCACCGAGAGCAGGACCAGGTCGAAGGTCGAGCCGATCTCGCCGGTCACGACCAGCTGCGGGGTGAGCACGGTGTTCTCGCCCAGGCCCACGATCCGCAGCCCGCGCTCGCGCAGCCGGCGTGCCCGCTCGGGCCGGACCAGGAACGTCACGTCCCGGCTCGCCTGGACGAGGCGGCCACCGAAGTAGCCGCCGGTCGCCCCGGCGCCCACGACCAGGATTCTCATGCCACCACTCCTCGAATGCGGGGACCGCCGGCGCTTCCGTTCACCCGGCACGTCATGTGGATTCTCTCCCGCTTTGTCACTTGCGATTTGTACCAGGGCATTGCCGTGCCTGGCGAACATACTTGTCTAGGTGGTTTCGGTGCGCACCCAGA
>JAOPYI010000076.1 GCA_025964675.1 Sphaerisporangium sp. | reverse complement strand
CCATGCGGTACTCGCTCGGCACGCTCGAGATCTTCCGGCAGCGCTACGCCACCGCCCGGCCGCACTTCGAGGCGGCGCTGCCCATCTTCGAGTCGGCGGGCGACCTGCACGGGCAGGCGCTCGCCCTCCGCAACGCGGCCCTGCTGGACCGGGTGGAGGGTCACGCGGAGATGGCGCTCGACCACTACCGGCGGGCGCTTCGGATGCTCCGCGCCGTCGGCGACCGGCACGCCGAGGCGCATGTGCTCGGCAGCATCGCGCAGATCCATATCGAGCAGGACGAATCGGAGACGGCGGCCCCGCTGCTGGAGCAGGCGCTCGGCATCTACCTGGAGCTCGGCGACGCGCGGGGCAGCGCGCAGATCCTCAACCGGCTGGGGCTGCTGTACCTGCGCCAGAACCGGGCGGAGGAGGCCGAGAACGCGTTCCGGCAGGTCCTGTCCGACTCCCGGAGCAGTGGGGACCGGATCGGTGAGACCTACGGATTGCTCGGGATCGGCGAGGCCAGCCTGCTGGCCGGGGAGCTCGACCGTGCCTCCGACCATCTGGACGCCGCCTTGGCTCTGGCGGTCACGGTGGGAGAGCCCTTCGTCGCGGCCCGCGTCCGGCTGGCCGGCGGGCGGCTCGCCGCCGAACGCGGCGAGCGCCGGTTGGCCAGGTCCATGCTGGAGCGGGCGGCCAGGGAGTTCGACGAGATCGGCCTGCCTCTCTGGCAGGAACGTGCACGCAAGGCCCGTGACGCGCTGGACCTCCTCTCCTTCCCGCCCGCGCCCGGCTGAGCCCACCTTCCTAGCCCTCGCCCGGGTCCATCCAGTGGCTGTCCAACCCGTACACCAGGCTGACGCCGGGGTCCACCTCCACGGCCGCGGCAGGTGTCGCACCCGCCCCGAGCAGCCCGGCAACCACCAGGGCCAGCAGTGCCCCTTTTATCTTCTTCATGCGTCTCCTCCGGGTATCGCGGTAGCGCACAGCCGATCACCGGCCGGGGCCGGTCCCGTGGCCGCCGCCGCCCGAACTTCCCCGTGGCGACGGCGGCCGTGACGTCGCCGGCGCGTACCGAAACCCCCCGGCTCCGGCAACGGCGCGCCCGTGGCCGTCGCCGAACCCGTCCGCACCGGCATCGTCATGAGAGCACCATAGGAATCAGCGGTTTCACCAGGGTTTCACCGGCCGCGCTGACCGGCGGTCCGTGGAACGGGACCGGCCCCCGGCCGGTGAGGCCGGGGGCCGGTCGTGAGGCGGGTTTACCTGTAGACCCCGAACTCCCACAGCGAGTAGCCGTAGCTGGTGGCACGCTGGGCGAGGTTCAGCTTCACGTACCTCGCGGAGACGTTCAGGTCGATGCCGTCGAACCCGCCGTCACCGCTGGTGGTGGAGTAGGCATTGGTCCAGGTGGAGCCGTCGCTTGAGGTCTGGATCTGGTAGGCCTTGCCGTAGGCGCTCTCCCATCCGAGCTGCACGTACTTGATCGGGGTGACGCCTCCGAGGTCGACCTGGATCCACTGGGGGTCGCTCCAGTCGCTCGCCCACCGGGTGGTGTAGCTGCCGTCGGTGGCCTTGGAGGGCAGGAACGGGCCGCCGTCGCCGGTCGGCTGGTAGGACGAGGCGGTGGTCGGCTTGCCGAGCGCCACGTTGGTGCCGTTGACCGTCGGCGGCACGACGCGGAACGACTTCTGCTCGATCCCGACGTTGCCCTGGCCGTCGTAGGCGTAGACGTAGACCTTCCACACGCCCATCTGCTCCGGCGCGGTGACCGAGAACTGGCCGGGAGCCGTCTCGGTGAACCGCACGTGGGAGAAGCCGGTGTTCCCGGTGATGTGCTTGTTGCCGACCATCAGGTTGTAGCGGATCGCGTCGCCGTTGGGGTCGGTCGCGGTGGCGCCGACGGTGAACTGGCCACCCGCGGGGACGCTCGTCTGCGAGCCGACCGTCATGGCGGTGATCTCCGGCGGCGTGTTGGCCGACGGCTGGCCGGTGTAGGCCTGCTTGAGCGCGTAGTAGCCGAGCCGGCGCCAGCCACCGGTGAAGGTATTGAGCCACACGCCGCCGAAGTCGTTCTCCAGGCCGTAGTGGAACTCGGTCGCTCCGAGCGCGACGCCCGGGTGGCCCTTGATGGCGTTCCAGCTCGCGGTGTACCCCGCCCGCTTCTCCAGGTCGGTCGGCTCGGTGGGGACGCCGTTGACGTCGTTCGGCACCTCCCACTCACCCGCGGGACCGCCCTCGGTGATGATGTACGGCTTGGTGTGGCCGCCGTCGATCCACGCCTGCTTGACTCCGCCGATGGCGCCGTAGGAGTTTACCGCGAGCAGGTCGAGCGCCGGAGCGTACGTCTTGTAGTACGGCCAGGCGCCGGTCCAGGCGTCGGTCGAGGTGACCGGGTGGTTGGGGTCGGCGGCGTGGATGGCCTGGGCGACCTCGTTGACGAACTTGGCGTAGCCGACGCGCCGCGCCTCGACCTCGGCCGCCGAGAGGCCGTGGTCCTGCATGGTGAGGATGACCTCGTTGCCGACGTCCCACATCAGCACGCCCTGGTATCCCTTGAGCGTGTTGACCCGGGCCACGATCTCGTTCTTGACGCTGGTCTTGTAGGCGGTGTCGTTGACGTAGTCGGCGCCCTGGTTCAGCCAGTGCCCAACGACGATCTTGATGCCCTGCTGCGCTGCCCTGTTGAGCAGGGCGGGCGTGTTGGCGTCGTCGACGCCCCAGGTGCGGATCGTGTTGACGCCCATGGATTTCAGGTCACGCGTGTAGCCGTCGGCCGCGGCCTGCGGCGGACCGTACGTCAGGCCCTTGACCTCGTACGGCGAGCCGTTGACGGTGAGCTGCCAGTTGCCCTGCGTGCCGGTCACCTTGACCACGCTCGGCCCCGCCGGAGTGGCCGGGTCGGTCATCGCGGCGGGAACGGTGCCGGTGCTCCTCGCGACCGCGACGGAGTCCACGCTGAGGACGCCGCCGGAGGTCGTGGCGGGGGTCGGAGTGGTGTAGCCGGCGACCGCGTTGGGCAGCGAGCCGCCGATGGCCAGGTCGAACCGCAGGTAGAAGCCGTGCTGGACGGCGGCCTGCCAGGCGGCGACACCGACCTGGCTCTCGCGGACGACCCATGTCTGCCGGCCGTCGAGGTAGAAGCGGATCTCCTCGTCGGTCTTGGTACGGTCGATGATCTGCGTGTACTCGTGGTACCCGGTCTGGCAGCCCGTGCACGAGGCGAGGCCGCTGGTACGGCCGTTGTACTCGTTGCAGACGCCGTCGGGGGCCGTGCCGCAGTGCAGCGTGTTGGAGAGCTGGCTGCGGCCGTTGACGTCGGTCATGACGTCGGTCTCGCCGACGCCCGGCCAGTTGTTGTAGTTGCCCCGGTAGGCGGCGCCGGTCGCGCGGAAGCCGGGCCAGTACCCCATGGCGTTGGCCACGTCGGGCTGCTTGAGCTTCGCGGTGAACCTC
>JAOPYI010000310.1 GCA_025964675.1 Sphaerisporangium sp. | reverse complement strand
GACTGATCCTGCCCACAGGCGCCGCTCGACCCTGCCAGCCTCACACCCAGACTCTAAGAAGGACTGAGAGCGGGGTGGTGAACCGTGCTGTCGCTCGATGAGCTGCGGTTTTCTGGTTGGGCGGGTGTGGTTGCGGCTGTGTTGGGGCAGCCAGCGGACGGTTGTTTCTGTCTGTCCGGGAGGTGTCTGGTGCCGTCGGTGGTCGCTTTGCTGGAGTGCCGTGAAGCGCGGGCGCGCGAAGAGCTCGAGTCCTGGCTGGAGGCGGTGCGGGAGGCCGAGGAGCACGCTGTCGCGGCCCGGCAGCGGGTGGACCACGCGCGCATCGCCCGTGAAGAGGTGCTGCGCGCGCTGGCCGAGGAGGGCGAAGGCGCCACCCGGCGGGCGGAGAACGGACCGGGAACGGCATCCGCGCAGAGCAGGAAGGATGACGTGCCGTCAGGATCCGTAGTGGGACCGGTCGGGACGGTGACGGCGGTGCCGGTGACCGTGCGGAAGGCGGTGCCCGCCGGGACGGGTGGGGGTACTGACCGTGATCCGCGGCCGCCGGCCTGGCGGGCCGGTCTGGGCGAGGAGGTGCTGTCGGGGGTCTACCGGCAGGTCTTCGCAGTGGCCGCGGCAGCGTCGGGGCCGGTGACCGTGCAGGAGCTGACGCGGGCGCTGGGCCGGGACGCGACACGGATGAACGAGGTGGAGAAGGTGCGGCACCGGGCGTATGCGCTGGAGGCGCGGGGCTGGCTGCTGCGCGAGCGCGGCGGGGTGTTCAGGGCTGTGGCGGGTCCAGCCGGTGGGCTCGCCGCTCCGGCCAGTGCAGCCGCTGCCGCGCCATCCTCCGGGTCAGCGTGAGCAGGCCGGCCCACCACACCATCTGCTCGTGGTGATCGGGGCGGCGCTCGTGGTCGCGGTTGAGCCTGCGGGCCCGTGACAGCCACCCCAAGGTGCGCTCCACAATCCAACGGCG
Organism: Sphaerisporangium sp.; assembly: GCA_025964675.1. Taxonomy (GTDB): domain Bacteria; phylum Actinomycetota; class Actinomycetes; order Streptosporangiales; family Streptosporangiaceae; genus Sphaerisporangium. The sequence continues at coordinate 2,376 of JAOPYI010000310.1, read as the reverse complement.
CGCGAGCACCACGAACCCCCTCTGCCCGTCGCTTCGCCGCACGACCTCGACCTTCACCCCGTGCCGGGCGAACGCCTGCGCCAGGGCCGGCCCCTGTTAGGCGCTGTCGGCCCAGACCAGCTTCAGCAGCCGGCCTGGCGCGGCCATGAACCGCTCCAGCAGGTCCGGGGCGGCCACCGAGTCGTGCACGTTGGCCGCGGTGACGGTGACCTCGAGCAGCAGGCCCAGCGTGTCGGTCAGAATGTGGCGCTTCCTGCCGTCGCGCGATTTCGCGCCGTCGTAGCCGCGGCTGTCCCCGGTGACGGTGTCCGCGCCGTCCACTGACTGCGCGTCGATGATCCCGGCACTCGGCTCGGCGGGCCGTCCCTACTGCTGTCGCTCGATGCGCCGCAGACGTTGGTACAGCTCGCGCACGTATCCGTGCCGGCACCACCGTCGGAAGAAGTCGTATACCGCCCGCCACCAGGGAAAATCGACGGGGATAGCGCGCCACTTCGCCCCGTTGTCGACGACGTAGCGGACCGCGTCGACCATTTCCCGGTGGCAGAACGCCTCCGGGCGCCCACCGCGGCCCTCCAGCCAGGCCGGGACCGGCATCGACGCGCGGATCTGGGTCCACTCCGCGTCGGTCATGTCGGTGGGATAGCGCTCAGCACGCCGCCCCGCAGCGATCGCCCCGTACAGGTGCACGTAGCGGTCACACGGAAGAGGGGCCGGAATGGACCACGCGGCATCGGAAGTGGTCAACTGAGTGCGCAGCGGGTCTCCTTGAACGAGCCGGGTCTCGACAACCACGTCTCTACCGAGGGACCCGCTCTTTCATGCCCACCCCGCCACCAGCACCTGCGTGCGAGGCATCACCCACACCGAGATACCCGAACACCAATCGCTTCACCACCACGCTCTGAGACGCGATGGGGATGATCGTTCTCAGTGGTTCTGATGATTGTTGGAGCCCGTTAGGCCGTGTGCACCAGCCGGAAGCGCTGGGCTAGCACCTGGGTGTCCTCGTCGACGGTGAAATCGGGGTCGCCCAGCTCCTCGCGCACCTCCGCGCTGTGCCAGAACCTTTCGTGCTCAGCCCGCCACTCGGCCACCGACTTGAAGCCTTCGCCCTCGTCGAGGGCATGCTGCAGGTCAACGTCGGCGAGTCGGATCACCCGGACCTCGGTTATTTCGATCACCGCGACCCGCCGCCCTTCGGAGTCGACCACGGCCGACTGCTGGCCGACCTGGGGCAACGGCTCGTTCTCTCGCTCGTATCCCAGCACCAGCCCGGACGTAGAGGTCTTGGCGCCGGACAGGATCGCGGCGACCAGTTGGTCCCGCAGCGGACCGGGGAACGCGAACTCCGCCAGGGGAAGATCATTAAGGTTCATGCCATGCACGCTACTGAGCCTGTGGCCTGGAGGCTCATGCTTTTTCACCATGCCATCCTGGCTACTGAACTTGATCGGGTGATGTCGGGCTGTTCGCCGGACAGCGCGCAGGCGGCTTCGGTAGTCCTGGGGCGGCGAACAGCGCCTGGGTGGTCTTCGAGGACGAAGCCGGCCAGTCGATGACGCCGCCGCGCGCCAGGACCTGGGGCCGTCAGGGCAGCACCCCGGTCGTCCGCGTACGCGGACGGGGATCGGGCCGAGTCTCCATGGCGGGGATGACCTGCTACAAGCCCGGCGAGCGGTCCCGTCTGATCTACGCGGTCCGCGAGTACCGGGGACGCAAGGACGAACCGAAGGGGTTCGGCTGGAAGGACTACCGCGACCTGGTCGTCCGCGCCCATACCCAGCTCGGCGGCCCGATCGTGCTCGTATGGGACAACCTGCGCATGCACCTGGTCGCGCCGCTGCGCGAGTTCTTCGAGGCCAACGCCGACTGGCCCACTGTGTTCCAGCTACCGACATACGCGCCGGACCTTAACCCGCAGGAGGGCATCTGGTCGCTGGTCAAGCGCGACATCGGCAACCTCGCCGCCGCCGACCTCAGCCAGATCACCCGCGCCGTGAAACGCAAGCTCAAGCTTCAGTACCGGCCGGAGGTGATCGACGGCTGCCTGGCCGGCACGGGCCTGGCCCTGCCGGCGTGATCGTCAGAAGATGCCGAAGAAGCGATTCCACCAGGTGGGCCGCTGAACGTGCCAGGCAGTCGGCTCGGCCCCTCGAAGTCGCTCCCCAGCCGGTTGACCAGCTCATGCATCCCAGTCCGAATAGTCCCCGATCGCCACGTCGTCGCAGAACGTATCCCAGAACCCGTTGTGGGCGAGTGCGGACTCGTCGATTCCGAAGAGGATACCGCGAAGCTCTTCCGCCACCTCCTCGTACCGATCCTCGTCGCCGTCCTTATAGAACGGGAAGCGTGCGATCACGGCCTCGACGCACC
>JAOPYI010000303.1 GCA_025964675.1 Sphaerisporangium sp. | reverse complement strand
GGGCCTTGGCCGCCTGGCCGTTGCCGTGGCGCGGTCAGGCGGCCGATCTGGGCTCGCGGTCTACCCGAGACCGTTCTTTACGGCGGTGTGGCACGAGACCCCCGTCAGAAGATCTCTGGCGGGGGTGTTTTGGCTGGTGGGCGCTACTGGGTTCGAACCAGTGACCCCTCGCTTGTAAGGCCATCACGTCAGAGCGTTCACCTGGTCTAACGCTGCCGATGACCTGCGGCTATGGTCCTCCCGTGTGCGTGCTGGTCCGCGGTTGTACGGGGTAGTTGTCGCTCAGTTAGTCACTCATGGCTCGGCTCGGCATCGCCTGAATAGGATCACGACATGCGGGTGGAAGCGGTGTCACGGGGCGTGCTGTACGTGGTGGCCTGTGCCGCGCCGGCAGCGGCCTCCGTTCAGCACCTCGTGGTCCTGGCCCAAGAGGCCGGCTGGACGGTACGCGTGATCACCACGCCAATTGGTTCGAAGTTCATCGACACGACAACGCTGGAACGGCTGACCGGAGACCGGGTACGCAGTGACTACCGGATGCCGGAGGAGCCTAACGAGCTCCCTTCTGCCGACGCGGTAGTGGTCGCTCCGGCGACCTTCAACACGATCAACAAGTGGGCCGGCGGCATCGCCGATACGTTCGCCGTCGGACTGCTGTGTGAGCTGATGGGCTTCGGCGTCCCTATCGTGGCCGTCCCACTGCTCAAGGACGCCCTCGCTCGGCACCTGGCGTTCGGCCATAGCGTTGACGCGCTCCGGGAGATGGGCGTACACGTGCTGTTCGATCCCGATGCGCCCGCACACGCTCGCATGCCACCCTGGGAACACGTGCTAGAAGAACTTCACCGAGTCTGCGGAGACGGACAGCCGCGGGGGTAATGGCATGGAAGCCCGTAAGGAGATCGGTCAGCGAATCGCGCGGGCACGCAAACGCCGTGGCCTCTCTCAGCGTGTGCTCGCCGAAATGGTCGGCAGGTCCGAAAGCTGGCTCAGTCAGGTCGAACGCGGGCAGCGCGGCGTGGATAGTCACGCCGTACTAGGCAACCTCGCGGGCATCCTAGGCGTACCGATCGGGAACCTCACCGCGAGCGAGGCGGGGAACACCATGGCAGAGTACGCGGCTGCGGCCGGGATCCGGCAGGCCATGATGGGTTACGACGGCTTGGCGTCGGTGATCAACCCCCGACACGGGGAAGTGACCCACGAAAGCCTGACGTGGTTGAGCGAAGAACTGCGGACCGTCAACCAGCTCTACCAGGCAACCCGGTACGACGAAGCAGGGCGCCGGTTGCCTGGACTGATCGTCGCCACCGAGATCGCCAGCCGAAACGCTCCTGCTGGCGAACGTCGGGCTTGTCACACCTTGCGGGCTCTGACCTACCACTCCACAGCCACCACGTTGAGCAGAGTGGGGGAAGTCGAGCTTGCCTGGACAGCCGGCGATCGGTCGCTGTCAGCTGCCGAGGATGCGGAGAAACCTGTCCTCGCGGCGGTCAGCGCCTACCGGCTCGGGTACGTCTTCGTACGGCTGAACGAGCCCGAGAAAGCTCTTCAGATCGCCGTGCGCGCGGCCGAGGCGCTCGAACGCTCGCTAAAGCGTTCCGATCCTGAACACATGTCGGTGCTCGGCGGCCTGTACCTGGTCGCCGTGACCGCTGCGGCCACTCAGTTCGACCGTGGGGCCGTGGATGGTTTCCTTCGACAGGCCCGGCGCGTGGCGGATGTCCTAGGTGGAGATCGCAACGACTTTTGGACGGCTTTCGGACCGACCAACGTGACCATTCATGAGCTGTCGGCGGCGGTCACCTTCGCGGATGCCAAGCAGGCGATCAGCACCGGAGAACGCTTGGACGTCTCGCATCTAGCCTCCGGCCTGCTCGGCCGGCGCGCTCAGGTCCATCTCGACCTGGCGCGGGCGTACGCCGTCCAACGTAAGGACGCCGCGTCGGTGAACATGCTGCTTGCAGCTGAACGGATTTCCCCCGAACTCGTTCGTTACGACACGCGAACTGCCGAACTTCTGGCTCAGCTGGTCAAGCGCGAGCACCGTCCCAGCACTCCAGAACTTCGGGGCCTGGCCCACCGAGCTGGCGTGATCTAACCCGCACTATCGTGCGGCTTATTTACCCTCACAGGCATACGGCTTCTCTGGCTGCGCAATGCCTAGCTTTCCCTCTACACGCTGAGTGATCAGCGTGACCGTTAGCGTCAACAGAGGGGAACAGCAGTAATGCCCGCCACTCGCAGCTCCACCCGCGCCGACCAGCACAGCGCCCACCTCGGTGAACTGGCTCGTCTCCTCCGAGAACGTGGGGTGCCGAACCTGGTAAGCAAGCGAATCACGCTCAAGGTCCACACCACCGCTTACGGACCGAGATCGTCGGTGACCTACGACTCCCCCGAGCTCGATGTGTGGACCACGGATGGCACGCCCGTCGCCATCATCACCGTAGATGACGGTCAGAAAGAACTGGCCTACTCAGTGCGTCCCCTGGGCGAGGCACCTCAGCCGCTATGCCCGGTCGCCGCACCTGCCGAAGGGGCCGACATCGTCGCCGCTATGGTCCGCATGGCGAACAACGGCAACCCCTGATGCTCTATCCCCCTACGATCCCGCCCCCCTGCCCGAAGATCAGCGCCGCGCGAACCCTGAGACGGTAAAACGGGTCCGCGCAGCAGTCGCTCATCATGGAGTACGAGCGCCGACGTCGGCAGGCTGAGAGCCTGATCCACTGGCGTCCGCCCCGGCCCCGGTGCCCGCCACCTCGAAGAACGACCTCCCGAAGGACTGGAGACCTACGGCTGCGATTCTGGCCCGCAAGCCCCTGACCTTCTGTTTACAAGTCAGAACTAGATCGTCCACCGACGTGCCCTAACGTCTCGTCCCACCTGGTGAGAGCACGTCTGATCATGATCAGTGTCCGCGGACATCCACCGTCGTCTCGGGATGCTGTTAGCACCCGCGTTAGCAGGTTCCCGCGGGGCTCGATGCTCCGCTCTACCGGCCTACATCCAGTTCGTTGCCGCAGGCGCTGCGGCTTCGTAGATTCGGAGGCATGAAGTCACGCATCGTCCAAATCATCGCCCCTCAGCCTTCGGC
>JAOPYI010000168.1 GCA_025964675.1 Sphaerisporangium sp. | reverse complement strand
TGATCGCCTGGCCGGTGATCCCTTCACGACCGGCGGCGGCGAGGGCCTCGGCCAGCACGCGATCGTGCAGGTCCGGGTCGAGCTGCTCGGCCACCGCGACCGGGTTGGCCACGATCAGCGCCGTCTCCGGCCCGCCGAGGCGGTCCTGCGCCCGCATGACGGCGGCGGCCTCCGCGGGGGTCTCCAGCCGCCAGTCGACCGGCAGCCCGGAGGTGTGGAGGTAGAAGCCAGGGAAGGAGTCGGTGCCGTACCCGGCGACGGTCACGCCCCGGGTCTCCAGCCGCTGGAGGGTGGCGGGCACGTCGAGGATCGACTTCACTCCCGCGCAGACGACCGTGATCCGGGTCTTGGCCAGCATGTCGAGGTCGGCGGACTCGTCCTGGCTGGCCGTCCACTCGCGGTGCACGCCGCCGAGGCCGCCCGTCGCGAACACCCGGATCCCCGCGCGGGCCGCGAGGAAGGCGGTCGCGGAGACGGTGGTGGCGCCGCTCGCCGCCAGCGCGGCGGCCGGCGGCAGGTCGCGGAAGCCCAGTTTGCGCAGCCCCGGCTCGGTGGCGACCCGCTCCAGCATCCCCTTGTCGAGGCCCACGCGGGCCACTCCGTCGAGCACTGCGATGGTCGCGGGCACGGCTCCCGCCTCCCGGACCAGCTCCTCCAGCTCGATGGCGACCTGGAGGTTCCTGGGCTGCGGCAGGCCGTGCGAGATGATCGTGGTCTCCAGCGCCACCACGGGAGCCCCGGTGGCGAGGGCCTCGGTGACTTCCTCGGATGTCTTGATGATCGCGCCGGGGCCGGTCATGTGCATGCTCGCTCTCGGTCCTCTCGGTCTGTACGCTCAGGGGGATTGTCCCCCTTATGTACCGTCTCACCGTACTGTCCGGGTTAGGAGACCCTGTCGTGCCCCGTTCGCATTACGACGTCGTCATCGCGGGTGCCGGACACAACGGCCTGGTCGCCGCCGCCTACCTCGCGGGCGCGGGGCGCCGCGTCCTGGTGCTGGAGCGACTCTCCCATGTGGGCGGGCTTGCCGTGTCCGCCCAGGCCTTCCCCGGGGTGGACGCCCGGCTCTCGCGCTACTCCTACCTCGTCAGCCTCCTGCCGGGCAAGATCCTCGCCGATCTGGGCCTGAAGCTCGAGCTGCGGCGGCGGCGCTTCGCCTCGTACACGCCCATCGGGGACACCGGCCTGCTCGTGGACAACGGCGACGCCGGCCGCACCGCCGCCTCCTTCGCGAACGTGACCGGCGGGCCCGGCGACCATGCCCAGTGGAATCGCTTCTACGGGCAGACCGCCGAGGTCGCCCGGAGGGTGGCCCCCACCCTGCTGGAGCCGCTTCGCGACCGTACGGCGCTGCGCGAGGTCGTAGCCGACGACGAGGCCTGGCGTGACCTGTTCGAGCGGCCCATCGGCGAGGTGACCGACGAGCGGTTCGGGGACGACAACGTGAGGGGCGTGGTGCTGACGGACGCCCTGATCGGCACCTTCGCCGACCCCGCCAAGGACCTGCTCGCCAACCGCTGCTTCCTGTACCACGTCGTCGGCGACGGCACGGGCGACTGGAACGTGCCGGTGGGCGGCATGGGTGCCGTCAGCGGCGCGCTGGCCGAGGCCGCCGTGCGGAACGGCGCGGAGATCCACACGGGGATGGAGGTGCTGTCCATCGACCCGGGCGGAGAGGTCGTGTTCCGGGACGCGGCCGGCGCCGAGCACACCGTGACCGGCCATCACGTGCTGGTCAACACGCCGCCCGCCGTCCTGGCACGGCTGCTCGGCGGGACCCGGCAGACGCCGGAGGGCGCCCAGCTCAAGATCAACATGATGCTCTCGCGGTTGCCCCGCCTGAAGGACGCCTCGGTGGACCCCGTTGAGGCCTTCAGCGGGACCTTCCACATCAACGAGAGCCGTGACCAGCTCGCCCTCGCCTACCGGCAGGCCGACTCCGGCATGATCCCCGAGCTGCCCCCTGCCGAGGTCTACTGCCACTCGCTGACCGACCCCTCGATCCTCGGGCCGTCGCTGCGGGAGGCCGGGGCACAGACCATGACCCTGTTCGGCCTGCACATGCCCGCCCGCCTGTTCCGCGAGGATCCGGAGAAGGCGAGAGGCGCCGCGCTGGCAGCCACCCTCTCCTCGATCGGCAGCGTGCTGGCCGAGCCCATCGAGGACTGCCTGCTGCGGGCCCCCGACGGATCTCTCTGCTTGGAGGCCAAGACGCCCGTCGACCTCGAGAACGAGGCGGGACTCCCCGGCGGGCACATCTTCCACCAGGACCTGACCTGGCCGTTCGCCGAGGATCCGGCCGACGTCGGCCGCTGGGGCGTGGAGACCCCGCACGAGCGCATCCTCCTGTGCGGCGCGGGCGCCCGCCGCGGCGGCGGCGTGAGCGGCATCCCTGGCCACAACGCGGCCATGGCGATCCTGGAAAGGAGCTCTTAATGGGCTTCTCAGAATGCCCGGTTAGCGTGGACCGGTGAGCACATTGGGAGACAGGGACGTCGCGCGGCTGCTCGTCGTGGACGACGAGCCCGCGTTGCGGGAGGCGCTGCAGAGCAGCCTGGAGTTCGAGGGATACAAGGTCGGCCTCGCCCGCGACGGCGCCGAGGCGCTGGAGACGCTCGGGCGCGAGCCGTACGACCTGGTGCTGCTCGACGTCATGATGCCGCGCATGGACGGGCTGACCGCCTGCCGCCGCCTGCGGGCCTCCGGCGACCAGGTGCCCGTGCTCATGCTCACCGCGCGCGACGCCGTCGGCGACCGGGTGTCCGGGCTGGACGCCGGAGCCGACGACTACCTGGTCAAGCCGTTCGAGCTGGATGAGCTGTTCGCACGGGTGCGCGCCCTGCTGCGGCGCGGTGCCAGGCACGTGGTGGGCACCGTCCCCGACGGCCTGCTCACCTACGCCGACCTGCGCATGGACACGACCACCCGCGAGGTCGCGCGGGGCGAGCGCCCACTGGAGCTGACCCGCACCGAGTATCTTCTGCTGGAGCTGTTCCTCGCCCATCCCCGGCAGGTGCTCACCCGCGAGCAGATCCTCAGCGACGTGTGGGGCTTCGACTTCGAGCCGTCGTCCAACTCGCTCGACGTGTACATCATGTACCTGCGCCGCAAGACCGAGGCCGGTGGCGCGCCCCGCCTGATCCACACCGTGCGCGGGGTGGGATACGTGCTGCGGGTGCCGTCCTGATGTCCGGAGGTCTGATGCGGGGCCGGCGCCGGTCCATGGGGGCGCGGCTCACCGTGCTGGTCGCGACCGCCGTCGCCGTGGCGATCGCCGTCTGCGCGGCGGCCTGCTGGTTCCTCGTACGCAACGAGCTGGACCATCAGCTCAACGACTCGCTGGACCAGCCACCGGTCGGCTTCAAGACGGTCCAGATGGTCCAGCGGAACTGCTCCGAGCACCCGACCGGCGGCGAGGAGGCTGGACCGTTCCTGCGCCTCCAGCAGATCGTCCTGCCGGACGGCACCCGCTGCGCCGAGGGGTGGGACGCCGTCGTGGTGGACCCGGCCGACCTGCGGGTGACGCGGCAACCCGGAGGACGGATGCTGCGGGACGGGGTGACCGACACCGGCGACACGGTCCGCGTGCTGACCGTGAACGTCGGGCCTGGAATGGCCGTCAGCGTGTCGCGCTCGCTGGCCGCCACCGACGCGACACTGCGGTGGCTCGCGCTGCTGCTCGCCGGGGTCGCCGCGCTCGGCGTCCTCGGCGCCGCGACCGCCGGCAGGCTCGTGTCCCGTACGGCGCTTCGCCCGATCGCCAACCTGACCAGCGCGGTGGAGCACATCGCGAGGACCGAGGACCTGCGGACCCGGATCCCCGTCGACAGCGAGGACGAGATCGCGCGGCTCAGCACGTCCTTCAACGCGATGACGGCAGCCCTGGCCAGCTCACGCGAGCGCCAACGGCAGCTCATCGCCGACGCCGGGCACGAGCTGCGCACCCCGCTCACCAGCCTGCGTACCAACATCGACCTGCTGCTGCACAGCGAGAACACCGGCAGGCAACTCCACCCCCAGGCCAGGACGCGCCTGCTCGCCAGCGTGAAGGCCCAGATGGCCGAGCTGTCCAGCCTCGTCGGCGACCTGCTGGAGCTGTCCCGCGTGTCCGGTGGCGAGGAGCCCGCGGAGGACCTCCCGTTCCACGACGTCGTGGAGGCCGCGGTCGCCCGTGCCCGCCTGCGCGCCCACGACGTACGGATCGACGCCGAGCTAGGGGAGTGGTACGTCCACGGCAGGGAGGGGGCGCTGGAACGCGCGGTGGTCAACCTGCTGGACAACGCCGTGAAGTTCAGTCCCTCCGAAGGCACGGTCGCCGTGCGGCTCGACGGGGGAGAGCTGACCGTGCGCGACCACGGCCCCGGCATCCCCGAGGACGAGCTTCCGCACGTCTTCGACCGTTTCTGGCGGTCGTCCACGGCCAGGAGCATGCCCGGCTCCGGTCTCGGCCTCGCCATCGTCGCGCAGGCAGTACGGGACGCGGGCGGTGAGGTGACGCTGTCGAACCCGCCCGGCGGCGGCACCCTCGCCAGGCTGACCCTGCCCGGGCGGTCGCATTCTCAGACAGGGTTAATAAACGCCTAAGGGTGGTTCAATCCCGCTCCACGACGGTGGAGCCATGAGCCAGCCAATCCACGGTCATCGAGCATGACCCCCCTCGCACAAGTGATAGGCACCCGTCTGGTCGAGGTCGTGGTACCCGTGTACAACGAGCAGCGGGTGCTCGCACAGAGCGTCCACCGCCTCCACGACCACCTGACCCGCACCTTCCCTTACGGCTTCCGCATCACGATCGCCGACAACGCGAGCACCGACGGCACCTGGGACATCGCCGTCGGGCTCGCCCGCGACCTGCCCCACGTGCGGGCCGTCCACCTCGACAAGAAGGGCCGCGGACGGGCGCTTCGCCAGGTCTGGGCGGAGAGCGACGCCGATGTCGTCAGCTACATGGACGTCGACCTGTCCACGGACCTGACCGCGTTCCTGCCGCTGATCGCCCCCCTGCTCTCCGGGCACAGCGACCTCGCGATCGGCACCCGCCTCGCCAGGGCCGCGCGGGTGGAGCGCGGGCCGAAGCGGGAGATCATCTCCCGGGCCTACAACCTGCTGCTGCGCTCCACCATGGGCGCCCGCTTCTCCGACGCCCAGTGCGGCTTCAAGGCGGCCCGTACCGAGATCGCCCAGGCGCTGCTGCCCGGGGTCGAGGACGAGGAGTGGTTCTTCGACACCGAGCTGCTGCTCCTCGCCGAGCGCCACGGCCTGCGCATCCACGAGGTGCCCGTCGACTGGGTGGACGACCCCGACAGCCGTGTGGATGTCATGCGGACGGCGCTGAACGATCTCAGGGGGATGGCCAGGGTGGCCCGCAAGACGCTGTCGGGTGCGGCGCGCATCCCGGTCCCCGACCGCGTGGCCGCCGCGCGGCTCCCTTCGGGCATGCGGCGCCAGCTCCCTAGCTTCGTGGTCGTGGGGGTCGTCTCCACCGTCGCCTATCTGGTCCTGTTCTGGGTGCTTCGCGGGCTCATGGCCGCCGTGGTGGCGAACTCGGTCGCGCTGCTGGTCACCGCCGTCGCCAACACCGCCGCCAACCGGCGCTTCACCTTCGGCGTGACCGGCTCAGAGGGAGCCCTCCGGCACCAGGTCGAGGGCCTGCTGGCCTTTCTCGTCGGGCTTGCGCTGACCACCGGGGTGCTGGCGCTGCTCCCCGCGACCGCGTCCAGGTGGGTCGAGCTCGCCGGGGTGATCGTCGCCAACGGGGTCGCCACCCTTGTCCGTTTCATGCTGCTGCGCGTGTGGGTGTTCAGCCCGCGCCGCTGGAAGGAGAACGCCCGATGACGGTCGACGTCAAACAGCCGGTGGCCGCCGGGGACCACCACGGCCCCGCCTCGCGCGGACGCCTCTCCCGTGTCATGCTCGGCTCCGCGGGCGATCCGCGCTGGGCGCGTCCGGCGCTGCTCGGAGTGCTCGCCCTCGCCGCGGTGCTCTACACCTGGGCCCTCGGCGGCAACGGGTACGCCAACAGCTACTACTCGGCCGCCATCCTGTCGGGCACGCAAAGCTGGAAGGCCTTCTTCTTCGGCGCGGTCGACGCGGGGTCGTTCATCACCGTCGACAAGCCGCCGTTCGCTCTGTGGGTCATGGGACTGTCGGCGCGGGTCTTCGGGTTCGGCACATGGAGCATGCTCCTCCCGCAGGCCCTGGCGGGCGTCGGCTCCGTGGCGCTCGTCCACTCCGCCGTACGGCGCGCGCTCGGTGGGGTCCAGGGGCATGCCGCGGGGCTGGTCGCGGCCCTGGTGATGACGCTGACGCCGATCACCGTGGCGATCAACCGCGACAACAACCCTGACACCATCCTCGTGCTGCTCCTGGTGGCCGCCGCGTGGCTGTGCGCCGAGGCGGTACGGACCGGTCGGCTGCGGACGCTGGTGTTCTGCGGGCTCCTCGTCGGGCTGGCCTTCAACACCAAGATGCTGCAGGCGTACCTGGTGCTGCCCGCCTTCGCGCCCGTGTACCTGTATGCCGCGCCTGGCAGGTTCGTACGGCGCCTCGGGCACCTGCTGGTGGCGGGCGTAGTCCTGCTGGTGTCGAGCGCCTGGTGGATGGTCGTCGTCGACCTGTGGCCCGCGGCCGACCGGCCGTACATCGGCGGCAGCACCGACAACACCGTCTGGGACCTGGTCATCGGCTACAACGGTCTCGGCAGGGTCTTCGGTGGCGAAGCAGGCCCCGCTGGAGGGGGTGGCAACAGGGCCGGCTTCGGTGGCGCGTCCGGTGTGGGTCGTCTGTTCAACGACATCATTGCCGGCCAGATCTCCTGGCTGATACCCTTCGCGATCCTCGCGCTGGTGGCGGGGCTGTTCCTCGCGAGACGCCATCCCGCCTCGGTGCCTTCGCTCACCGATGAGTCCTTCACGGGTCGTCATGCGGGTGAAGGGCGACTGCCCACGGGTCCTCGTTCCGGTGACGGGCGGTTAACCGTGGGGCGCCGTTCCGGTCTGCGCGCGTCGTTGCTGCTGTGGGCTGGGTGGCTGGTCGTGCACTACGCCGTGTTCAGCTTCTCCGCGGGGACGTTCCACCCGTACTACACCACGGCACTGGCTCCTGCCGTGTCGGCTCTGACCGGGCTCGGTGGAGTGCTGATGTGGCAGGCGTACCACCGTACGCGGGCGTGGGCCTGGGCGCTGCCTCTGGGCATCGCGGTCACCGGGGCCTGGGCGTTCGTCGTGCTCCGCCGCACTCCCGACTGGACGCCCTGGCTCGCCTACGCCGTCGCAGCCCTGTGCGCGGTCGCCGCCGTCGGCCTGATCGTCCTGCGGCTCGGAGGGAGGGGCCGGGCACGGCTGGCGGCGGTCGCGCTGGTCCTCGGCATCGTCGGAGGCCTCGCCGGCCCCGCCGCCTTCGCGCTCACCCCGCTGGCCTCAGGTCTGAACGCCACCAACCCCTCCGCCGGGCCGGAGACAGGGTTCGGCGGTGGAGGAGGCCGCGGCGGCATGGGCTTCCCCGGAGGGATGCGCGGCCGCGCCTTCGGGGCCCAGGGCGGACCTACGGGTAACCCGCCGTCCGGTACGGGGTCGCCGTCCGGTACGGGGTCGCCGTCCGGTACGGGCGCGCCGGGGCGAGGGGGCTTCGGCGGCGGCGACCGCGGCGAGAACGTCAGCGCCGCGATGCTCTCCTACCTGAACAAGAACCGTGGCGGCGCCACGTGGCTGCTCGCCGTCAGCGATGCCAAGAGCGCCTCGTCGATCATCCTGTCTACTGGCGGCGAACCGGTCATCGGGATGGGCGGCTTCACGGGCGGCGACCCCGCGATGACCGTGGCCAAGCTCAAGGAGTACGTCTCCAGCGGGCAGCTGAAGTACATCATGCTCGGCGGGGGCGGTCCCGAACGCGGCAACGACGAGATCACCACATGGGTGAAGGCCAACGGGACCCCAGTCAACGCCTCCGAGTACGGAGGAACGGACACCACTCAATCCCTCTACAAGCTCGGCTGAGCGGTGTGGAGAGGCGTCTCGCATTGTCGCCGGAATAGGGGGTAGGAGGGGATGTCTACAGCTCACGGAAGGATGATCAAGCGTGGACCAGCACAGTTTCATCGCCCTCCTCAACGAGGACCTGGAAAGCGAATACCGCTCGATCGTGCAGTACACCCAGCACACCACGACGATCAAGGGGGCCGAGTACCAGAGCATCATCGAGGAGCTGAAGGCTCACCTTCACCAGGAGTTGGAGCACGCCACGACGCTGGCCGGGCAGATCGCCTTCCTGGGCGGAACCCCTTCCGTCTCGGTTCCGACGATCCCCAGCGTGCCCGACGGCGCCGAGGCGCTTCAGCTCGACCTCGATCTGGAGACGGCGCAGCTCGAGCGCTACCGCGAGCGGGTCAGCCAGGCCATGGACCTCGGCCTCCCCGACGTCGCCGAAGCCCTGCGCCCCCTCCTCCAGCAAACCCAGGACCACGTGATGGACCTCCAGGGCGCCCTGGCCAAGTGAATCCTGCGGCGGGTCGGCATCCTCTCGGGCAGACTGACTGAACAACCAGTAAGCAACGGCCGGCGCCAGGCGCTCGGGTAGGATTCAGGCCGTGCGGAGTGCGGATGGTACAGCGGAGGGAGCACGCGGAAGCCGGGCGGACCAGGCGGATCAGCGCCGGGCCGAGCTGCTGGAGTCCGCGCGTCGTGTGGTGCTCGAGCGGGGCATCTCCAGCACCAGAGTCGCCGACATCGCCAAGGCGACGAACGTCAGCGGCGGGCTGATTCACTATCACTTCGCCACCAAGGGCGAGCTGATCACGGCGATGCTCCGGGTCACCATCGAGACCGAGGTCGCCCGCCTCAAGGAGCTGGTGCGAGGGTCCGGCCCCGCCGTCGAGCGCCTCGACAAGGTCCTGCGGTTCTACATCCCGCGTACCCGGACCGACCAGAGCTGGATCCTGTGGATCGACGCCTTCGCGGCCGGCCTGCGCGAGGCGGTCGTGCAGAAGATCATGCTGGAGCTGGAGACCGCTTGGATCGGCTCGGTCGAGCAGGTCATCCAGGCGGGAGTCGACTCCGGCGAGTTCACCTGCGACGACCCGCACGGCGCCGCCGAGCGCCTCGACAGCATGCTGGACGGGCTCATCATCCGTTACACGTTGCACCCTTCCGTGCTGTCACGCAAGCGACTCCTGGAGCACGCCCGCATCGCAGCCTCCCACGAGGTCGGCCTCCCCCGCTCCGCCTTCCCCGGCTCCTAGCCGGGACCGTCACCGCCCGGGCGGAAAGGGTGGCCGGCGGTCAAGGGCGCAGGCCGTCGAAGACGATGGCGAGGGTGCGTCGCCGCAGGTCCGGGTCCCAGCCCGCGCTGAGGGCGCCCTGGCAGGTGGCGGTGAGGAGCGCGAGGACCTCGTCGAGACGGACGTCCTCGCGTACGGCCCCCGCGTGCCGGGCACCTGTGAGCAGCGTCCCGATGGCCTCCTGAAGCGTCTGGACCGGCCCCGCGACCTGGATGCCGGCGCCCATGTCGGCCGCGAGGAGATCGGCGACGGTCTTTTTCTCGGCGGCCTCCCGCACCATCCGGCCGAAGAAAGTGAACAGGGCCGTGGCCGGATCGCCCTCCGACGCCAGCGCGTTCACCTCATCCGTCAAGCGTTCCAGCAGGTCCTTGATGATGGCCTGAAGCAGGTCCTTCTTGGTGGGGAAGTGGCGGAACACCGTGCCGATGGCCACCCCGGCCCGGGCCGCGACCTCCTCGGTCGACGCGGAGGCGCCCCTCTCGGCGAAGACCGCCGCCCCCGATTCCAGGATGCGTGCCCGGTTGCGCCGCGCGTCGGCCCGCAACGCCGGGGCCTCGGGTGAGCTCATGAATGATCCGTCCACCGTTGACAACATGAGTGGCGACTCATTATTTTCAACATGAGCCATCACTCATCTTACTGTGCGGATCAGTCGTCTGTACGTCGAAAGGAATCACGATGACCGGAAACACCCCGGCGCGCGACGTATTCGAGCGTCTCCAGCGGCACCTGACAGGCGACCCCTCCGGCGCCGCGATGGGCGAGGAGCTGTGGGCCGAGGACCTCGTCGTCGAGACACCGTTCGCGCCGCCGGGTCGACCCCGCCGATGGGAGGGGCGGGGGGAATTCCTCGCGTTCGCCCAAAAGGGCCGCGCCGCCCTGACCGTACGGCTGGAGCAGCGGAACGTCGTGATTCACGAGACCGCCGACCCCGACGTGATCGTGGTCGAGTACGAGCTAGGCGGGACGATACCCGGCACCGGGCGGGAGGCGTGGGCGCCGTTCATCGGGGTGCTCAGGGTCCGCGACGGCAGGGTGGCGCACTGGCGCGAGTACCAGGACCCGCTCGCCGTGGCCGAGGCGATGGGCCAGATGCCCGCCCTCCTGGAAGCCCTCACGGCCAGGTAGGCGCACCAGCGAGATCCGGCGCCTGATCGTCTCCCGCTCCCTTGTACGCCGAGGCGTCCGCGCGGTGATCGCCTGAACGACTTTCACGGGAATCGACTGACTCTTCCCTACGGCGATCGCTCCTACGGGACCGGCGCCGCCGACCCGGACAGTACGGTACTGCGGTGGGAACGCTGATTTCTGAGTTACTGATCCGTCATGACGGCGTGGTGGTGGAGCTGCCTGCCGCAGGACTCCGGCTCGACGGCCTGCCCGACGAGATCGGCGACCTGGTGGAGCTGCGACGCCTCGACCTGGCCTGGAACCAGATCACCGAGCTTCCGGCCTGGATCGGCGGCCTGGCCCGGCTGTCCGAGCTACGGCTCGACGCCAACAGGCTCACCGGCCTGCCGGACGAGATCGGGCGGCTCGGCGCGCTTCGCGAGCTGCACCTGGACGGCAATGCCCTGGAGACATTTCCCCGTGCGGTCCTGGAGCTGGCCGGACTGTCCACCCTGTTCATGTACGGCAACCGCATCGCCGAGCTGCCCGCCGACCTGGACAGGCTGGTGGGCCTGCGGCATCTGGCAGCCGGCGGCAACGCCCTCACCGCCGTACCCGGCGCGCTGTGGCGGTTGACCGGCCTGCGTTCGCTCAACCTGGCCGAGAACGCGATCACCGAGATCCCCGGCGAGATAGGGCGGCTCACCGAGCTGCGCATGCTGGACCTCGGACACAACTCCCTGAGCCGGATCCCGGACGCGCTCGGCGGCCTGCCGAACCTCACCGACTACCTCTATCTCAGCGACAACGGGCTCACCTGCGTCCCACCCTCACTCGGGCGACTCGACCGCCTGGCGTACCTCAACCTCACCGACAACCGGCTGGCCGAGCTGCCGGAGAGCCTGGGTGACATGGCGGGCCTGGTGGAGCTGCGGCTCTACAACAACCGCCTGACCGGCGTGCCCGCGTCCTTCGGGCGGCTGTCCGCGCTCCGCGAACTGCACCTGCGCGGCAACCGGATCTCCGAACTGCCCTCCACGCTTGGCGGGTTGCGTGAACTCCGGCTCCTCGACCTGCGGGACAACCTGCTCACCAGGCTCCCGGACACGCTCGAACGCCTGACCTCGCTGACGCACTTGGACCTCAGGAACAACCGGCTGCGCGAGATCCCCGAGACCCTTGCCGCGCTGCCCCGACTGGAGAAGCTCGACCTCCGCTGGAACAAGCTGCGCCACCACCCCGAGGCCCTGGACACGCTCAGACACCGAGGCTGCATGGTGCTGTTGTGACGGTCTCACGCTGCGCGAATCACGGACCTTTGATAACGCTGGAGACACGTGCTCGATCGGTATGGGAGAGGTAGGTGTAGGTCCAGCGGTCTTTTCCGGTGCGGTGGCGCTGGTAGCGCTCGGGGCGGCGGTAGCGGTCGCGGTTGTGGAACTGGCACGCGGGTCCGAGGTTGGCGAGGTCGGTCGGTCCGCCGTCGGCCCAGCCGTCGGCGTGGTCGATCTGGCACATGGTGGCGGGCAGCGGGCAGCCTTTCACCCAAGGCGGGCGGCTGATCAGCCTCCACTTCACCAGCCACCCCATCGGGGACAAGCACCTCACGCAGATAACGGCCCGCCCGGGCCACCTCCACCGGCGTCGCCGCATCAGCCAACCCGACCAGGATCGGCTCAGCCACCCGTGCCTGCTCATCGGTCAACCGGGCGGTAGCCGCGCAGATCGCCGACACCATCCCCTCATGCAAAGTCCCCGAGGCGAACCGGGCCCGCACCACCTCCAGGCGCGCCAGCTCCGCCGCCAAAGCGACCAGATGCCCGGCCCCGGCCATGCTGACCCCGCAACCGGAGCGGAGCCACGTCTTCGTCGAGGCATGCCCTCGGCTTTTGGCCTCACCCGTCGCATGCAGCCGCCCCACCCGGGCCACGATCGCCGACGTCAACCGGTCGCGCGCGAACACCAGATCCTCCACCTCGGCCAAACAGATCGCCGGCGACTCCGGCACCCGCCCAACCGCCAGCGCCTCCGCCGCCTCCCGCACATATCCCACCAACACCCACGACGCCCGCCCACCACCCCCCAAATCCCCCTCCCCGCCGCTACGGGAAAAGCCGGCATCCGTACCGACATCACCCGGATCCGGACCGCACGCGCCTGGCTCACGCGTGTCTCGGTCGCCCGGGTCTCGGTCGCCCGGGTCTCGGTCACCCGTGTCTCGGTCACGCGCGCCTACGTCACGCAGGTTGCGGTCTTGCGGAGAAGGCTGTTGCGGGCCCAGGTCACGCGGGTTCCAGTTGTGTGATCCCGGATCGTGGGGGGCATTCAGCGGGTTGAAGTCGTGAGCGGCCGAGCCGTCGCTGGACCAGCCGGAGGAGCGCGCCACCACCTCCGCCCACGACTCAGGGCCAAGCACACCCGAACTGGGCGTGCTGGATCGGCCAAGCCTGGAAAAGTCGCTCATGCCGATCCTCCCGGCGCATTCGAAAGCCTGTACGAATGTTTTCACATTCACAGGTCCCCCGCAACCCATTCTCACCAATGTTAAATAGGTGGTATAAGCAACTCGCCT
>JAOPYI010000285.1 GCA_025964675.1 Sphaerisporangium sp. | reverse complement strand
CGTGCTCGCCCTGTGCTACCCGCGGTTCCTGCCGTGGCTGGCGCCCGTGACCATGGGGCTTTGCGCCGTGGCCCTGGTCCTCCTGGGCGCCGCCAGGCTGGCCCGGGCAGCCCGGCCCGCAATGGCGGTCGGCATGGCGGTCGGCATGGCGACCGGTGTGGCGTCGGTTCTGGTGGCGCCCGGCGCGTGGTCGGTCTCGGCCCTGGACCCGCGTTACAGCGAGGCCGGGGGGATGGGCAGGGTCGGCCCGACCAGCCGCCAGGCGTCGGACAAGCCGGTTGAAGGGCTCAGCTCGCACCAGCGCTCCCTGCTGGCCTACGTGAAGGCGCACCGGGCGGGCGCGAAGTATCTGTTCGCCGTGGACCGCTGGTATGACGCCTCGCCGTACATCCTTTCCACCGGCGTCTCGATCCTTCCTATGGGCGGCTACACCGGCCAGGTCCCCTTCCCCACGCTGTCGCAGTTCTCCCGGCTCGTCACGGCCGGGCAGCTCCACTACGTCTTGTCGCGCGCCGACCGGCACGCGGGAGGCTCGCCGGGATCGACGACCGCGCACGTGATGTCCTGGGTCCGTTCCAGATGTACGCTCGTCCCGGAGTCCTCCTACGGCGGGCCGCTGCTTCCGTACAGGCCAGGCCACACGGTGCGCGGGCTGCTCACAGCCGGCCCGAATTGGGAGCTCCGCCGATGCTAGCCGAGGCGATACCTGAGTGATCAAAGCACGGTGGCGGGCGGGTTCCTGTGCGGTCTCGGGGAGCCCGCGGACAAATCCACTTCAGATGTTCGTTTAGCTTGGATCGTGTGCGTGTACTGGTAGTCGAGGATGAGATGCGGACCTCCGCACTGCTTGAGCGAGGTTTGTCCGAGGAGGGCTACGCGGTCGATGTGGCCGCCGACGGCCAGGGTGCGGTGTGGCAGGCCACGGAGTTCGGCTACGACGTAGTGGTACTTGATGTGCTGCTACCGGATATCGATGGCTTCGAGGTGTGCCGCCGCCTTCGCGCACAAGGTTGCTGGGCTCCGGTGTTGATGCTGACCGCCCGTGATGAGATCGTCGATCGGGTGCGCGGTCTGGACGCGGGCGCGGATGACTATCTGACCAAGCCGTTCAGCTTCGCTGAGCTGTCCGCACGCCTTCGGGCGTTGATACGCCGTGGGGCACGGGAGCGCCCGACCTCGCTGGAGGCCGGTGACCTGCGGTTGGATCCGGCGAGCCGCAGAGCCTGGCGCGGGGAGACCGAGCTGGAGCTCTCACCGAAGGAATTCGCACTGCTGGAGTTGTTCCTGCGCCATCCGGGACAGGTGCTCACCCGCACCCACATCCTGGAGCACGTATGGGACTTCGCCTATGACGGCGTCTCCAATGTGGTGGATCAATACGTCGCCTACCTACGACGCAAGATCGACCGGCCGTTCGCCGCGAAGCACCTGGAGACCGTCCGAGGCGCCGGCTACCGGCTCCGTGCCCCTGTTCCACCCCGCGGGGGGTGAGCCGCGATGTCGCTGCGGCTGCGGCTCGGACTGCTCTTCACTCTGGGCATCGCGGTGGTCATCACGATGGCTGGGGTGGCTTTCCTGGCCCAGCTGGGATCGTCCCTGAACACCGCCTTGGACGAGACTCTCCGCGCGCGGGCGGACGCCGTGACCACCCGGCTGGCCGCGGCCGAGACGTCGGCACCGCCCTCCAGCAGCGGTGACCAGCGAGGCGATCACCAGGGAGAGTTCTCCGAATCCGACCAGGTGACACAGGTTCTCACCCCCGGCGGCACCGTGCTCGAATCGACCGCCGGCCGGGCCGCGCTGCTCACGACGGCGCGGCTCCAGCGCGCGTCTGAGGGCTCGCTGTTCTTCACCACCAGCATTCAGGGTGAGCATGTGCGGATGTTCGCCAGGCCCGCGCGCCGCGCGGGCCGCGAGGTGATCGCGGCGGTGGGCGAGAGCACCGGTGTCATCGACGACGCGCAGACTCGGGCGCGTACCTCCATCTGGGCTGTGGGAGCACCGGCCATCGCCGTCGCGGGGTTCGGCGCGTGGCTGCTGGCCGGAGCCGCGCTGCGCCCCGTGACCAGGATGCGCCGCCGGCTTGCGAACATCACCGAGTACAACACCGGCGCCCGCCTACGCGTCCCGCGAACCCGGGACGAGGTCGCCGCCCTGGCCGAGGCGATGAACGGGCTGCTGGACCGGCTACAGCACGCTCTGGCCCGTCAGCGGGGTCTCGTCGCCGACGCCGGCCACGAGCTGCGCACTCCACTGACCGCGCTCAAAGCCGAGTTGGAACTCGCCGCCAGGCCGGGGCGGTCCCGGGAGACGCTGGACAACGCGATCTCGGCAGCGGCGGCCGACACCGAGCGGCTCATCCGGCTGGCAGAGGATCTCCTGTTGCTGGCACGCGCGGACGAAGGCGCGGACTTCCTGCGAGCGGAGCCGATCATCCTCTCCGATCTTGTGGCGGCCTCCATACGAAGCTCCCTCGCCGCCGCGGACACCCGCACGATCTCGATGAAACTCGATGCGGACCCGACGACGCGAATCGTGGGCGATCCCGACAGGCTTCGCCAGATCGTCGGCAACCTGCTCGACAACGCACTTCGCCACGCCCCTCAGGGCAGCACCGTGGAAGTGAACGTGCGGACCACAACAAGCGAAGGCGCGCCCGTGGCGATGATCGAGGTCAGCGACCGTGGGCCCGGGTTCCCACCGGAGTTCCTCCCGCACGCCTTCGAACGCTTTCGCCGCGCCGACGCCGGACGCGCCCGCATGCATGGCGGGGCCGGCCTCGGCCTTGCGCTCGTGGCCTCCATCGCCCACGCCCACGGCGGCCGCGCTAGAGCCGAAAACCATCCGGGCGGGGGCGCACATGTATGGGTTGAGCTTCCTCTCCACCCATCTCGGGCTCGCCTCCGATGGGCCTTGGACGCCCCCGAATGATGCCGCTTTCTGTGGGCTCCTCGCCTCGGGCAGGGGCTGCCAGATGTCAGTCCTCACATCTGGCGTACACGACCGTCTCATGATCCGGCAGGCATGCTCTGGGGTGTCCGAACAAAGCGATTCGAAGGAAGTATCCGTGAAGCTCAGGCCCAAGATCGCCGCGATCACCCTGACGGCCCTCGCACTGGCCGGCGTGGGAGCCGGTACGGCACTTGCCTCCAGCCAGGCCGCCACCTCGGCGCCGACCAAAGTGAGTTGGACACAGCCGACGGCGACCAACTCCGGCTCCGATGGCGAAACGCAGGACGACCAGACCACTTCGAACGGCCAGACCCAGGACAAGCCGGACCCGGCCGGGACGCAGGACAAGCAGGACAAGCCGGACAAGGCCGAGCCCAACGAGACCGCTGATTCGAAGGACAAGGAGACCAAGGACGGCGCCGACGGTCCCGGCGGGCACGCCGACCCCGCCGGTGACGTGAACCACCAGGCCACCGGCAAGGAGTAACCAGAGATCTAAGAACAACGACACGAGCCAGGGCCGCTGCGGCGGTCCTGGCTCGCGTTGGTTCATCGCCGAGTGAGTGAGCCGGACATTCAGGGATGCCCGTCAGCACGGAGCCTGAGGCGGCCGGTGACGTGACGGAGTCGCAGGTGGGTATGTGAATGAGGACATCTCGTACGCGCCTCATCGGGAGGGCCGATGCTCGGGTTGCCTGACGGGGTCCGCGGGTGTCTGTTCGACATGGACGGTGTGCTCACCCGCACGGCGACGGTGCACGCCGCCGCGTGGAAGTCCGCGTTCGACGATTTCCTGCGGAGATGGGCTGATCGGACGGGAGACCCGTTCGTGCCGTTCGACGCGGCGGCGGACTACGACCGCTACGTCGACGGCAAGGAGCGGCTGGACGGGACGAGGAGCTTCCTGGCCGCGCGTGGCATCACCCTGCCTGAGGGGTCGCCGGACGATCCGCCGGACGCCCTGACCGTGCACGGGCTGAGCAACAGGAAGAACGCACTCGTGCAGGCGATCATGGACAGGGAGGGTGTGGAGGTGTTCCCTGGCTCGGTCGCCTACGTGCGGGCCGCACGGGACGCCGGGTTGCGCAGAGCCGTCGTCTCCTCGAGCGCCAACGCGGCGAAAGTCCTCTCCGCTGCCGGGATCGCCGACCTCTTCGAGGCACGGATCGACGGCGTGGTAGCCCGGCGCCGGCATCTCGCGGGCAAGCCCGCACCGGACATGTATCTCGCGGGCGCGGAGACGCTCGGGCTCAAGCCCTCGGAGGCGGCGGTGTTCGAGGACGCGCTGGCGGGGGTGGCGGCCGGCCGTGCGGGGAAGTTCGCCTTCGTCGTCGGCGTCGACCGGGCAGGGCAGGCCGAAGCGCTGCGCGAGCACGGCGCGGACATCGTCGTCGAAGACCTCGCCGAGCTGCTGGAACCGCGATGATCCGGCATGCCGAGCCGAAGGAGGCTCGATGATCCAGCATCCCGCCTTCACGGTAGAGCCCTGGGCGGTGCGGGAGCGCCACCTCGACCTGGACCTGCTGGCCCAGACCGAGTCGGTGTTCGCGCTGTCCAACGGGCACATCGGGCTGCGCGGCAACCTCGACGAAGGGGAGCCGTACGGGCAGCCGGGAACCTACCTCAACTCCGTGTACGAGCTGAGACCGCTTCCGTACGCCGAGGCGGGCTACGGGTATCCCGAGTCAGGCCAGACGGTGGTGAACGTAACAAACGGCAAGCTGATCCGGCTGCTGGTCGACGACGAGCCATTCGATGTGCGGTACGGCACGCTGCACGAGCACGAGCGGGTCCTCGACCTGCGCGCCGGCACCCTGACCCGCCGGGCTCACTGGAGCTCCCCGACCGGAGGCGAGTTGCGCGTCACCGCCACGCGGCTGGTGTCCTTCACCCACCGCGCGGTGGCCGCGATCCACTACGAGGTCGAGCCCGTCGACCGGGCTCGGGGTGTGGTCGTGCAGTCGGAGCTGGTCGCCAACGAGACCGTGGAATACCCGGGCGACGATCCGCGCGCCGCAGCCGCTCTGGAGTCGCCGCTGGTCCTGGAGGAGAACGTCGCGGCGACGGACGGGGTGGCCGTCATGGTGCACTCGACGCGGGCCAGCCGCCTCCGGGTGGCCGCCGCCATGTGCCACGACATCGACGGTCCCGAAGGCACGCGGATCGAGGCCGACGGCGGTGGCGACGTCAGCCGCGTGACCGTCGCCACGCGACTGGAGCCCGGCCAGAGGCTGCGGCTGGTCAAGTTCTTCTCGTACGGCTGGTCGGCGAAGCGTTCCCGGCCCGCCATGCACGACCAGGTCGTCGCCGCGCTCGCGGCGGCCCGGCTGGTCGGCTGGGAAGGCCTGTGCGCCGACCAGCGGCGATTCCTCGACCGGTTCTGGGCCGGCGCCGACGTGGAGGTGGAGGGTGATGCCGAGGTGCAGCAGGCCGTCCGTTTCGGGCTGTTCCATCTGGTGCAGGCCTCCGCCCGGCTGGAGAATCGCCCCATTCCCGGCAAGGGGCTGACCGGTTCGGGCTACGACGGCCACGCCTTCTGGGACACCGAGATCTTCGTGTTGCCGGTGCTCACCTACACCCACCCCCGGGCCGCCGCCGACGCGCTCTCGTGGCGGAAGTCGATCCTCCCGATGGCGGAGGATCGCGCCGCCCAGCTCGGGCTGCGCGGGGCCGCCTTCCCCTGGCGGACGATCAACGGCGAGGAGTGCTCCGGCTACTGGCCGGCCGGGACCGCGGCGTTCCACATCAACGCCGACATCGCCGACGCCGTCACCCGTTACGTGGACGCCACCGAGGACACGAGGTTCGAGCGCGACACCGGCCTGCCGCTGCTCGTGGCGACGGCCCGGCTGTGGTGCGCTCTCGGCCACCACGACGCCGAAGGGCGGTATCGCATCGACGGCGTCACCGGCCCCGACGAGTACAGCGCCGTCGCCGACAACAACGTCTACACCAACCTGATGGCCCAGCAGAACCTTCGCGAGGCGGCCGACGCCGCCGCCCGCCACTTCGACCAGGCGCAGCAGCTCGGGGTCACCATGGAGGAGGCGGCCGCCTGGCGTGACGCGGCCACCATGATGTTCGTGCCCTACGACGAGCGGCTCGGCGTGCATCCCCAGAGTGAGGGGTTCACCAGGCATGCCGTGTGGGACTTCGCCGCCACCAAGCCGGAGCAGTACCCCCTGATGCTGCACTTCCCCTACTTCGACCTCTACCGCAAGCAGGTGGTCAAGCAGGCCGATCTGGTGCTGGCGACGCAGCTGCGCGGCGACGCGTTCACACCCCAGCAGAAGGCACGCGACTTCGCCTACTACGAGGCGCTGACGGTCCGCGACTCGTCGCTCTCCGCCTGCACCCAGGCGGTGATCGCCGCAGAGGTGGGGCACATCGAGCTCGCCTACCGCTACCTCGGCGAGGCGGCGCTGATGGACCTGGACGACCTCGAGAAGAACACCGTCGACGGGGTGCATCTGGCCTCGCTGGCCGGCGCGTGGATCGCTCTGGTCGCCGGATTCGGCGGGATGCGCGCGGCCCGGGGGCGGATGTGCTTCGCCCCGAAGCTGCCCTCGGGCATCACGCGCCTGGCCTTCCGGTTGCGCTACCAAGGCAGCCTGCTACGGGTTGACGTCACGCCTGGTTCGACGACCTACCGGCTCATGGACGGCCCGCCGCTCACGCTGACCCACCACGGCGAGGAACTCGCGCTCGACGGGCAGCCGGTCACCCGCCGGATTCCCAGGGCTCCGGCACCCGAGTTGAGGATCCGCCAGCCACCCGGCCGCGAGCCCGCCCCCCGCCGTCCGAATTGAACGACAAGATCAGCTGGTGCGCCGG
>JAOPYI010000254.1 GCA_025964675.1 Sphaerisporangium sp. | reverse complement strand
GATCGGCCGGCTCAGGTTCCGAGCTTGAGCAGGTCGTCGCTGGTGAAGGTCAACTTCACGACGGGGAAGGTCTCGTCGTCCATGAAGGCGTAGAAGTCAAGGTCCCAGAAAGGGTTGCTCTCCTGGCCGGGGGTGGCGTCCTTGACCCCACGGGCGCCGAGCGCGCTGCTCTGATGGCGGGCGTACCACTGGTCGATGAAGAAGCAGTCGGGGCCGTAGCTCCCGATCTTCTTCACATCGCCCTCGGCGCGCCCCACGACGACGTACGCGTGCCCGCCGCCACCGGTGGTGTCGAGGAAGTTGAGCAGCTCGACCTTGACGCCGGAACCCAGGAGCTTGGGCTGGTCGGCGAGCATCCCGATGACACAGCAGGCGAACAGCGTGCAGTTCGCGCTGACGAGCCCTCGGTAATTGGCCCGCCCCGTCGCGACGTACTTGTGTCTGAGCTTCTCACGGGCCTCGGAGAACGTGGCCTCGGTCACCGGCTCGCCGAGGCCCGCCTCTGTGCCCATCCTCGCCAGATGCACGGCCTTGAGCTCGGAGAACCTCTGGCCGTCCGGGATGATCTCTGGAACGCTCCCGCCTCCCGCGGCGACCTTCAGCGTCCTTATGTCGACGTCATCTCCCAGCACCTGCGGCCAGGGGTTCCACAGCTTGGCCGTGGCCATCTTCGTCTTGGCGATCGCCGCCTGCACGGCCGACATCCGGACCTGCTTGGGGCTGGCGTGCGTGGTCTCACTCATGGCGATCTCCTCGTCACGTTTCCGGCGGAACCATGACACTCCCACCATGTCGCCTCACCGGCAATGAAATGGCCTTTAGTGGCCAAACCACATGACTCTTCCGATCCACCTGCGGACCACGGCGACCAAAGCCGAACCAAGGAGGAGTGTCTCCGTCAACGAGAGGGATAAAAAGCAGAAAAAAGGCGAAAACGGAAAAGGTTAGAACCGCCGAGCATGCACATGTCCTTCGTACGGGAACGGAGGTTCGGCGGGCAGCACGCTTTCCAAGGCGTATCCGCACTTTTGCGCGACGCGACAGGAGGCGTGGTTGTCCACCTGGTGGAGCAGTTGGAGATACTCCAGCCCCTGGGCGCCGAAGGTGTGAAAGGCCCAGGTCGTGAGCGTCTCAAGAGCCCGGCTGGCGATCCCTCGCCCCCGCGCCCTGGCGGTGGTCCAGTAGCCGACTTCCGCGGAAGGCTTACCGGCGATCAATCCTTTCAGCACCATGTTGGCGACCAGGCGATGCCCGCCGGTCTCCGGCTCCGGCTCCACGACCGCGAAACTCAGCCGGTCGCCATCGCTCCAACCCCTCCGCTGAACCTCCAGCCATCGCCGCGCGTCCAGGTCATCGGTGACATGAACCCTGGTCCACCGGCGCATCACCGGATCACGGTAGGCATCGATCAGCTCAGGCATATCAGCTTCGGCCCATGCGCGCAGAACCAGCGCTGATCCTGTCCCGCTCAGAGAGGCATGCAGTACGACGGTCATGCAGAATGCTCCTCATGTCAGGTTGGACCTCTGACTTATTGTGTGTCCGTGTAGCAGTCCGACTGGCCGCGAACAGGGCAGCCGGCACGGCGGGCGGCGGCGTGCATCAGGTCAGGGCGGGGGACTACCTGCGTTTCCGGTTGTGGGACCGATCGCGGTTCCACAACCCGGGCCCCGGTCCGCTACGCCCTGATGACCGTCCTGCCGTGAGCGGCACGAACGCCGCGCCGCTTCCGGACCCGGTCTCCTTGAACACCAGCCGCCTCCGATCCGTGGCTGAACCGCCCACCCCCTCCCGCACATGACGAAGGAACCGTACGTTGCACACCATCACCCGCCTGTCCGCCGATGACTTCCCCGGCAACGTGAGGAGCCTGGCCGGCCTCCTCGCCGACGTCGTCGCCGGCGGCTCCTCCCTCGGCTTCCTGTCCCCATTCGACCAGGACGCGGCAGCAGCCTGGTGGCACACCCAGCAGCCGGCCGTATCCGACGGCAGCCTCACCGTCTGGGCCGCCCACGGGCCCGGCGGCGTCACCGGCACCGTCAGCCTTGCCCTGGAACGCAAGCCCAACGGCCGGCATCGCGCCGAGATCGTCAAGCTCATGGTCCACCGCGACGCCCGCGGCCAGGGACTGGCCCGCGCACTCCTCACCACCGCCGAACAGGCCGCCGCGCGAACCGGAGCAACCCTCCTGCTCCTGGACACCGCGACCGGCAGCGCCGCGGACCACCTGTACCGCACCGCCGGCTGGACGAGGTATGGCATCGTTCCCGACTACGCGACCAACCCGGACGGCACCCTCGAACACTGCAGCTTCTACTACAAGCAGTTGACCTGAGCCCTCCGCCCGGCACCTGTACCTGCTGTTCCCCAACAAGGAGCAGCTGTACCGCGCCACGATCGTAAGGTGCCGCAGCGGTTCACAGATGGATCAGGCTGCCATGGTGATCGATTCGGTCAGCCGTCTCGTCGTCGAACCACACGTCGCCGCTGGCGAGGTAACGGAACCGGTGAACGCCCGGGGGGAGTATCACCGACACAGTGCGGGTGCTGTCGCGACGGCACAGCAGTTCATGGCTGCCGGGGCACCAGTTGTTGAAGTCCCCCACAACGCTGACCACGCCCGAAGGCCTGTCCAGGGGCAATACGAACGTGACGCGGGTCTTGCGGCCGAACAACAACGTGCGCTTGAGCATCGAAGATCCTCCCGGGTGGTGAGGATTCCACCTTTCCGCAACGCCACGTGGGGGAGATATACGGACACTCGTGATGTAACACACTCTTCACGATCTCCTCCAGACCTGGCCTCAGGCAGTACCGGCATTCTTCACAGGACACGCGGGGCCGGCGACCGGCGTGAGCAGTTGAGGTACAGCTTCGAAAGTCCCAGGGGGTCGCATATTTTGGAAGTGCGGGGGCCAGGACCAGTCGCTGGGCGATGCTGAGGTTGCCGCTCCACAAATGAAACACCACCCACCCGGATGGGGTGTGGTGGTGTCCGGGCTAGCCTCGATCTTTCGTGATCTCCGTGTGGTCGGCTGACGCATTCGGCTGAGGTTTGTTTCCGCGACCTGGTCAGCGTGGTGGCCCGGCTGTCGCGCCGGGTGGGCGGGGGTTCCACGGGCCCAGGTGTCCTTTCCTGGTCGTCGGGGCGGCCTGTGGCTGGTCAGGTGGGTGCCGAGAGGGTTTGCAGGTGGGCGATGGCAGTGGTGATCTGCCTCGCCCAGGGCCATCGTGCGGCTAGGCGTAGGCGTAGGCGTAGCCGCCGGCCGCCGCAGAGCAGGGCGGCAACGTCACCAGCAGGCTGACCACGAGGAACAACCCCGCCGAAACCCCGATGAGGAATCCGAGCACCTCGAGTGCGGTGTCCACACTTCGAACGTAGGCCTCCGAACGGGGCCCGCCGCAGGGTCTGGATCATCGTGACCGAGCCAAGACTGGTACCACACGTCGGGCCACCACATGCCGAGAAGCTCTGCGCTGCCAGTGCCTGCAGGAATTCCCGGGGAACGGCTTACCGAAACAAGTTCTTAGCAGCGCCGAAACAACATCTTCCTAAGATCACTTTCACACCTATATCGGACTTAATAGAGGATATCGTGTGAAACCCCTGCGATCCCTGGCGGCAGCAGGCGCGGCAGTAGTATTCGCCGGGCTTCTCCTCGCCTTCCCCGCCCAGTCGGCAACAGCCGCCCCCCTCCAGTCGACCGAAGCCGCCTCCAAGGCCAAGCGCCCGTCCTTCGACGTCACCGAGGCGACGATCGACTCGATCCACAAAGCGTTATCCTCACGCAAGCTGACGTGCGTAGAACTCGTACAGGCCTACATCGATCGCATCAACGCCTACGACAAGCCGGCCGAGGGTAAGCTCGCTACCAACGCGATCCAGACGGTGAACTCCGCGGCCCTCACCCGCGCCGCCGAGCTTGATGCCGCCTATGCCAAGTCCAACGACCGGTTCACCGGGCCATTGCATTGCATACCCGTGCTGGTGAAGGACCAAGTCGAAACCGCCGACATGCCCACCACCTACGGCTCGGCGATATTCAAAGGCTTCCAGTCCGGCCGCGACGCCACCATCGTCACCAAGCTGCGAGCCGCCGGCGCCGTCATTCTCGCCAAGACCAACATGGGCGAATACGCCAGCGGCTACTCCGGCTCGGCCTTCGGAGTGTGCCGCAACCCCTATGACCTCACCCGCAGCCCCAGCAGTTCCTCCTGCGGTACTGGCGCCGGGATAGCCGCCAACTACGGCGCAGTGGGAATCGCCGAGGACACCGGCGGCTCCGTCCGCGGACCAGCCGGGGCGAACAACCTCGTCGGGCTGCGGCCTACCACCCCTCTGATCAGCCGCTACGGAATGATGCCGGCCACGCCGACCCGCGACACCCTCGGCCCGCTCACCCGGACCGTCACCGACGCCGCGATCCTCACGAGCGTCATCGCCGGTTACGACCCGAACGACCCCCTGACCGCCTACAGCGTGGGAAGAATGCCGGCGGACGGGAAATACGAGGAGGGGCTCAACAAGAAGGCCCTGCAAGGCAAGCGCATCGGCATCATCCGCGAGACGATGGCATCGGACACCAACCCCGCGTCACCGGACTACGCCCGAGTCAAGGCCGTCGTCGACAAGGCGTACGCCGACCTTTCGGCCCTCGGCGCCAAGGTCATCGATCCGATCGAGGTGCCCAACCTCAAGACACTTATGTCCTCCGCCTCGGACTACCGCGGGGAGACCGAAGAAGCAATCAACGGCTACCTGGCGCAGCTGCCGAACGCACCCGTCTCCACCTTCAAGCAGATCGCCAACTCGCCGCTCGTCACGCCGACCCGGCGCGCCGGACTTCGCAACGCTCTGGGCAAGACAACGAATGATCTCGCCTACCTGAAGGAACTGCAGGCCCGAGAGAAGTTGCGCCAGACAATGCTCAAAGTCATGGCCGACAACCACCTCGACGCGGTCGCGTACCCGGTCGCCGATCACGAGTCGCCGATCATCCCCGACGACATTCTGACCAACCCCGACGCGACCAGCGGCATACTTACAGGGGCGAACCGTTATCTCGCCCCCGCGATCGGCTTCCCGGCACTCGCCGTCCCCGCGGGCTTCACCAGCACGAAGCTGCCCGTCGGGATCGACCTGCTCGGACGGCCCTTCAGCGAAGAAATGCTGTTCCAGATCGGCTACGCCTACGAGCAAGGCACAAAACACCGCAAGGCGCCCTCAACAACGCCTCCACTCCCAACACCCTGACCAGATAACCGTTGTGCCCCCGGTGACACCCACCTGCCGGGGGCACAGCCGGCAGGATCCGACAAATTGGTGTAACTGGATCTTGTTGAGCTCTGCTTGGTCAACTGGGCCGGCAGCTCACCCGCGCCGGCCGAACCGACTCCATCCGTCCGAGCCCGCTCGGTGAGCACCACTATCAGCTGAACGTCGACCACCTCAGTGATCTCAGCGCAGGAGGCAGAACTCGTTGCCTTCCGGGTCGGCAAGCACGTGCCAATGTTCCTCGCCGGTCTGACCGATGTCGATCGGCTTCGCGCCCGCGGCGAGCAGGCGGTCAAGCTCGGCGGCCTGGTCGCGGTCGGTCGCGTTGACGTCGATGTGGAGGCGCAGCTTGCCGCGCTTCGGCTCATCGGTCGGATTGAACGTGAGCGTGGGCTGCGACTCGCCGGAACCGTCGGCGGGAGAGTAGCCGATCCGGACGCTGCCGTGCATACGGCCGATGGCGACGTAGCCCAGCACCTCGCACCAGAAGGACGCCAGGCGCTCGGGATCGGAGGAGTCGATGACCAGGTCGGTGATCCGGCATGCCATGCCGTTCACGGTACCCCGCCCGGGGTCCGCCACAGAATGGGCGGGATCAGCAGACTTCGACCGCCCGACCGGCCGTACACTGAGTGCATGGGTCGTACAAGCGTCATGAGACGGTGCCTGCAGCAGGCGGTCTTCGCGCTGTGCTCGACCATTACGGGCCCGACAGGTGTCCACCCGGCGACCGCAGCCGACGCGAAGGCACCTGAGACTGGTCACCGCGTTTTGCACGGCCGCGGCTAGCGATCTTCAGCGGCTCCCACCGGCGTCTATCCCCGGCCCGCTCCTCTTCGAGAACCAAGTAGGACTCCGCCTACCAAGCTGAGCCGTCACATATGGCTCGTATGGGAGTCCCGACTTCCCGTAATCTCCCGAGTTTCCGGCAAGCCGTCGGCGCCGCCGGCCACGCGACCGGGCCAAGCCGACCTTCGAAGGAATCACCGTGAGGCTGAGCGAACTACTGGCCGGGCACGACCACCAGGTGCTCCAGGGCGACCCGGAGACGCCGATCACCGCCGGAGCATACTTCGACGTCGATCGGGTGACGCCGGGTTCGTTGTTCATCGCGGTACCCCATCACCGCGAAGGCGGTCCCGAGTCCATCGGACCGGCCCTCGCACGCGGTGCGGTCGCGGTGATCGTCGACGGCGAGGCCCCGGCGCCTCTGGCATCGGCCGTAGGTGTATGTGTCGTCCAGGTGCTGGACACCCGTACGACGGCCGCGATCCTGACCTCCCGCTACTACGGCGAGCCGGGAAGACGGATGGACATGATCGCGGTCACCGGCACCAACGGGAAGACCTCGGTGTCGTACACAGTCGAGTCGGTGCTCCGGATCTCCGAGGGCGCGAGGGTGGGGGTCATCGGGACGTCCGGCAGCCGGATCGGCGACGAGCTTATCCCGATGCCGAGGTCGGTGCTCACCACGCCAGAGTCACCGGACCTTCAGTACCTGCTGGGACGCATGCGCGACAGCGGGGTCGAAAGCGTGGTGCTGGAGGCCACGTCGATGGCTCTGCTGACGCACCGGGTGGACTGCTCGTTCATCGACGTCGGGGTCTTCACCAATCTGACCCAGGACCACCTGGACGACCACGGGACGATGGAGAACTACCGGGACGCCAAGCTGCGCTTGTTCCAGGGACTGTGCCGCCGAGCGGTGGTCAACGCCGACGACCCGGTGAGCTCCCGCATCCAGACGCTCATGCCGGGCGCGGTGACCACGTACGCTCTCGACACCGAGGCGGACTATCGGGCCACCGACCTCACCGTGGACGCGTACGGCACGCGTTTCACCCTGCACCACGACGGCCGAAAGTACCCGGCGGCGATCCCCATACCGGGCCGGTACTCCGTGGCCAACGCCCTGGCCACCGTGGCTGCCTGCCACACCTTGGGACACGACCTGAACGGGCTGATCGCCGCGCTCGAGCGGATGCCGCCGGTCCCGGGCCGGTTCGAACGCTTCGAGACCCCGCGTGGCACGTTGGTGATCGTGGACTACGCCCATTCCCCGGACTCTCTGGAGAAGGTCCTGACGACCATCCGAAGCTTTGCCTCCGGCCAGGTCATCACGGTCTTCGGGTGCGGTGGAGACCGTGACACCACCAAGCGAGCCGAGATGGGGGAGATCGTCGGAACCTACTCCGATCTGTGCGTCCTCACCTCCGACAACCCGCGCAACGAGAACCCCGAGGCGATCCTGGACCAGATCACCCCGGGCCTCACGACCACTGGTACACCGTTCAAACGTTTCCTCGACCGTCGCCAGGCGATCGCCTTCGCCCTGTCAGCCGCAGGACCGGACGACGTCGTCCTGGTCGCCGGAAA
>JAOPYI010000220.1 GCA_025964675.1 Sphaerisporangium sp. | reverse complement strand
GATCACGAATAGTTCCCGCATCCCGGCCCCCTACCTCGTCACCTGGAAGCGAACCAAGCTACCGCTCCCACCCGGCCACATCTGGTATGTCTACCAGCCACCCAGCTGAACACAGACGCCACCGAGCCGAACCGGCCCATAGCCCGGTGATCGAAGCGGCGGCGTCGTAGCCGGTGGGAGATATGTCGGCGTCGGCGTCAAGCAGGCGCGTTGGACCTCGCGGACAGTCGAACACAATCCGAGCTCGGCGACCAGCTGGCGAAAATCGGCCTATTCAGTCTTGATCAACGCGTCCACCGCCTGGGCGAAGCGGGTCATGGCGTCCGGGGCGTCCGGGCCGAGTAGGTGGTGCTTGAGCTGCCGGCGGCGTTCGGCCATCGGGTCGTCGCCGTCTGTGGCAACCGCCGCGAGCAGCCCGGTGAGCTTCGAGCAGTCCCGGCTGAGGAGGTACGCCGCCGATGCGCTGGGGTTCTGCATCCGGAAGTCATCATCGGCCAGGCCTGCCCCGTTGGTCACTACGTACGGCTTGCCGCTGGCGATGAAGTCGGCCACCACGCTGGAGATGTCGGTGATGAGCAGGTCCGCGTGATTGAAGCAGCTGTACAGGTGCGGGTTGGAGCCGGTGATGACACGGTGCCGCCACCAGCCCTCAGCCTCCCAGTACGCCTGGTCCCACTCCTTGAGTGTCTGCCGCCACGCGGCGTCCTGCGCGACATGCGCCTCAGCTCCCGCGTCGGCCGCGGTACCGCCGAGCCTCTCCAGTCTGGTGGTCAGCTCGTCAAGGCGGCTCCGGGCCTCGGCGGCTCGCGCCGGATCGGCGCCCCATTCGCCGCTGTCGTCGCGGGCGGCGTTGGCCGTCTCGATCATCGAGACGATCTTCTGGTGCGCACGCCGTACGGCGGGGTTGTTCTTCCCCGCCATCGGGTGCGGTTTGTACAGCAGCCGTAGGTGAGGGCCATGGGCAAGGAGCGTTCGTACGATCTCCGGCCCCATCATCGCGACGGAGGTGTGGAATTCGTCGCCTGACCAGCCTTCCCATGTGGGGGCATACAGGACGGTGAATATCGGGTCGGGAGTCGGAGCGCCCACTTGGATGGAGGCGAGCTGCGGGCGGCCCACCTCGACGATGTCCTCGTCGCGGACGCCGGCGTCGCTGCGCAGGTAGCGCTCGCGCCCTGCCGGGCCGGCGACCCAGACCTCGTCGTAGACCTTGCTGAAGGGATTGAAGCTGGCCGCCTTGTCGCTGTCCCCGTGGCCGATGAACACGGATTTGATGTCCGGCAGGCGAAGCATGTGGATGTTCTTGCCGGCGTTCGCCGGGAACAGTGCGACGCGCACGCTCTCCGGCATCGGGAAGTTCATCATGTCGGCGCCGGTCGGGATGCACAGGACAGGCGCGGTGGTCTGGCCGAGAAGGGGGAGGTTCGCGCGTTCCCGGAGAATGATCATTGTGCTGTGTCGCAGCCGGTCAAGCGTCTCGAGCCACATGTCGATCTGGTACATGCAGTCGGTCGCTCCGGAGAAGTACAGCACCACCTCCGGCTGGTGCCTCGCGACCTCATCCGCGACCATCCGGAGGACCTGCTCTTTGTCGTCCATGTGGCGGTTGCGCCGGGCGTGACGGGCCATGACGGTGACGGCACAGAGGCCGATCGCGAAGGCGATGACGAGCCCGCCGAGGACCGGCCACGCCGTGCCGGCCGCCAGGCCGATCAGCGCGCCGATTACCACAGGGACGTCCAGGTGCAGCATGGTCCGGGTGTGCTGCGTGCTGAGTAGCCGCGGCGGTGCGGCGGGGATGCGCAATGGGGACGTGTTGATTCCCCGGGTGAGCACGGGCAACCGTCGTCGCTGGGTCACCAGCACGGCGATGGATGAATGGGCGGCCCGGACCACGTGCAGGAGCATCAGCCCGACCGCCACCGAGGCGACCCATCCGGTGTCCAGCGTCGCGCTGCGGGCGAGCAAAAGCAGCAGCGCCGCCTCGCGGACCACAAAACGCAGGGTGAGGCCGAGGGCGACCTGGGTCAGCGCAGTGGAGACGTAGCCCGCGTGGCGAACCGCTGCGGCCTCGGCGGCGTAGCTGATCAGCGCGAATACAGCGAACAGCCAGGGGGCCGGCCACAGCGCCGTAACGATGATCAGGGGATAGGACAGGACCAGGGCGGCGGAGATTCCCAGGGCGACCCCCTGGTCGCCTTCGAGCCGCCGGCGAATCAAGGTCATGGCGTTCGCGGCCTTCATGCGACATACCGCCCCTCGCCGGCACGGGCGAGAGTCTTCGCGATGAGAGCGTCGACGGCCTCGCCGAACCGCGTCACGGAGTCGGGCTCGTCGGGGCCCAGCAGATGGCTCTTGAGCTCGCGGCGGCGTTCGGTCATGACATCAGGTTCAGGACCCTCCGCCTCCGCCAGGATCTTCGGCAGCTCGGCGCAGTCCGGCGTGATCAGGTAGGCCGCGGTCCCGGCGGTGGGGAACAGGCGGCGGAACTCCGTAACCCCTAACCCACCCACATTCGTCACGGCGAAGGGTTTGCCGCTGACGATGAAGTCGCCGGCCACGCTGGAGATGTCGGTGACGAGCAGGTCGGCGCGGTTGAAACAGTCGTACACATAGGGGCGGGGGCCGGTGATGACGCGGTGGCGCCACCAGTCGACGGCGTTCCAGTACGCTTCGCTCCAGGCGTCCTCGGCCTCTTGCCAGTCTTCGACGAAGGCGGATCTGCCGGTGTCGCGCGAGATCTGGGCCTCATCGCCGGCGGCCTCGTCTGCGGTGGGCGCCTCCAGCCGATGTGTGAGGCCCTCGAGGCGGCCGCGTTCCCGTGCCTGTTCGGCGGCATCCCGCCACGTGCCACTTGCCACGCGGACGGCGTTGGCCTGCTCGATCATCGCGACAATCTCATTGTGGGCCTCAGTGGCTCGAGGGTCCCGGGTGCCGGTGAGTGGGTGCGGCTTGTAGAGCAGCCGCAGGTGTGGTGTGTGGTCGAGCAAGGCCCGTACGATCTTCGGTCCCATCGTCGCGACCGAGCTGTGGAGAAGGTCGTCGGACCAGCCTTCCCAGGTGGGGGCGTACAGCACGGTGAACATCGGGTCGGGCGTCACAGCACCCACCTGGATGGAGGCCAACTGCGGGCGGCCCACCTCGACAATGTCCTCGTCGCGTACGCCTGTGGGCATGCTCAGGTAGCGCTCACGCCCAGCCGGTCCTGCGACCCAGACCTCGTCGTAGGCCTTGGCGAAGGGGTTGAAGCTCGCCGGTTTGTCGCTGTCGCCGTGGTTGATGAAGACAGACCGGATGCCGGGCACCCGCAGCAGGTGCAGATTGTTGCCGACGTTGGCCGGGTAGAGCGCGAACCGCAGGCTGGACAGGTCGAGCCGTACGATGTCCAGCGCTTTTGGCACGCAGACCACAGGTGCCCGGGTCTGGCCGAGCAGCGGAACCATCGCCCGCTCACGCAAGATGATCAAGGGGCGGCGGTCTATGTCGTGGAGAGTGGACAGCCACATGTTGACCTGATAAGCCGACTCACGTGAACCGGAGAAGTAGAGCGCGACCTCCGGTTCGAGCTCGGCGAGCTGCTTGTTGACGACGGCGAACACACGCTCCTCGTTGCCGAGCCGGCGATTGCGCAGGACGTGACGAGCCATATACGTGATCCCGGCCAGGCCGAGTGCGTACGCGATGGCCAGCCCGATGACGCCGGGCCAGGAGGTCCCGGCGGCAAGGCCGATCAGCGTGCCCGCCACGACCGGCACGTCCAGGTGAAGCATGGTGCTGGTGTGGCGCACGGTCAGCAGCCGGTGCGGTGCGTCGGGAATCGCCAGCGCCGACAGGTCGATCCCGCGGGTGACCAGGGGGAGCCGTCGCCGCCTGGCCACATAGAGCGTCAGGGCCGAGTAGACGCCTCGCACCGCATGCAGGCCGAGCAGCCCCATCGCCAGGATGACGAAGCTCGCGGTGGCTGTCTGGTCCAAGCGGATCAGCAGCAGGATCAGCGCCACCTCCCGGATGGCGAACCGCAGAGTGATGCCGGCGTTCACCTGCGACAGCTTCTGGGTGGTATCGGCCGCGTAGCGGGAGGCCAACGGCTCGGCGGCGTACCCGATCGCGGCGCCGAGGGCGAAGACCCAGGCGTTCGGCCACAGTGCGGCGATCATCGTGGCGGGATAGGAGAGCACCAGCGCGGCAGTGACCCCGATGGTGGTCCATCGATTGCGGCCGGGCAGATTCACGAGGCACCTTGAGGGGTTGGGGCGTCTCCGCTCAGGGGGTCCTGACGCCGGATGTCGATGATGTGGCCGTTGAGATCCGAGATCAGCACGTCAATGGAGGTCAGGGCGACGTCGCGGGACGACAGCAGCGTGCCGGCTGGTTCCTCACCGAAGGCGCGGCTGCGCATGGGCGTGGCGGTGCGCTCGGGGTTGATGCAGTTGACGCGGACGCCGTCCTCGATCCATTCGTCCGCCAGCGCCTGGGTGAGGTTGACCGTGGCGGCCTTGGCCGAGGAGTAGAGGCTGTAGCCGGCCCGTCCGCGCGTGTAGCTGCTGGAGGTGTAGAGCAGCAACTGGCCCTTGGTCTGCCTCAGGTAGGTCAGCGCAGCCCGCGCGATGGTGACCGGGGCGAGGTAGTTGATCCTCAGCGATTCCTCGATGACGGCCGCGTCGGTTTCGTCGAGCCTGCCGGTGCGCAGGACACCGGCGGTGTTGACGACGTAGTCGATGCGGCCGGTCTCGCCATGGGCCTTGGCCAAGGCGGTCTCGATGTCGGCGGGGTTCTCCACGTGAGTGCCGGTCGTGGAGCGAGAGAAGGTGAAGACCCGGGCGCCGAAGGATCGGGCCAGCTCCGCGATGTCCGCGCCGATGCCGTAACTACCACCGAAGATCGCGATGGTCTTACCTGTCAGCCGGGCGGTGTAGTCGTCCAAGGTGCCCGGCGGCGGTGGATTGTGCGACGAGAGCTGGAACAGCTTGTCGGCGAGGAAGACGTCGACCGGGTGGGTGACCTTCATGTTCTGCTCGCTGCCGGGCACGACGAAGATCGGCACATCGGGCAGGTAGCGCAGCACGATGCTGCAGTCGTCGGTCGCGGAGATCCTGCCTGCCGTGAAGTCCGGGTCGGCCATGGCCAGTCGGTAGGCGTCACGGATCGTCGAAAGGCGGAAGCACTGCGGCGTTTGGCCGCGGCGCAGCAGATCACGGCGGGGCACACCCTTGATCACGGTGCCGCGGTAGTCGTCGACCGTGATGATCGTGTCGGCCGAGGGGATCGCCACGTCGACTGCCTCGTACCGCTCCAGCGCCTGAACGCAGTCCTGGATGATGTGGTGATCGATGAAGGGCCGGACAGCGTCATGGAACAGCACATTGACCTCGGCGCCGCCGGTAGCGGCCACCGCGTCGATCGCGCGCATGGTGGTCTCGGTGCGGGTGGCGCCGCCCTCGATCACGCGGGACACCTTGGTGCACCCACTGCGGGCCACGATTTCAGCCGCCTCGGCTGCGAACCCCGGAGCCATCGCGATGATGATCTCGTCGATCTGCGGGGCGCTCTGGAACACCTGCAGCGTGTGCTCCATGATCGGCTTTCCGGCGACCTTCACCAGCTGCTTGGGGATCGCCATCCCCATCCGCTGTCCGGTGCCCCCGGCCAAGATGACCGCCACGTTGCGGAGTGGCCCCTGTGAAGTGCTCATGTGCAATGGGTCCTGTACGCCTTCTCCGCGGACGCCCCTACGGTTCTTTTCGGGGATGGCTAAGCCGACCCTGCTCAGGTCAACAACTACTAGGTGAGTAGTAAGCCACCGAGATTATCCTAAACTAGGGTGAAAGCCTAGGTGAACGTTCAGCAACGGACGTTTCTCAAGTGTTGCCTCCATAGGCGGATATTCCAGGCCTTCGACTTCGCCACGAGCCGGTGGCGTCACGGCTTCCGGACGGGATGACCGCGCGGATCCGGTGCACGTAAAGCGGTGCGGCGGCGAGCGAGCAGGGGGCTCAGGCGGGTGCGGATGAGCACCGGGATCAGCGGGCTGAGGAGTCGGCGCAGCAGCACGTAGCCGGCCCAGGCGACGATGGCGCCGAGCGCCAGGCCGGCGAGCACGTCATGCGGATAGTGGGCGCCGACGTAGACGCGGGAGGCACCCATCGCCAGCGCGGCGATCCCGGCCAGGACGCCGAGGCGCCAGCTGACCAGCAGCACACCGACGGCGACCGCACCGGCCAGGGTGGCGTGGTTGCTGGGGAAGGAGTAGTCGCCCGCCCCCGGGCACGGCTCCACGAGGAAGGCGTGCGGGAAGGCCCGGCACGGGCGCGGTTCGGCGACCACCAGCTTGATCGCGGCGCTGAGAGCGAGGGCGGCGGCGGTGGTGACCGGCGCGCACAGGGCGGCGGTCAGGGACCGGCCGCCGGTGGTGCGCGCGCCCCACCAGGCGGCAGCGAGCAGGACGCCGAACACCAGGACGCCGTAGGTCGTCCATGCCTCGGTCGGCGCGTTGAGCCAGGTAGTGTGCCGGGCGGCGTCGGTGATCTGGGTGTACCAGTCGCCGTCGAAGGACGGGCCATGCAGCGCCAACAGATTCCTCTTCTCGCCCGCGTCCTCGCTCTCCGGCGATGCGGAGGCGCAGGTGCGCGTGGCACACTTATCGAACAGATATGACTTCTACACGACAGTAGAAGTTCTACACAACTGTAGAAGATAGAGGAAGGGGCGACCAACCCGATGTCTGCGAACGCACACAGCGCCGCCGGTTCGATAGGCGGACGCCGGGCCGGCGGCGCGCTGGAAGCCGAAGTCCTCGCCGTACTGCGCAAGGCGGCGCCTCATGCGCTGACCCCCGGCGAGGTCCGCACCGCCCTGGGCGGCTCCCTGTCCTACAGCACCGTGGTGACCACCCTGTCCCGGCTGCACGACAAGAACGTGCTCGCCCGCACCCCCCGCGGCCGGGCCTTCGCCTACACACCCGCCGCGGACGAACCCGGCCTCGCCGCCCGAAAAATGCGCCAGGTCCTGGAGAACGAACCCGACCGCGAGGCCGTCCTGGCCCGCTTTGTCGACGACCTGGCCACCGGCGACGAACAGCTACTGCGCCGCCTGCTGGACGCCGACCTCGACCTCGGGCAGTAAGGAACACTCGCGCATGCACCTCGCCGTCTACCTGCCGCTGCTCCTCCCGGCTCTGGCCGCTCTGGCCGCCCGGCCGCTCGCCGACCACCTGAACCCGCGGCTCGCCACCTGGCTGCTGACCGTCTCCGCGGTGGCCCTGGCCGCCGCCAGCTCCCTGGCACTCGGACTGCTGGCACTGGCCGGACTGGCCCGCATCCCGCCGGCCGCCGCCTTGGGTCACTGGTCCGCGCGCGTCATGCAGCGCGACGACCCGACGACCCTGTGGGTCGCCCTGATCGCCGGCGCCCTGCTGACCGCCGCGGCGTCCGCCGCCGTGCACACGTTCTGGCACCGGGCCCGCACCCTGCTCGCCGCCGCTGTCGAAGCGACCCGCCTACCCGGAACCGGCGAACTGGTGGTCATGGAGGACCCGGCCGCTGAAGCGTTCGCGGTGCCCGGACTGCCCGGCCGCATTGTGGTCTCCACCGGCATGCTCCATGCCCTCGACCACACCGAGCGCGACATCCTGCTCGCCCACGAACGCGCGCACCTGACCGGCCGCCACTACCTGTTCACCGCCGCGGCCCAGCTGGCCGCCGCCGCCAACCCCCTGCTGCGGCCACTGGCCGCCGCTGTGGCCTACACGGTCGAACGCTGGGCCGACGAGCACGCCGCGGCTGCCTGCGGCGACCGCCGCCTGGTCGCCCGCACCGTGGGCAAGGCCGCCCTGGCCTCCTCCCGCACCGGTGGCCGCTCGCGTCTCCCTGCCGCCGCCCTGGGTATCCTCGGCCGCGGTTCCGCATCCCTGCGCAGCGCAGGACCCGTGCCCCGCCGGGTAGCCGCCCTCCTCACCCCGCCACCCAGCCACCGCGCGCTGCCCCTGGCGGGCACCGCGGCGGTCCTTCTCGCCGCCGCCCTGTGCGCCATCGAGGCCGCCGACGACCTCGAAGGCCTCTTCGACCTCGCCCGCCTGAGATAGCCAGAGCACCATTGTCGA
Source organism: Sphaerisporangium sp. (assembly GCA_025964675.1). GTDB lineage: Bacteria > Actinomycetota > Actinomycetes > Streptosporangiales > Streptosporangiaceae > Sphaerisporangium. The sequence continues at coordinate 7,025 of JAOPYI010000220.1, read as the reverse complement.
CGGTCGGCCATCAAAGCCTCATACCGTTCTGTGTGGGTTCGTCGGGGCAACGGCGCTGCCGCGAGGAGTGCTCCGAGTGCCGCGATCACATTCGGACGCCACTTGGCAAATGGCCGGCAGCCTCGGCCCGGGCGGCTGCCGGGTGCCCGAACCAGCGAGTGAGGGCCGACCGCAGCTCCTCCCGCTGCTGGTCATCCGGGCGGGGTGACGCCGACGCCCAGGCGACGTAGCAGTCCGGCCGCAAGAGCAGCGCGGTTACCTTTGGGTCTTCGCACCGCGTGGTCACGACGTCGACCCGGTCACGCCACGGTGCCGCGTCGTCGGCGAGCGTTCCACCGTCGGTGAGGTCCAGCAGCAGGGGCCGGGCGTCGCGGGTCAGCTCAGCGAGTCGTACCGGGCCGGTCTCGGTGTGCAGCAGCAGGTCGGGCGCCCAACGGCCGGTCAGGGAGGCCGCGCCGACGTCGCTGGGGACCGTGCCCATGTCGTACCGGATGTCCGCGCCGGCCACCAGGTCCGCGAGGTGCCGCACGGTGTGCCGGTCCGCCAGCAGTTCGCCGAACAGCTCGCGGAGCGCGGTCACCTGCCCGCCAGGGCCGATCAGTACGGCCTGCGCCTGGGTGTGCATGGTCACCCGTTGACCGGCCGGCCGGCGCTCGGCCTCGTAGCTGTCCAGCAGCCCCGGCGGCGCCCACCCACCCAGCTCGGCGGCGAGCTTCCAACCAAGGTTGATCGCGTCCTGCAGGCCCAGGTTGAGCCCCGGCCCGCCGATCGCGGAGTGCACGTGGGCGGCGTCGCCGACCAGCAGGACCCGGCGGTCGCGGAACCGGTCGGCCAGCCGGGTGTTACCACCGGTCAGCCGCCGCAGCATGTGCGGTCCGGCGCCTTCCGGTGGACCGAGCGGCACGTCGACGCCGAGCACCCGCTGGACGCTGTCGCGCAGTTCGGAAACGGTGAGTGGCTCCTCGTGTTGCCCGCGGTCGTCATCGCCGGACGGCAGCAACTCCGTTGTGCTTACCAGTGGCGGCCCGCTGGGAAACGGCGCGAACGAGAGCAGTCCCCGCTCGGTGCGGTGATGCATGAACGGTGGGACGCTCCCGTACCCGGGCACGGCCAGCCCGCCGCCGGCCGGATCGATCAGCTCGGCCGGCACGCTGACGTGGGCGCTCCGGGAGATCGTGCGGTCGGTCGTCACGCCGGGGAATCCGATCCCGGCGAGCTTGCGGGTCAGGCTGTGCCCGCCGTCGGCTCCCACCAGAAACCGGGTCTCGATCCGGTACGGGCCGGCCGGACCCGTCACCTCGACCGTGACCGTGCCAGGTTCCTGGATCAGCCCGGTCACCTCGTGCCCCCGCCGGACCTCGACGCCGAGCTCGGAGGCGCGCTCCGCCAGCACCTGCTCGATGCGGCGCTGCGGCACCATCAGCAAGTAGATGGGGTTGTCGGGCAGGGCGGCCAGGTCCAGCGGGAACGCGCCGAACATGAAGAACGGTGCCGGCTGCGGTGGTGCGGTGCTGCCGGTGAGCCGTTCGTGCAGGCCGCGCCGGTCGAGCATCCGCACGACCTGGCCGACGAGTCCGTTGGCCCGCTGTTCGTCGGAAGGGCCGGGCAGTCGCTCCAGGACGAGGGGCCGGACGCCGGCCAGGGCCAGCTCGCAGGCCAGCATGAGGCCGTTCGGGCCGGCACCGGCGATGACGACATCGATGGGCATGGCAAGATCCTTTGGGTATGGTGCGCACGCGTGCATGGGGTATCGACCCGGCGGTGCCGGGTTGACGTGACTGGATGAAGAGGACGGGTTACGGCGTGGGCAGACCCGCGGCGAGCTGGGCGAGAGCCTCGGACAGCAACCGTTCTATTCCTACGGGCGGGTCGGCGCGCAGCCAGTGCTGCATGGCCACGTTGCTGGCGGCCATGACCGCGCTTGCCACCAGTCGCGGGTACAGGTCGCGGTTGACGTCGGTGCCGGTGCGCTCGGCGACCGCGGCGGCGATCTCGGCCTCGGCGAGCGCGCCGGCCCGCAAGAACTCGCCCTGCATCGCCGGCTCGGCAACCATCAGCCGCACCCCGGCGACCCACTGTTGATGGTCGGTCACCGGATGCGCGGTCGTCTCCGGTCCCGGGTCGAACTGCGCGCGCGCCGCGTGGGCGATGGACTCCCAGAGCGGCTCGGACGCGGGCCGGCGGCGCAACTCATCCGCGACCCGCAGGCACCGGTCAAGGTGGCGGGCGACGATCGCCTCGCCCTTGCTGGAGAAGTAGTTGTTGAACGTGCGTGGGGACACCCCTGCCGCCTCAGCGATGTCCTCCACCCGCACGTGGTCGAACCCGCGCTCGACCGTGAGCCGAATGGCCGCCCAGCTGAGCGTCGCCCTGGTTTCGCGCTTCTTCCGTTCCCGCAGTCCGACTCGCGCGCCATCCTCAGTACCCACGCCACTTACTCTAACCGATGTTGCGCGGTCCGCAAAGATGCGTGCCACGCAAATTATCTGTCGGCGGATCCCGAACGGACGAGCGCGTCGATGCCGTCGAGGGTGCGCTCCAGGCCGAAGAACCCTGATCGTGGTGTCTGCTGATTACGGTCGGTTTGGTCAGTGTGTTTGACGTAACTGCCTTGAGATGGCCTCCACGAGGTCGCCGTGGGTCTTGGTGTCGGATGCCGCTATGAGTCCTTGGATTCCGGTGTGGAGCGGCTGACCGGCGAGACCGCTCACGACACATCCAGCGGCTTGGCACAGGGCGATTCCGCTGCTGAAGTGCACGCTGTCGAGCAGGTGGCCGTCGGTGACGTATGCCGCACGTCGGCCGGCAGCCACCCAGACCAGTGCCAGGGTGGTGGATAGCACCCGCGGGTGAAATGCGCCGGTGAACCCCTCGTCCTGCAGCATGCGAACCGTGAGGAATCGGTCCTTGTTGGGGAATGGCGGATCGAGGTTGACGTCGACGAGGCGGCTGTTCGGATCGGGCGCCAGTGGTTCGTCCTGGCCGCCGGAGCGGACATAGGCGACCTTACCGTCGGTCCAGAACACTTCGGCCGAGAACGGGTCAGCCGCGGCTGCTGTGGTGATGCGGGCACCGACGCGCAGGGCTACGTTGGTCGCGACCAGTGGCGTGCGTGCCGCGTAGTTGAGAGTTCCGCACAACGGGTCGACAAGCCAGCACCGGCCAGGTGTCGCCTCGACCGCGCCGCCGAGCTCTTCCCCGATGAAACTGTCTTCAGGACGCGCATTTCGCAAGGTGGCCATAATGGCGAGTTCGGCGGCTATATCGGCCTCGGTTGCGAAGTCGCTCTCCGACTTCGCGAACCGCTCCAGCGGACCGCCGTATAGGGACCGGACGACATCCGCGCCGGCTTCAGCGGCCCGGATCGCCAGCTCGGCATCGGTTTCCTGCACTCGCTCACCCTATTGGCGCCTCAGCGTCCCCAGATGAGCGGCACTCGACCCGCCAGTTCCGTGCACTCATCGGTCCGCTCGACAACTAAGGACTGCTAACAAAGTGAGCCTGTAGGCGCGTTGGCCTGGGTGTGTACCGCTGGGTCGTGGAGGCTCCCATCGCCCTGCTGCACTGGTCCCGCCGACTGCGCGTGCGCTGGGAGATCCGCGACGACATCCACCAGGCGTTCCTCGCCCTCGGCTGCGCCATCATCTGCTGGCGACGCCTGCGGAACTCACTGTGACACGAGTCCTTTGTCTCATCCGCGCTAGGCGGGCGCTGTCGCCGCGCGCCTCATTCGGGCCCGCTGCTCACCGGGGGCAGGGCAGACCCGTGCTCCAAGCCGTGGTGGTCGTGGTGATGACGGAGTCGAGCCTGTCCCGGGTGGCCACCAGAGCGCTGATCTGCACGTCGATGCGGTTGCGCTCGACCGACAGCCGGTCGAGCAGTTGCGGCGTCACCTCACCGGTCTCGACGCATGGCAGCAGTGTCACGATCGTCTTACTCGGCAGCCCCGCGGCGTACAGCTGCTGGATCAGCTGGACCCGGTCGATGGCGCTGTCCGGATACGTGCGTTGCCCACTGGGGCTGCGCTCCGAGGCGAGCAGGTTCTGGTCCTCGTAGTAGCGCAGCGCCCGCACGCTCACGCCCGTCTTGGCGGCGAGTTCGCCGATGCGCATAGCGCCTCCTGCCGTGACTCGGATCACACTTCTTGCCTCTGACGTCAACGTCAGGTTCTAGCGTAGCTCGTGAACGACTCGCACCTCAGATCCGCCGGGAGGCATCCATGAAAATCTCCGGTTCCATCGCCCTCGTCACCGGCGCTAATCGCGGCATGGGCCGACACTTCGCCCAGCAACTGCTGGACCGGGGCGCGGCCAAGGTCTACGCGACGGCGCGCAACCCCGAACTCGTCGACATCCCCGGCGCGCAGGTGCTGCGGCTCGACATCACCGACCCGGTCTCCGTCGCCGCCGCGGCGCGGGCAGCACAGGACGTCACCCTATTGATCAACAATGCCGGTATCTCCACCTACCAGAACCTCGTGGCTGGAGACCTGCAGAAGATCCGCCTCGAAATGGACACGCACTACTTCGGGACGCTCAACGTGGTCCGGGCGTTCGCCCCCGTCCTCGCCGGAAACGGCGGCGGGGCGGTCCTCAACCTCTTGTCGGCGTTGTCATGGCTCTCCTACGACGGGGCCAACGCCTACAGCGCCGCGAAGGCGGCCGAGTGGAGCCTGACCAACGGCATCCGGCTCGAACTGGCCGGCCAGGGCACGGTGGTGACGGGGCTGCACGTCGGCAGCGTCGACACCGACATGATGGCCGGCTGGGACGTCGAGAAGAACGATCCCGCCGAGGTCGTGCGTGCGGGACTCGACGGCGTCGAGGCCGGCAAGCTCGAAGTCCTCGCCGACGACGCCAGCACCCAGCTCAAGGCCGCCCTGAGCGCAGACCCGAGCGTGCTCTATCCCCAGGTAGTCTCCGCCGCCTGATGACTCGTGTCACAGTGAGTTCCGCAGGCGTCGCCAGCAGATGATGGCGCAGCCGAGGGTGAGGCATGCCTGGTGGATGTCGTCGCGGATCTCCCAGCGGATGCGCAAGCGGCGGAACCAGTGCAACAGCGCGAAGGCGGCTTCCACGACCCAGCGGGCATTCCCGACGCGCCTACGGGCTCACTTTGTTAGCAGTCCTAACTGCCTACGGCTGGCCGATGTTGACCATCCACGAGACGCCGAACTGATCCACGCACGCGCCGAACTCGTCGCCCCACATCTGCTTCTCCAGGGGGACCGACACGGTGCCGCCGTCGGACAGCCTCTCCCAGTAGCCGCGCAGCTCGTCGGCGTCGTCTCCGCTCAGGCTCACCGTGATGTTGTCCCCGGGGTTGTGTTCCATCCCGGGAGGGATGTCGGCGCCCATGAGCGTGTATCCGCTGTCGGTCTCGAGCATGCCGTGCATGATCTTGTCGGCTTCCGGGGAGTTCTGCGCGCCGGATTCACCGAAGGTGTGCAGCACCAAGGTGCCGCCGAAGACGCCCTTGTAGAACTCCATGGCTTGCCGTGCGTTGCCGGTGAAGCTGATGTACGGGTTGAGGCGAGAGGCCACTAGATGCTCCCTCGGTAGAGGCGGGAAAACATCCTCGCATAGCAGCGGGTCACCGACAACGGGATCGAGGTTACGGCGCGGTCGTAGCGCATCGTGGTGCGCGGTCGGCGTGGCGGGCAGCTATCTCGGACGCCCGCTCCGTTTGAACTCATTGGCCCTACTCGTTTGTATCAACTGTTTGACACAAGGCTCATTCCCGCTTCACAATGCGTTGTATCAAGCAGGTGGTACAAGGAGGTGGATTGGTGGGGGGTCCGCTGGTCGTCGCATTTCTGTCTGGAACAGTGTTCGTCGGGGTGATGGTCGCGTTACTGGCTGGAACGAAGCCGCGGTCCGTCCCAGACGTCGGTGTCCCCGACACGGTGACCCGCACGACCGCCGCGTGGCGGTGGGGCGGCGTTGGAGCCGGGGTACTGGTTACGGGTGTTGCCGTAGGTTCGGGGGCTCTTGGCCGGGGCGTGATGCTCGCCGCTCCACTGTTCGGTTTATGCGTTGTGGCGGGCGTCCTCGTCGGCGAGTTCAGCGTGGGTGGACCGCGTGGCCAGACGCGTCGAGCCGCCGTGGAGGTTCGGCAGGTGCGTGACTACCTGCCGCGGCAGCTCAGCCGCGCCGTGATCACCGCCGCGTGCGCACTGGTCGCGCTCCTGCTGGCGACGACCGCTGCGGGGTCTCCTGATGATCTAGGCCGTGCAGGCCGGAGTTTGTTCCGCAGGTGTGGCCCGACGAGCTCAGAGGCCCACGGTCCGTGGGCGGGGTCCTTCTACAGCTTCCCGCTGGCGATCGTGGTGCTTGCCGGCGTCGTCACTGCCGTTCTTGCGCTGCGACAGATCGTCCGTCGTCCACGCCCCGAGGACCCCTCGGGCCGGATCGTCAGCGACGACGTCCTTCGGCGGCGGGCGGCCAACGCGGTCACGGGTGCGTGTGGAGTCCTGGTCACGATTCCGTTGATCGGGGTCTCCCTGGTGACAGCAGCCGGCCTGCTTTCGATCACTTGTCGTCCGGTGTCGTGGACCGTGACCGGCTGGCTACTGATCGCCTTGATACCGGCCTGGCTCGTTCTGTCGGGTTGGAGCGCTGCGGCGATCTTTTCCCCGCGGCGCCGCTCACCTGCGGTTCAAGCAGACTCGTGAACCCTCGCCCGACGCTCGTCGTCACCGGCGACGACCCCACACCGCCGTACGAGCAACTCCGACGACAACTCGTCGACCTGATCCGCTCCCGCGTCATCGGCCCAGGGGATCGCCTGCCACCGTTGCGGCAGCTGGCAGGTGATCTCGGGCTTGCCGTGGGTACTGTGGCCCGCACGTATCGCGAGTTGGAGTCGGCAGGGCTGGTCCACTCCAGGCGCGGCGGCGGGACGCGAGTGGCCGACGACCCTCCGCACCTGTCCGCCAGTGAATCTCAACGGCTGCTTCACCAGCAGGCCGCCGCATACGTGCGCCAGGCCCTTCTACTGGGCGCTGACCGGCAAGCGGCGATCGA
>JAOPYI010000291.1 GCA_025964675.1 Sphaerisporangium sp. | reverse complement strand
GCCACATCACGCCGCCCCCGGCGTGGCAGTAACCGGACCACGTCGTCCACGTAGCCGTTGATGAACTCGTCAGGGAGCATGGCGCTATCCGCCCTTCAGGGAAGATCCATGGTGTCGTTTCAGGCCGGGCCAGGCGAGCGTCAGCCGCCAATACAAGATCGCGGCCCTCTGCGCTGAACGAATCGTAGTGGCGTGGTGAGCGCGTCGGTTACACCGTTCACTGGTCCGCGCACCCGGTTGTTCCAGCCGCCGGAACAACCCGGGCCAGGCCGCCGGCGCGCGACGAATCCCTGCGGTCGCGGCGGCCTGCACAGCGACGTGGGGCTCACCGCACGTGTCCTGTCTCAGCGATCTCGGCCCGATTCTCACCGGATCCGGCCCGAACCTACGCGCAGCCCGGTGGCGGAGCCGTCCCCGAGGTCAGGTGTCCTGCCTCGTTGAAGCCGGAGGGCGGCCAGGCCCACGTAAGAAGGCCCGCTGAGCGGGAACTGTCCTACCCCGCGAGTATCATCCCAGCGACGATCACGGAGAGGACGATGCATGGAACTCACCTCCCACCTGCCGCCGGCCGACCGCGAGCGGGTCGAGGCCCGGCTGCACCAGAACCTCATCGCCTGGCTGACCACCGTGCGGCCGGACGGGCAGCCGGTCAGCGTCCCGGTCTGGTTCCTGATGCGTCAGGACGGGACGATCCTGCTCTACAGCCAGCCGGGGAAGGAGAAGTTGCGCAACATCGGCGACAACCCCAAGGTGAGCCTCGCGCTCGACGTCACCGACATCGGCCGGAACAGCGTGCGCATCGAAGGCACCGCCAGGCAGGCCCACGACCAGTCGGCCGCGAACCAGCAACCCGCGTACCTGGCCAAGTACACCGAGCGCATCGGAGCCATGTTCGGCACCCCCGAACGGTTCGCCGACCTCTTCTCCACCGCGCTCATCATCACGCCAACGAAACTGCGCACCTGACAACACCGCTCATCCTCGGGATGATCGTGGGCCGTTTCGTCTCGCGCGACCTGTCAATCGATGGCCGGCGAGACGGCCCTCCGGCACGACCATTGAGTACGGACAGTCGTGGAGACCTCGACACCGCCATTGGCCCGGTCGCGTCCCTGGGCCTATTCCATGATCATGTCCCAGGTTGTCTGAGACATTCAGCTCGGTCCGCCACAGATCCATGAGACGAGACGCGCGAAGTTGAGGCTTGCTGCGGCAGCGGTGGCTTGCTCGAACAGGTGTCGGCCGACGCCTTGGCCGATGGCATCCGGGTGAACGGCCGCATCTCGCTGGTGATGTCCAAATCACCGACGGCGATGTTCCATGCTTGGCCCCGGTCTATTTATTGGGTTCTGTCGAGGACAGGGCAGCGGCGAGGACCCGCCGGGCCTCGTCGGCGAACTCGGCATCGACGAGGATGTCGTAACGGTCGGCGACGATCGAAGGTAGCGAGGCGAACGCCCGCCGCCGCAGAACATAGGCGATCAACCCCCAGATCGCCCCGAACACCGCGCCGAGCACGATGGCGGGACCCACTACCCAGGGCGCCCGGGGAGCCAAGATCCACAACATCAGGCCGATCAGCAAGCCGATCCAGCCGCCGGTGCCCGCGCTAGTGAGCACAGCGCGGCCGAGGCTCCAGCGGCCGATCACCTTCTCTTCCAGTCGCAGGCCGGTCCCGACGATGGTGACGTGGTCGACGGGGAAGTCCCGCCGGGCCAGGATGTCCACCGCGTGCTGGGCCGCGTCGTAGCTGCTGTAGGTGCCCAGTACGACCTTGTGCTGTCCGCCGATGTTCTGGGTACTCATCCGGTCACCCCCTGTTGTTCCTTCTGATCGCCCGAGAGACGGCCGCGTGCCGGCGCAGCGTGCCCCTCGCCTCCTGGCGGACCGGCTCTCGAACTGCCCGGTGACGCTGATCTATGGTTACCGTGGCGACCGACGAACCCCCGGGTGGTCGAGGACCAAGTCATCACCATTTGGACGGTTGTGTCGCGCACTGGCTAGTACATCGATCAAGTACACGATGTTGCGAGTTATGGACCGGTGCGCATGCCTTGCGGAGCAGGCCTGGCAGGGTATGGCTGCACCGTGCCCGTCAGGCCGCAGGCGTCGAGGGTGGATGGTGACGGTGCACCCTCGACGCTGTTTGAAGGCCGCCCGGGCCAGGTGGGATGATGTGGACACACGATCCGGGGTGGGGCGGTGCGATCCTTGCGAGACGCGATCCTTAGCAGTCGACCGGGCATGCTGTCCGCTCGACGCCCACCGCCTTCATCTCCACCGTAGGCGGCCGCCCGTCACTGGCGAACCGCCTGCTGGTAAACGCTGCGCGCGTTGTCCCCCTGTTCGGCCTTACCGACGGCCGCATTGGTGATGCCGGGAGTTTCCGCAGGTAGATACGGGTAGGTGCGCACTATGGTTGGAGAGGCGGAGCACTACCGCCCTGGCACCAAGGTGCCGCAGTGCGGTGTCTACGAGTGCGACGGCGGGTGCGGGCATCGGTGGACAGGCGAGATCATAGGGGATCCGTTTCCGTCGCTGCCTCCGGGATGCCCGGGAGCCGGCTGGATTTTCGTCGCCGCACCATCGATCACCTGACCGCCGTTCCCACCGAGGATGTGGCCGGCCATGATCGCGGATGCCGGATCCTGTCCCCTTGCTTGTT
>JAOPYI010000271.1 GCA_025964675.1 Sphaerisporangium sp. | reverse complement strand
GATGAGGAATCAGAGCGGACGACGGGATTCGAACCCGCGACCCTCACCTTGGCAAGGTGATGCTCTACCAGCTGAGCCACGTCCGCATGATCACTCGGGTCGTGCCCGGGTGACACCTGACCAACTTTACCGGATCCCGATAGTGCGAGACCCCGTCGAGGTGGAGACGGGATTTGAACCCGTGTACGCGGCTTTGCAGGCCGCTGCCTCGCCTCTCGGCCACTCCACCAGGATCTTACGAGCGGACGACGGGATTCGAACCCGCGACCCTCACCTTGGCAAGGTGATGCTCTACCAGCTGAGCCACGTCCGCGTGAGCGCCGGGAAGCGCTCCCGGCCACGCAAAGACTCTAGCGCGTCCACGGACCCCGCGTGCGCACACCACGGCGTGAGCCGCAGCCGAACGCTAGGTTCGTCTGATTTTTTGGACATCCAGGCGCCGCCCAGTTCAGATCGTGTGGACACCGTCACGCGCGGCGCGACGCCTGCCCTTGACCGAAGACGAAGCGGCCTACGAGGTAATCCTGCCCGAATTCGGGCAGGATTATTGGCGTGTCATCGTCTTCCTGCGTAAAGTCCTGGCCTGTGTCAACGGCTCGGCATTCCTACGAGGATCTGATCGCGCACCTGACCCGTACCACGCCGCTCGGGCCGGGCGAGGCGGCGCGGGTGGTCGCGGAGGTCGTGGCGTACTTCTCGGAGCCCGTCGTGGAGTTCGTCCGGCGCCGCCACGGCGAGATGAAGGCTCGCGGACTCAACAACGATCAGATCTTCCCGTGCATCGCCGCCGAGCTGTCCGCCCGCCCTGTCGCGGCACCCGAGCTGTCCCTGCGCCAACTGCGCCGCATCGTGTACGGCTAGCGCCAAGGAGATCGAAATGTGTGGAATTGTCGCTTATATCGGGCCGAAGGATGCGGCGCCGATTCTCCTGGAGGGGCTGCAGCGCCTGGAATACCGAGGCTACGACTCGGCCGGTCTCGTGGTGAACAACAAGGGGCTCAAGGTACGCAAGGTCAAGGGCAGGGTCGCCGACCTGGCGGCGGCCGTACCCGCGAGGTTCAAGGGGGGCCTCGGCATCGGGCACACCCGCTGGGCCACCCACGGCGTGCCCAATGACGTCAACGCCCACCCGCACCTGGACGGCAAGGAGCGGATCGCGGTCGTCCACAACGGCATCATCGAGAACGCCGACGAGCTGCGCGCCAAGCTGGTCGCCGACGGCGCCGTCTTCCTCTCCGAGACCGACACCGAGGTGCTCGCCCACCTCATCGCCCGCACCGTCCAGGACACCGACTCCCTGGAGGAGGCGGTCAGGAAGGCGCTGAAGAGCGTCGTCGGCACCTACGGCATCGCCGTGATGGACGCCGAGCGCAACGGCGAGATCGTGGTCGCCCGCAACGGCAGCCCGATCGTCATCGGCATCGGCGAGAAGGAGATGTTCTGCGCCTCGGACGTCGCCGCCCTGGTCCGCTACACACGGCAGGTCGTCCATCTGGAGGACGGCGAGCTGGCCGTGCTGAAGGCCGACGGCTTCCACACCTTCACGATGGACGCCCGCGCCACCTCCAAGGAGCCGCTGACCGTCGACTGGGACGCCGGCCACTACGACACCGGCGGCTTCGAGCACTACCTGCTCAAGGAGATCTCTGACCAGCCCGAGTCGGTGGCCCGCACGCTGCGCGGCCGTCTCGACAGCCGGTTCAACATCGCCCACCTGGGCGGCCTCAACCTCGACCCCCGAGAGACCCGCGCGATCCGCCGCGTGAAGATCATCGGCTGTGGCTCGGCCTACTACGCGGGCCAGATCGGCGCCCAGCTCATCGAGGAGCTGGCCCGCATCCCCGCCGACGCCGAGCCCGCGTCGGAGTTCCGCTACCGCAGCCCGGTGGTCGAGCACGACACGCTGTACGTCGCTGTGAGCCAGTCGGGGGAGACGTACGACACCCTGGCCGCCGTGCAGGAGCTCAAGCGCAAGGGCGGCAGGGTACTCGGCGTCGTCAACGCGGTGGGCAGCGCCATCGCCCGCGAGGTCGACGGCGGCGTCTACCTACATGCCGGGCCTGAGGTCTCGGTGGCCTCCACCAAGGCCTTCACCTCGACGGCCGTCGCGTTCGCCCTGATCGCCCTGCACTTCGGCCGGGTGCACGACCTGTCGCCGGCCGACGGGCGGCGCATCGTCGAGGGCCTCCGTAAGCTCCCCGACCAGATCGAGGAGATCATCAAGCAGAGCGACGCCATCGAGGCGGTCGCCAAGAAGTACGCCCACCACCCCAGCATGATGTTCGTCGGCCGGGTGCGCGGCTACCCGGTCGCCCGCGAGGGGGCCCAGAAGCTCAAGGAGGTCTCCTACGTCCACGCCGAGGCGTACCCCGCGAGCGAGCTGAAGCACGGCCCGCTGGCGCTCATCGGCCCGGATATGCCGACCGTGGCGATCGTGCCCGACGACGAGCTGCTCGACAAGAACCTCACCACGCTCGGCGAGATCCGCGCCAGGGGCGGCAAGGTGCTCATGGTGGGTCACCGTGTGCCCGACAGCAAGTTCGTAGAAGACGTGATCGTGGTGCCGAAGAACGAGGTCGAGCTGGACCCGATCCTGCTCGGCATCCCCCTCCAGCTATTGGCCTACCACGCCGCCGTGGCCCTCGAACGCGACGTCGACAAGCCGCGCAACCTCGCCAAGAGCGTCACGGTCGAGTAGCCGGGCCCCCTCAGACCCCGTACGGCTCGCGCCACCTGGTCGGGCGCGAGACGTACGCTGCGACCCCCGCACCGGCATACGGGCGACGGCGGGAGGCGTCGTAGAGTCGTCGCGTGAGCAACGTGGAGCGGGATCCGCAGGAGACGGTGTGCGGCGGCGAGGCAGGGGAAGGGCCGGCGCGCGAGCTTCTCACCGGTCGCGAGGTCGTCCTCGGAGGGACGCGGGGGATGAAGGTGACCAGGACCCTGCCGAACCGCGACCGCCGGATGGTGGGGGCGTGGTGCTTCGTCGACCACTACGGCCCGGAGCCGGCGAGCATGGGGGTGCCACCCCACCCGCACACGGGGCTCCAGACGGTGAGCTGGCTGCTCGAAGGTGAGGTGCTGCACCGCGACAGCCTGGGCAGCGAGCAGCTCATAACTCCTGGCCAGCTCAATCTCATGACGGCGGGCCGCGCGATCTCCCACGCCGAGGAGTCTCCGAGGGAAGCCGTGCTGCACGGGGTGCAGCTGTGGGTGGCGCTTCCCGACGCCTCCCGTGACATCGCCCCCGCCTTCGAGCACCACCCCGTGCTCCCGGCGATCACCGCGCCAGGTGTCACGGTGACCGTCATCGCCGGAGAGCTCGGCGGCGTGACCTCACCCGCCCGGGTCTACACCCCTCTGGTCGGCGCGGAGATGACCTTCGACGACCAGGCGCGGATCGGCGTTCCTCTGCGGCCGGACTTCGAGTACGCCGTGATCACGCTCTCCGGTGGCGTCGAGGCCGACGGGGTCGACCTCGATCCCGGGCCTCTGCTCTACCTCGGATCCGGACGATCAGACCTGACCCTCCGCGCCCGGCGGCCCAGCCGCGTCCTGCTCCTCGGCGGCGAGCCGTTCGAGGAGGAGCTGGTCATGTGGTGGAACTTCGTCGGCCGCAGCCACGAGGAGATCCAACGCTTCCGCAAGGAATGGTCAGAGGGCGACGAGTTCGGCACCGTCGACGGCTTCGACGGCGAGCCCCTCCCCGCACCGGCCCTGCCGACGACCCAGATGAAGCCCCGGGGCCGCCACAGATAGCCGACCGGGCCGCGCGCTCCGCCACCGCTTCGTCGGCACCGCCTTCCGCCGGGGCCACGCTCAACGGTCACCCTGAGCACGATAGGCACTGATGACCATGGGCTCGGTGCCCGTGAACGGCGTGCCGCGCCAGTCTCCGTAACGTCCGTGAAGGCTCAGCCCCGCACGATCGGCGTACGCGTCGAGCTCCTCAGGCTCCGTCAGGCGGCTGACCTCGGAAGCGGTATGGGCGCGGCCTTCCTCGAACCATACGTACGAGAGGTTCCATATCGGGCTGTCCTCCTCTCGTGTGCAGTACGCCAGGAGGCCGGTGTCCTTTCCGGCATACGGCAGCAAGAAGGACTCCCATGGCCGTCCCCCATGCAGCGCGTCCACCGCCGCCGGGTTGCGGGTCTCCAGGACCACCGTGCCGCCGGGCGCCAGAGCGTCCGCACACCTGTCCAGCACCTTCTGCTGGTCCGCCGGGTCCAGCAGCGCGGACAGCGTGTCGCCCAGGCAGTAGACCAGGCCGTAGCCGCGCCCGTCGGTGTAGTCGCGGATGTCGCCGTGAACGGGCACCACCGGTCGAGGACTCACCGCCAGACTCCTCCGCAGCACGGCGAGCATCTCCGGCGATGAGTCGACGCCCACCACGTCGCCGATCCTTTCCGACAGCGGGAGCGCGACCCGTCCCGTGCCTACACCCAGCTCGAGCGCGGCATGATCCGCGATGAGATCGGCGAGCCACGCGGCGGTCTGCTCAGGCTCTGCTCCGTCTGGGAAGAGGCGGTGGTGGAAGGGCCGGCCGCCGCCGATGTCCGCCACGCCGCTCACGCTTCCCGGTCGCCGGCGCCACGTTCCCTGAGGACGTCTCCCGGGCCCTGAGCGGGCGTCTCGGCCGGAGGGCCGGCACTCACCCTGTCTTCGAGTGACGACACATGCATCTCCTGCTGCAGAGACCGTCCCGGAGCGACGTCTGCGTCGCTCCGGGACGGCGGCGTGGGGCATCCCTTCCCCGGGACCGCAATCAGTGGACCAGAGTCCGGTCCACCGCCGGTCCATCGGGCCATGGATCCTGTGACAGGTCATTGATCTTGATATGGAAGGGTGGTTTGCCTAAGATTCAGGCGACTTGAGACTCACTATGGAGGCGGCCGTGGAATACCGGCTCCTCGGCCCCGTGCAGGTCCGCGGCTCGAACGGCGAAGACGTTCACGTCGTCCGCCCCAAGCACCACCAGGTTCTCGCCGCGCTGCTCTCGGCCGCCAACAGGGTCATCCCGGCCGGCCAGCTCGTGGGCTACCTGTGGGATGACGATCCTCCGCGCTCCGCCCGGGGCAACCTCAAGACGTACGTGTGGGCGTTGCGCCGGCTGCTGTCGGCCGCCGACCCGGCGTCCGCGCCGATCGAGACGGTCGGGGACGGCTACCGCATCACCGTGCGACCTGGCGAGCTCGACCTTCTCACCTTTCGCGATCTCGTCGGCCAAGGCCGCTCCGCTCTCAAGGCGGGCGACGTCCAGCGTGCCGAAGCCTTGTACCAGCGGGCTCTCGTTCTCTGGCGTGGCGACGCGTTGCAGGGCGTTCCTCTCACCTTGAAGCTGGAAGAGATGGCGGAGGAGCTGCGGGAGGAGCGGCTGAGCGCGTTCGAGGAGTGGGCCGAGACCCGGCTGGCTCTCGGGATGCACGCCGAGGTGATCGGTCAGCTTCGCCCATGGCTGCGCGACCACCCGCTGAGAGAGCGGCCATGGGGCCAGCTGATGCTCGCCCTGTCCCGCGACGGCAGGCGGGCCGACGCCTTGCGAATCTTCCAGGAGCTGAGGGAACGCCTCGTCGCCGACCTGGGAGTGGAGCCGGGCTTCCCCATCCAGGAGCTCCACCAGCGGATCCTCGCCGGGGACGCCGACCTGTTCCTGCCGGCGCCCGGCACCTCACCCGAAGACCCTCCCGCCGCGGAACCGGCCCCCACGGTCCCTCGGCAACTGCCCTCCGACGTTCCCTACTTCGTGGGCCGCGAGCAGGAGCTCGACCGGCTGAGGTTCTGGCTGAGCCCGCCGGACGGATCCGCGCCGGCGCCCGTGGTGGCTATCTGCGGCCCGCCGGGCGCCGGCAAGTCCGCCCTGGCGCTGCGCCTCGCCCACCTGGCCGCTCCTCTGTTCCCCGACGGGCAGGTGTACGTCAACCTTCGCGGGGCGATGCCGGGGGTACGGCGGCTGGAGACGATGGAGCTGCTGGGCCGCATCCTGCGGACGTGCGGCATGCCGGGCGCGAACGTGCCGCCGGACATCGACGAGGCGGCGTCGGCTCTTCGTACCATGCTGCACGGCAAGCGCGTGCTGCTCCTCCTCGACGACGCCTCCTCGATCTCGCAGGTGAGCCCGCTCCTGCCGATGACGTCCGGGTCCACCGTCCTGCTGACGTCGCGCGAGAGCTTCGCGCTCGCCGCCCCTGGCTCGCAGATCAACCTCGGTCCCATGCTGCACTCCGAGGCCGTCACCATGCTGACCAGGCAGTTCCGGTCAGGCGGTGTCGACTACTCCGAGGAGGCGGTGCAGCGGCTGGCGGTCCTGTGCGATCGGCTTCCCCTGGCGCTGCACGTCGCCGGCGCCCGTCTGGCGAGCCGCGCGAGCTGGTCGGCGGACACGCTGATCGAACGCCTGGAGGACGAGGGCAGGCGACTGGACGAGCTGCGCACGGGAGAGGTCGGCGTGCGCAGCAGCATCGCGGTCAGCTACACCGCACTCTCCGAAAGCGGGCAGGCGATCGACCGCGACGCCGCCAGGGCCTTTCGTTTGATCGGCACGCTCCGTGTGCCGGACCTGGGCCTGGAGGCCGTGGCGGCCCTGCTCGACGCGCCCGTGCGGCTGGCCGGGCAGGCGATTGAGAGGCTGTTCGACGTGCGCCTGGTCGACAGCCTGATCCCCGACCGCTACACGATGCACGACCTGATACGGCTGTACGCGCAGGAGCGGGCCCTTGACACCGAGCCGGAAGAACGGCGGGCCGCCGCGCTCCGCCGGGTGCTGGGCCTCTATCTCGCCACGACCTGCGCTGCCCTGCCCCTGCTGGATCCCCATCGCGTGCACGCGACCGTGCCCGAGGTGCCGCAGGCTCCCTTGCCGCTACGTGACCGGTCGGACGCCGATCGCTGGCTGGAGAGGGAGAGGCCCAACCTGGTGGCGGTGGTAGGGCAGGCGCGGGACGCCGACGCCGGCACCGCCCGACTCGCGATGGGTCTCGCGCTGAGCACACGCTGGCTCCTCTACGCCCATGGGTATCGCCATGACATGCTCTCGCTCGGCAAGATGTCCCTGGAGATCGCTCGGCGTCTCGGAGACCGGGAGAGCGAGTCGCAGGCATTGGCCTCGCTGTCGATGGCGTACAGCCTGCTGAACGACCGCGCGGCCGAGTTCGAGTGCCTCCGGGCGGAGCTCGCCCTGTGCCGCGAGCTGGGTGATGAGTTCGGAGAGCTACGGGCGCTCGGCAACCTCGCCAACGCTCACCTGCTGGAGGAACGCCCCGTGGAGGCGCTCGACCTGGCCGAGCGGCAACTCGCCATCAGCCGGCGCATCGGATCTCCGGTGGGCGAGCGGTACGCCCTCATGATCATCGGAGACTCCCACATGCGCCTGGGAGGCCACCACCGGGCCGTGTTCTTCCTGCGGCAGGCCCTGGCACAGGCGCGCGAGACCGGTGACGCGTTACACGAGGGGATGGCACTCATGCGTCTCGGCCAAGCATGCTTCGCCGGGGGCGACGTCCCGGCCGCCCGCACTTACTTCAAGCAGTCGCTGGTGAGCTTCGACATCTGCGGTCACAGCCCCGAACGATCCGAGTTGCTCGTCTCGCTCGCCCAGTCGTCGCGGCTGCTCGGAAAGATGGACGAGGCCTCCACGCACATCCACGAGGCCCTCCAGGTCGCCCGCAAGAGCGGCGATCGGTACGACGTGCAGCGGGCCGTCGACGAGCAGGCAGAGATCCGCAAACACCTCCGCTGACATCGCATCCGGAGGTTGACGCAAATCAACTACTGAGTCGGGACATGTTTGTAACAGTTCTTGGTCAAGATGAGCCCATCACTTCTAAAGGAGGCATGATGCGTCAACGTCTGCGGCGTTTCTGGGTTGCCGGGTTGATCTGCACTGGAGTCCTGGCGGGGATCGGCGGCCTGATCCCGCATCGGGTCGTCCACCAGGCGGGCGTGCTCAACCCGGGTCCACGAGGCGCCTGCTGCTGAGTGATCGCCGCACTGGTGTCGAGACACCCGCCCTTGATGGCCACCCTCCTCGACCCAGACCGCACCTAGCTCCAGATCATCCAACTCGCCCAGGATGAATGCCTCGCGGCCCTGGAGGAATGAGCCGCCATGGCCGGACGGCTACCACGGGTCCGTCCGTCCTCCGTTCCGTGCTGTGATGGCTGTTTACATCACCGACACATGACGGCATACTCGTGGCAATGTAAGCGCTTCCATTCGTTCCCTCCGCTGCTCCTTGTGGTGGAAGCGCTTACAGCCAGGAGGAAGCATGGATGGGCGGGACGTCTCGGCGGCGAGTGGTGTGACGATCTACGAGGTCGCACGGCGGGCCGGGGTGTCCATTGCCACCGTGTCGAGGGCGTTGCGGGGGACCGGGCCGGTGGCGGGGGCCACTCGGGAGAGGGTGCTGCGCGCCGTCGAGGAGCTGCGCTTCACGCCGAGCCGGGCGGGGGTGAGCCTGGCAGAGGGCAGGCACGCCGCCAACGGGATCGTCTTCCCCAACCTCTCCGGGCCGTACTTCGCCGAGGTCCTCATCGGGTACGAGGAAGTGACCTCGGAGCTGGGCCGGTCGGTCGTCATCCTGTCCACAAAAGGGCGCGACCTGTCCACGAAAGAGCGTGGCCTGTCCGTGAAAGGCCGGCGCCTGTCGGCCCACGGGCCTGACTTGTCCCTCAACGAACCTGGCCTGCCCGGTCAGGGACATGACGCGATCCGGGATCTCGTGCGGGAGCTGGCCGGGCGGGTCGACGGCCTGGTCGTCTTCGGGAGCACCGTTCCCGACGATGTGATCGACGAGCTGGTCGCGTCGCGCCTGCCCCTCGTACTCATCTCACACGCCGAGAGGCCCGGGGCGGTCACCTTGCGCAGCGAGAACGTGTCGTCGGCTCGCGCGCTGGCAACGCACCTGCTCGGGCATGGCTACCGCACGTTCGCCTTCCTCGGTGCCCCGTACGCGACGGGTGACGATGTCGACCTGCGCTGGCAGGGCGTGCACGAGGTGCTCGGGGACGCCGTCCAGCCGGTGCTGACCGCCGAGTACACCGTCGAGAGCGGTTACGAGGCCGCGCTCCGGTTGCTCGGAACCAGGGACAGGCCGGAGGCGGTCATCTGCTCCGATGACGAGGTGGCGCTGGGGGCGATCCTCGCGGCCGAGGAACTCGGTCTGTCCGTACCGGATGACGTGGCCGTGACCGGATGGGACGACATCATGGCCGCCCGCCACGCACGTCCGGCTCTGACCACGGTGCGGCAGCCGATGCGCGAGCTGGGCGCCCGGGCGGCCCGGGCGCTGGACGAGCTGATCGCCGGAGCGAGCCTCGAAGACAGCCATCGCACACTCGACACCGAGCTGATCATTCGCAGCAGCTGCGGGCAGCACCCCCATGAGCCGCATCTTCAGGAGCTGAACCCCCAAGAGCTGAACCGCCAAGCGCGGCACGCCGAGGAGTCGCATCCTCGGTAGCCGCACCCCCCAGGAGGTCATTGAGTTGAAGCCGTACACCACCAGGTCACTCGCCCTGATCACCGCCGGGCTACTCGTACTTGCCGGCTGCGGGCGCGGCCCGACCGGCGCCGCGGAGAAGCCCAAGGACGTCAACACCACGGCCAAGGCGACCGGCACCCTGGCCGTGTGGGCCATGGGGTCGGAGGGCGAGGCGCTGGCCACCTTCGCCAAGCGGTTCGAGGCCGCCAACCCCGGTATCAAGGTCACCGTCACCCCCATCGGCTGGGACGTCGCACACGACAAGATCACAGCGTCGATCGCCAGCCGTACGACCCCGGACGTCAGCATGATCGGCTCCACCTGGATGGGGGAGCTGGCCAAGACCGGTGCCGTCGACCCGACGCCGGGGAACCTCATCGACAAGTCCGCGTTCTTCCCGAGCGCCTGGGACACGGTCCAGGTCAACGGCACGGCCTGGGGCGTCCCTTGGTACGTCGAGACGCGCGTCCTCTACTACCGCAAGGACCTGGCCGCCAAGGCCGGGGTCACCCCGCCCGCCACCTGGGACGAGACCAAGAGCTTCGTGAAGGGCCTGCAGAAGGCGGGTGCCGGCCAAGGCATGAACCTCAACTACACCACCGGATCCTGGCAGGAGATCCTCCCGCTGATCTGGCAGCAGGGCGGCTCGATCATCGGCTCCGACGGCAAGTGGACCTTCGACACCCCGGAGACGGTCAAGGCGCTGGCCCAGCAGCAGTCGTACTTCAAGGAGGGACTCGCCTCGACCAAGGTCGATCCGGCCTCGTTCCCCGCGAGCTTCTTCAAGGGCGAGGTGGGCGCGTACTACTCCGGCCCGTGGATGATCGCCGGCATGGAGAAGGACGGCGGTCCCGGCTTCGCCGGCAAGTTCGACGTCGCCCCGTACCCCAAGGGCAGCGCCGGGGGCACCAGCTTCATCGGCGGCAGCGACCTGGTCGTCTTCAAGGACTCCGGGAACAGGGACGCCGCCTGGAAGTTCGTCCAGTGGCTGAGCACCCCGGAGACCCAGGCGAGCTGGTTCGAGACGGTCAAGGACCTGCCGAGCGTGCAGGCCGCGTGGCAGCGGCCCGAGCTGACCGCCGACAAGCGCGTCACCGTCTTCGGCGAGCAGCTCAAGGACGCCAAGACGCCTCCTCCCGTCCCGACCTGGGACCAGATCGCCAAGGTGATCGACCAGGAGGTGGAGAAGGTCGCCCTCGGTAAGGCCACCCCGCAGGACGCGGCGAAGGCCATCCAGTCGCAGGCCGACGCGGTCGGCACCGGTCTCTGATGGCCGGCCTGGGCTCGGGCCGGGCGGGCACGCACCGGCGTGGCCTCAGCGCGGACGAGCTCGGCTCCGGTGAGAACCAGCGTGGCCTCGCCCCGGGCAGGATGCGGGCGAAAGAGCCGCGCCACGCCTCGGACCGGGTACGAAGCCCGGGGATGAACCCGCCGAAGAAGGCAGGAAAGGCGTGGCTGTTCTCCGCTCCCTTCCTGCTGGTGTTCGGCCTGATGTACGCGCTGCC
Organism: Sphaerisporangium sp.; assembly: GCA_025964675.1. Classification (GTDB taxonomy): domain Bacteria; phylum Actinomycetota; class Actinomycetes; order Streptosporangiales; family Streptosporangiaceae; genus Sphaerisporangium. The sequence continues at coordinate 8,046 of JAOPYI010000271.1, read as the reverse complement.
GCTGCTCGCGGGCCTGGTCATGGGCTTCACCGACATGCGCAGCACCGACGTGCGCAACCCCTTCGGCGTCGATTTCGTGGGCCTGAGCAACTTCGAGCGCCTCTTCCAGGACGAGTCGATGCGCAAGGCCGCGGCGAACACGCTGTTCTTCGTGGTCACCACCACGCCGCTGACGATCGCGATGGGACTGGTGGCGGCCATCCTGCTCAACTCGGGGATCACCAGGCTGCGCACGTTCTTCCGGCTCGGCTACTACCTGCCGTACGTCACCAGCATCATCGGTGTCGCGGTGGCCTGGCGGCTGCTGCTCGACCCCCAGGCCGGGCTGCTCAACGACCTGCTCAGGTCGGCCGGGATCGAGGGCCCCGCCTGGCTGCTGGACGAGCGGACGGCGCTGCCCTCGCTGGTCTTCATGTCCGCCTGGCGCAACTTCGGCTTCGACATGGTGGTCTTCCTGGCCGCGCTCCAGGGCGTGCCGAGGGAGCTGTACGAGGCGGCGGACGTCGACGGCGCCGGCATGTGGGCGAGGTTCCGGAGCATCACGATCCCGATGCTGCGGCCCGCGATCCTCTTCTGCGGCGTCTACAGCGCGGCGGGGTTCATGCAGTTCCTGGAGGAGCCGCTGGTCATGACCAAGGGCGGCCCGCTCAACTCGACGCTGTCGGCCTCGCTGGCGATCTACAACCAGTTCGGCTTCGGCAATTACGGCTACGGCGCGGCGGCGGCGACCGTGCTGTTCACCATCATCGCCGCGTTCTCGTTCGCGCAGTTCCGGTGGCTGCGGCCCAAGACCTGAAGGAGCGTGACCATGAAGAGACTGCGTGTCGCGGCGCTGTACGCCGCACTCACGATCGGCCTGGTCGCCGTCGCGGGGCCGTTCGTGTGGACCCTGCTCGGCTCCTTCAAGACCGACGCCGAGATCCGGCAGGACCCGCCGACCCTCCTTCCCCTCCGCTGGATCACCGACAACTACGCCGCGCTGTTCGAGCGGATGGACGTCGTCACGGTGACGCTCAACAGCGTCATCGTGGCGGTGATCGTGGTGGCCTCCAACCTGCTGTTCTGCTCGCTGGTCGCCTACGCGCTCACCAAGCTCGACTTCGCCGGAGGCCGGGTGGTCTTCGGCCTGGTCCTGCTGCAGATGATGGTGCCCGCCATCGTGCTGCTCATCCCGCAGTTCGTGACCGTCGCGAGCCTCAACCTGGCCGACTCCTACGCCGGAATAGTCCTGCCCGGGCTGGTCACCCCGCTCGGGGTGTTCATGATGCGGCAGTTCATGGGGGAGATCCCCGACGAGCTGGTGTACGCGGCGCGGGTGGACGGTTCGGGGGAGTTCCGCATCTTCTTCCGCATCGTGATGCCGCTGTGCAAGCCGGTACTCGCGACTCTCGGCCTGATCACTTTCATGGGCTCGTGGAACGGCTTCATCTGGCCGGCGGTGGTCGCCCAGCGCAAGGAGATGTACACGCTGCCGGTCGCGCTGGCCGGCCTGTCCAGCCGGGAGACCGTTCACTACGGGCTGCTCCTGGCCGGGGTGATCGTCGTCATCACCCCCGTCCTCCTCCTGTTCGTCTCCCTCCAGCGCTACTTCGTCCAAGGCGTGGCCACGGCCGGGCTCAAGTAAGCGCCCTTCTCGTGAATGTACGCATCAGACCGGAACAGAGCATTCGAGCGATCTGAGGTGCCCATGCGCAAGACAGTTCTCGCCTGCACGCTCGCACTCGGCCTCGCCGCCGCGATCCCTTCCGAGGCGCTGGCGCACTCCCGTACCGGCGAGCCGTCGCCCTACCTCACGGAGCGGGCGTCCCCGGCGCCCTCGCGTACGGCGGTGCTGCGCCAGTACGCCGCCGACACCTGGAAGTCCATGGCGGCCATGGCCGACCCCGGCACCGGGATGCCGTCCGACAAGGTGTCAGGTGACCTCCGCACGCGGGCCAAGGTGACCTCGCCCACCAACGCGGGCACGTACCTGTGGAGCACCCTTGTCGCCAGGGACCTGCGGCTCATCGACCAGGGGGAGGCGGCGGCGCGCGTCGGCAAGGTGCTGGACGCGCTCGGCCGGCTCGACCACGACGCCGCCACCGGCCTCTTCTACAACTGGTACGACCCGGCGACGCTCCAGGTCGTACGCACCTGGCCCGAGACCGGCGACACCGTACGGCCCTTCGTGTCCAGCGTCGACAACGCCTGGCTGGCGGCCGCGCTGATGATGGTGAGGAACGCGTTGCCTCAGCAGGCGAGGAAGGCCGAGCGCATCCTGTCGCCGATGCGCTTCAGCGCCTTCTACGACCCCGCGGGCCGGGCCGACGTGGGAACCGGCCTGATGACCGGAGGCTACTGGCCGGAGAAACCCGACGGCTGCTCGCAGGAGACCGACTACGCGCACACTGGCACGACGGTGTACTCCACCTGCCACCGTTACGGCGCCATGTCCGAGACCCGCATCGTCACCTATGTCGCGGTCGCGCAGGGCCAGGTGCCCGCCACGCATTACCTCGGCCTCTGGCGCACCTTCCCCGACACCTGCGACTGGGGCTGGGCCGACCAGAAGCCGCAGGGAACCTGGCAGACGTACCAGGGCGTCAAGGTCTTCGAGGGCACGTACGGCTATCGCGGCATGCGCTTCGTCCCCAACTGGGGCGGCAGCATGTTCGAGGCCCTGATGGCGAACCTCGTGGTCCCGGAGGAGGTGTGGGGAGCCAGGAGCTGGGGCCGCAACCACCCGGTCTTCGTCGCGGCGCAGATCGCGCACGGGCTCGACGACGCCAAGTACGGCTACTGGGGCTTCTCGCCGTCCGACGACCCGGCGGGCGGCTACCGCGAGTACGGGGTGGACAGCCTCGGCATGGACACCGACGGCTACACCTCCGACGAACAGCGCACCTCCGTGGACCCGGGCTTCGGCGACTGCCGTCCCGCCAAGCCGGCACCCGACCACTACGGGGACGGCGTGGTGACGCCGCACGCGTCCTTCCTCGCCCTGCGCTACGCCGGTGACAAGGCCCTGGACAACCTGGCGCGTCTGCGGGCGAACTTCGACTCCTACGGCCCCGGCGGCTTCTACGACGCCGTGGCCGTGCGGAGCGGCAAGGTCGCCAAGGAGTACCTCGCCCTCGACCAGGGGATGGTCATGGGCGCTCTCGGCAACGCCCTGGCCCGCGACGACCTGCGCCGCTACTTCACTCCCGGAGGGCCCGAGAAGCTGCTCAAGCCCGTGCTCGGGCTGGAGGAATGGGACGCGCGGCTTCGCTGAAGCCGCGAGACGGACACGACCACCGATCGGGGAGAAGATCACATGACCGAGCCCGCCCTCACGGACTGGCGAGAACGCGTCTACAAGGCGTCCGGCGAGGCGGGCATGGCCGTCGGGGTCGTGCCCGCGGTGCCCGCCGGGCTGCGCGCGTCGGCCGGTTCGGGGCACGTCACGCTGGAGTGGGAGCCCGTGGAGGGGGCGATCGGCTACCTCGTCCACCGGGGCGGGAGCGCCGGCGGGGCGTACGTGAGCACCAAGCAGCCCGACGTGGACGTGCCCGCCGTACCGGGGACGCGGTACGTGGACACGGCTGTCACGCCGGGGGAGACGGTTCACTACGTCGTCGCCGCCCTCGGCACGATGGACGTGCTCGGCGAGTTCGCGGCGCCCGTCGCGGCCACCTCCCACGACAGCGGTGACCGGGCGGTGGCCGTCCGGGTGGACACCGCCCGGGTGACGCGGCCGTTGCCCCGCCCCTGGCGGGAGATGATCGGCTCTGAGCACCTGTCGTACATGCTCTGCGGGGACGAGACCGGCGGGCGGCCCATCGGCCCCGAGCTGGTCGGGGCGCTGCGCCTCACGCATGACGAGCTGGGCGTCCGTACGGTCCGCGCGCACGCGATCCTGGGTGACGACCTCGGGGTCTACCGTGAGGTGGACGGGGTGGCGGTGCACGACTTCACCGGGGTGGACCGTGTCTACGACACCCTCACGGGTCTCGGCCTGCGCCCGGTCGTGGAGATCGGCTACATGCCCCATGACCTCGCCGCCGACCCGTCGAAGACGGTGTTCGGCTACCAGGCCGTCATCTCACCGCCGAAGGACTACGGCCGCTGGGGCGACCTGGTGCAGGCCTTGGTACAACACCTCGCGGACCGTTACGGGCTGCGCGAGCTGGTCGACAACTGGTCCTTCGAGGTGTGGAACGAGGCCAACCTCGAGGTCTTCTGGAGTGGCACGCCGCAGGAGTACTTCCGGTTGTACGACGTGACGGCGGCTGCCGTGAAGAGCGTCCATCCCGGCCTGCGGGTGGGCGGCCCCGCCAGCGCGGCGAACGGGTGGGTCGAGGAGCTGATCGCGCACACGGCCGGGTCCGGCGCGGCGCTCGACTTCGTCTCCACCCACACCTACGGCAACGCGCCGCTGGACTGGCGTCCGGTCCTGGCCAGGCACGGCAAGGAGGACACGCCGATCTGGTGGACCGAGTGGGGACCCACCCCGACGCACTTCCACGGCATCGGCGACGGGCCCTTCGGCGCGGCGTTCCTGCTCCACGGGATGAAGTCGGCCGCGGGACGCGTCGACGCGCTGTCGCACTGGGTGGCCTCCGACCATTTCGAGGAGCTCGGCCGCCCGCCCCGCCTCTTCCACGGGGGCTTCGGCCTGCTCACGGTCGGCAACCTGCGAAAGCCCCGCTACTTCGCACTCTCCCTGGCCGAGCGGCTCGGCGACCACGAGCTGGCCACGGACGTCAGGGGCGATGTCGCCGGGGTCGAGGCGTGGGCCGCCCGCCACGACGATGGCCGCATCGGAGTGCTGGTGTGGAACGGCACGCTCAACCAGGCCCAGGCCGGTGGCGCCCCGATCCTCGAACGGCACGTCACCCTCACCCTGGACGGGCTTGCCCGCGACCGTTACGAGCTGACCCACCACCGCGTGGACGCCGGACGCTCCGACATCCAGGGCGTGTGGGCGTCGCTGGGCGGCGGCGACTGGCCGGACGCGGACCAGTGGAATGAGCTGCACGCCCGCAACACCCTCGACGAACTCCACCCCCCGGCGCCCGCCCACCCCACCGCCGGCACGCTGACGCTCACATTCGACCTCCCCATGCCCGCGGTCTCGTACATCGAGGCGCGCCCGTTGTGATCAACCCAGAAGCATCGGCGTGCCCTGATCAAGCGCAAGGGGCAGATCGGCCGGCGTATGGCTGCGCAGCCTGGCCGCCGCCCCACTCAACCCTGTTGCTGGGCTTGGCGGAGCCCTTCCGCCGGGGCCGAGGCTGCGACGTCTTTCCGCTGCTGCCCGGCTTCGAGGATCTCCCGCTCTCGTTTCAGGAACGGCGCCAAGGCGGCGCGGGTTGATCCCGCCCAGTCGTCGAGCATGTCTCGTGTGACGTCGTGTTTTCCCCGTTCGGCCATGTCGTCGAGCGTACGCCGCCCACCGGTCAGGTCCCCGGAGACCCGCGGGACCCGCCCGAGGCCCGCCGCATCTCGTGTGTATGGGGCTTGAAATGGGCATTTAGCCATGTATCGGGGGAAAGGGCATGAACCATGCGTCGTCGGGAGGTGCTCGCACTCGGCGCGGGGCTCGTCGCGCTGGCCGCCGGATGCGGGAGCGCCACCCGTTCGAGCAAACTTGCCTCGACGTCGCTCTCGATGGTCGTCCCCGGACCGTACGGAGGCGAATCCGACCGGGTCGGGCGGGCCCTTCAAGGGGTGGCAGAGCGGGACGCCGTGGTGGGCCGCGTGCAGGTGGTCAACCGCCCGGCGCACGCCGCGCTCACGGAGTTCACCCGCGCGCGGCGCGCCGACCAGCTCCTGATGGCGGAGCCCGAGCTCGTCGGCACCGTACGGACCGTCCGGCAGGCGGGCGCCTTCGCCAACACCACGCCGCTGGCAAGGCTCTGCGGGGAGTGGGAGATGCTGGTGGTCCCGGCAGCCTCCCGCCTCGGGTCGTTCGGCGCGTTCGCCGACGCGCTGCGGCGCGACCCGTCCAGGATGGCGGTAGCGGGCAGGGCCGAGGGCGGGGTCGACCACGTGCTGTTCGGCATGCTCGCCCAGAGCCTCGGCGTGGACGCACGCCTGCTGCGCTACGTCGCCTACCCCACCAACGCCGAGGCCGTCACCGCGCTCGCGGGCGGGCAGGTGGCGGCGGCACTCGGAAGCCACGCCGGGGTGCGGGAGCGCGTACGGGCCGGCCAGCTTCACGTCCTGGCGGTGTCCTCGCCCGACCGCATCCCTGGGATGGACGCCCCGACGCTGCTGGAGTGCGACGTTCACCTGTACTGCGCCAACTGGCGCGGCCTGCTCGGCGCGGGCGGCCTCGCCGACGAGGACAGGGCCGCCCTGATCCGCCTGTGCCGCGACGTCGCCGACTCGGCGCGCTGGAGAGGGCTCTGCGAGGGCAACGGCTGGACCCCGCTGTACCTCGAGGGCGAGGACTTCCGGCAGTGGCTGCGCATGGAGTCCGCCCGGCTGAGCCGCGCCCTGGGCGAACTGGGCCTGCGAGTGTGACGTCCCTGGTACGTAAGGTCACCCTACCGGACACAACTTGTAGGGGTTGTTGCGTCGGGCGCCACTAGATGTAGGATCCTGATCGTTGCTGGTTCGCTCCTGGGAGCGAGGCAAGAGGGAACCCGGTGTGAGTCCGGGGCTGCCCCGCAGCGGTGAGCGGGAACGACCGCCGTCACATGAGCACTGGGCCTGGAACGGCCTGGGAAGCGACGGCCATTAGGCGCGAGAAGACGCCCGCGAGTCCGAAGACCTGCCGGTGACGCTGTCGTCAAGGCCTCGAGGGAGGGCCGCGTGACGGGGTGATCCGGCGTGCCCGCAGATGGCTGCTCACCGGTCGCGCTCCGACGCGTGCCCTCGCACGGGGATTCGAGCGCAACGAGGGAGAGCACGTGACGGTCACGGACACGCCATTGCCGCACGAGGTGAAGAGCAGGCGGCTCGCCATGGAGGAGGCCGCCGCCCGGGTCATCGCCGATCCCGGGAATTCCCGGATCGCCGCGGGCCTGCTCGCCGAGGAGATCGCCGAAGAGGCGGCGGCGCACGGGGTGCGGTCGTTCTCCCAGTCGATCGCGGCCACACACGACGCGGGGCTGGTCCAGGACGGGCTGGCCGGGTTCGTACGGGCCAACGCGGCCGTGCTGGACGACCTGGTCGACCCCGAGGGTGACGACCGCTTCGAGTACTTCGGGTTGCGGACCGTCTACGACCGCTACCTGCTGCGGCACCCCGTCACCCGGGGCGTGCTTGAGACCCCGCAGCACTTCTTCCTGCGCGTGGCCTGCGGGCTCGCGGACACGGTCGCCGAGGCCGCGGAGCTCTACCGGCTGATGTCGACGTTGTCGTATCTGCCCAGCTCGCCCACGCTGTTCAACTCGGGGGCGCGGCGGCCGCAGCTCTCGTCGTGCTTCCTGCTCGACTCGCCTCGCGACGAGCTGGAGGCCATCTACGAGCGGTACGGCCAGGTCGCGCGGCTGTCGAAGTACGCCGGGGGGATCGGGATCTCCTGGACCCGCGTACGGTCGCGTGGCTCGCTCATCCGGGGGACCAACGGGCATTCCAACGGCATCGTGCCGTGGCTGCGCACCCTGGACGCGAGCGTCGCGGCGGTGAACCAGGGCGGGCGGCGCAAGGGCGCGGCCTGCGTGTACCTCGAACCGTGGCACGCCGACGTCGAGGAGTTCCTGGAGCTTCGCGACAACACCGGCGAGGACGCCCGCCGCACCCACAACCTCAACCTGGCGAACTGGATCCCCGACGAGTTCATGCGCCGGGTCGAGGCCGACGGCGTCTGGTCGCTGTTCGACCCCAAGGAGGTCCCGCACCTCACCGACCTGTACGGCGCCGCGTTCGAGGAGGCCTACCGGGCCGCCGAGGCCGAGGGCCGGTTCGTCAAGCAGATCCCGGCCCGCTCCCTGTACGGCCGGATGATGCGCACCCTCGCCCAGACGGGCAACGGCTGGATGACCTTCAAGGACGCGGCCAACCGGACCTCCAACCAGACGGCCCGCCCCGAGAACGTCTTCCACCTCTCCACCCTCTGCACCGAGATCCTCGAGG
>JAOPYI010000230.1 GCA_025964675.1 Sphaerisporangium sp. | reverse complement strand
ACCGGACGCCCCACCCGCCAGCGCACCACCGGATACGGCACCCCGACCCCGGAACGCATCGCCGCCGGAAAAGCCAGCGACGGCGTCTGCCAAAGCCTGCGCAGGACCATCCCGCTACTCGCCACGTGATCGCAAGACCCGGACCGACAGGCGGGAGTTATCAGACACCGTTATAACAAGTTCTACATTTCCACCTTAGGGATACTTGCGCTGCCTACGGTGTGAGTTGGGAGAATCGTCCGACTTCTTCCTGCAACGAGACACCGAAAGGCGGACGGTGGCGTCTGATCGACCTGGCCGGCACCGCGCGGATCCGATCGCCGAGCCCCCGCGCAGGCACGCCCGGCGTCGCGTCGTGCTGACGGCGGCCATCGCCGCCGTCGTGCTGGTGGGCGTGCTGGTGGTGGTCCTCGACAGGAGCGGAGGCCCGTGCTCTGGCCGCGATCCGGTGCTGGTCGGCGTGGACGTCGCGGTGGAGATCGCGCCGGTCGCCATGGAGGCGGCCGGGCGGTTCAACGCGACCAGGGCCGGGGTGGACGGGCGGTGCGTGCTCGTGCAGGTCACCGAGCAGCCACCGGCGCCCGTCCTGCGCACGCTGATCGGCGACCAGGCCGGGGTTCTCGCCGGGCGCCCGGACGCCTGGATCGCCGACTCCTCCGCGTGGGTGAGGTTGGCCCGCAAGCAGGGCGCGCCGGACATCTCCCCCACCGAGACCGTGATGGCCACCTCACCTCTGGTGTTCGCCACCAGGCGCTCCCTCGCCCAGCGGTTCGCCACCGGGAGGACCGAGATGAGCTGGGAGATGATCTTCCCGGCCACGGCGAGAGGGCGGCTCGAGCCCACCAAGGACGAGCCGGACGTCGTCCGGATCCCTGACCCGTCTGTGGCGGGCGCCGGCATCGCCACCGTGGCGGCGGCCAGGGACATCGCCGGCGACAGCGCCCAGGGCGCCAAGGAGCTGACCGCGTTCGTGCGGATGGCGCAGGCCGGCTCCGCCCCCGACTACCGCTCGATGCTCACCGCCGTGGACGACCACTCGTTCTGGCAGCGGCCGGTGGTCGTCGTGCCCGAGCAGTCGGTGTGGCTGCACGACCAGGCGCCCGCCGCCGACCCCGTGGTGGCGCTCCACCCCAAGGAGGGCACGATCCTCCTCGACTACCCGTACGTGGTCACGGCGTCCGACCCGGCCGACGCGGCGGGCGCGCGCCTGTTCGGCGACTGGCTGACCTCCGCCGAGGTGAGGGCGGCGGTGCGCCGTGGCGGCTTCCGGCTGCCGGATGGCAAGGACGCGCCGATCGGCGCGGGAGCGGACATCCCCACCGGGCAGCCGAGGCCGCGCGCGTCCATCACCCCGACCGTGATCGACGAGGCGCTGGACGCCTGGAGCCGCCTCGCGCCGCCGAGCAACATCCTCGTCCTTGCCGACGCCGCCAAGCACATGGCCGAGCCGATCGCCGGGCAGAAGGGCGCCACCCGGCAGTCGGTGGCGCTCAAGGCCGCCCACCTCGGGCTCCAGCTCTTCCCCGGGTCGACACGCATGGGCCTGTGGGAGTTCGCGCAGGGTCTGGGCGGCGGCAAGGGTTACCGCACCCTCGTCGGGCTCGGGCCGATCAACCAGCCGGACGGCAAGGACGACCAGTTCACCCGGCGCAGCCGCCTGGACCAGCTCACCCAGACGCTCAAGCCGTACGGCAACCGGGACAGCTCGCTCTACGACACCGTCTTCGCCGGGTTCCGCGAGGTCACGGCGAAATACGATCCCGCGATGAACAACTCGCTGCTGGTCATCACGGCGGGCAGGGACGACGGCACCGGCCTGTCCCGGCAGGATCTGGTGGACAGGCTCCGCAAGGAATGGGACCCCGACCACCCTGTGCAGATCATCGTGATCGCCTTCGGCAAGGACGTGGACAGCGCCGCCCTCGGAGAGATCACCGCGATCACGAACGGATCGCTGCACGTGGCGTCCACGCCCGGCGAGATCATCGACGTCTTCCTCAGCGCCCTGGCCCGCCGACTCTGCCATCCGACCTGCACCACGACCGGCTGAACGGCCTGTCGCCGCTCAGCCCCGGCGTGTGGCGACGATCACGCACCCTTCGGCTAGATCGATAGGCCGCCGGCCTGGCAACGGTCGGTCAGCGGGTGAGGATGAAATCGGCGGCGGCGCGTGGGGGACGGTCGCGGGGTGGGGCGGCGGGGTGGCCCACGGCGACGGAGCCCATCGGGTCCCACGAGTCGGGCAGGTCGAGAACCTCCCGCACGACGTCGCGGCAGAACATCGTGGAGGAGACCCACGCCGAGCCGAGGCCCTCGACCGCGAGGTGGACCAACAGGTTCTGCACGCCGGCGCCCGTGGCGACGACGAACATCTCGCGTTCGGCGGCGTTGCGCCGGTCGTCGGGATAGGTGTGGGAGCCCTCCATGACCAGGCAGGGCACCACGAGATAGGGGGCCCGGCGCAGGACGTCGCCGCGCCTGACCCGGCGGGTGATCGACTCCTCGGTGAAGCCGGTGGCGCGCAGGTCGCGGATCCACGCCTCCAGCATGGCGTCCAGCAGCTTCTCGCGCGCCGCAGGCGTCTCGAGCAACACGAAGCGCCAGGGTGTCGTGTGGTGGGGAGCGGGGGCGCTGATCGCGGCGTCCACGGCCCGGCGGATCGCCGCCGGGTCCACCGGGTCGGGGGAGAACTCCCTGATCGTCCGGCGGGCGAACAGCACGTCGGCGGAGCCGTACCGGAACATGTCCTCGTCTGCGGGACGCACCAGTGGCCTCACCCCGGGACCGTCGTCGGCGGTGACCAAGTGGGAGAGCCCCCGCACGATCGCCACCGGCACCCCGGCGAGCTTGCCCTTGACCAGCTCGGCCGCCGCCGCGATCTCGTCGATGAGCGCGGTGACCGTCGCGGACAGCGGATTGCCGTAGGTGTCGAACCCGCCCCTGAAGTCGTCGAGGGGGCGAACGCCGGCCGCGCCGATCGCCATGTCGGTCAGGCCGTTGCGCCACGGGCGCCCGAAGGTGTCGGAAAGGATCACCCCGACGTCAGCCCCGATGCCGGACCGTATGCGGCGGGCCGAGGCGTCGGGGTCCTCGGGGAGGAGCAGCACGGTGCCGGGCTCGGTGTTCGAGGCGTCCACCCCGGCGGCGGCCATGACGAAGCCGTGCCGGGTCTGGGCGATCACGGTGTCCCCGCGCCGCGCGACGACCCGCTCGGTCTCGTCCATGATCGCCTGTGTACGGCTGTCGCCCTGCCGCACGCGGCCCTCGGCCTTACTGACGATCTTGGAGGTGACGACGATGATGTCGCCGTCCGCCAGGTCGGGCACGGCTCGCTTGATCAGCTCGGCGAGGTCGTCGCCCGGACGCACCTCCGGAAGGCCGGGCACCCCGTGGACGCTGATCGCCTGGCCGGCCGCGGCGCGGCTGTCCTGACCCGCTCCGGTGAGGCTCATCGGGCCAGCTCCAGCGCGGCGCGGGCGATCTCGGTGGTGGCCTCGAGGTCGCTCATGAGAAGTGGCCTGGCCACCACGCGGACCCCCTCGAGCGTGACGCCCTTGTCCTCCTCGGCGACCAGCCAGCCGTCGACCAGGCGCGAGCCGTACAGCTCGAGCACCGCCTGGGCGCTGGTCTCCACACCGATGGCGGACAGGCACGCGTCGGCCATGCCCCGCACCGGGGCGCCGCCGATGATCGGCGAGACGCCCACCACCGTCTTTTCCTCCAGCGCCTCGCGGATGCCGGGGATCTGGAGGATCGTGCCGATGCTGACCACGGGGTTGGAGGGCGGGAGGATCACCATGTCGGCCTCGCCGATCGCCTCGACGACGCCCGGCGCGGGCTTGGCGTCGTCCGCGCCCACCAGGATGATCTCCTCCGCCGGGACCGAGGCGCGCAGCCGCACCCACCACTCCTGGAAGTGGATCGCGCGCCGGCCCTGCTCGTCCTGGATGACCACGTGGGTCTCTGCGCGGTCGTCGGTCATGGGGATGAGCCGCACGCCTGGCTGCCACCGCGCGCACAGCGCCTCGGTGATCGCGGACAGGGGATAGCCCGCGTTCAGCATCTGGGTGCGCACGATATGGGTTGCGATGTCCTTGTCACCGAGCCCGAACCACTGCGGCTCCACGCCGTAGGCGGCAAGCTCGGTTTTGATGAGGTGGTGCTCGTCGGCGCGGCCCCACCCCTGTTCCTCGTTGATCCCGCCGCCGAGGGTGTACATCACGGTGTCGAGATCCGGACAGACCCGGAGACCGAAAAGGGTGATGTCGTCACCGGTGTTGCCGATGACGGTGATCTCGGCGTCGGGGACCGCGGCTCGGAGACCGCGAAGAAAACGGGCGCCGCCGATTCCACCGGCTAGGGACACGATGTGCATGATGTCAAGTGTTCCATTGCCATCTTCTTGCTTCGTCCCGGGCCGGGCCATGGGCGAAGTGATCTCTGAAACGGCTGCTCAGAGGCGTGTAGAAAGGGTTGATTGCCTTTAATGAGCGACTTGTGTGATCTATGAGGTTGTTGGGTCTAGCGCCCCGAAAGTTGGCAGGTGTGCGAAACTGCGGGTGCCGTATGGACCCATTGGGGGGTAGTTGTGGTCAAAATCGAGCCCGGACGGCTCCGCGAGCCTGCGGCGTGGATCATGCTTGCGGTGGTTTGCACACAGGTTTTGGTCGGTATCGGGACATTGCTCTTCGGCGGCGGAGGGTCGTTCGGCGTGCGGTCGGCCAGCACGCTGGGCAGGCTGACCTCGCCGGTCGACGTGGCGCTCGTGCTCGGCGCGGTCGTCCTCGTCACCAGGGTCGGCGAGCCGACCCAGCGCGCCCGCCTCGTGAACCTCGTCGCCGTCGCCGCGCTCGCCGTGGCCACGCTGTTCGGTTTCATCGGCCTGCTGGGCGTGCTCGTCGGTGGCACGGGTGTGATCGAGAACCTGCTGACCGGCCTGCCCGCCCTGGGTCTCACTGCTGTCGGGCTGGTGTACGCGTTCTCCATCCTGCCGTCCGCCGCTCCCTCGACGGCACGGCCCCGCCGGCAGAGCTACGCCGAGCAGCCCGCGCCCCACGGCAACGGCCAGGGTCTCTACCAGCCGCAGCCGCCCATGGCGGAGCAGCCGTCCTACGCGCAGGCCCAGAACGTCCCCCCGAACGCCGTCCCCACCGGGCTTCCCGCCCTGCCCCCCGCTCCTTACATCCCCCAGCCGTACACGGCCGCCGACCAGCGTCCCCCCCAGTCGTACGCGCAGCAGGCGGGAACGGGCCCCTACCCGCAGCCGCAGTTCGGCCAGCACATGGAGCAGCAGTTCGCGCAGCCCGCCGAGCAGCAGTTCGCGCAGCCCGCCGAGCCGCAGGCACAGCCGTACGCCGAGCCGCAGGCACAGCCGTACGCCCCCGTGAGTGAGGGGAACGACGCGTACGCGCCCCAGCACTCCCAGCCGCTGGAGGCGTACGCGTCGGCGCTGAGGTCTGAGCCGTATGCCCAGGGCTCCCCGGCCGACCTTCACGCTTCGCAGGCGTCCGGGTCGTACGGACAGCAGGCCGCGTCTCCGTACGCACCCCAGCCCTCCGGCCCATACGGTGAGCAAGGTCAGCAAGGTCAGCAAGGTCAGCAAGGTCAGCAAGGTCAGCAAGGTCAGCAAGGCTGGCAGCCCGCGCCGGAGGCCGCCGACATCTCCGGCCAGGGCTCGCCGGCCGGCCAGCCTCAGGGGTCTGATCCGTACGCTTCCCACGCGGCCTCGCCGTACCCGCCCCAGGGCGGGGGCATCGGTGCCTTCGGCATCAGCGACGCCTTCACCACCGGCTCCCGCCAGGCCGTGCCCACGCCGGAGCCGCTCACCGCGCCGACCGCTTTCGACCAGCCCCCCTGGTATGGCCAGCCCGCCGGCGCGTACGGCCAGACCGGTCCGCAGCCCAGCCCGCTGGATGTGCCGTCGTCTTACGGTCAGACAGGTCCGCAGCTGGACCAGCCTTCGTCTTACGGGCAGACGGGTCCCCAGCCCGGCCCGCTTGACCTGCCGTCCTCCTATGGGCAGAGCGGTCTCCAGCCCAGCGCCTTGGATCAGCCGTCGTATGGCCAGACAGGGCCGCAGCCGAGCGCGCTGGATCAGCCCTCCTACGGCCAGACCGGTCCGCAGACGAGCCCGCTCGAGCAGGCGGCCACCTACGGCGAGCTCGGGCAGGCGGGGTCGTACGGTCAGACCGGGCCGCAGCAGGGGAGCGACCCGTACGGCGGCTACCCCGCTGCCGACTTCGGGCGCCAGCCGGAGCCGTCCCCGCTGTACGCCGAGGCCGCGGACCCGCGCCAGCAGCAGATCGCCCAGGCCTACCAGCAGGCTCAGACCTACCAGCGGGCGCAGGGCGGGCCGCCGTCCGACGGCCGCTCCGAGCAGGGAGTCCCCGACTACAGCGGTACGCAACCGGTGAGGTCGCCGGAGTACGACCAAAGCTATGGCGGCAGCCCGTTCGGCCATCCGCAGATGCCGCTCGACTCGTCCGGATACCCCCGTACGCAGGGGGACGCGCAGTACCGGCCGGCCCAGGAGCAGCAGCCCTACCCCCAGCCCCCGGACCAGTCGTACCAGCAGTCTCAGGACCAGTCTTACCCGCAGGCGCAGCCGCAGGACCAGAACTATCAGCAGGCCCAGCCCTACCCGCAGCCGCGGGACCAGCCGTACCAGCAGGCCCAGGACCAGCCGTACCAGCAGCCGCAGCCCGGCTGGGACGAGCCGCCGGGGGAGAAGACCGTCAGGTTCGACCCGAAGGCGTTCCAGAACGACCCGCTGAACGCTCCCATGCCTCCCCCCGGATCGCAGGGGCGGCGGGACGAGCCGATCGATCCGACAGCCATCTATGCCCCCGACCGGTCCTCCCAGGCAAGGGCTGAGGAAAGCGCTGGTAGAGATCAGGCTGGGCCAGGAGTGGATCAGGCATCACGTTGGTACGGTTCCGACCGCTGAAGGCATTGAAGATCGGAGGATTACAGAAGGCCGTCGGATCCTCCGCGGGGCGACATATGCCGAAGACGACCGTGTATTCCGCCGAGGCCTGCATACCGGGGTGAGCTGGTCTTTCCCCGGATACTGTCATGCTGCTTGACGCCACACGGGGCACACGCGTGTAATTACAGCTGTGTTGTTACGCCTTTCACATGCTGGGTATTGAGGAAGGTGTTCAAATGGGGGGCTCCGTTGCGGGGCGGGCGGGCGATCGGCAGGAGGTGTGCATTGACCGATCTGGTCATGGCACAGGTGCTCGGCGCGGAAGAGCTGGGATGGCAGGAGCGCGCGCTCTGCGCGCAGACGGATCCGGAGGCGTTTTTTCCTGAAAAGGGCGGTTCCACTCGGGAGGCGAAGAAGGTCTGCCGGTCCTGCGAGGTGCGTGCCGAGTGCTTGGAGTACGCACTGCAGCATGATGAGAGGTTTGGGATCTGGGGGGGCTTGTCGGAGCGTGAGCGGCGCCGGATCAAGCGCGAGGCCGGCTGAAGATCAAGGTGACAACGGTCACGGGTTGAGACAGCCCGATCAACGCTGAGCGATCACGGTCACGGCCTTACGGCTAGGGTCGAGGGGGGCCATAGCCGCAGGCCGGGCGAGGGGGCGTGACCGCCGGCAGGCGATCGAGGCACAGGTTTGGGAGAGTGGCGGACCCGGCGTGGCCGGGGTGCCGTATCGTGATCGGCGCAAGCCACACGAGCCCCCAAGGACATCACCTCCGTGCACCCGCCGCGTCCATCGGTCACAGCTATCGTCGTCAGCCATGACGGCGCCCGCTGGCTAAGGGAGACGCTGGAGGGCGTCCTCGGGCAGACGCGTCCCCTTGACCGTGTCGTCGGCGTCGACAACGGCAGCCGCGACGGCAGCGCGAAGATCCTGACCGAGGCCTTCGGCCCCAACAGCATCCTCACCCTGCCGCGTTCGACCGGTTTCGGCGAGGCCGTGGCCGCGGTGCTCGACCGGCTACCGCGCGCGGGCGGCGAAGAATGGATCTGGCTGCTGCACGACGACTGCGCCCCCGATCCGAGGGCGCTGGAGGCGCTGCTGTGGGCCGCGGCTGAGGACGAGAAGATCGCCATCCTCGGTCCGAAGCTCCGTGACTGGCTCGATCGCCGCACCCTGCTCGAGGTCGGCGTCACGGTCGACCGGTCCGGGCGCCGTGACACGGGCCTGGAGCCCAGGGAGTACGACCAGGGCCAGCACGACGGTGTCCGCAAGGTGCTGTCGGTGTCCACGGCAGGCATGCTGATCCGTCGCGACGTGTGGGAGGAGTTCGGCGGCCTCGACACCGGCCTGCCCCTCTTCCGCGACGACCTCGATCTCTGCTGGCGGGCGACGGCTGCCGGCTACCACGTGCTGAACGTCACCGACGCGGTCGCCTGGCACGCCGAGGCGGCGACGCGCCGCAGGCGCCGCATGGCCGCGAGCTCCGACCATCCCCGCAGGCTCGACCGGCGCAACGCCATGTTCGTGGTCATGGCCAACCTGCCTTTCCGGTCGCTGGTGTGGTCGCTGGTGCGCAACACGTTCGGGTCGCTGCTGCGCACGTTCCTGCTGCTCCTCGCCAAGCAGCCCGCGAACGCCCTGGACGAGCTCGTCGCCATGGCATCCGTGCTGGGCAGCCCTCGCCGTCTGATAAAGGCGAGAAAGGCGCGAAGACAGGGCAGGAAACAGGGCTATCCCCATGTGAAGCGGCTGTTCACGCCGTCGGGCATGGCCTACCGGCGCCTGGCCGACATGGTCCAGAACTACCTGTCCGGCTCCGGGCCGATGGATTCCGCGGGGCGGCACCACGCGGTGATCTCCGAGCCGTCCAAGGACGACGGCGACGAGCTGCTGACCGACGCCGGGCTGATGCAGCGCGTCTTCGGCAACCCCGGCGTGCTTCTCTGCCTGGCCCTGGTGGCCGTCACGCTGGCCGCCGAGCGGTCACTGCTCTACGGCGACCTGCTGGGCGGCGGCGCGCTCGTCCCGGTCGTGGGCGGCGCGTCCGACCTGTGGCAGTTCTACACCTCGGGTTACCACGCCAGCGGGCTCGGCTCGGACGGCTGGGCGCCGCCGTACGTCGCGGTCCTCGCGGCGCTGTCGACGATCTTCCTCGGCAAGACGTGGCTCGCCGTCTCGGTACTCCTGCTCGGCTGCGTGCCGCTCGCGGGCCTGTCCGCGTACGTCGCGACCCGTTCCATGATCTCCTACCCGCTCGCCCGGGTCTGGCTGGCCGCCTCGTACGCGCTGCTTCCGGTGGCGACGGGAGCCGTCGCGGGCGGCCGGCTGGGCACGGCGGTGGTGTTCGTCCTGCTTCCCGCGTACGCCGCGCTCGCGTCCAGGGTCATCACCGGAGAGCGGCGCAGTGCGCGCCGCGCCGCGTGGGCACTCGGCCTGCTGCTGGCGGTCGGCACGGCCTTCGCCCCCCTGGTCTACGTGCTGGTCGCGGTCCTCGGCGGCCTCGCCGCGGTGTCCTTCGGCGGCGTCCGGCGCGGGGTGGGCGTCTCGCTCGGCATCGCGATGGCCGTGCCGATCGTGCTGCTGTTCCCGTGGCTGGCCCAGATCGCGGGCGACCCCGGCCGAATCCTGCTGGAGGCCGGGCTGCACCGGCCCGGGCTGGTCGACCCCCGGCTCCCCGCCGACGCGCTGCTCCTGCTCAGCCCCGGCGGCCCCGGCATGCCTCCCGTGTGGGTGACCGGGGGACTGATCGCCGCCGCGCTCGCCGCCCTGCTGTTCCGGCGTCACCAGACGGTGGTCATCGTCGGCTGGGGCGTCACGGTCTTCGGCATCCTGGTCGCCATCGTGGCCAGCCGCGTCCCGGTGCGGGGCGCCCCGGCCTGGCCTGGCGTGCCGCTGGCGTTCGCCGCCACGGGCCTGATCGTGGCCGCCGCACTGACAGGTCACCGCGTCATCGAGCTCAACCAGGCCGGTGGCCTGCGCCGGGCGGGGGCCGCGTTCCTCGTCCTCGTGGCGTGCACCAGTCCCGTGCTGGTCGCGGGTCTGTGGATCAAGGACGGCACGCGAGGCCCGCTGCAGCGCGGCGTGCCCAGCGTGATCAGCGACTTCGCCGCCGCGAGCTCCACCGGGGGCGAGAGCACGATCGTGCTCCGCTCCGGGGCGGACAAGCGGCTCGCCTTCACCGTGCTGCGCGGCCGCACGCCCCTGCTCGGCGAGACGGAACTACCGGTGCCCGACGCGACGCGCCGACGGCTGTCGGACATCGTGGCGGGCATCGCCGGGGGCCGTGGCGGCGACGACGCCGTCACGCTCGCCACCTACGGTGTCCGCTTCATCGCGGTCCCCGCCCCGGTCGATCCCAAGGTGCGGCGTTCCCTCGATTCCGATCCCGCGCTCGTACGGGTGAACCTCTCGGCCGGCGCCGGGCTGTGGCGGATGGTCCAGCCCCTCGGCCGGGCGTACCTCGTGGACGACACAGGCCGGCGCACCCCCGTCCCGTACACCCAGACGTCGGGGGGCGGCCTCACGGTGGTCGTGCCTCCCGGCCCGGCGGGGCGCACGCTGGCGCTGGCGGAGCCCGCCGGAGCGTGGACGGCCACGGCCGGAGGCTCGACGCTCGCCGGGCGCACCGTGGGCGGCTGGGCGCAGGGCTTCGACGCGCCCGCCGCGGGTGGCCGTGTCACGGTTGCGTACGCCGCGTTCTGGCATGACGCGTGGCTGTGGATCCAGGTCGTGCTCGTGGGGCTGGTCTTGGTCCTCGCCTCTCCGGGGGCCCGGAGCGCGGAGGCCGCCGAGGAGTACGTCGAGGTGCCGGTGGAACGGGAGGCCCAGGGAGTGCTGGTCCGGTGAGGGCGCTGATCGAGAGCCGTTTCGGGTTCTTGGCCCTGGTCCTTGTGGCCATGACGGCCTTGTTCGGCGTGGCGTTCGTGACCCGTCCCGGCGTCGCCGCCGTGCCACCCGCCACTCCCGCGAGGGTCGCCGTGCAGTCGGTCGCGACCGTCTGCCCCGACCCGGGCGGCGCGACGGTCAGCACGATCACCCCGCAGGGGGGCACGGGCGCGGGGCAGGCCACGGTGACCGAGGTGAAGGCCAAGGCGTCGCCGCTGGCGAGGCTCGACCAGCCCGGCCTCCTGTGGCAGCGCGACGTGCCCGCGAAGTCCGGGCCGCTGGAGATCGCCGGTGCGGGGGCGATGGCCGCCGGGCTGGAGGCCACCCAGACGACCCGGCAGGCGGCCGGCGCGGCGCGCGGGCTGGCCGGGGTGCGCTGCGTGGAGCCCGGTTCCAGCGCGTGGTTCGTCGGTCCCGGCCCGGCCGCCGCCGATGTCGTGCTGTACCTCACCAACGCCGACGCGGCTCAGGCCGTCCTTACGGTCATGGTGTACGCCGGCGAGGGTCCCGTGGTCAGCGAGTCGGGCAACGGCCTCGTGCTCAAGCCTGGGGAGCACCGCGCCGTACGGATGCGCGATCTCGCGCCCTCGCCTCTGGTCATGGCCGTGGAGGTCCGCACCATCAGCGGGCGGGTGGCCGCGGCGGCGAAAGCCGTACTCGGGAAGGGCAAGGGCGCCGACTGGCTGCCCGCCGCGGCCGAGCCCGCCACCAGCGTCGTCGTGCCGGGCATCCCGGGCGGGGGCGGCCTGCGCGAGCTGTACGTCACCGCGCCGGGCGACTCCGACACCGTCGTCCACGTCAAGGCGCTGACGCGCGACGGGTTCTACGCCATGAAGAACCGCGAGTCGCTCGACGTGCCGGCCGGGTCGACCGCGTCGCTCGACCTGTCGACCGGCATCGGCGGCCAGCCGTCGGCGATCGTGCTCACCGCCGACGTCCCGATCGTGGCAGGGCTCATGGTGACGGGCACCGGCACCAAGCAGGACGTCGCGTTCAGCGCGGGCGCGGTGGCGATCGACATCGGCAGCGTCGTGGCCGACAACCGGAGCGGGAAGAAGATCTCCTCCCGGCTGATCCTTTCGGCTCCGGCAGCCGCTGGAAAGGTGCGCGTGCAGACGTTGCCAAGGCGGGGCGCCGCGCCTCCGCCCGTGGACGTGGAGATCCCCGCGTCGCGCTCCAAGGAGATCAAGCTGGCCGCGCCCGGCGGCCGGGGCGACTACAGCGTGGTCGTGCTGCCCCAGCCCGGCTCCGGGCCGGTGTACGGCGGGCGGGTGCTGGACGAGAGCACACCCGAAGGGCTGCTGATCACCACCCAGCCGCTGGCACTCGCGCGCACCTGGGCCATCGTCCCGCAGATCGTCGAGTCCCCTACCGTCGTGCTCCCCTGAACATTCCCGGTGGTAGCCGCTCAGTGGCGGTCGTCGTAGCCGGGGTCCACGGTCTCGGGGGAGAGGCCAAGCAGGCTGGCGACCTGCTCGACGACCACGTCGTGCACGAGCGCGCCGAGCGCGTCGCGGTCGCGGGCCCTTGCTTCCAGCGGGCGGCGGTAGACCACGACGACCGCAGGGGAGCCGCCCATGGCCGACTGCACCCGGCCGAAGGGGATCGGGTCGGAGGACAGCCTGCCGGGCCCGTCGAGCAGTTCGTCGGCCGGCGGGACCTCCTCGACGGCGAACTCGACCGCCGAGAGCTGCCCGCTCCACTTCAGCTTGAGCCGATCGACGGCGTCCAGCACGAAATCGTCGAAGCGCTCGCTCCGCGAGCGCGCGATGGGCACGTGTGACGGGGCGAGCGGGCCGCGCATGCCGCGGCCGTGCCGGTCGCGCCGCCGCGGGCCGTTGGGGCGGGCCTTGCCGCCTGGGGCCGAACTCACACCGCAAGCCTAGATCGTGCTTCGCGGATCCCGTGCCTTCTGCCGCTCGGAGGGGCCTTCACCAAGAGCATTTCGTGCCGGACCATGTAGCCCGTAAACGGATGGCAAGTGTCCGAATTGTGGCGACACGCTCGTTAAGAGCTGCCAGGTGGTGGCAATGTGAACGCGGACCGGATACGGTCCCTCCGTGAGCCCCGTCCGCAGCTGTTCCCGTACCGCCTGCAGGCAGCCTGCCGTCTTCACACTCACGTACGTCTACGCTGACTCGACCGCAGTGCTGGGCCCGTTGGCGACGTACGTCGAACCACACTGCTATGACCTGTGCGCGGACCACGCGGAGCGGCTGACGGCCCCGCGAGGATGGGAGGTCGTCCGGCTGCCTTCGGAGGCGGGGCAACCCAGCACCGACGACCTGGAAGCCCTGGCCAACGCCGTGCGCGAGGCGGCGAGGCCCGCGCCGTCCTCGGGAGAGCCCGTCGGGCAGGGCGTGGAGGTCGGCCGGCGCGGCCACCTGCGGGTCCTGCGGTCCGCCCAGCAGAACCTGGAGCGCTGACGTCCCCGATCTTCGCCCCGGCGTCTTTTCCCAGAACAGGCCCTTCCCGCACCCTCATGGGGGCTTGTCGCCGCGCATCGGCGGGTGGCCCACCTCCCGAGCTTCGTGAAAGGCCCTGAGGGAACGCAGTAGGCTCGATTCCAAAAGACTGACTAGGTGCGGAGCGGCAGTGGGCGACCTCGCCAAGATCTTCAAGGCGTACGACATCCGTGGCGTCGTCCCCGGTGAGCTCGATGAGGATGTCGCCGAGGCAGTGGGTGCCGCCTTCGTCGAGGTGGTGGGAGCCGAGGCCGTGGTGACCGCCCATGACATGCGCGCCTCCTCTGGCCCCCTCGCCGCGGCCTTCGCCCGGGGCGCGACCGGCCGGGGCGCGGACGTGATCGACACCGGGCTCGGGTCCACCGATCTTCTCTACTACGCCAGCGGCAGCCTGCGGCTACCCGGCGTGATGTTTACGGCCAGCCATAATCCCGCCCGTTATAACGGAATGAAGCTGTGCCGCGCGGGTGCCGTCCCGGTGGGCGCCGACACGGGCCTGACCCTGATACGCGACCGCGCCGCCGAGCTGCTCGCGGCGGGCGTCCGGAGCGATGGCGGTGCCGGCGGCACGGGCGTGGTCACCCAGCGCGACCTGCTCGCCGGGTACGCCGCCCACCTACGGGGCCTGGTCGACCTGTCCGGCACCCGGCCGCTCAAGGTCGTCGTGGACGCCGGCAACGGCATGGGCGGGTACACCGTCCCCTCGGTGTTCGACGGCCTCCCGCTCGAGGTGACGCCGCTCTTCTTCGAGCTCGACGGCACCTTCCCCAACCACGAGGCCAACCCGATCGAGCCCGGCAACCTCCGCGACCTGCAGAAGGCCGTGCTCGACAAGGGGGCCGACATCGGCCTGGCCTTCGACGGCGACGCCGACCGCTGCTGGGTGGTCGACGAGCGTGGCGAGTCGGTCTCGCCCTCGACGATCACCGCGCTGGTCGCGGTGCGCGAGCTGGCCAAGCATCCGGGCTCCACGGTGATCCACAACCTGATCACCTCCAGGGCCGTGCCCGAGATCATCGCGGAGCACGGCGGCGTTCCCGTGCGCACCCGGGTCGGCCACTCCTTCATCAAGGCCGAGATGGCCCGCACCGGAGCCGTCTTCGGCGGCGAGCACTCCGCCCACTACTACTTCCGCGACTTCTGGTTCGCCGACTCCGGAATGCTGGCGGCGCTGCACGTGCTCGCCGCCCTGGGCGAGGAGGACCGCCCGCTGTCGGACGTCCTCCGGCCCTACTCCCGCTACGCCGCGTCCGGTGAGATCAACAGCACCGTGGGCGACCAGGCCGGCGCGCTGGCGCGCGTCCGCGCCGCCTACGCCGGCCACGACGGGGCCACCGTCGACGACCTCGACGGCCTGACCGTGTCGGGGCCCGAGTGGTGGTTCAATCTTCGTCCGTCCAACACAGAGCCGCTCCTCCGGTTGAACGCCGAGGCGGCCGACGAAAAGCTAATGGCGGCTGTCCGGGACGAGGTCCTCGCCGTCGTGAGGGGTTGACCGTGAAAATCGACGATTGGTTGCTGGACATCCTGGCCTGCCCGGCCTGCAAGTCACCGCTCAACGCCGTCACCGAGAGCGACGAGCTGGCGTGCAGTTCTGAGACGTGCGGGCTGGTCTATCCGGTCCGCGACGACATTCCCGTCCTGCTGGTCGACGAGGCTCGCAAGGCGTGAGCCCGTTCGAGCCCGAGCGGCTGGATGACGCGGCGTTCCTGTCCGAGGGGGATCCGTCGGGCATGCTGCCCTCGGTGGCCTCCTCTGGCGCGCAGGTGCGCACCTCGCATCGCTCCGCGCTGGAGGCGGGTGTCTCCCGGCTGTCCGGCGAGGGCCGTCCCCGGGCGGTCGTGGTCGCGGGCGTGGGCGGTTCCGCCATCGCCGGTGACCTGCTCGCCGCCGTGTGCGGGGGCGGCGTTCCCATCCCGATCCTCACCGTCCGCTCCTACCGCCTGCCGGGCTGGGTGGGTGCCGCCGACCTGGTCATCGCGGTGTCGTGCTCAGGCGCCACCGACGAGACCCAGACCCTGGCGCTGGAGGCCGTCCGCAGGGGGTGCCGCCTGATCACGGTGGGCCGTCCGGGCTCGCCACTGGCGGCGATAGCCGAACAGGCGTCCGCTCCGCACCTGCCGGTCGTGCCGGTCGCCGGGGCCGTCGCCCTGCCCCGGGCGAACCTCTGGGCCCTCACCATGCCCATGGTGGCCGTGGCGTCGGCGTTCGGCCTGGTCGAGGTGGGGCCTGACGTGGTGGAGGCCACGGCCAAGCGCCTGGAGGACATCGCGCACCGTTGCCGTCCGTCGAGCGATTCGTTCATCAACCCGGGCAAGACACTGGCGCTTGAGATCGCCGACACGATCCCGATGGTCTGGGGCACGTCTCCGGTCGCGGCCGGAGCCGCGCAACGGCTCGCGTCCCAGCTCAACGAGAACGCCAAATATCCGGCTATCTGGGGTGAGATCCCGGAGGTCAACCACAACCAGGTGATGGCCTTCGACGGGCCGCTCGCCGAGCGTGACATCTTCGGCGACTCGTCCTCCCTCTCGCTTCGGCTGATCGTGCTGCGCGACCTGGATGAGCATCCCCAGGTGGGCAAGCGGCGGGCGATGTCGGTGCGCCTTGCTCAGGATCGCGGCGTGCCGGTCAGCGAGATCACCGCCGAAGGCACGTCTCCGCTGGAGCGGCTGGCCTCGCTGATCGGCCTCGCCGACTACGCCAGCGTCTACCTGGCCCTGGGGTTCGGCATCGACCCCGCCCCGGTGAGCGCCATCGCGGAGCTTAAGGCGAGAATTTCCCAATAAGATCTGCGTGACCGCTTTACCGGCGGGTCAAGAGCACGGGTCCAACGGATGGGTGGAGACTGCGGGTGAGCGCGGGCGGCGGTAGTAAGGCGATCATCGCGGCGTTGGGGGCGAACCTGGCGATCGCGGTGGCGAAGTTCGTGGCGTTCCTGTTCACGGGGTCGTCGTCGATGCTCGCCGAGTCGGTGCACTCGGTCGCGGACTCGGGCAACCAGGCGCTGCTGCTGCTCGGCGGCAAGCAGTCGAAGAAGCGCGAGAGCCGCAAGCACCCGTTCGGGTACGGCCGGGAGCGCTACTTCTACGCCTTCGTGGTCGCGGTCGTGCTGTTCACGATCGGTGCCGTCTTCTCGCTGTACGAAGGCATCGAGAAGATCAGGCATCCCCACGATGTCCAGTCGCCCATCTGGGCGTTCGCCGTGCTGATCTTCGCGATCGTCGCCGAGGGTTTCTCGTTCCGCACCGCGATCGCCGAGTCCAACACCATCAGGGGCGACGTCTCGTGGTTCAACTTCATCCGGAGGGCCAAGGCACCCGAGCTGCCCGTCGTCCTCCTGGAGGACTTCGGGGCCCTGCTCGGCCTGGTGTTGGCGCTCTTCGGCGTCGCGATGGCCGTGATCACCGGGAACGGCGTCTGGGACGGCGTCGGCACCCTCATGATCGGCATCCTGCTGGCGATCATCGCGGTGATCCTGGCGATCGAGACCAAGTCGCTGCTCATCGGTGAGAGCGCGACGCCCGAGATCGAGGAAAAGATCTGCGCCGCACTCGAGGGCGCTCCCGAGGTGAGCAAGGTCATCCACCTGCGCACCCTGCACCTCGGTCCCGAGGAACTGCTGGTCGCCGCGAAGATCGCCGTGGAGCGCGGCGACACGGCCTCCGACATCGCCAAGGGCATCGACGAGGCCGAGCGGCGGATCCGAGAGGCCGTGCCGATGGCCAGGGTCATCTACCTCGAGCCCGATCTCTACCGTCCCGACAAGGTGGCCGCCTCGACCAACGGGACCGGCGACGCGTAGTCCTGAGCCGCCCGCCCCCCGCGATCGTCCCGGGGGAGAAGTCTCCTCCTAAACGCCCAGAAGCGGCGCACAGCCCCTAATGGGGGATTTTTACTCGTTTAACGTGATCGACTCCAGAGTGAAATGGGTTCGACTCGGTGCCGAATGACCATGACGACGCACCGATCGCACTCCCCATCTGGAGCATGCAATTAACACTCCCCTCTCACCTGGTCGCGTGTTCACCACCCGCCGCCGCGCCGTCACCCTCACCATGGTCCTGGTCGTGGCGACCGGGGTCTCATCGATCGCCACCGGCACGGCCGGCGCCGACGGTCACGACTTCGGCAAGCCTTTCGCCGTCGACCTGGAGACGGCCACGGTCTCCCGGCTGAACGAACTGCTCGACGCGCGCAAGATCTCCAGTGCCTCCCTCACCTCCGCCTACATCAGCCGCATCAAGGCGCTGAACACCGCGGGCCCCGGCCTCAACGCGGTACGTGCCCTCAACCCCAACGCGCTCAAGGAGGCGTCCGCCGCCGACGCGGCGCGGCGAGACAGCGGTTCGCACGGCCCCCTCCTCGGCATCCCGGTGATCGTCAAGGACAACATCGACGTCAAGGGCATGCCGACGACCGCGGGATCGGTCGCGCTGGCAGACTCCTTCCCCAAGGCGGACGCGCCGCTCGTCGCGCAACTGCGCAAGTCCGGAGCGGTGATCCTCGGCAAGGCCAACCTCACCGAGTTCGCCAACTACCTCACCAGCGGCATGCCCGGCGGATACAGCTCGCTCGGCGGCCAGGTGCTGAACGCGTACGACACCAGCCAGAGCCCGAGCGGTTCCAGCGCGGGTTCGGGCGTCGCCGCCTCGGTCGGATTCGCCGCGGTCACCATCGGCACCGAGACCTCGGGCTCCATCCTCAGCCCTGCGTTCTCCAACTCCGACGTGGGCGTCAAGCCGACCGTCGGGCTGATCAGCCGTACCGGCATCGTGCCGATCGCGGCGAGCCAGGACACCGCGGGCCCGCTCACCCGCACGGTGGCCGACGCGGCGGCCGAGCTGACCGCGATCACGGGCACCGACCCGGAGGACCCGGCGACCGCGGCCAACCCGCTCGTCGGGCACGACTTCACCAAGGACCTGAAGACCACCGCTCTGCAGGGCGCCAGGATCGGTGTCGTCGCGAGCCAGGTGCCGGTGGCCGGCACCGACAACCGCGCCCTGTGGGACGCCGCCGTGGCGGCGCTGAAGGCACGTGGCGCGACGCTGGTCGACGTCACGCTCGACACCTCAGGGCAGAGCTCGACCGTGCTGAGCTATGAGTTCAAGCGCGACCTGAACGCGTACCTGTCGCGGCTGCCGGGCAACGCCCCGATGAAGACCCTTGACGACATCGTCGCCTACAACACGGCACACGCGCAGGAGGCGCTGAAGTTCGGGCAGACCAACGCCCTGGCGTCGCAGACCAAGGACCTCAGCCCTGGCAGCGCCGACACCGTCAAGTACCAGGCGGACCGTGCCAACGACCTCACCATCAGCAAGGGCCGCATCGACCCCCTGATGCAGAGCAACAATCTGACCGCCCTGCTCTTCGCCAACGGCGGCAGCGCGGGGATCGGAGCCAAGGCGGGATACCCGTCGGTCAGCGTTCCGGCGGGCTACCAGGCCGCCAACCGCCGGCCGTTCAACATCGTCTTCCTCGGCCAGGCGTGGACCGAGCCCCTGCTGGTCGGATACGCCTACGACTACGAGCAGGCGACGAAGCTGCGCCAGCCGCCCTCGGTGCTCAACCCCGCGCCGTACCGCTGCGTCGAGACGGCCGGTTCCCGGAACTTCGCCGACTCCTGCGCACCCTGAGACAGCTCAGCGATCCCGGCGGAGCAGGCGCAGGGCCTTCTCCTTCTCGAAGTCGAGGGCGCGGCGCGGGGCGTGGATGCGGCCGATGCGCAGGCCGAGATCCCGTACGGCCTGCGCCACGGCCGGCTCGCTGAGCACGCGCATCCCGAACGCCAGCTCGGCGGGTGACACGTCGAACCGTCGCTCCAGGTCCATGGCCTGGGTGACGGCCGCCAGCTCCTCAGGGCCGAACCGCCGGTGCGAGCCTTTGTCTCGCACCGGCGGCAGCAGGCCGAGAGCCTCCCGGTAACGGAGCATCCGGGGGGACAGTCCAAGACGCTTCGCCGCCTCAGTGATGCGCATACCCGCAATTCTTACATTCTTTTGTTAGGTTCGCAGATCTGGGGATGCGTTGGGGTGTGCGCGCCTCTTAAACTCGCAGAGACGCAATGACCGGGTTGAGGGGAACGCACTATGGACTTCAAGGTCGCCGACCTTGCGCTGGCCGACTTCGGCCGCAGGGAGATCAAGCTCGCCGAGCATGAGATGCCGGGCCTGATGGCCATCCGCCGCGAGTACGCCGAGGCGCGCCCGCTGAGCGGAGCCAAGATCATGGGCTCCCTCCACATGACCATCCAGACCGCGGTGCTGATCGAGACGCTGGTCGCTCTCGGCGCCGACGTGCGCTGGGTGAGCTGCAACATCTTCTCCACCCAGGACCACGCGGCCGCCGCGGCCGTGGTCGGCGCCGACGGCACCGTCGACGACCCGAAGGGCGTGCCGGTGTTCGCCTGGAAGGGCGAGACGCTGGAGGAGTACTGGTGGTGCACCGAGCAGGCGCTCTCCTGGCCCGGCGGCGGCGGCCCCAACATGATCCTCGACGACGGCGGCGACGCGACCCTGCTCGTCCACAAGGGCGCTGAGTACGAGAAGGCCGGGGTCGTGCCCTCGGCCTCCGAGGGGGACGCCGAGGAGTGGAAGATCATCCTCGACCTCCTCCACCGCACGGTGTCCTCCGAGGGCCGGTGGACCGCCGTGGCCAAGGAGATCAAGGGCGTCACCGAGGAGACCACGACCGGCGTCCACCGTCTCTACGAGATGTTCAAGGCCGGCTCGCTGCTCTTCCCGGCGATCAACGTCAACGACTCGGTGACCAAGTCGAAGTTCGACAACAAGTACGGCTGCCGCCACAGCGTGATCGACGGTCTCAACCGCGCCACCGACGTGCTCATCGGCGGCAAGGTGGCCGTGGTCTGCGGCTACGGCGACGTGGGCAAGGGCTGTGCCGACGCGCTGCGCGGCCAGGGCGCCCGCGTGATCGTCACCGAGATCGACCCGATCTGCGCGCTCCAGGCCGCCATGGACGGCTTCCAGGTCACCACGCTGGACGACGTCGTCGGCATCGCGGACGTCTTCGTGACCACGACCGGCAACTTCGACATCATCACGGCCGACCACATGGGCCGGATGAAGCACAACGCGATCGTCTCCAACATCGGTCACTTCGACAACGAGATCGACATGGCGGGTCTGGCCAAGCTGCCGGGCATCGTGAAGACCGAGATCAAGCCGCAGGTCCACACCTGGACCTTCTCCGACGGCCACGCGATCATCGTGCTCGCCGAGGGCCGTCTGATGAACCTCGGCTGCGCCACCGGCCACCCCAGCTTCGTGATGTCCAACTCCTTCACGAACCAGGTGATCGCGCAGATCGAGCTGTTCACCAAGACCGACGAGTACCCCATCGGCGTCTACGTGCTGCCGAAGCACCTGGACGAGAAGGTCGCGCGGCTCCACCTGGACGCGCTCGGCGTCAAGCTGACCCAGCTCACCAAGGCGCAGGCCGAGTACATCGGCGTCGACGTCGAGGGCCCGTACAAGCCCGACCACTACCGCTACTGATCGACCGGCCTCCGGGCCAGGCGAGGTCCCCGCGCATCGCGTGGGGACCTTTTCGCCACATAGGGGGAATTGTGGATATGCCGGATGCGTCGCTCGCCGAGGCGGGAGAGCGGCGGATCGACTGGGCGCTGCGCTCCATGCCCGTGCTGCGGGCCATCGGGGCGCGGTTCGAGGTCGCACGCCCGCTCGACGGCCTGAAGATCGCCGCATGCCTCCACGTCACCGCGGAGACCGCCGTGCTCGTCGGCGCGCTGAAGTCCGGCGGCGCCGAGATCGCCTTGGCGGCCTCCAATCCCCTCTCCACCCAGAACGACGTGGCGGCGGCCCTGCGCGCGTACGGCGTGGCCGTGCACGCCCGGGCGGGGGTGGACCGCGACACCTACTACCGGCACATCCACCAGGCCCTCGACATCGCCCCCGACCTCG
The DNA here is from genome assembly GCA_025964675.1 of Sphaerisporangium sp. Taxonomy (GTDB): domain Bacteria; phylum Actinomycetota; class Actinomycetes; order Streptosporangiales; family Streptosporangiaceae; genus Sphaerisporangium. Next base: position 17,381 of record JAOPYI010000230.1, on the reverse strand, counting down.
TGCTGGACGACGGCTGCGACCTGGTCAACATCCTGCACACCGAGCGCGTCGAGCTGCTCGACGGGGTCACGGGCGGGTGCGAGGAGACCACCACCGGCATCATCCGGCTGCGCCAGATGGCCGCCGAGCAGGCACTGCGGTTCCCGGTCGTCGCGGTCAACGACACCCGCACCAAGCGGATGTTCGACAACAGGTACGGCACGGGCCAGTCCACGCTCGACGGCATCACGCGGGCCACCAACACCCTGCTGGCGGGCCGTACGGTCGTCGTGGCGGGGTTCGGCTTCTGCGGGCGCGGCGTGGCCGAGCGCGCCAGGGGCCAGGGCTCCCGGGTGATCGTCACCGAGATCGATCCCGTCAAGGCCCTCGACGCCAGCATGCAGGGCTACGAAGTGCTGCCGATGACCGAGGCGGCGCGCGTGGGAGATCTGTTCATCACCGTCACAGGCAACCGTGACGTCGTCCGGGGCGAGCACCTCGCCCAGATGAAAGACGGCGCCATCCTGGCGAACGCAGGCCACTTCGACGTCGAGATCGACGTGCGCGCGCTGGAGGGCATGGCGCGGGCCGTCCACCTCGGCGTGCGCCCCCACACCGACGAGTACGTCCTCGCGGACGGGCGGAGGCTGCTGCTGCTCGCCGAGGGCCGCCTGGTGAACCTGACCGCCGCCGAGGGGCATCCCGCGGCCGTCATGGACATGTCGTTCTCCGCGCAGGCGCTGGCCGTCGCCTGGCTGGCCGAGGAGCGGGTGCGGCTGGCGCCGGGCGTGTACGACGTACCCGGGGACATCGACGCGGAGGTCGCGCGGCTGAAGCTCGCGGCGGCCGGCATCGAGATCGACGCTCTGACCGGCGTCCAGGCGGACTACCTGAGGTCCTGGCGCTTCGGCTCTTGATCGCGCAGGCCAGGGCGGTGCCTGAGGCCCGCTAGCCCGGTCGTCGCGAACCTGCTGGTCGACGTGGCCTACGCCTTGCTCGACGCACGGGTCAGGCTGGCCTGAGAGATGGTGTTGTGGGTGGGTATGGCCGACGCGACCTCTCCCTCTCGCGCCCGGCCATACCCGTTCCCACGTAGCGGGCTAATGCCCCAGTAGCCCGCTGAACCGCTCAGTGCCCCTGCTTGCCGTATGTATGCGTCGGCTTGCCGAAAATCTACGCGGGAGGGATGAAGCCTCCGGCCGTCACCTGCGACCGCCCTGGTGAGACCGCCGAAACGGCTGGCGGAGGAAGGATGACGGGCTGCCCGCTGGGAGGCGGCGGCCTGAAGGCACCGGCCGGCGGCAGCGGAACCGGTCCGTACGGCGGGGGATGGACCGGCCCGTACGGTGAAGGTCGCTGCCGCATCTGGCGCGCGAGCCGAACCTCCGTGCGGCGGCGGCGCTCGGCCAGCACGGCGGCGATATAGGCGTACGGCGGCGCGGCGGGTGGAGGCGGCGGTGAGACGAAGGACGCGAACTGGGTAGCGATGCGCACCCCCATGTCGTGCTGGACGGCGGGGGAGAGCTGGTGCCAGCGCGAAAGGTACTGCCTGGCCGTGGCCGCGAGGTCCTCGGGCAGCCGGGAGAGCTCGAGCGTCGCCGCCCAGGCGGCGAGCGGGGCGGGCATCTGGGGCGGCGGCGCCTGGCGGGGGGCCCGCTCGGAGATCACGATGGTCCCCGCGAAGATGTCGCCGAGGCGCTTGCCCTGAGCGGAGATCAGCGAGCTGATCAGCGCGGGGGCGCCGAAGAACATCCAGAACTCCAGCAGCCCGGCCAGGCCCCGGAACAGCGCCTGCCTGAACCGCTCGGGGCCGCCGTCGTCGCTGACGACCCGCAGCCCCATGGCCAGTTTGCCGAGGCTGCGACCCCGGCTGAGCGTCTCGAAGATCACGGGGTATCCCACGATGACGAGCGCGCTGAGCAGGATCGTCAGCGTCACCGCGACCGCTTCCTCGGCTACGGACGTGAGCATGCCCAGCAGCACGCTCAGCCCGAGGATGGCCAGGAACTGGAGCACCATGTCGATCACCAGGGCCAGGGCGCGGCTCGGAAGCTGTGCCACCCGTACCTCGACGACGACGGCCTCGCCGGTCACGACATCTGCCACGTACCCCACCCTATCCATCGGGCCAATAGGCTTTCGTGCGTGGACATCGACGCGTTTGTCTCCGCGCACAAGCCGACGTGGGACCGGCTCGAGACCCTGGTACGGCGTCGCGGTTCGCTGAGCGGTCCCGAGGTGGACGAGATGGTCGACCTCTACCAGCGCGTCGCGACCCACCTGTCCATCGTCAGGTCGGGCTCCGACCAGCTCCTCGTGGGCCGCCTCTCCGCCCTGGTGGCGCGGGCGCGATCCGCGGTGACGGGGGCGCACACGCCCGCCTGGCGGGAGTTCATCCGGTTCTTCACCGTCTCGTTCCCGGTGGTGGCCTACCGCGCCCGGTGGTGGTGGGCCACCACGGCGGCCGTCTTCCTGCTGGTCTCCGCGGTGGTCGGCGTGTGGGTCGCGAGAAACCCCGACGTGCAGGCGGCCATCGCCGGCCCGCAGCAGATCAAGCAGCTCGTGGAGCACGACTTCGCCGACTACTACTCCGACCATCCGGCCGGGGCCTTCGCCGGGCAGGTGTGGATCAACAACGCGTGGCTGTCGATGCAGGTGATCGCGATGTCCGTGCTGCTCGGCATCCCCATCCCGTACATCCTCTGGCAGAACGCCGAGAACGTCGGCCTCTCCGCCGGGCTCATGGCCTCGCGCGACCGGCTCGACGTCTTCTTCGGCCTGATCACCCCGCACGGCCTGCTGGAGCTGACGGCCGTCTTCCTCGCCGCCGCCGTCGGCATGCGCCTCGGCTGGACGGCCATCGACCCGGGGCCGAGGAAGCGTACAGAGGCGCTGGCCGAGCAGGGCCGGGCCGTGATGAGCGTCGCGCTCGGCCTGGTGGTGGTCCTCCTGGTGTCCGGGTTGATCGAGGCGATGGTCACCCCGTCCTCGTTGCCCACTTGGGCGCGCATCGGCATCGGAGTGATGGCCGAGGTCGCGTTCCTGGCGTACGTCGTGTTCTTCGGCCGCCGCGCCCTGCGAGCCGGCGAGACCGGCGACCTCGAACGCGCCCCGGACATCGCCCCGTCAAGCTGACGACCGCTGGTCCGCCGGTCTCGACCCTCCGTGACCGCTACAGCGCCTTTAGGAACTTCGCGGCGATCGGGGCCGCCACGCTGCCGCCGGTGCCGCCGTTCTCCACGAGCACGGCGAAGGCCAGAGGGCCGCGGTAGCCGATGAACCACGCGTGAGACTTCGCACCGCTCACCTCGGCGGTGCCGGTCTTGCCCGCGGTACCCGAAGGGAGGCCGGCCTTCGCGGCAGTGCCCTGGGTCACCACGGCGTTCATCATCGTGCGCAGGGCGGTGACCACGCCTGCGTCCAGAGGTACCTCGGGCGGTGAGTCCGCGGAGGGCCGGTCCGTCATGATCGCGGGTTTCCAGACACCGCTCGCCACCGCGGCGGCCACCTCCGCCATGCAAAGCGGGCTCGCCTGCACCGAGTTCTGCCCGATGGCGTCGGAGCCCAGCTCGTTCAGGTCGTTGTACGGCCGGATCCGGCAGAAGCTCAGACCGGGCTTCTCACGGAATCCGAACCGGTCGGCGGCCTCGGCGCGCAGCCGGTCGTCACGCAGCCGCTCGTAGGCCTGCCGCACGAAGGTGGTGTTGCAGGAGAACGCGAAGGCCATGGTGAGGGTCACGGCGCCGTGATCGGCGCCCCCGTCGTTGGTGAAACTCCTGGCGTTCGGGATGGTGTAGGTGCCCGGGCAGGCGACCGATGAATCCACGTTCAAGCCGGTGCGGAGCAGTGCGGCGGCGGTCACCACCTTGAACGCCGAACCCGGCGGGTACAGGCCGTTGAACGCCCGCTTGCCGCCCAGCGTGTCCGCCACCGCCCGCAGCTGGCCGGTCTGCGTGTCCAGGGCGACGACCGCGGCGGGCCGTCCCACGCCGTCCAGTGCCCGGGCGGCGGCCGCCTGCACCTGCTGGGAGATCGTGCTCCGCGTTCCCGTCTGCGGCGGGGTCGGGGAGGCGAGCAGCACCTTGCCGGAGGGAACCTCCTCCAGCGTCAGGTGGACGGCCGTGGTGCCCAGACCGGGGAAGTAGTCACCCGCCCTGCTGTCCGGAGGGAAAGGCAGTCCCTCGCGGGTGAGCGCGGCCGGCCGGGGGACCTGGGTCTCCTTCAGCCGCAGGCTCCCACCGTCCTTGAGGGAGGGGTGCAGCGTCTCCGGCCCCCAGAGCACCTTCCACGCCCCGTTCCGAGGGGCCATGCGCAGGACCGAGGAGAACGGCCACCGGCCCAGCCCCGTGACCTCTCGTACCCCCTGGAAGGGCACCTCGGCCGCGTCCCCGCCCTGGCGGCGCGGCGCGCCCGGGGTGAGAGAGAGCGACGAGACGCGCAGCTCGGCGGTGAACCGCCGGTGCCGGTCGGCGAAGTCAGCCGGAGCGTCGGCCACCAGGCCGGCCATGGTGGTGAAGTCACCGGCCTGCCAGGCGGTGAAGTAACGCGCCGCGATGAGCTCGGGAGTGTCCTGCACGGTGGGGGCGTCGGGGGCGGTCGGCACGACGGACGGCGCGGTGGGCACGACGGGGGACGTGGTCGGCGCGAAAGGAGGCGTGGGCGTCGGGGAGAGTGGCAGCCCCTCGGTCCTGGGGGCGGATGATCGGGACTGCCGCGACTGTGGTGAAGCCTCCACAGGGCCCGGACCGGCCACCATGGCGTACACGCCAAAGGCGATGATCACCACGACCAAGGCGATCATCAGGAGAGGCCACCGCTCACGCATACCTATGACACCGCCGGGTTTCCACAGATGTATACCAGCGAAAAGATCCTAAACGTGGCAGCGGTCGCGGGCCAGGCCTTTGTCCCCCAACGGAGATCGCCGTGCGCAGAGGAGATCCTGCCGGGCGGGGGCCTCCACGGTAAAGAGGGTAACGGGACATACAATCCGCAAGTGGGATAAGTCCTATCAAAGGGGGACGAAATGGGCGATTCCCTTGGGCGTAACGATGAACGGGCGCCTGGTGGTGCCGGAGGGATGCGCGCCGGAGTCCAGCGGCGCTCGTTCCTCAAGGGGGCGATGGGCCTGGGGGTGGCGGGCCTGGCCGTCGGCACGATGACCGAGGGCGCCGCGCGGGCGGTGACGGACGGAGATCCGGCCGACTCCCGTTCGTTCCCATTCCACGGGTTTCATCAGGCAGGGATCGACCGGCCGCCCCCGACGCGGGCCCAGCCGACCGCCGGCTTCGTCTCGTTCGACGTGACCGTGGCGGACCGCAGGGAGCTGGCCGACCTGCTCCGTGCTCTCACCGACCGCGCACGCTTCCTCACCTCGGGTGGCGCGCCGCTGAACATCTCTCCGCGGGACAACGACCTCCTGGGCGCGTCGGTCGTGCCCGACGGCCTCACCGTCACCGCCGCCGTCGGCGCGTCGCTGTTCGATGACCGGTACGGCCTCGCCTCCCGGAAGCCCGTACAGCTGAAGACCATGGAGGCATTCGAGCACGACGATCTCGATGAGGCCGAATGCCACGGCGACCTGCTGCTGCAGCTGTGCGCGGACCACAGGGACGTGCTGGCGCACGCGTTGGTCGACATCATGGCGCACACCAGCGGAGCCCTGCGGCCGCGCTGGCGGGCGGACGGGTTCGTCAACCCGCCCCGTCCGAGCGGCACCCCGCGCGACATGCTCGGCTTCAAGGACGGCATCGCCAATCCCGACACCGGTGACGCCCGGCAGATGAACGAGCTGGTCTGGGCGCAGCCGCGGACGGAGGAGCCCGCCTGGGCCGCCGGCGGCACGTACCAGGCCGTCCGCATGGTTCGTTTCTTCATCGAGAAATGGAACAAGGTCGCGATCGGGCATCAGGAAAGGATCATCGGCCGCCGAAAGGTCACAGGCGCGCCCATGTACGGCACCGACGAGGGCCAGGACCCGGTGTACACCAATGATCCCCAGGGCAGGCTCACCCCGTTGGACGCGCACATCCGCCTGGCCAACCCGCAGACGCCGGAGACGGCCGCCACCAGTGCGATCCTGCGCCGCAGCTACCAGTTCGACCGGACGCTCGACCCCGCCGGCGTCGCCGACATGGGGCATGTCTTCTGCTGTTTCCAGCGAGAACTGCACACCTACATCGCCATGCAGACGCGGTTGGAAAGCGAGCCTCTGGTCGAGTACATCAGCCCCTTCGGCGGCGGTTATTTCTTCGTGCTGCCCGGCGTGCGAAACAACCGTGACCACTACGCGAGCGGCCTGCTGGCGACCTGATCGGGGGAGCGGATGCGACATCTGGCCCGAGAGACGCTGATCGCTTTGTGCTTCCTCGTCCTGGTGGCGGGGCTGGCTGTGACCGGTGGCGCCGTGCGTGCGGCGGACGGGGGCCGGGGGGCCCTATCGCTCATTTATGTGACCAACCAGTTCGACGGCACCCTGTCGGTGCTCGATACGCGTGCCAGGAAGGTGATCGCGACCGTTCCGGTCGGCCGCGCTCCGTCAGGCGTGGCGGTCAGCCCCAACGGCGACATGGTCTACGTCGCCGACCAGCATTCCCGCGACGTGTCGATGGTCGACGCGCGTACGCGGCGAGTGGTGGCGGCCGTACCGGTGGGCGGGGCGCCGACGGATGTGGCGGTGAGCCCGGACGGGCGGTTCGCCTATGTCGCCAACGGCGGATCGAACAGCGTGTCAGTCATCGACACCAGCGCCCGCCGGGTGACGGCGACCGTGCCGACGGGGTCGGAGCCGGTCGGCGTGGCGGTGAGCCCGGACGGTCACATGGCCTACACGGCCGACGAGGGGTCGAACAGCGTGTCGGTGATCGACACTCGCGCTCGCCGGCTGGTCGCGACGGTGCCGGTGGGGGCCGGCCCGGTCAGCGTGGCGGTGACCCCGGACGGAAGGTCTGGCTACGTCGCGAACGAGGCCGCCGGGAACGTGTCGGTGATCGACACCAGCGCCCGCCGGGTGACGGCCACCGTGCCGGTCGGCCAGGGGCCCTTCGGCGTGGCGGCCGGCCGGACGCACGCTTACGTGGCCGGCCTCGGAACGGCCACGGTGTCGGTGGTCGACACCCGCACCCGGCGCGTCGTGGCGACGATCAAGGACGGCACACCCGGCACCACCGATCCCTTCGCGGTCGCGGTGGGGCAGGATGCCGTCTATGTCGTCAACCAGGGCGACGGCGACGTCTCGGTGATCGACCCACGTACGAACAAGATCGTCGCGACGATCCCGGTCGGTTCCAATCCGTACGGCATCGCGGTCGGCCCAGCTCGATAGGTCAGATAACAGGTGGCCGCTCCTTCCGCTCCTCGCAGGAATGTCGGGACCATGCGCCTTCAGAGGCCCTACAGTGCGCCGGCTGCCGTCCTACAGCCGGCCGGCGGCCTTGAGCGCGAGGTAGGCGTCGGCCAGGGCGGGCGCGAGGTCGTCGGGGAGGGCGTCCACGACCGCGGCGCCGTGGCGGCGCAGCCGGGCCGTGAGGCGCGCGCGTTCCCCTCGCAGGTGCTCGGCGGCCGCCGCGTCGTAGACCTGCTCGGCGGTGCCGCGGCCTGACGCCATCTCGGCGACGCGCGGATCGGCGACGGCGGCCACCAGCACCACGTGGCGCGAGGCGAGCTGCGGGAGAACCGGGAGCAGGCCCTCGTCCATTGCCGCGGGGTTCAGGTCGGTGAGCAGGACCACCAGGCAGCGCCGCTTGGCCCGGGCCAGGATGGCGGCCACCATGCTCGCGGAGTCGGCCTCGACCAGCTCGGCCTCGATGGGGGCCATCACGTTGACCAGCGCGGACAGTGAGTCCGTACGCGAGCCGCCGGACATCCACGCCCGTACGGCACGGTCGTGGGCCAGGAAGTCGACCCTGTCCCCGGCGCGGGTCGCGAGGGCGGAGAGCAGCAGGGCCGCGTCCATCGACCAGTCGAGACGCGGCCACCCGGCGGGGATCGCGTTCGCGGGGCGTGCCGGCCTGACTGCCGGAGGGAGACGCGAGGCGGTGAGGTGGCGGTCTGGCTCGCCCGCCGGGGGGAGAAGTGAGGCGGGGGCGTGGCGGTCCGGTTCTGGGGGGAGGGGGATCGGGGAGGTGCCGACGCGGCCCGCTGCCGTGCGGCCGGTGTCGAGCACGATCAGCACCCGCCGGTCGCGCTCGGGGCGCCAGGTCCTGACCACCACGTCCGCACGCCGGGCCGAGGCGCGCCAGTCGATCGAGCGCACGTCGTCGCCCACGACGTACTCGCGCAGGGAGTCGAACTCCGTGCCCTGACCGCGTACGAGAGCCGGGTGCCGGCCCTCCAGCTCGCGGAGCTTGGACAGCTTCGCGGGCAGGTGCTTGCGGCTGAGGAACGGCGGCAGCACCCGTACGGTCCAGGGCACGCGGTGGGACCCCTGGCGGGCGGCGAGGCCGAGAGGCCCGAGCGACCGCACCGTGATCGTGACGGCCTCGCGGTCGCCCCGGCGCGACGGCGTGAGCGTCGTGACGAGACGGCGGCGCTCACCCGCCGGGACGTCGAGCCGCAGGTGACGCGGGCCCGCACCCGCCGACGGAGGCCACGCGTCCCGCAGCGTGCCCCGGACGCGGCGGCGCCCGGGGTTCTCCGCGATCAGCTCCACCGTGACCGACTCGCCCAGCCGTACGAGGCGCTCGCCGCCGCGCTGGAACCGCAGCGGGCGGACGCCCCCCGCGAGCAGCAGGTCGACCACGACGAGCGCCGCGAGCAACATCAGCAGGCCGAGAACGGCGTAGCCGGGACGCGGCGCGAAGAGCACGCCGGCGGCGCCCAGCGCGGTGATCAACCCGGCACGGCCGGTGAGTGCCATCAGCGGGGGACCGGGACCGAGGCGAGGACGCCGTCGAGCAGGCCGTCCGGCGTCGCACCTTCCAGCTCGGCTTCGGGACGGAGCTGGATGCGGTGCCGCAGGGCCGGCTTGGCCAGGGCCTTCACGTCGTCGGGCGTGACGTACGAGCGGCCGGACAGCCAGGCCCAGGCACGGGCGGCCGCCAGCAGGGCGGTCGCGCCACGCGGGGAGACGCCGAGCTGAAGCGACGGCGACAGGCGCGTCGCCCGGGCCAGGTCCACGATGTACCCGAGCACCTCGGGGGCCACATGGAGCTTCGCGACCTCGGCACGCCCGGCGGCGAGGTCGGAGGCCGACGCTACCTGCTTGATGTGCGACAGGTCCCTCGGGTCGAAGCCGAGAGCGTGGCGTTCGAGCACCGCGATCTCCTGGTCGCGCGGCGGCACCGGCACGGTGAGCTTGAGCAGGAACCGGTCGAGCTGCGCCTCCGGCAGCTGGTAGGTGCCTTCGTACTCGATGGGGTTCTGCGTGGCGACCACCACGAAAGGATCGGGCAGCTTCATCGGCGAGCCGTCCACGCTGACCTGGCGCTCCTCCATGGCCTCGAGCAGCGCGGCCTGGGTCTTCGGGGGCGTGCGGTTGATCTCGTCGGCGAGCAGCAGGTTCGTGAAGATCGGTCCCTCGCGGAAGGCGAACTCGGCCGTCTTGGCGTCGTACACCAGCGAGCCGGTGACGTCTCCCGGCATCAGGTCGGGCGTGAACTGCACCCGCTTGAAGTCGAGGGAAAGCGTGGCCGACAGCGTTCGCACCAGCAGGGTCTTGGCCACGCCGGGGACGCCTTCGAGCAGCACGTGCCCCTTGCACAGCAGCGCGATGACGAGCCCCGTCACCACGGCGTCCTGCCCGACGACGGCCTTGCCGACCTCGGTACGCAGCGCTCCGAGCGCGTCCCTGGCCAGGTCACCGCCCCCTACGGCGGGGGAAGCCTCGCCACCGGGGAAGGAGCCGGACGGCCCCCCGGCGGGAGCCGGTGAACGGTAGGGCGCGTCCTCGGGGCCTTCGGACGAGGTCGGTGAGGATGGCCCGGCGGATGGCGTGCCGGGTGCCGGCTGGGGCCAGGGGTGACCGGGCGATCCGCTCAAAGGGCCTCCGGGCGGAGGTGTGGTCACGGCTCTCGTACCTGCCTTTCCAAGGTGTCGAGGTGGCCCGCCAGGGCAACGAGCCCGGCGTCGTCGGCCGGTATCAGGCCGTACAGAACTGAACGCACCCAAACCGCATCCTGCCCGCTCCGGAGAGCGGTCGCGGCGATGATCTGGTCGGGAGTCGCGTCGCCGGACAGCCCAAGCCTCGGGGTGAGCCGCGAGACGCAGGCCGCCCGCAGCGTGGCGGACGCGCGGTCGCGGGCCCGGCGGGCGCGATAGAGGCGGCCGCGGCCCTCGGCGGTCTCGGCCGCGCGTACGACCACGGGCAGCCGCTCGACCACCACCGGACCGAGGCGGCGCCCCCGCCAGAACGCCACCACAAGCAACGCGATGACGAGCTGGAGCACCGCCCAGGGCACTCCCACCGGGATCAGCTCGCCGAGGGTGGCCTGCCCGGACCCGGGGATCACCTGTGACGCGTCCGGTGGGACCAGCCAGATGAGGACCGGTCTGGCGCCCGCGAGGTTGACCGCCAGAGCGGCGTTGCCGTCCTCGGCGAGCCGCTGGTTCGTCATGAACCCGCCGTCGCCCACCACGGTCACCGTGCGGGAGCCGGATGAGCGCACCAGGCTCGGCCCGTCGGCGCCCGGGTAGCAGCCGGTGGACCTGGCGGGCACGGTGAAGGCGGCACCGCCGAGGTAGGCGTTTCCCGCGTGGACGGCGGCGGGGAGGTCGCATCGGGGCTCACGCGAACGGACCGCCGCCTCGCTGGTGGCGGTGATCCCGGGGGCGAGCGTGGACAGGCCCCGGACCGGGCCGACGACCAGCAGGTCCGCCTGGGCGCGCGAGAGCGATGTGATCTCGTCGAGGCTGAGGAACGAGGAGCCGGACACCAGAAGCTGCGTGCCGGGGCCGTCCAGCCGTACGACGTCGTCGATCGTGGAGACCCGCTCGATCCGCACGCCCCGCTGGCGCAGGATCTGGGCGAGCGCCTTGCTCCCGGTGAGCGTCGAGTCGGCGGGGTCCAGCCGCCGGCCGTCGGTCGAGGTGCCGGTGATCAACGCGGCGAGCGCGGCGAGGACGATCACGAGCAGGCCGAAGATCACCATGCCCCGGCTGCCGCGCCAGATGCTCCGCGCCCCCGGGGACGTGGAGGTCGATGGGGCTCGCCCCGGTGCCGTGACGGTCACGGGGACGCCACCGTGGACACGGCCGGGCGGGTGGTGCGGAGGCCCTCGTCGAGCTGCGCCATGGACTGGTAGCCCTCGGCCGTCCCCGGCGCCTCGCCGTAGGTCACGTCGTCGAACAGCCGCGCCGCCGCGGCGAGCTCCGCCGCGAACCGGGGAAGCTCCCGCCCGGTGGCTTCGGCCAGCTCGTCGGCCGTACGTCCGGGCTGCGGCGCCACGATCGCGCGGTACTCGAGGTCGCGTGCGATGGCTCGGAGCCGTTCCCGGATGGCCTCCGCCCAGCGGGACTCACCGGCGAGGCGCTCGGCCTCGGCCCGGTGCTCCGCCGCCGTACGCTCCCTGGGCCCGAAGAGGCCGTCGGCGGCGGCCCGGCGGCTCCGCGTCGCCTTCCTCGCCTGCCAGGCGATGAGGGCGACCAGGGCGGCGACGACGAGCAGCAGGACGACCAGCGCGAAGACGCCCCCGGGCACGCCGCCGGGCGCCCTGTCGACCAGGCTGTCGAGGAAGTCCTGAACGGTCCTGAAAAGCCGGCCCACCAGCGACTCCTGCTGGTATTCGGGCTTGACCAGCTCTTCGACGGCCTTGCGACGGGCCTCGTCGCGCCCGATGTCGTCGAGGACCACGGCGCCGACGCTGATCACGGCGCTCCGGGGGTGCCGGGGGCGTGGGGGCCGGTCGAGCCGGCGGCGTGGGAGGGGTGCCACAGGTCGTCGGCGGTGTCCGACACCCAGCCCTGGCGCTGTTGCTCGATCGCGGCGGTCTGCAGCACGAGGTCGAACGCCTCGGCGCGCATCCGCCGGTCGGTGTAGAGGAGCCCGTTGACCCCGGCCTGGATCGGATAGGTGATCATCGAGCTGAGGATGCCTCCGATCGCGAACAGGACCGTGGTGATCACCGTGGAGGCCAGGCTGCCCTGGCCGCCGAAGGACACGACCAGGCTGACGATGTTGACCGGCACCGAGAGGATGCCGCCGAGCATGGCCGCCAGGAACTGGGTCAGCAGAAGGATGCCCAGCACTCGCCAGAAGTCGCCGCTGACCAGCGTCCATGACCTGCGTATCGCTTCGACGATACCGCGCCGCTCCAGCACGATCGCGGGTGCCGCGAGGGCGAAACGCGTCGTGATGAACAGGGCGTACACGACATAGGCGAGCCCGAGCACCAGTCCGACGGCCACGATGGGTCCGATGTTCACGCCGGCGGCGACGAGGGCCACGATGATCGCGACGGCGACGGCGAAGGGCACCAGCGCGATCAGGCCGGTGAGCAGGGCGAGGCCGAACAGCGCGGGCAGCCGCGACCTGGTGAGCCGCCAGGCCTCGCCCACGGTGATCCGGCCGCCGAAGACCGACCGGCCGAGAACCCGCGTCAGCATGCCGGTCAGGATCGTGACCAGGAAGAACTGTATGACAACCGACAGGAGCGCCCCGCCGGTCTGCGCGACGAGGCCGCCCATGGGCAGGCCGCCGCCCGACTCGATCGCCGTGGGATTGGACAGCAGGTCGCCGATGGAGCTGTAGTAGACCGCCTGGCCGATCGCCAGGGGCAGCGTGCCGATCGCGGCCGCGACGGCCGACAGGCCGAGCGTGGCCTTGGGGTTGGAGCGGATCAGCTTGATGGTGCCGTCGAGGATGTCGCCGAGGCCGAGCGGGCGCAGCGGGATGATGCCCGGGCGCAGCGCCTGCGGCGGCGGGCGATAGCCGTACGGCTGGCCGTACCCGGGGCCCTGACCGTAGGCCCCGTACGGCCCCTGCCCGTACGGCGGCTGACCCTGGGGTGCCGGGCCGTACGGCGCCTGTCCATCGGGTGAGTAGGGGGCCTGGCCATAGGGCGGCGCGTCCTGAGGAGGCTGCCCGTTGGGACCGTGGCCGGGCGCTCCCGTGCCGTACGGAGCGGAGACCTGATCTTGGGGGATCTGACCTGGGATGACCTGGCTTGGGGGGGCTTGACCGGACTCGCCGGGGGCGATCCACGGCGTCTGGCCCTGGCCGCCGTACGGCGGAGGCTGGTTCTCCGCCCAACCGGGGGGCGTGCTGGACGCGGAGCCGTGACCGTCTGACATATCCCAATCCTGGCATGTCGCACCGCAATCCGTGGTGGCCAGTGAAGCGATCAAGCCGTGGGATGGCCCAATATGGCCCCCTTGGCGCAGACTTGGAGCGGGACCGTACGGATCCGCGCCACGCCACGCCACATGCTCGATGACCCAGATCATTGGCGGGTTCCGTAAGGTACGCCTAAAATCCGGCTTTCGGTGAGGCTATTGTTCAGTCGTTTATCACCCGGGGTTGACTCGCAGGTAGCCTTCGGTCGGTCGTACGGCTTTCGCCTCAACCTCCCAAACTGTGCAGAACGAATGAGGGGCCATGAAAGGACGCGTGCTGGTCGTCGACGACGACGCCGCTCTCGCCGAGATGCTTGGCATTGTCCTTCGGGGCGAAGGGTTCGAGCCGTCGTTCGTGTCCGACGGAGACAAGGCGCTCGACGCTTTCCGTGACACCCGGCCGGACCTGGTCCTTCTCGACCTGATGCTGCCCGGCGCCGACGGCATCGACGTCTGCCGCCGCATCCGCGCCGAGTCAGGCGTGCCGATCGTCATGCTGACGGCCAAGAGCGACACCATCGACGTGGTCCTCGGCCTGGAGTCCGGGGCCGACGACTACATCGTCAAGCCGTTCAAGCCGAAGGAGCTCGTGGCACGGGTGCGCGCGCGGCTGCGCCGTACGGACGAGCCGACCCCCGAGGTCCTGCAGATCGGCGACATCACCATCGACGTCGCCGGCCACTCGGTCAAGCGGGAGGACGAGACCGTCAACCTCACCCCGCTGGAGTTCGACCTGCTGGTGGCGCTCGCCCGCAAGCCCCGCCAGGTGTTCACCCGCGAGGTGCTGCTGGAGCAGGTGTGGGGTTACCGGCACGCGGCCGACACCCGGCTGGTCAACGTCCACGTGCAGCGGCTCCGCGCCAAGATCGAGAAGGATCCGGAGCACCCCGAGATCGTGGTGACCGTCCGCGGCGTCGGTTACAAGGCCGGCCCGGCGTAGGCGGCCCCGCCGCGCCCCGCTGTGACCCCGGGACATCCTCATGGCCCCCCCGACCTCCTCTTCCCGCCCCTCGGGAAAGCCGAAGCCGAAGAAGACCACCCGCCGCACCCCGCGCCAGATCGTGCGGGGAGTCCGCAGGCGGGCCCGGCGCGCCGCGGGGCGGGTACGCCGGATCTGGCGGCGCTCGCTCCAGCTCAGGGTCGTCACGAGCACCCTGGTGATCTCCATGACCGTCGTCGCGGTGCTGGGGTTCTTCCTGATGCAGATGATCGACACGGCGGTGCTGCGGGGCCGGGTCAACTCCGCGACGGCCGAGGCGCAGGCCAACGTCACGACGGTGGCGAGCTACCTCAACCAGGCCCCCGTGGCCGTGGCCAAGCAGAGCGCGGCGGCGCAGGACGACACTTCCGAGATCATCTTGAACGCCGCGGTGGACCAGGCGGCGTGGGCGCTCGCCCAGCGGGCCGACTCGCGCTACAGCGTCGTGATCCTCAGAGCCGACCAGGTCGGGGAGGATCGCAGCACCGGCAACGTCGACCAGAAGAGCGTGACGCAGAAGCTGCGCGACAAGGTGCGCCAGGCCAAGGGCCCGCCCCAGGCGCAGTACACCTCGCTGTACTACCAAGGGCAGTCGAAGCCGGTGCCCGCTCTGGCCATCGGCGCCCTGGTGCCCAACGTCTACGGCGACTACGAGGTCTACCACTTCTTCCCGCTCGCAGACGACGTGAGCACGCTGTCCCTGGTGCAGCAGTGGCTGGTCGTGGTCGGCGTGGCGCTGGTGCTCCTGCTCGCCGCCGTGGCGTTCCTGGTCACCCGCCAGGTCGTCACCCCGGTCAGGCTCACGCGCCAGGCCGCCGAACGCCTGGCCGCGGGCAAGCTGGAGGAACGACTGCGCGTGCGCGGTGAGGACGACCTCGCCCGCCTCGCCACCTCGTTCAACGAGATGGCCTCCAACCTGGCGCTGAAGATCCACCAGTTGGAGGAGCTGTCGCACGTCCAGCGGCAGTTCGTCTCCGACGTCTCCCACGAGCTGCGTACCCCGCTGACAACCGTGCGGATGGCCGCCGACCTGCTGTACGAGAGCCGCGAGGACTTCGAACCCTCCGCCGCGCGCTCCGCCGAGCTCATGCAGACCCAGCTCGAGCGCTTCGAGTCCATGCTCGCCGACCTGCTGGAGATCAGCCGGTACGACGCGGGCGCCGCCACGCTCGACATCGACTCGGTCGACATGCGCGACGTCGTGCTGAGGGCGGTCGGCGACTCGCAGCCGCTCGCGGAGCGCAAGGCCACCCGGCTCGACCTGCGCCTCCCCAACGAGCCGTGCATGGCCGAGGTGGAGAGCCGCAGGGTCGAGCGCATCCTGCGCAACCTGCTGTTCAACGCCATCGAGCACGGCGAGGGCCGCGACATCGTGGTCACGCTGGGCGCCGACCGCGACGCGGTGGCCGTGGCGGTACGCGACCACGGGGTCGGGCTCAAACCGGGCGAGGAGAACATGGTCTTCGACCGGTTCTGGAGAGCCGACCCGTCACGGGCCCGCACCATCGGCGGCACGGGCCTCGGCCTCGCGATCTCGCGTGAGGACGCCATGCTCCACGGGGGCTGGCTCCAGGCCTGGGGCATGATGGGCGAGGGGTCGCAGTTCCGGCTCTCGCTGCCGCGCCAGTCCGGGGTGGAGCTGCGTGGGTCACCGCTGCCGCTGGTGCCCCCGGAGGTCGAGATGCGGCGCACCTGGAGAGGGCAGACCACGCCTGTCCTGTCTCCGGCGATCGAGGGAGGCTTCGATGCCGACTAGCCGGGCCGCGCTCCGGGCGCTCGGCGTGGTCGTCCTGGCCGTCGTCGTCACCTCCGCCGCGTGCTCCACCGTGCCGACCGGAGGCAACATCTTCCCGGCCAGCGGCGGCAACGAGGGCGACCCGCTCAGCCAGCCGTACGTCCGCATACTCGCGGCCTCGCCGAAGCCCAAGGCCGCGCCCCGGGACATCGTCATGGGCTTCCTCGCCGCGGCGGCGAGCTTCGACGACCCTCTGCGGAGCGTGGCCCGCCAGTACCTCACGGGCGACGCCCAGCGCACCTGGAGCCCGTTCGACGAGGTGACGATATACGACGAGGCCAAGCCCAGCAGCGATCCGCCCAGGGACGACCTCCAGCAGGCCCACGTGACGCTCAAGGGCAGCGTCCTCGGCACCCTCGACGGCGACGGCCACTACGTTCCGAACGACACCACCTCGGGCAGCGAGCTGAACAAGGGCTTCACGCTGGTCAAGGTGGGCAGCGAGTGGCGCATCTCGACGGCCCCCACCGGGCTGCTGCTCTCCAACGACGACTTCAAGCGTGCCTACCGATCCTTCGACCTCTACTTCGCGGCCTACCAGTCGGCGGGCCTGGTGGCCGACCAGGTGCGGGTGCCGATCAACCCCAGCGAGGGGCTGGCCAAGTCCCTGGTCCATCGGCTGCTCGTCGGGCCCACCACGCCGCTCAGGGGCGCCGTCGACTCCGCCTTCGGGCGCAACGTGGACGTCAACAAGGTGTTCGTGGAGGGTGACATGGTCGTCGTCGACTTCACCTACGGCATCGTCGACTCGGCCTTGGTCCTGGGCAACAGGGAGGCGCTTTCGGCCCAGCTCTCGTGGACTTTGAAGCCGCTGACCGAGGCGCGGCGCATCGAGGTCAGGGTCAACGGCGAGCAGTTCCCCGGCGGGCCGTTCCTCATCGATCCGCGCGACTACGAGCGGTTCGATCCCGACGTGCTCTCCAGCCAGCCCCGCGCGTACTTCCTGCAGCAGGGCAAGCTTCACATGATCGACAAGGACAACGGCAACCCCGCGGTCCCCTCCGCCGGACCCGCGCAGGCACGGCCGTTCACGAACCTCGCCGCGACCTACGACCAGCCCTCCAAGGTCGCCGCGCTGGAGAAGGACGGCGGCATCTGGGTCAGCGTCGGACCCGGCGGCCCGTGGCAGCGCTGGATCGAGGGGGCCAAGCTCACCCCGCCCTCCTGGGACCGCTACGGGGACGTCTGGTCGGTCGCCCGGCAGGGCCCTCGCAAGTCCCAGGTGCTCAAGGCGCACGACCCGTCGCGGCAGGTCCCTGTGAACGCGCCCGGCCTCGCGTCCACCGACGTCACGGCGTTCCGCGTCGCGCGGGACGGCGCCCGGGTGGCGGCCGTCGCCGACGACGGGCACGGCCAGCG
>JAOPYI010000225.1 GCA_025964675.1 Sphaerisporangium sp. | reverse complement strand
GATGATCACTGAATCCGAAATGAACAGTGGTCGTTGCCCGCCGCCGGTGCGTGCTCAGCCGGGCACTGTGGCACGCACCGACGCGGCGTTACGGCTGGTCGATGACCGCCCTGGCCGACTGTGCGGTGGCGACGTCCTCGGCGCCGAGCGCCAGCCCTACGGCTATGGCGCGCTCGCTGGGGCGCGGCGTGACCAGGCTGACCAGCACGGTGACCGCGAGGTTGATCGCCATGGCGATCAGGCCGGGCTCCCAGGCGGGCAGGTGCGCGGCCCAGAAGGTCTTCGCGAAGGGAGCGAGCAGCGCGAGGAAACCGACCACGATGCCGGCCAGTACGCCGATGGCGGTCGTACGCCGCCACAGGAACGCGAGGAAGACCGCGGGTGCCAGCATGCCGATCGCCGAGTACGCGTAGAGCAGGATGTTCACCAGGGAGTTGCTCTGGCCGAGGGTCAACCACACCGCGATCGCGGCGAAGCCGATCATCGACACCTTGGCCAGGAGCAGCGCCGAGCGGTCGTCGAGGTTCTTCTTGAGCGGCGTGACGACGTTGCGGGCGAACAGTGAGCCGGAGGTCAGCAGGAGGACGGAGCCTGGGGCCAGGGCGAGCAGGAAGCCGGTTCCGGCGACCAGGCCGACGGTCCATGCGGGGTACCGGTCGGTGACGAACTGCAGTAGCGCCGCGTTCGGGTTGCCGCCGGCCGGTTGCGTGCCCGCCGCCAGGGCGGCGAAGCCGAGCAGGATGATGAAGAAGTAGGCCAGCGAATACAGGGGCTGCCAGATGGCGTTCCGCCTGATCGCCTGACCGCTCTTGGCGGCGTAGGACACCTGGAACAGATGCGGGAACACCCAGTTGCCCAGGGCCACGTTCAGTGCCGAGGTCATCAGCCACACCGGGCCGGTCGGCGACGTGGGGTCGGCCCCGGGCAGCTTGCCGATGCCGGGGTGTGCCTGCTCGGCGAGGCGGAACACGTCGAACATCGATGCCGCGCCGACCTTGGCGGCCACCGTGGCCGACAGCAGGACGACCACCAGCACCATGAGGACGTCCTTGATCGCCGCGGCGAACGCCGCGGAGCGCAGCCCGGCAAGGTAGACGAAGGCGAGCATGACGACGGCGGCGACGATGACCGCCGCGGTCGTCGACAGGGCGCCGCCGAGTGCGAGTTGCACGATCAGGCTGAGGCTGACGAGCTGGATCTGCACGTACACGACCAGCGCGGCGATGCCGACCAGGCCGGCGACCACGCCGAGCCATGGGGCGTCGAACCGGGCGGTGAAGAAGTCGGCCTGGGTGATCAGGCGGTTCGCGCGTCCAGCGCGCCAGATCTTCGGCATCAGCCAGTACCCGAGCGCGTAGCTCAGCGAAACCGAGCAGAACGCCAGGTACGCCGGCGCGCCTAGGGCCCAGGCGTAGCCGGAGATGCCGAGCACCGCGAAGGTCGTGTAGACCTCGCCGGCGTTCATGAACCAGAAGATGAGGGTGCCGAGGTGCCGGCCACCTACGGCCCACTCGCTGACGCTGGTCGTACGCGCGGTGCGCCGTCCGTACCCGATGGCCCCGGCCATGGCGCCCAGTACGATCACCAGCACGATCGCGAGCTTCATGCCTTATCACCCGCGGTGGCCTCGGTCGCCGCCACGAACCGACGCTCCTCGTCGTCGACACCCGCGGCCCGGTCCAGCCGGAATACCACCGCGATGACGATCGTGGTGGCGACGATGCCGAGCATCTGCCAGAGCATGGGAAAGGGGATGTTCAGCGGCGCCGCCTGCACGTCGTTGACGAGGGGTATCAGGGCGACCTGCCAGATGAACGGGATCACGAGCAGCCACCGGTGAGCCGTGGATCGGCGTCTCGGGGCCTGCTCGGGGTGATCGAGCGATGTCATGACTCTCCTGTACGAGCGGCAGCGCGGCTGCGGTGACCTACCGTGCAGCCCTACTGCACCTTGAGCCGGGACGCTAGGGCGTGCCGCCTGAACGCGTCAAGACCCGTGGAGAGCGACGATCTCCTTGACGAGCCGCTGGTCAGCCCACTTGACGCGGTGTCGGCGCCTCCGGTTGAACCCGGAGCCGAGAGCATCAAGCTCGATTCCAGCCGCCGGCTCCGCTACCGCGACACGTCAGAGCTGAGGGCCTGCTCGAAGGCGGCATAGGCCTCCGAGGTGAACAGGACGAAGCGTACGTCCCTGACCTGCGACGGCGTGCTGCGTACGGTATTGATCGCGATGCGGGCGGCGTCGTTCATCGGCCACCCGAAGATCCCGGTCGATACCGCGGGGAACGCGACGCTGGTCGCGCCCAGTCCGTCGGCGACTCGCAGCGACTCGCGGTAGCAGGAGGCCAGCAACTCGGAGCGATCCTCACTTGAGGAGAAGATTGGTCCGACGGTGTGGACCACCCAGCGGGCCGGCAACTCGCCCGCCGTGGTCGCCACGGCCTTACCGGTCGGCAGCCCCTCGCCGTACTTTGAGGCGCGAAGCCGCCGGCATGCGGTGAGGATCGCGGGGCCACCGCGCCGGTGGATCGCTCCGTCGACCCCACCGCCGCCCAAGAGTGAAGAGTTGGCGGCGTTGACGACGGCGTCCACCTGCTGCTCGGTGATGTCACCCTGGACCAGCGTGATCCTCATGCCAACTGTGACCCTTCGCGATCGCCGGCTCCTGCGTGTCCAGTCTGCTCCCCGCGCCGGCCATACGTACCACAGGGCCCACGACGGCGGCGCACCCATCCATCCCGAAAAACCACGCGAGAGAGAGCTAGGTACTCCTATAGCGTGATCCGGGTGACCTCGACCTCCCGCCGCGCCACCTCCGTTGGAACGCACACATGCTGAGCCGGCTGCTCCGCACCTACCTGCGGCCCTACTCGTCGGCGCTGACCGCCGTGGTGCTGTTCCAGCTGGTCGGCACCATCGCCTCGCTGTACCTGCCCAGTCTGAACGCCGACATCATCGACCGGGGTGTCGCCGCCGGCGACACGGGCTACATCCTGTCCACCGGTGGCTGGATGCTCGCCGTGTCCCTGGTGCAGATCGCCTGCTCGATCGCGGCGGTCTACTACGGGGCCCGGGTGGCGGCGGGGTTCGGACGGGACGTCCGGTCGACCGTCTTCCACCAGGTGGGCGCGTTCTCCGCCCGGGAGGTCGCCCAGTTCGGAGCGCCCTCGCTGATCACCCGCAGCACCAACGACGTGCAGCAGGTCCAGATGCTCGTGGTCATGACCTGCACGATGCTGGTCGCCGCGCCGATCATGGGTGTCGGAGGCATCGTCATGGCGTTGCGGCAGGACATCGGCCTGTCGTGGCTCATGCTGGTCTGCGTCCCTGCGCTGCTGGTGTCGATCGGCCTGATCGTCTCCCGTATGGTCCCCCAGTTCCGCTCGATGCAGACCCGCATCGACCTGGTCAACCAGGTGCTGCGGGAGCAGCTCTCCGGCATCCGCGTCGTGCGGGCCTTCGTACGGGAACGTGAGGAGGCCCGGCGGTTCGCCGAGGCGAACGACGCGCTGACCGGGACCGCGCTGCGCGTGGGGCGGCTGACCGCGCTCATCTTCCCCACCGTGATGCTGATCCTCAACGTCTCCAGCGTCGCCGTGCTGTGGTTCGGCGCCGCCCGGGTGGACAGCGGCGAGATGCAGATCGGCGCCCTCACCGCGTTCCTCATGTACCTGATGCAGATTCTCATGTCGATGATGATGGCCACCTTCATCTCGATCATGATCCCGCGCGCGGCCGTCTGCGCCGAGCGCATCGGCGAGGTGCTGGACACCCAGTCGTCGGTGCGCCCGCCCGAGAACCCCGTACGGCAGGTGCACGGCCACGCCGAGCTGGAGCTGCGTGACGTCGAGTTCCGCTACCCGGGTGCGGCGGCGCCGGTGCTGTCCGGCATCTCGTTCCGCGCCGTCGCGGGACGGACGACCGCCGTCATCGGCAGCACCGGGTCGGGCAAGACGACGCTGGTCTCCCTGGTGCCCCGGCTGTTCGACGCCACATCCGGCACCGTGTCGGTCGACGGCGTCGACGTCCGCGACCTCGACCCCCAGATGCTGTGGACGCGCATCGGCCTGGTGCCACAGAAGCCGTACCTGTTCACCGGCACCGTCGCGAGCAACCTCCGGTACGGCAACCCGGACGCCACCGACGAGGAGTTGTGGGAAGCGCTGGACGTGGCCCAGGCCCGCGACTTCGTCGAGGCGATGCCCGAGGGCCTGGCGGCGCCGATCACACAGGGCGGCACGAACGTGTCCGGAGGGCAGCGGCAGCGCCTCTCGATCGCCCGTGCGCTGGTCAGCAAGCCCGAGATCTACCTTTTCGACGACTCGTTCTCGGCCCTGGACCTCACCACCGACGCCCGGCTGCGCGCCGCTCTGCGCCCGCACACCGCCGAGGCCGCCGTCGTCATCGTCGGCCAGAGGGTCTCCACCATCGCCGATGCCGACCAGATCATCGTCCTCGACGACGGCGTGATCGTCGGCATCGGCACCCATGACGAGCTGCTGGGCTCCTGCCCGACCTACATCGAGATCGTCGAGTCCCAACTGACCGCGGAGAGCGCAGTATGAGCGACCGGCCCACGGCACCCACGCGACCGCGTCCCCCCGCGGGAGGCGGCGGCTTCGGACGGGGCCCCTTCCCTGGCGCGGGGATGCCCGCGGAGAAGTCCATGAACTTCGGGCCCTCCACCCGGCGACTGCTCCGGCGACTGAGCCCCGAACGCCCGAAGATCCTGGCCGTGATCGGCCTCGCCGTGGCGAGCGTGGCGTTCGCCGTCATAGGACCGAAGATCCTCGGCCGTGCGACCGACCTGATCTTCAGTGGCGTCGTCGGCAGGCGGCTGCCCGCCGGAACCACCACGGAGCAGGCGGTCCAGGCCGCCCGCGCGTCGGGCAACGACAACTTCGCCGACATGCTCGCGCGGATGGACGTCGTCCCCGGTCACGGGATCGACTTCGGCGCGTTGGGAGTGATCCTGGCGTGGGCCCTGGGACTTTACGTCGGGGCGTCGATCTTCAGTTGGCTGCAGGGCTACCTCCTCAACGACGTGACGCAGCGCATCGTGTTCCGGCTGCGGGCGGACGTCGAGGACAAGCTGAACCGGCTCCCCCTGAAGTTCTTCGACGGCCAGCCGCGCGGGGAGCTGCTCAGCCGGGTCACCAACGACATCGACAACGTGTCCCAGACCCTGCAGCAGACCCTGAGCCAGCTGCTTAGCTCGCTGCTGACCGTGGTGGGCGTGCTGGCGATGATGTTGGTGATCTCGCCGCTGCTCGCGCTGATCGCCCTCGTGACCATCCCACTGTCGATGGTCGTCACCGGGCTGGTCGCGAAGCGCTCGCAGAAGCTTTTCGTCGCGCAGTGGGCCCACACCGGCACCCTGAACGCCCACATCGAGGAGGCGTTCACCGGTCACGAGCTGGTGAAGGTGTTCGGGCGCGGGCCGGAGGTCGAGCAGGTGTTCGGCGAGCGGAACGAGGAGCTGTTCAGGGCCAGCTTCGGCGCTCAGTTCATCTCCGGGATCATCATGCCGATGATGATGTTCATCGGGAACCTCAACTACGTCGCCGTCGCCGTCGTCGGAGGCGTGCGGGTCGCCACCGGGTCGATGAGCCTGGGTGACGTGCAGGCGTTCATCCAGTACTCCCGGCAGTTCACCCAGCCGCTGACCCAGGCCGCCTCGATGGCCAACCTGCTGCAGTCCGGAGTGGCGTCGGCCGAGCGGGTCTTCGAGCTGCTGGACGCCGAGGAGCAGGACCCCGACCCCGCCGACCCGGTGCTGCCGACCGCCCGGCGGGGCCAGGTCGAGTTCGAGCACGTGTCGTTCCGCTACAACGCCGAGCAGCCCCTCATCGAGGACCTGTCGCTGGTGGCCGACCCCGGGCACACGATCGCGATCGTCGGCCCGACCGGCGCGGGGAAGACCACACTGGTCAACCTGATCATGCGTTTCTACGAGCTGGACGCCGGCCGCATCACCCTCGATGGCGTCGACATCACCGCGATGCGCCGCGAGGACCTGCGCTCGCACATCGGCATGGTGCTCCAGGACACCTGGCTGTTCGGCGGCACCATCCGCGAGAACATCGCCTACGGCAACCCGCAGGCAACCGACGAGCAGATCCACGCCGCCGCGCGGGCCACGTTCGTCGATCGGTTCGTCCGCACCCTGCCCGACGGCTACGACACCGTGATCGACGAGGAGGGCAGCAACGTCAGCGCCGGTGAGAAGCAGCTACTGACCATCGCCCGCGCCTTCCTCGCCAACCCGTCCCTGCTCATTCTGGACGAGGCCACCAGCTCGGTCGACACCCGGACCGAGGTCCTGGTGCAGCACGCCATGGCCGCGTTGCGTACCGATCGCACCAGCTTCGTCATCGCCCACCGGCTGTCCACCATCCGCGACGCCGACCTCATCCTGGTGATGGAAGCGGGAAGCATCGTCGAGCACGGCACCCACGACGAGCTGCTCGCCGCCCGGGGCGCCTACAACAGGCTGTACTCCTCACAGTTCAGCGGCGCCCTGGTCCCGGCCGACGGCGAGACGGCCGGTGGGTGAGGACATAACTCCGCCGGCCAGGCGTGATCATCAAGCATCCCTTTCCTGGTCAGATCACCATCCACTAGCGCTCGCAGCACCTGAGGCGAGCGCGGTCTGTAGCGCGTTGCCGTCATGTCCCTATACGTCGAGGACCAGCCGGGGGGTCTTGGACCTGCCGACGCAGATCATCATCGTCTTGCCGGCCTGGCGTTCCTTCTCGCTGAGGATGGTGTCGTGGTGCTCGGGGACGCCCTCGATGACGCGAGTCTCGCAGGTGCCGCAGTATCCCTCCTCGCACGAGGACATGGCTTCGGGGACGACATCCCGTACCGCGTCGAGAATGGTGCGGCCGGGCGGGACGGTCACCACACAGCCGGTGCGTCGCAGCTCGACCTCGAAGGTGGTCACCTGGTCAACGTCGACCGGCTTGGCTACTCGTTCCGCGCCCGCCGAGCCGAAGCGCTCCGTGTGCAGGCTCATTGGGGCGCCGGCACACCGCTGCTCCACTGCCGCCAGCAGGCCCTCGGGCCCGCAGCAGTAGACGGCCGTACCCGCCGTGCCCTGGGCCAGCACCGCGTCGAGATCCAGCATGCCCCGCTCGTCCTGCGGCGCGATCTCGACGCGGTCCCTGCCCAGCTCGACCAACTCGTTCACGAAGGCCATGGATGAGCGCGACCGCCCGCCGTAGACAAGGTGCCAGTCGGCCCCCCGCGCGCTGACGTCCCGGACCATCGCGAGGATCGGCGTTATGCCGATCCCCCCGGCCACGAACAGGTATCGAGCCGCTTCGACCAGCGGAAACCTGTTCCGTGGACCGCGGACAGAGACGGTCTTGCCCGGCAGCACGGTCTCATGCAGCTCCTGGGACCCACCGCGGCCTGCCGCCTCGCGCAGCACCGCCACGGTGTAGCCACCGCGGTCGGCCGGTGGTCCGCAGAGCGAGTACTGCCGCACCAGCCCGGAGGGCAGCACCAGCTCGATGTGCGCACCGGGCTCCCAGGCGGGCAGCTCGCCGCCGTCCGGATCGACGAGGCGCAGGGATATCACGTCGTCGGCTTCCCACGTCGTGCTGCGCACCAGTAGGTCACGCACGTCGGGACCGGCCCCGTTCAGGGTGACCGCGGGGTTCTCACTCAGCATGGTCATGGTCGTTCGCCTTCGCGGGTCTCGGGCCGGTGGCTGGTGCGGTGGGGCAGTGGTACGGCGGTGACGCCTCGCGGCCGGTGCCGTGGTACCGCCGTCATGACGCCAGGGCGGGTTCGCGGGGGCCACCCCTCAGTACGTCGAGGAAGTGCGCGGCGAGCTCGGTGCCACGCAGGACGACGAGCATGTCCACCGCTTGGCGCAGGGTCGCCATCGCCGTGTTGCCCAGCGGCGTGTCCCAGTTCCGGGAGCCGACCACCAGGGCGGCGATCAGCGAGCCGCCGGCCCTGGCGGCTTCGGCCAGGTCGAGGCAGAGCGGACCCGGTACCTCGGC
Organism: Sphaerisporangium sp.; assembly: GCA_025964675.1. GTDB lineage: Bacteria > Actinomycetota > Actinomycetes > Streptosporangiales > Streptosporangiaceae > Sphaerisporangium. The sequence goes on along the minus strand of JAOPYI010000225.1, from coordinate 154 downwards.
GAGGTCGGTGGCCAGCAGTACCACCATGTCGGCGGTGTCCACCAGGTCGGCGACGCCGAGGTCATCGGCGGCGGGCCGCCAGCCGTGCCGGCCAAGGGGGACCGACCCGAGTCGCGGAACGTCGCCATCCGCACCTGTCGACGCGGTCACGCCG
>JAOPYI010000197.1 GCA_025964675.1 Sphaerisporangium sp. | reverse complement strand
GCGGCGGCTGCGGAGGAAGCGTTCCACCTGGCCGACGACGGCTTCTGTGTCGGTTAAGACCTGGGCGTTCGTGAAGCGCAGGACGGCGTAGCCGTCGAGCTGGAGTTGCACGTCGCGGCGTCGGTCCGCCGCGAACTTCAGCGAGGCGCGATGCTCATGGCCGTCGATCTCGACGACACACCGCTCCTCGTTCCACAGCAGATCCACCCGGATGGGATTCACCATCGGATGCGACTGGTAGGTCTGGTTCCACGCCCGACCCCGCGCCCAGGCGCAGGACGCAAGCGCCGACTCGAGCGACTGTTCGGCCTTGCTGGCGGGATGCGGCATTCCGGCGACGGCCGGGAATCTGAGAGGACCAGTGCCCTCAGGCAGCGGCCGCACCTCCCGGGCAAGGCTCTCCGCGCCGGCGGCCAGGCGTAGGGTCATCGCTTCGACCCTGTCCACGGCGACCAACGGCGGGCCCGTCAGCCAGACGCCGAACCCGCCTCGGTCGGCCAGCCACTCGCAGCCGGCGACGAGCACCTCTTCCTCGGCGGGCGCAAGCCCCTCAGGCACCTGCATGAGGATCGCCGCGTCGCGCCGGCCGAAACTGGAGGCGACTACGCGGGCGAGACCTGCGGCGCGTACCTCAGGGCCGAACCGGGCGGCTCTGCGGGCCGTGCCCGCCAGCGACAGCTCTGCGAGGTCGGCCAGGAAGGGGCCGAAGTGGCGGGTGGCCGACGCCAGTCGCAGGGCGAGCGCCCGCACGGCGTGCACCCCCGCGCCGCCCGGCCCGTCGATGCCTTCCGCACCCGGCAGCCAGGCCGGAAACAACTCGACGGCTGCCTTTTCAAGCTGGCACAGGACCGTGGACACCATTTCCGCCACAGAAGGCGCCGCGTCCGCGAAGTACGTGAGAATCGCCGGCGCGCCGTCGGGGGGCGGTTCGACCGACAATGCGGTGGCGTCGGCATTCACCCCGGAAAGACGTACGACCCGACCTATCGGCAAGTCCACCCACGACCGCGCCACACGTTTTCCTTCGGCTTTTACGATCCCGTTAGCTTGCCGAGGTTATACGCAGAAGCGCCTCATGTGCACCAATTTGCCCAACACTCGGCAATGTGCACAGCTTTCTCATCAGATGCCAGACGTCTCAATGAGGGAATCGGTTTACCTGCCGAACCAGCCGATTTGTACGGCGTTGCCGCCCGGCGGGATAGATGCGTTGTGGGAGACGTTGATTACACGGGATCCCGCGATGAGACTTTCACCCGCCCTGCCTGCGCGACGGCGGCCTTCGCCACGTTCCGGGGCATCCGGCCGAAGATCAGCCCGTGGAAGGGGTACACGGCCCACCAGTAGAGGTGGCCCAGCAGCCCGCGCGGATGGAAGATCGCCCGCTGGGCGTACACCGTCCTGCCGTCCCGCTCGAGGCAGGTCAGCTCCAGCCAGGCGAGCCCCGGCACCAGCATCTCGGCGCGCAGCCGGAGCAGGTGACCCGGCTCGATCTCCTCCACGCGCCAGAAGTCCAGCGCGTCCCCGACCCTGAGCCTGAACGGGTCGCGCCTGCCCCTGCGCAGGCCGACCCCGCCGAGGAGGCGGTCGAACAGGCCGCGTATCCGCCAGGCGACCGGAAGGGAGTACCACCCGTTCTCACCCCCGATGCCCTCGATCACCCGCCAGAGCGCCTCGGGAGGGGCGTCGACCACCCTGGCTCGCCTGTCGACGTACAGGCTGCCGCCGGCCCAGTCGGGGTCGGTGGGCAGCGGGTCGCTCGGCGCGCCGGGCGTCGAGGCCGAGGACCAGCGTGTCGCGACGTCGGCGTCTTTGATGCGGTGGAGCGCGAGCCGGACCGCGTCGCCGAACCCGATCAGACCATCGGAGGGGTCCGGCACGTACCGGGTGATGTCGTGCTCCCGGCAGACCGCCTCGTTGCGCAGCGACTCCACGAGCGGCCGTGCCACACGGGCCGGAACGGGGGTGACCAGGCCCACCCAGTGGCTGGACAGGCTTGGCGTGAGCAGCGGCACGGGGATGATCAGACGGGGAGGCAGCGCCGCCGCTGAGGCGTAGCCCCGCATCATCTCCGCGTACGTCAGGACGCTGGGACCGCCGATGTCGAACGCCCGGTTCGTCCCCTCGGGGATGTCCAGCGCCCGCACGAGGTAGCGCAGCACGTCCCTGATCGCGATGGGCTGGGTGCGGGTGTGCACCCAGCGGGGCGTGGTCATGACCGGCAGCCGCTCGGTGAGATAGCGCAGCATCTCGAAGGACACCGACCCGGACCCGATGATGACCGAGGCCCTGAACGCCACCGTCGGCACCCCGGAACCGAGCAGGATCTGCTCCACCTCGGCGCGCGACCGCATGTGGGGTGAGGGCCGCTCCGCCGGGGTCAGGCCGCCGAGGTAGACGATGCGGCGCACCCCGGCGTCCTTGGCCGCCGCCGCGAACGTCGAGGCGGCCGTGCGGTCTCTCTCCGCGAAGTCGGCTCCGCCGGCCATCGTGTGGATCAGATAAAAGGCGATGTCCACACCCTCGAGCGCCGCCCTGGTCTCCTCGGGCTCGGTCGCGTCCGCCTCCGCTACCTCCACCCGGTCGTACCACACCTGGCCGCGCAGGCGGTTCGCCGACCGGGCCATGCAGCGCACCTCATGACCGGCCCGCAGCAGCTCGGGCACCAGCCTTCCGCCGATGTAGCCCGTCGCGCCGGTCACCAGACATCGGGTCATCTCACCACCCCCGCTGGTTGCCTTCGTACCCGGGCCCCTACCCGGTCGCACCCCGCCTGATTTCGGGGCGGCGGCTCGCGTGGTTCGTGGACGGCTTGATCCGGGAATCGGATTAGAGCGGGCATATCGGGTAAACCACCCGGAGTACATGTCGATCCGGAAGGTGAACCAATGCTTTTTGGCAAAGAGCACGTCGACAGATATCGCGCGACGGAGGGCGAGGAGGGGCACGACTGGAACGGCACGACCGTCCTGCTGCTCACGACCACCGGACGCAACAGCGGCCAGCAGTACACCAACCCGCTGATCTACCAGAAGCACGGGGACGACTACGTCGTCGTGGCCTCCAAGGGCGGTGACCCGAAGTCGCCCGACTGGTACCACAACCTGGACGTCAATCCGGACGTCGAGGTCCAGGTGCACGGCGACAGGTTCCGCGCGCGTGCCCGTACGGCGACCCCGGACGAGAAGCCCGAGGTCTGGCGGCTGATGACCGCGACCTGGCCCCAGTACGACGAATACCAGACCAAGACCGACCGGGAGATCCCCGTCGTGATCCTGGAACGCGCTGACGGCTGAGCCGCTGCCGGGCAGGTGCGGGCGAAACCCGGGACACGGATCGGTGGCCCTTGGGTGCGGGGTTTGCGAAAATACCTGGGCGGAACGACCGGGCACGGCCCGGCGGCGCGCGGTCAGGGAGGCAAGCGGTGGGCACCGAGAGCCAGACGGCAGAGATCATGATCGCCGAGGCCCGCAAGGCGTTATGGGTCATGGTCGGGTTCCTGGCGTTCATCTGGCTGGTGCAGATCGCCAACTGGGCCGCCGGCTACGCCCTCAGCCAGTCGTTCGGCATCGCCGCCCGCGATCCGGCACGGCTGCCGGACATCGTCACGGCGCCGTTCCTGCACTGGAACTGGGCGCACATCGAGGGCAACTCCGGGCCGCTGTTCGTGTTCGGCTTCCTCGCCGCCTACCGGGGTGTGGTGAAGTTCCTCGGCGTCACCGGGCTGATCGCCGTGGCGAGCGGCCTCGGGGTCTGGTTCTTCGCGAGCCCGCTTAGCGTCACGGCGGGCGCCAGCGGCGTGGTCTTTGGATATTTCGGTTACATCCTGGTCCGGGGTGTCTTCGACCGGCACACCATCGACATCGTCGTGGGGCTGGTGATGGCGCTCTGCTTCGCCTACCAGTTCACCGGGCTGCTGCCGAGCGACGAGTTCAGCTGGCAGGGTCACCTGTTCGGCTTCGTCGGCGGCATCCTCGGCGGCTGGCTGTTCCGTGACCGACGTCCCCGAGCCGTGGCGGCCACGCGGAGCGCCACCGCCACGAGGCCCCTCGGCGGCTCCCCCGTGACAAGCCTGGAGAGGCCGGCGGCCGCCGGTGGCGATCCCTCCCGCGCCGCCCTGATGAAGGAGCTCGACGACCTCGGCCTCTGAGGAGCCCCGGCCGCGAGCCCGTCCGGCACGTACAGCTTCGCCCCGGCGGCACGGGCCGCCGGGGAGGCCGGACCACCGGTCCGGGAGATCACGCACGCCCCCATCGCGCCACCGGGGCCGCGCGGTCAATCGGCGATGTAGGAGATGGACTTCACCTCGTAGCCCTGTGCCTTGCTCCCTCGGGTGTGCATGAACATGGCGCCGCCCTCATAGGAGTACGCGCAAGACTTGCCGCCCTTCTCGGGGTTGCAGCCCTGGTAGATGTACGCCACGCCGCCGAACTTACCTTGGAAGAGCTTCTTCACCGCCACCTTGGAGGCGATCTCCAGGCCGCGGTTCCTGTCCCCCGCCTTCCAGGCGTTGAAGAGGTACTTCGCGGCCTTGTCGGCGGTGGTGAGGTGGCGGGACTCGTACACCTTGGAGACCGTCGCTCCTGACACGATCATCAGGATCCCGTCGAGCCCGCCCGGCACCCGGACGCTGGTGTGGACGAACCGGCAGACGTTCCCGGTGCAGCCGTCGAACCCGTCGGGCGCCCGGTAGGCGTAGGCGAACAGCGTCTTCACCGCCGCGGGGCTCCCCACGGCGTCCGCCGCCTTCCTGTCACCCTTCAACCAGGCGTTGAAGAGCTTCTTCGCGACGCTCGCGGGCGCTCGCGACGCTCCAGAGACCGCCTGCGAGCCGGCCCGCTGAGCCACGGTCACTCCCCCGGCCTTCGCGCCCGTACTCGCCTCCGCGCCCACCGGTAGCGCCAGCACCGCCGCCGAGGCCAGAACCACGGCGGTCTTCGATCCACGCATATTGACTCCTTATCCCCCGGAGCCTCTTGCGGCCCCGCAGGAAGACGCGGGGACAGGCCGGGGGGTTCACCGGGAGCCGGAAACGCTCCTGACAAGGCGCCTCACCAGGGGACGTGCTCTCCACCGCGGCTCCCGGGTCGGCGTCCTTGGACGCGCTCCGCCGCCTGAGGACGCTCGTCTTACCGGCCCGTGGCCGATCGTGGACCGACCATGGCCCGGCTTTCGGCAGTATTGACTGTGTGAGCCTCCTCCAGCACCTTCCCCAGGACACCGGCCCCGACGCCCTCTTCGAGGCGTTCGTGGATTGGAACGCCCAGCGCGGCCTGACGCTGTACCCCGCTCAGGAGGAGGCGCTCATCGAGGTCGTCTCCGGTAACAACGTGATCCTTTCCACGCCGACCGGGTCGGGCAAGAGCCTGGTCGCGGCGGGAGCCCACTTCGCCGCCATCGCCCACGGCAGGCGCACGTTCTACACCGCGCCGATCAAGGCTCTGGTGTCGGAGAAGTTCTTCGACCTGTGCGCGATGTTCGGCACGGACAACGTCGGCATGATGACGGGCGACGCCGCCGTTAACGCGTCGGCCCCCATCATCTGCTGCACGGCGGAGATCCTCGCCAACATCGCGCTGCGCGACGGGGCGGAGGCCGACATCGGCCAGGTCGTGATGGACGAGTTCCACTTCTACGCCGAGCCCGACCGGGGCTGGGCGTGGCAGGTGCCGCTGCTGGAGCTGCCGCAGGTGCAGTTCGTGTTGATGTCGGCGACGCTCGGCGACATGACGCGGTTCGAGGCCGACCTGACGCGGCGTACGGGGCGGGAGACCGCGCTGGTGCGCTCCGCGACCCGGCCTGTGCCGCTCTACTACAGCTACCGCACGACGCCGCTGCACGAGACGCTGGAGGAGCTCCTCTCCACGCAGTCGGCGCCGGTCTACGTCGTGCACTTCACCCAGGCGGCGGCCATGGAGCGTGCCCAGGCGCTGATGAGCGTGAACATGTCGTCCAAGACCGAAAAAGAGGCAATCGCCTCACTTATCGGGCGTTTTCGGTTCACCACCAAGTTCGGCCGGGCGCTCTCGCGGCTCGTGCGGCACGGGATCGGGGTCCACCACGCCGGGATGCTGCCGAAATACCGGCGGCTCGTCGAGCGCCTGGCCCAGGCCGGACTGCTCAAGGTCATCTGCGGCACCGACACCCTGGGCGTCGGCGTCAACGTGCCGATCCGCACGGTGCTGTTCACGGCGCTCAGCAAGTACGACGGCAACCGGGTCCGCCTGCTGCGCGCCCGCGAGTTCCACCAGATCGCCGGGCGCGCGGGGCGCGCGGGCTTCGACACCCTCGGCTACGTCGTCTGCCAGGCCCCCGACCATGTCGTGGAGAACGAGAAGGCCCTGGCCAAGGCCGGGGACGACCCGAAGAAGCGGCGCAGGGTCGTGCGCAAGAAGGCACCGGAGGGTTTCGTGAGCTGGAGCGAGGAGACCTTCGAGCGCCTCCAGAAGGCCGAGCCCGAGCCGCTCGGCTCGCGGTTCAAGGTCAGCAACGCCATGCTCCTCGCCGTCATCAACCGCCCGGGCGACTGCTTCGCGGCGATGAAGCACCTGCTCACCGACAACCACGAGGACCGCAAGGCCCAGCGGCGGCACATCAGCCACGCCATCGCCATCTACCGCTCGCTGCTGGCGGGCGGGGTCGTCGAGAAGCTCGGCCAGCCGGACGAGTACGGCCGGATGGCGCGCCTCACCGTCGACCTCCAGGAGGACTTCGCGCTCAACCAGGCCCTGTCGACGTTCGCCCTGGCGGCGTTCGAGCTGCTCGACGCCGAGTCCGCGGCCTACCCCCTGGACATCGTCTCCATCGTCGAGTCGACGCTCGACGACCCCCGCCAGATCCTGCACTCCCAGCTCAACAAGGCGCGCGGCGAGGCGGTGGCCCAGATGAAGGCCGACGGCATCGAGTACGAAGAGCGCATGGAGCTCCTCACCGACGTCACCTACACGATGCCGCTCCAGGACCTCCTCTTCGGGGCGTACGAGACCTACCGGCGCGGGCACCCGTGGGTCGGCGACTACGCCGTCAGCCCCAAGTCGGTCGTCCGCGACATGTACGAGCGGGCGATGACCTTCACCGAGTACGTCGGGTACTACGAGCTGTCGAGGTCCGAGGGCACGGTGCTCCGCTACCTCGCCGACGCCTACCGCACCCTCAGCCGCACCGTCCCCGACCACATGAAGTCCGAGGAGCTGCAGGACCTCATCGAGTGGCTCGGCGAGCTGGTCCGCCAGGTCGACTCCAGCCTCCTGGACGAGTGGGAGCAGCTCCAGAACCCCACCGACGAGCTGGAGCGGCCCGGCCTTGAGGAGAACACCAGGCCGGTCACCAGCAACCGGCGGGCCTTCCGCGTGCTGGTGCGCAACGCGATGTTCCGCATGGTCGAGCTGGCGGCCCTGGAGCGGTACGACGAGCTGCACGAGCTGGCCGACATCGACTGGGAGAGCTCGCTGGACGCGTACTTCGAGGACCACGACGAGATCCGCACCGGTCCGGACGCCAGGGGCCCGTCTCTCCTGCTCATCGAGGAGGAGAAGGAGCTGTGGCGGGTCCGGCAGGTGCTGCACGACCCCGCCGAGGACCACGACTGGGGCATCAGCGCCCAGGTCGACCTCGCCGCCTCCGACGAGGAGGGCCACGCCGTCGTCCACGTCATCGCGGTCGACCGGCTCTGACCGTCCGCCGCCGCGTCAGCGCTCAGCCGCCGGAGGAGTCCAGCTCCGCGCCCTGCGGCACGGCGTTGTCGTACGGGTCGTCGAGCCAGCCTTCTGGCAGGTGGACGCGCTCGCGGGCGTTCGACTTGCCACGCGGCCCGTCGGCGGCGTCCCCCGGCCACGGCTGGTCCTGGGGAAGGCGGGCCAGGCGCTCGCGCAGCTCCGCGAGCGATCCTGCCGTGGCGAGATCGCGGCGCGGCTCGGCGCCGACGGTGAAGCCCTTGAGGTACCAGCCGACGTGTTTGCGGAAGTCCAGGACGCCGTGGGTCTCGCTGCCGAAGTACTCCACCAGCAGCTCGGCGTGACGCGTCATCGTGGCGCCCACCTCGCCCAGGCCCGGCCGTACGCGCTCGGGTGCGCCCTTGAACGCGTTGTCCAGATCGCGGAACAGCCAGGGACGGCCGAGGCAGCCACGGCCTACCACGACCCCGTCGCAGCCGGTCCGCTGCATCATGCCGATCGCGTCACCGGCGCTCCAGATGTCGCCGTTGCCCAGCACGGGGATCTCCGGGACGGCGTCCTTGAGGCGGGAGATGGCGTCCCAATCGGCCGTGCCGCCGTAGTGCTGCACCGCCGTGCGGCCGTGCAGCGCGACGGCGCTCAGCCCTTCCTCCACGGCGATCCGGCCGGCGTCGAGATAGGTCAGGTGATCGTCGTCGATGCCCTTGCGCATCTTCATGGTGACCGGCAGCGCCCCGGCGTTCGCCACCGCCGCCCGCAGGATCCGCCGGAGCAGGTCGCGCTTGTACGGCAGGGCCGACCCGCCGCCGCGTCTGGTCACCTTGGGCACCGGGCAACCGAAGTTGAGGTCGACGTGGTCCGCCAGATCCTCCTCAGCGATGATCTTGACGGCCCTTCCCACGATGGCGGGGTCGACGCCGTAGAGCTGGATGCTTCTGGGTCTCTCGCCCGGCTCGAAGCGGATCATCGCGAACGTCTTGGGGTTGCGCTCGACCAGGGCCCGCGTCGTGATCATCTCGGACACGTACAGGCCACCGCCCTGCTCGCGGCAGAGCGCGCGGAAGGGCGCGTTCGTCACGCCCGCCATCGGCGCGAGGACCACCGGGGGCCAGACCTCGATCGCACCTATCTTCACCTGCCCATTTGTACCCCAAAGCCGGACCTGACGTGTGAATCGCCTGGTGTGGCCCCTGCCCGCTTGGACCGGAGGAAGCATCGGCCGCTAGATTGGGATCGGGGTGCTGCCGCACGTGACACCGGAGGCGATGGATGCTCCTGAGACTGCGTATCTCACTGCCTGACCGCCCGGGATCCCTGGGCCAGGTGACACGCGTCCTCGGGATCGCGGGTGCCGACATCATCCAGCTGGTCGTGCTGGAGCGAGGCGAGGGCAGGGCGGTGGACGACCTCACGGTCTACTGGCCCGACTCCGCCCCGCGCGACGCGCTCGTCCAAGGGCTCCGCACCATCTCCGGCGTGACGATCGAGGGGGTGTGGGGCACCCGCGAGGCCCCGGGCAGCTACCCCGAGCTGGAGATACTCAAATACATCACGACGGCGGGCGACCGCGCCCTGGCCACGCTGATCGACTCCATGCCCGTGCTGTTCAGCGCCGATTGGGCCGCCGCGGCCACGGAGAAGACCCCGAGGAGCGTCGTCCACTCGAGCTGGCGGGCTCCGTCCGACGTGCCGTTCCCCTCCATCACGCCTCCCCGGCCCGAGGCGCACAGCCTGCCGTCCGGGCTGAACATCGTCGCGGCCCCGCTGCCACCGCTCGCGCTCACGTTCCTGCTGGCCAGGGCCGACGGTCCGCCGTTCCACCGCATCGAGGTCCACCGGCTCACCCGGATCCTCGAAATCTTCCTGACCCTGCCGGCCGTCGAGCGCACCGTTGCCCGCAACTTCCGCGGGTCGGCCACCCACTGAGCTCTGTCACTCTCCCTGCTCGATCACCGCTCCCGGATCGCCCGCCGTCCAGGCGCATCCGCACTCACCGGTAGGCCCGCCGGTTAGGCACAGGCGCGCAAAACCCGCTAGAGTTCCGTGTCGTCGCCATGGAAGGGCAACCCCCGTGGGAGACATGCGGACGTGGCTCAGCTGGTAGAGCATCACCTTGCCAAGGTGAGGGTCGCGGGTTCGAATCCCGTCGTCCGCTCGGAGAGGTCTCCACGCCGAGGCCTCGCCCGGTGGAGTGGCCGAGAGGCGAGGCAGCGGCCTGCAAAGCCGCGTACACGGGTTCAAATCCCGTCTCCACCTCTGCACGATGATCACCGAGGGCGATTAGCTCAGTGGGAGAGCGCTACCTTGACACGGTAGAGGCCACTGGTTCAATCCCAGTATCGCCCACCTCGAATCCCCAGGCCCCCGGCCTGGGATTCCGCCAACGGCCGGGCCGTGCTCAGCTCCGTTGGCCGGTGGCCGGGTTCGGTGTCCAGGCGGTCTTGTGCAGCCAGGTCTCCAGAGTCATCAATCCGGGGTGATGTTCCCGCAGGGTGGAGAAGTCGAGTCCCTCGACGGCACGGTTGTCAAGCCACTGGAACATCTTGGCCACTTCCTCGTCGAAGGCGCGTAGTTGCTCGATGGGCACCTGCTGGAAGCGCGCCGGCCGGTCACAGGCCCGGCCGAAGATACCCGCGATCGCCGAGCCGGTGAGGTCATCTCCGGCGATCTCGATGTCCCGGCCGAGGAATCGCTCGGGCTGGTCGAACGCAATCGCGGCGAAGGCACCGATGTCGCGTGTCGCGATCAAACGCATACGCGTCTCTGGCCGTACCGCGAGGCTGACCACCAGCTCACCGTCAGCCAGCACCGGGCGTGTGAGAGACGCGAAATTATCCATGAAGAAAGCCGGACGCAGAACAGTCGCCGGCAGCTCGAGCGCCCGGATGTGCTCTTCGATCCGGGCCTTGCTTTCCACGTGCGGGATTTTCGTATGAAGGTCCGCGCCGCTGCTCGAGCTGTACACCAGATGCCCGATGCCGGTTTCCTTCGCGATATCGGCCACCGCCTTGCCTCGCCGCACTTCGGCGGCCACCCCGTCGAGGGTCACCCGGGGACCGGTCATCATGGTCAGCACGACGAAGACGCCGTGCACGGAGCTCATCGCGGCCCGAAGCGACGACGGATCATCCAGGTCACCGGTGACGAGCCCGGCCCCTGCCTCGCGCAGCGACTGGGCACCCGGCTTGTCGGTGTCGCGTACCAGGGCATGGACCGTCCAGCCGCGAGCGAGCAGCTCACGCACGGCCGCGCCACCCTGCTGGCCGGTGGCGCCGATCACCAGCACCGGTCCCTTTTGGTTGGCCATGTGCCTCTCCTTGGAATCTGAAGCCGGTCGGATACGGTGACCACGGAACGAGAATCAGGGGCTACGGGCGGATCTGCGCCGAGGTGCCGATCTGCTTTTGGCTGACGTCCCACAGTCGGCGTGCGGCGTGGGCGTCCTGCGCGGCCGCGGACGGGGCCTGAGGCTCTTTGCGGGCGTAGTAACGGCCACTGTCGCCGGAAATATCAGGTGAGTCGGCCAGCCAAACAAGCGTTTCAGCGCCCTGCTCAGGGGTGCGGGAGAAGGGCCGCATCATGGCCATCTGCGCGCGCACCGCCGACCCGTTGTTGGAGTTGAAGTTGGTTGCCACCAGGCCGGGGTCGAAGCAGTAGGCGGTGACTCCGGTTCCCTCCAGGCGCCGGGCCAGTTCGGTGGTGAACAGGATGTTCGCGAGCTTGCTTTCGCCGTAGCGTCGGGTGGCGCCGCCGGTGAACCTCGCCCAGGGGGTGTACCGACGTTCGGCGTTGAGGTCGTCGAAGTCGATTCCTTTGCGGGCCATCTTGTGGCCGTGGGAGGTGGTGGTGATGACGCGGGCCGAGGGACTCTGCTTGAGCCGGTCCAGAAGCAGTGTGGTGAGCAGGAATGGGGCGATGACGTTGAGTGCCCAGGTCATCTCCACGCCCTCGTCGGTCAGTTGCCGGGTCACGTACATGGCGCCGGCGTTGTTGACCAGGATGTCGATGCGCGGACAGCGGCTGAGGATGTCGTTGGCCACCTGGCGGATGGAGCGCTGGGAGGCCATGTCGGCCAGGAACACCTCAACCGTGGCGTGATCGTCGGCTGCCGCCTTGATCTGAGTCGCCACCTGATGCGCTTTGACGGGGTTGCGGGCGATGATCCCCAGCTTGGCTCCGCGGGCCGCCAGTTCCTTGGCTGCGGCCAGTCCGATGCCGCTGGTCGCACCGGTTATCAATACGTACTTGCCGCGGACGCCGGTCCAGTCAGTCATTTCCTTCTCCTCTGCGTGCGGCCCGCGGTCTGTGCTGCGGCCTGGCTCACACCAAAATATATACAGCGTTTAATACTTTGTCTAGTACAGTGTGTAGAACAGCGTCTGTGACAGCGTTTGATAGTACGGATAGGCTGGGCTTATGGGACATCGCGAAGACTTGCTCGCAGGCGCCAAGCGCTGCCTGTACGAAAAGGGGTACGCCCGCACCACCACGCGCGACATCGTGGCCGCCTCCGGCGCCAACCTCGCCTCCATCGGCTATCACTACGGGTCCAAGGAGGCCCTGCTGATCGCCGCGGTCATCCAGGCGACTCGCGAATGGGGGGACGAGCTCGAACGGGTCCTGGCCTCCGAACATGACCCCGACGCCGCACCGATGCAACGGTTCGAGACCACCTGGACCCGAGTGGTCGAGCTGTTCGGCGCGCACCGGCAGCTGTGGGCGGCCCAGTTCGGGATCCTGGCACAGATCGAACATGAGCCGCGGCTGCGCCAGCTCATCGCCGAGTCGACCCAGGAAGCACGCCTGGGACTGGCCGCACTGTTCCAAGGCCTCGACCCCATCGACGATGAGCAGAAAGCGATGGAAGTCGGCTCCTATTACTACGCGCTGCTGATCGGCGTGCTAGCCCAGCATCTGATCGACCCGGGGAGCGCGCCCTCAGGCCGCGACCTGGCCAACGCGTTGCACACCATCACGACGGGCGCCGAACTGTGACCGACGCGAGCGTGCCGAACGACGCCGGCTGGCAGTCCTCCTCCGCGGAGAGCACCCGCGCGTTCTTCTCCGCCCGCGCCGCCCGCTGGGAGGAGAAGTTCCCCGACGACGGTCCCGCCTTCGCGGCGGCGATCGCCGAGCTGGCGCCGGCCGAGGGCGCCACGGTGCTGGACGCCGGATGCGGTACGGGGCGGGCGCTTCCCCTGCTGCGGGAGGCGGTCGGCACCACGGGAACGGTCATCGGCGCCGACCTCACGCCCGAGATGATCGTGTCCGCTCGCGAGCGAGGCCGCGAGGCGTACGGCAGGCTGCTGGTCGCCGACGTCGCCCGCCTGCCGCTCCGCGACGCCGGCCTGGACGCGGTCTTCGCCGCCGGGCTGATCTCGCACCTTCCCGACCCGGCGGCGGTGCTCACCGAGCTGGCGCGCGTCACCGCGCCGGGCGGCCGGCTTGCGCTGTTCCACCCGGTCGGCCGTGCGACGCTGGCCGCCAGACGCGGGCGCGGCCTCGCGCCGGGCGATGTCCGCGCCGAGAGGAACCTCCGCCCGCTTCTCGCCGGCGCGGGCTGGACGCTGACCAGCTGTCACGACACCGATGACCGCTATCTAGCCCTCGCCACACGGGCCTAGCATCCCCGGACGGTGTGGACGGGTAGCTCGTATCTGGGCCATCCTGTGGCGTGCTGTTGCGTCAGTTGGAGTATCTGGTCGCACTCGCCCGGGAGCGGCACTTCGCCCGGGCGGCCTCTGCCTGCCACGTGTCGCAGCCGTCGCTGTCCGCCGGGATCCGCAAGCTCGAGCGCGAGCTGGACGTGCCGATCGTGCTCAGAGGCCGCCGCTTCGCCGGGCTCACCCCCGAAGGGGAGCGCGTCCTGCTGTGGGCCCACAGGATCCTCGCCCAGCGCGACGCGCTGCGCCAGGATCTGTCGACGATGCGCGGCAGCCTGTCGGGCACGCTGCGGATCGGAGCCATCCCCACGGCGCTGAACGCCACGTCGCTGCTGACCGCCCCGTTCTGCGAGCGGCATCCGCATGTCCGGGTCTCGCTGGAGTCGCTGTCGTCGCGGGAGATCACCCGGCGGCTGGCCGAGTTCGAGCTCGACATCGCGATGACCTATCTGGACGGCGAAGCCCTGGGAGGCGTGCGGATGACTCCGCTGTACGAGGAGCGGTACCTGCTGCTGACCCCGGACGACGGCGAGCTGGCGGACCGGGCCGTCGTACGCTGGGCCGAGGTGGCCGCGCTGCCCCTTTGCCTGCTCGGGCCGCAGATGCGCAACCGCCGCATCCTCGACGAGATCTTCGCCTCGGCCGGGACCGTCGTGGTCCCGGTGATCGAGACCGACACCGTCTCGGCGCTGTACGCCCACGTCGCCACCCACCAGTGGTCGAGCGTGATCGCACACGCGTGGCTGCACATGTTCGGCGTCCCGGAGGGGATGCGGGTGGTCAGGCTGGAGAACCCGGCGCAGGCACCCCGTGTCGGCCTGGTCGTCGCCGACCGTACCCCCGAACCCGCGCTGGCGCGTGCCCTTCTCGACGTCGTCCGCGACATCGATGTTCGCGCAACCCTCGACCGTTTACTGCGCGGCTATCTTTCAGAATCCTGAAAGCAGATAGAAACCGTCTATGTACTAATAGAAAGTTTCGTTTTGACGTCCGGTCCCGGCAGCGAGGAAGGTGAAAAGCACCTGCCGGATAACGGATGAGGAGCCAGGTAAATGGCGAAGGTGCTGTGCGTTCTGTATGACGACCCGGTGGACGGGTTCCCGACCTCCTATGCCCGGGACGACCTTCCGAGCATCGAGCACTACCCCAGCGGACAATCCCTGCCCACGCCGCAAGGCGTCGACTTCACCCCCGGGCACCTTCTCGGCAGCGTGTCCGGCGAGCTGGGCCTGCGCCGGTTCCTGGAGAGCCGGGGACACACCCTGGTCGTCACCTCGGACAAGGACGGCGAGAACTCCGAGTTCGACCGCGAGCTGCCGGACGCGGACGTGGTCATCTCGCAGCCGTTCTGGCCCGCCTACCTCACCGCCGAGCGCATCGCCAGGGCAGGCAAGCTGAAGCTGGCCATCACGGCGGGCATCGGCTCCGACCACGTCGACCTGGACGCGGCCATCGAGCACGACGTCACCGTGGCCGAGGTCACCTACTGCAACAGCATCAGCGTCGCCGAGCACGTCGTCATGATGATCCTTTCCTTGGTGCGCGACTATCTACCCGCCCACCAGACGGTGCTGGACGGAGGCTGGAACATCGCCGACTGCGTGGCCCGTTCCTACGACCTGGAGGGCATGCACGTCGGCACCGTCGCCGCTGGACGTATCGGGCTGGCCGTGCTGCGCCGGCTCCAGCCGTTCGACGTGCGCCTCCACTACACCGACAGGCACCGCCTGCCCCAGGCCGTCGAGCGACAGCTCGGTCTCACCTGGCATGCGAGCGCCGCCGACATGGTCCCGGCCTGCGACGTCGTCACCGTGAACGCGCCGCTGCATCCGGAGACGGAGGGGCTGTTCGACGACAAGCTGATCGCCACCATGAAACGCGGCGCCTACCTGATCAACACCGCTCGCGCCAGGATCTGCGACCGCGACGCGATCGTCCGGGCTCTGCGCGACGGGCAGCTCGCGGGGTACGCCGGAGACGTATGGTTCCCCCAGCCCGCCGAGCCCGGCCACCCCTGGCGAACCATGCCCCATCACGGAATGACTCCGCATATTTCGGGTTCGTCGCTTTCCGCGCAGGCCCGTTACGCGGCAGGCACCCGGGAGATCCTGGAATCCTGGCTGGCGGGCACGCCCGTACGGCCCGAATATCTCATCGTCCATGACGGGAAACTGGCCGGCACCGGCGCCCATTCCTATTCGACCGCGAAAGACCACAAAGAATGACGCCGGGAACGCGGCGACGACGCCGGGCGGGCCCGGCGTCGTCGCCCGTCCTCAGGGACGACGGCTATGGCGTCAGGAGGGGACGACGGTGTAGGTCGCTCCCGCCTGCGTCGGGAAGTTGATCACGTCGTTGCTCGTGGTGTAGCCGATCGTGCCCCCTCCGGCCCGGGTGACCGTGACCGTCCGGCCGGGCCAGGGGTTCTGCAGGCGTACGGTCCTGCCGGCGTCGCTGGTGATGTCGACGTAAACGGCCTGCCCGCCGCTGCGCGCGCTGGAGACGACGAAGCCGTTCTTCTCGCGCAGCTTCACGAACGAGCCGTTCCTGCCCGCCGGCCAGACGGGGAAGATCCGCATGACGCCTCCGTCGCTCTGGAGCAGCATGTTGTCGATCGCCTCGATGGCACCCGCCTTCTCCAGCCCGTGGGAGGGGTCGGTGATGCGCAGGTTGGCGGCCATCCGGGAGCTGATCTGCCCCTTCAGCTTGTCGATCAGGCTCTGCGCGGGGTAGCCCACGCGCGCGGCCTGGGTGAACACCTTCGGGAAGCTGTTGTCCTGCCCCCAGGAGTTCATGACGTCCAGCGTGGTGACGGCGACCTGCCGGTCGGCCGCGCTCCCGTTGATGCCGAGCACCTCACCGGGGTGGATGAACTCCATGTTGATGGTGTTGTCCCCCGGGTGGACGTCGCGCGTGTCACCGCCGGTGATGGTGCCGGGGTCGGCCAGCGCGTACACCGTCTGCCCGTTGTAGACGGTCTTCGGGGTGGGCGCCAGGCGCTGGAGGATGTTCTGCCAGGTCGAGCGGTCCCCGGCGTCCACGTTGAGCTCGATGCTCGCGTTGATCAGCGAGCCGAGCAGGTGCTTGAGCATGCCCACGTCGGGGCTGGAGTTCCTCCCCCACAGGCCCTCGTGCGGCCCTGAGTACAGGTTGTAGCGTTGCGAAGGGCCGTCCCACTCGAGGTAGGCCTGGAAGAACGCGGCCACCTCCTTCATGAAGGGGTAGGCCTTGGACGACAAGAAGTTACGGTCCTGGGTGTAGTCGTAGTACGAGATGTACTGCGTGACGGTGAACAGGGAGTTGACCACCTGCTGGTGGTAGTTGTCGTCGGCGGTCGCGCCGAACGGCGCGATGCCCACGGGGAACAGCACGCCGCTCGGCACCCCACCGCTCGGGAAGCGCCTGCCGATGTAGTCGGGCTTGACGCGGTTGAGGTCCTGCTGGGCGCGCCGCCTGGCCTCGGGCAGGTAGGCCGCGACGAGGTCGTAGTAGGGCAGCGCCAGCTCGGGCCGGTTGCTGGAGTAGACGCCGTAGAAGTTGGCCATCCAGTTGTAGTTGAGGTGCATGTCCCCGTTGAACGACGGGAAGTCCGAGGTGGCCCAGATGCCGTACAGCCCCGGCGCGGTCTTGCCCGCGCGGATGGCGGAGCCGAGCAGGTACAGCGACCCGTAGTAGTACCTTTCGAGGACGTCGTCGTCGAGGTCGACGTAGGACTTGAGCCAGTACTGCTTCCACCAGTCGACATGGCCGTTGTAGAGAGTGTCGAGCGAGCCGGCGCTCTGGCCGTCGGCCACGGACCGCGCCGCGGGGGCGGGGTCTGCGGGATTCTGGCCGCCGCCGGCGACGCCGGTGACGATGTTCACGGTATGGCCCGCGGGAAGGTCGAAGACGATCTTCCCCGCGGCTCCGCTCGCGGTCGGCGCGCCGACGAGGCTGCCGCCGATGACGCGGGTGGCCACGGATGCACGTGAGACCCATCTCGAGCCGGACGCCGTCTGCCGGGTCGCCCAGACCGTGTTGCCGGAGACGCCGGAGGTGCTGGTGAAGCCAGAGCGCGGGTCCGGGGAGCCCGTGGAGGTCTGCGCCTGCAGCCGCACGGTGGAGGAGCCGAGCGACTGGATCCGCGTCACCACGAGGTTGTCGTTGGCGGCGGTCCAGGTCTTCATCGACACCGGGGTGCCGCCGATCGTCATCGAGGTGTCGACGTCACCCTTGAGGATGTTCTCCTCCTCGGTGAAGGGACCGGACGGCGGGGAGCCCGTGCCGGCATACAGCTCGAACTGGCCGATGCGGGCGCGTGGGTTGTTGAGGGAGTCGGCGGTCGTGCCCTGGGTGGGCTCGCTGATGTTCAGGCGCACGTACCTGGCGGTGACGGACGCGATGGTCCTGTCGGTGACGTTGGCGGTGTTGTTGTCGACGGTGTCGGCGGTGGTCCAGGTTGAGCCGTTGGCGCTGGTGGCCACCGTGAAGTTCTTGGTGTTGTTGGCGGTCTCGGCGGGCCGGGCGGCCGCGTCGTGCCTGATGACGTAGCGGGTGAAGGTCTTGGCGGTGCCGAGGTCGATGGTGAGGGTCTGCGGCTTGCCGATCGCCGACACCCACCCCTCGTACCCCGGGCCCCACTGGCCGCTGACGGCCCTGGCGGGCGGGAAGGGCCCGTCGGAAGTGGAGGCCGTCGCCGTCGCGCCGAGCGCCAGGTTGGAGGTGCCGGTGCCGGACGTGGGGGTTATGGTGACCGCGCCGAGCCCGACCAGGGACGGGCCGGGGTTGCCGGTCCAGAAGTTTCCCTTGGACACGTAGAAGGTCTTGTAGCCGTCGCCGCCCGCCGAGGTGACGCCGACGTCGCCGTTGCCGAGCAGGGCGGTGTCGGGCATCGTGCGGCTGACCGCGTTGGTGTAGGCCTGGGTGGTCCACCGGCCCTTGATCGCGCCGACGAGCTGCTGCACCTGGGTCCACTGCTGGTCCGGTGTCGGGGTGGCGGCGCCGGCCGTTCCCGCGCTCAGCACCGTGGTGGTGAGGGCGGCGGCGAGCGCGGCGGCCACGAGCTTTCCTCTCGGTCTTCTCATGAGATGCCTTTCCGTTGGCGGCGGATGTGCTCCAGGTGGCGGATCTCCCTGGGTGCCGGGCATCGAGATCGCCTGCGCGCGGCGCTCCCCTGATCTGGCCGATGTCGATCGGGGAAGGGAACCGCGCGCCCGTTCGGGAAGAGCTAGCCCTTGACCGCTCCCCCGGTCAGGCCTTTCACGAAGTTCTTCTGCAGGACGAGGTAGAACAGCAGGATCGGCAGCGTGGCCAGGAACATGAAGGCGAAGACCGCGCCGAAGTCCGACTGGTGCTGGCCGATCGCCCGGTAGACGCCCACCGTGACGGTGGTGCCGCTGTCGGGCCCGAGGATGACGAGCGGGGTCAGGAAGTCGTTCCAGATCCACACCCCGAGGAAGATCAGCACGCTGGCGGAGGCCGGGCGCAGCAGCGGGAAGACCACCTGCCAGAACACCC
>JAOPYI010000144.1 GCA_025964675.1 Sphaerisporangium sp. | reverse complement strand
GACTGAAAACCGGCCTCGACCAGGCACCAGGCGGACTCGACGTCGGCGGGCAACCACCCCCAATTTTCACGCCCGCAGGGCGTGCGCGCAGCCACATCAAGGACTGAAAAGCGGAAGGTCGGCGGTTGCCCCCCGCCCCTGACCGCCTACCACACCTCCGTGGACGCAACCCCCTGGCACCGCCAGGGCGGTCAGGTGGCACGCCAAGCAGCGGGTACTGCTGGACGGCACAAAACGATCATTTTTCCACAATAGGCCCCACGAGCATCGGGCGGTCGAGCATGTCCGGCCTGAACGGCACCCCCGTGACCTTCGCCGCCAGGGCGAAGCCCCTTGGCACGGCGGTGTCGTAGTTGTCCTCCCAAGCGGCGTCCCACGCGGCCTCGTCCTCCGGCTTGTCCAGCCCCATGCCCAGCTCCCGCATGAAGCCGTTGAGCCGGTCAGGGTCGGAGCCGTAACGCTCGTGCGGGTGTCGCAGCCGGTAACCGGTGACAACCGTGCCGTCGATCGCGTACTCGAAACTGTGCTCGGCGGCGTAGTCGTGCCGGGTGACCGCCAGCACCTCACAACCCCGCGACAGCTCGGTCACCACCTCGTGGAGCGTGACCATCCAGCCGTGGGGCTCGATGGCCACGCACCACTCGCCGGCCTGGAAGACGCCCACGTAGCCGCCGCCATTCCCGCCGGCCGTCTCGTTGACGAACTCGTAGGCCTTGTCGTCGAGTCCGCCGAAGTCCGACTCCTGGCCGGAGCTCTCACCGCGGCTGAAGCGGCGCACCACCTCCGCCGGGTCGAGCCCGCGGAAGAAGGCCACGCTGAAGATCACACCCAGTGTGCCGCCGCCCGAGCTCTCGGACACGTTGAGCCACTGGAACGGGGCTAAGGGGTCGGATGTCGTCATGCGGGACATGGTGGCAGGCCGTACCGACAATCAGTCGAGATCGGCGGCCACCCCGATGAAGGCCCACATTGGAGCTGACCCGTTTTGATGGACACCTGATTTCCGCGGAGGAAGCGCTGTACAGCAGCCGATACAGCAACACCGCCTTACAGGATCACTCTCCACCGACTCGCATCTACCATCTGAGCAGGGCAAGAGGCCGTTGATGAGGCGTTTGCCCTTCCCTACGGATCAGATGTGCTCTCCGTTTTGACCGCTCTGGAGTTCGTCAAGACCTCGCTGGCAGACAGCCCACTGAACGTTTTCGCTGCCGGCGTTAGCGAGAATCACGCTGGCGACGATCGCATCATGACAAGGCGGAGTCCCGTGCTGGCTGCAACCACCTCTGGCAGCCGTACTGGTTTGGTTCTTGTACCAGCTGGAAGGCTGGGGGGCGAGAATGTCCACAATGGTCGACTTCATGCCCTCAACGTAGGAAGTTGCGTCATCCGCAGCAACCCCTTGGCGTGGATAAGCACCCGGGCCGCGGGATATGCACGGGATGAGCTTCGTCGTTTTATGGCTACCCTTAGGCATTTCGCCAGGTCAGAGCCGCTGCTGAGGTGGTGCTCTTGAAAACCGCTACGGTGACGGCCCTCGTGGGTTCGAATCCCACGCTTTCCGCCAATCAAGCTTCCTGCCTAGGCCGGCACTCTGATTAATTTATGATACGCAGAGGTCACCTCGCCGGGAACACCACCTCGGAACAGACGATCGCGACGGAATTGATCACCAGTGCAACACATCCGAAAGGAGGCGGAGAGGGCGAAGGCTCGCGTTGAGGCGGACTGCCAAGGTTGGCGACGGTTCCGTTGGCAGTTCGAGATCGCTACACATCGAGCTTCTGGACATCAGCGGCCGCTGCCTGAGCAAAGTCGAGAAGGGCCCGCCGGGCCTTTCGACCTCGGTCGGTTCGATCCTGTTCATCTGTAGCTTCGTGAATTTCCTCGGCCAGCCTCAACGCCAACGATGCCAAGCCATCGAGTTCCTGGTTCGTGGTGACCAGTCGCAGCCTGAAGAGAGCAGCCGTCGCGTTGGCGCGCTGACGGTAGGAATCATCGCGTGCTGTAGCGTACGCAGCGCTCTGGGAGTCTTCCTGTTCCCTGTGCCATCGGTCGTTCTGGCTCTTCCGAAAGTCCGTAAGCGCGCCTGCGAAGGCGCTGTATGCGGCCAGACGTTCCTGCCACAGTCGTTCTTCCCGCGCGGACTGGCGTGCCTGCTTGGCGGTCCGCATCTGGAAGACATATGTGACGGTGGCTCCCAAGAGTGTCCCCAGGATTGCTACGAGACTCGTTACCACGCTTCCCATCTGACTAGTGGATCACGCGCACGTGGCGCCGTCGTGCGCTATCACGTTCTGGCACTACCGTCTCATGCCGCGATCTTGCTAACGCATCTGCTAACAACGACCTTGGACTGCCCTGGACGACTGTGGGCTTTCCGTTCGCCCGACCGCGCCGTAAGCATGGCCTTCGGCTGCTCGTGTACAGACGTGGACGCTCCTGACCTGGCTACGGATCAGAAGTTGAGGTTTCGAGTACCTCCGGCCGTACAGCTGAGAAGGCCCCTGGGCAGGTATGCCGCCGCCAGGTTGTGACGACCAAGAGATCTCCGCGATGTACTGACATGACTGCACAGACTGATTGGTGGGCCAACCTGCTCCAGGGCGCACTGAGCGCGATGATCGGAGGCGTTGTCGCCGCGCTCACCGCCTGGGCCGTGGTCACGATCACCGCTCGCCAGACCCGACGCCAGGCGGCGCAGCAGAATGCTGTCCATGCCGCCCAGGCCCTCACGGCCGACCTCTACGCCCTAGTCGAGGCCGTGTTCACCATCGAGCCGTGGCGTCGTCGCCGTTCCTCCGCCGACCGAAGACGACTTGCTACCGCGATCGTGCGCTTCTTCACCTTCAGCCTCACTCGCCAGGCGGTGATCAACGCGTGGGATCCGGCGTTCGCGGATCAGATGCTGCAACGGCACGCTGCGATCGAGAATATTTTGGTGAAGGAGAACGAAGGCATAGGGCTGGCTGCCCGCCGGCAGTGGAGCGAGGAAGATGTGAACCAGTTCGATCGACTCGGCAGCCAGTTCTTTCGAGAACTCCGAGTCTGGCTGATGGAACAGCAAACATCATGAGACGCGCGATCAGCTGGCAGCCCGGAAGTGTCCTTCCTGGTCCTCATGGAGCTCGCTGTGAGTCGGCGGCGTGCGAGGCGATCAGTGGAGAAGTGGCAGGGGGACGGTGTCCACGAGCCGCGCGGAGGGCAGCCGCGGGTACGTACGATGAACCCTTGTGCAGCGGCTCGCCCTTTTCGACTTGGACAACACGCTCGTCGACCTGGACCAGGCGTTCGGCCTCTGGGCGGGGGAGTTCGCCGAGCAGCACGAGTTAGGCCCCGAGGCGATGGGCTGGCTGCTGGAACTGGACCGGGCCAGCTACCCGCATCGCGAAGAGTTCTTCACCCGAGTGCGAGAGCACTACCCGTGCGCCGCCGGCTGCGGGTGGCCCACGGCCGCGCCGAGGAGCCGTCGGCGGGGATCATCGACTCCCAAAGCGTGAAAGGCGCCGACACCGTCAGCCAGGCCACACGCGGACGACGCGGGCAAGAAGATCAACGGGCGTAAACGGTTCATCGTGACCGACACTCTGGGCCTGCTCATCGAGGAGGAATTGGAACCCGAAATCGTCATCGGAAATTACGCGGTGGATCCAGGCTCAGTCTCCGTGCCCAGACCGAGCCGCACATGAGGCACCGACTCTCCCAAGGCTGGCTCACGCCAGGATAGTCCGCAAGAGGCTCGAACCCGGCTTCTCTCATCACGTCCGCCGCCACAACCGGGTTGAGGCGAGCATTCCCCGCGCAGTGCTCGCAGGGTCCCTGGCCACGGCGGATGTTGCCCAGTCTCGGCGCCACCGTCTGGTCGCACACCAGGCAGCGCGACTTCCATGGCTTGATCGTGCCCGGGTAGGGAAGGAGCGGTTCCAGCCAGACCGCGTGCATGTCGGCGATCGCGCGCGCCGCACCGGCCATGAGCATCGCCGCACCTCGGGTGCGGGCTGAACACTGCTGACATCCATGATGACCGGCTCGTACATTGCACAGCATTGGGGTTCGCTCTTTCCCACACCCCCGGCACAGACACCTCCAAGGCACTCGCGAGCCGGGATAGTCCTCCAAAGGAGTGAGTCCATCGGCTTCCAGATCCGCGATCGCGTCAGGGGCTCCGGCGGCCAATGCCGCTGCACGCCGGGTGCGTGTCGCACAGGATCCACAGCCAGTGCTGTTGGAGTAGACGCTGTTGAGCGTTGGGCTTCTTACTGTGCCACAGCGTGTGCATTGGCATCGCCAGGGCTTACTGGCGCCGGGATAAGGAACAAGGGGCTTGAACCCCGCTGCATCCATAACCGCCGAGGCCGTCTCGTGCGTCCACCGTGTGTGGCGCCTGCGTGGCTGGGGGAGCATGGCAGTGGATCATACGATCATCGACCGACGGAATTCAGGCCCTTCAGCAGCATCCCGAAGCACCTTACTTGGTCGGTAAGCGTGGTGAGGTTGCGTAGCATCCGCGTTCCTGTGCGTCGAAGGTGGATTCAGGCGATCGAGGGCCTTCCGCGTCTCGGATGGTGTGGTCTGTGTACAGGGCCTGAGGTTCTTGCTAACACATCTGCTAACAGCGTCGCTGGACGCCCGTGGACACCCGTGGAAGACGATCAAGAAGTAATTCGCTCTGAGCAGGTACTACGGACCTCGGGAAACGTCGATAGACATTCCTCGGCCGACTTGTAAACCGTAGGTCAGGGGTTCGATTCCCCTCGTCGGCTCGCCACGGACCCCCAGTGACCTGGGGGTCCGCTTTTTT
>JAOPYI010000138.1 GCA_025964675.1 Sphaerisporangium sp. | reverse complement strand
GGAGATGGAAGGCCGCGACCCCGACCAGAACGAGCGCGCCGACCTCGCGGCGTACGCGCTGTCCAGCGTTCGGGGCACCGTGCAGGCCGACATCCTCAAGGAGGACCAGGGCCAGAACACCTGCCTGTTCTCCACTGAGTTCTCCCAGCGGATGATGGCCGACATCCAGGAGTGGTTCATCGAGCAGAAGCTGCGCAACTTCTACTCCGTGTCCATCTCCGGCTACCACATCGCCGAGGCCGGGGCGAACCCGATCAGCCAGCTGGCCTTCACCCTCGCCAACGGGTTCACGTACGTCGAGTCGTACCTCGCGCGGGGCATGGACATCGACGACTTCGCCCCCAACCTGTCGTTCTTCTTCTCCAACGGCATGGATCCGGACTACTCCGTCCTGGGCCGCGTCGCGCGTCGCATCTGGGCCATCGCGATGAAGGAGAGGTACGGCGCGAACGAGCGCTCGCAGAAGCTCAAGTACCACGTGCAGACGTCGGGCCGGTCCTTGCACGCGCAGGAGATGGACTTCAACGACATCCGCACCACGCTCCAGGCGCTGATCGCGATCTACGACAACGCCAACAGCCTGCACACCAATGCGTACGACGAGGCCGTCACGACCCCGTCCGAGGAGTCGGTGCGCCGCGCCTTGGCGATCCAGATGATCATCAACCGGGAGTGGGGCCTGGCGATGAACGAGAACCCCACCCAAGGGGCGTTCATCACCGACGAGCTGACGGATCTCGTCGAGCAGGCCGTGCTGGCCGAGTTCGACGCGATCAACGAGCGCGGCGGCGTGCTCGGCGCGATGGAGACCGGCTACCAGCGCGGACGGATCCAGGACGAGTCGATGCTCTACGAGCACCGCAAGCACGACGGCTCGTTGCCGATCATCGGTGTCAACACGTTCCGTCGGCCGCCCAGCGAGGGCGAGGAGGAGCACACCGTCGAGCTCGCGCGGGCCACGGAGTCCGAGAAGGAGTCGCAGCTGGGCCGGGTGCGCAGCTTCCACGACGCGCACTCGCAGGAGGCGGCCGAGGCGCTGGACCGGCTCAGGCTCGCCGCGATCAACCACGAGAACGTGTTCGCCGAGCTCATGGCGGCGGCGCGGGTGTGCTCGCTGCAGCAGGTCACCGAGGCGTTCTTCGAGGTCGGCGGGCAGTACCGCCGCAACGTCTAGCGGGCCAGGTCGCGGCTGATGACGAGCCGCTGGATCTGGTTGGTGCCTTCGAAGATCTGCATGACCTTGGCCTCGCGCATGTAGCGCTCGACCGGGAAGTCGCGGGTGTAGCCGGCGCCGCCGAGCACCTGGACGGCGTCGGTGGTGACCTTCATGGCCATGTCGGTGGCGAACAGCTTGGCCATCGCGGCCCGCGTCCCGTACGGCCGCCCGGCGTCGCGCAGCCGGGCGGCGTCGAGGTACAGCGCACGCGCGGCGGCGACCTGGGTGGCCATGTCGGCGAGCATGAACCCGAGGCCCTGGAAATCCGCGATGCGCGAGCCGAACTGGCGCCGCTCCCGGGCGTAGGCCGTGGCGGTGCCGAGGGCCGCCTGAGCGACGCCGACCGCGCACGCCGCGATCCCGAGCCGCCCACCGTCCAGGGCCGCCATGGCGATGCGGAACCCCTCGCCCTCGGACGCGACCAGCGCGTCCGGCGCGAGCCGTACCGAGTCGAGAAGGACCTGGGCGGTCGGCGAGGACCTCATGCCCATCTTGCGCTCCGGGCGCCCGAAGGAGAGCCCCGGAGAGGAGGCCGGCACGTGGAAGCAGGAGATGCCGCGAGCCCCGTCGCCGGAAGTGCGCGCCATCACTGTGTAGAAGTCGGCCACCCCACCGTGGGTGGTCCAGGCCTTGACGCCGTTCAGGACGTACCCGCCGTCGTCGGCGGCCACGGCCTGGGTCGTGAGCGCGGCGGCGTCCGAGCCCGACTGCGGCTCCGACAGGCAGTACGCGCCGAGCAGCTCGCCGCCGATCATGTCAGGCAGGAGCGCGGCCCGCCGCTCCCGCGTGCCGTACGTAGCGACGGGGAAGCACGACAGCGTGTGCACCGACACGCCGAGCCCGACCGCGAGGAACGCCCCGGCCAGCTCCTCGACGACCTGCAGGTACACCTCGTACGGCTGCGCGCCGCCGCCGTACTCCTCGGGGTAGGGAAGGCCGAGCAGCCCCGCGCGGCCGAGCGTGGTGAACACCTCGCGGGGGAAACGGCCCCCCGCCTCGTCGCCGGCCGCACGGGGCGCGACCTCCTTGGCTACCAGATCCCTGACCAGGTGGAGCAGGTCGTGGGCGTCGGGCGTGGGCAGCGTGCGGTCGACCGTCATCGATGCACTCCGGGTCTCAGGGTGTCAAACCACGACGAGGTCGCGGGGCCGGTCGTTGAGGCGCTCCCCGCCCGTCTCGGTGCAGACCAGGATGTCCTCGATGCGGGCGCCGTGCCGCCCTGACAGGTAGATGCCCGGCTCGACGGAGAACGCGAAGCCGGGGGCGAGCGGCTCGGTGTTGCCGGAGACGATGTAGGGCTCCTCGTGGGTCTCCAGCCCGATGCCGTGGCCGGTGCGGTGGATGAAGTGCTCGCCGTACCCCGCGTCGGCTATCATCTCCCTGGCGGCCGAGTCGATCGACTCGCACGACACGCCGGGCCGCACGGCCTCACAGGCGGCGTCCTGGGCGCGCCGCAGCACCTCGTAGTAGGCCGCGAAGTCGGCGGGGGGCTCGCCGACCGAGTAGACGCGGGTGGAGTCGGAGCAGTATCCGCTCGGCATCTGGCCGCCGATGTCGACGACGACCGGGTCGCCGGCCTGGATGACGCGGTCGGACAGCTCATGGTGGGGGCTGGCGCCGTTGGGGCCGGAGCCCACGATGACGAAGTCGACGGTG
Organism: Sphaerisporangium sp.; assembly: GCA_025964675.1. Classification (GTDB taxonomy): domain Bacteria; phylum Actinomycetota; class Actinomycetes; order Streptosporangiales; family Streptosporangiaceae; genus Sphaerisporangium. The sequence goes on along the minus strand of JAOPYI010000138.1, from coordinate 38,333 downwards.
ACGTGCCCGGCGGCGATGATCGCCTCGGCGATGTCCTTGCCCACCTCGCGCTCGGTGCGGCCCGCCTTGAGAAACCCGGGCACCTGAGCGTGAACGGCGTCGATCGCCGCGCCGGCCTCGCGAAGGGCGGCGACCTCGGCGGGGCTCTTGCGCATGCGCAGCTCGCGCAGCACCGACCCGGCGAGCACCTGCTCGGCGCCCGGCAGGACCGAGCGGAAGCGCAGCGACTGCATGGCCCACATGCGGTCGGCCAGCCCGACGGTGGCCACCTGGCCGATCCTGCCCGCGACCAGCGAGTACGGGTCGTCGGTCTCGTTCCACGGGAGGAACTCCACGCCGAGGCGCGCGGCCGGCGAGTGCTCGGCGGCGGGGAGCTCCAGCCTGGGCACCACCATGAACGCCTCACCGGCCGAGGGCACCACCAGGCAGGTGAGGCGCTCCAGCGGGAGCGCGTCGTATCCGGTGACGTAACGCAGGTCGGGGCCAGGGGTCAGCAACAGGGCGTCGATGCCGGCGGCCGCGGTGGCCTCACGCAGGGCCGCCACCCGGGTCACGGGATAGAGATCAGAGGACGTCGTTGTCACAACGACCAATGTATTCCACCGTTATCCCACCGTCCGCACTACCTGTCACCCCGCCCCACGACTTTCGGCCCACACTTACCCTCCTACCTCGGGAAACGCTCCGCATCGGACCCTCCAGCTGACTACTATTCGCACAGGAGTGGTCACGATCCGCTCCTTTAATATCCAACTACATGGCCCTTTGAGAGCGAGCTGCTACATGGTCGGCGTAGTGGGCGGCTCACCGCCACCCCTCCCCCCACCGGACGACCGAGAGTCTGCACTCCCCCACGGCTCCACGCCGCTGACGACCACCGAGACGATCCTGCGGCTGCGCGCGCGGCTCGCCCAGGCACAGCGGATCACGTCGGAGTCGAGGAGGCAGCTCCATGAGGCGCGCCAGAAGTCCGTGGAGGAACGGCACGTCTCCCTGGCCCTGCGGGACGCGATCCTGCCGGACCCCGGCGGGTCCATCCACCTGCCGAGCGTGCACATCGCCGTGCGCTACGTCCCCGCGGAGACCTCGAGCCTGGGCGGCGACTGGTACGAGGCGACCACGCTGCCCGACGGCCGGGTGCTGCTGGCCATCGGCGACGTCGCCGGCCACGGCCTGCCGGCCATCGCCCAGATGGCACAGCTCCGCCACGCCCTGGTTGGGCTCGGCATGACAGGGGAGCCGGCCGACCGGCTGCTGGGCTGGCTCAACGGCCTGGTGTGCCACCGCATGGACGAGAGCACGGCCACGGCCGTAGTCGGCCATCTTGAGCCCGTCTCCGGCCTCTTCACATGGGCACAGGCCGGTCACCTGCCCCCGATCCTCGTCAGGGGCGGCGTGGCCCGGCAGCTCACCCCTCCTGAGGGGGTCCTGCTGGGCGCGAGCCTCGAGCTCCCGTACGAGCTGCGCCGTCTCAGCCTGCGCCCGGGCGACCTTCTCCTTCTGTTCACCGACGGCCTGGTGGAGCGGCGCGGGCGCGACATCGACGTCGGGCTGGCCCTCACCGTGGCCGCCGCCGCCGAGACTCTGACCTGCGACTCGCGCCTGGAGGAGAAGCTCGACAGGCTGGTCGAGTCGGTGGGCGGCCCGAACCCCGAGGACGACACCTGTCTCCTCGCCGTGGCGGTGCTGGGAGGATAGGCCCATGCCAGGGCTCATGCTTCTCGACACCCCATCGCTGTACTTCCGGGCGTTCTACGGGATCCCCGAGTCGATGACCGCCCCGGACGGCATGCCGGTGAACGCCGTCAGGGGGCTGATCGACATGATCGCCACACTCGTCCGCAGCAACTCCCCCGACGAGATCGTCGCGTGCATGGACGCCGACTGGCGGCCCGCCTTCAGGGTCGCGGCGATCCCCTCCTACAAGGCGCACCGGGTCGCGACGGGCCACCAGGAAGAGGTCCCCGACACGCTCGCCCCCCAGGTGCCGGTGATCGAGCGGATGCTCGACGCCGTGGGCATCGCGCGCATCGGCGTCCCGGGGTACGAAGCGGACGACGTGATCGGCACCTGCACGGCTCGCTCCCCAGGGGAGGTCGAGATCGTCACCGGTGATCGTGACCTCTTCCAGCTCGTCAACGACGATCAACCGTGCCGCGTCCTTTACACAGTAAAGGGAATACGCAACCTCCAGGTGATCGACGAGGCGGAGGTGTCCGCCAAGTACGGCATCCCCGGCCGCGCCTACGCCGACTACGCCACCCTGCGCGGTGACCCGAGCGACGGGCTCCCCGGCGTTGCCGGGGTCGGCGACAAGACGGCCGCCGCCCTCATCACCCGCTTCGGCACCCTCGACGCCATGCTGAAGGCGCTCGACGACGGCGTCACCGACGGGTTCCCGGCCGGCAGCCGCCTCAAGATCTCCAAGGCCCGCGACTACCTCGCGGTCGCCCCCGCCGTGGTGAAGGTGGCCCACGACGCGCCGCTCCCCGAGGTCAGCCTGGCCCGCCCGGCCAAGCCGCGCGACCCGGAGACGCTGGTCGCCCTGGCCGACCGCTACGGTCTCGACAACCCCTTGAGCCGCCTGCTCGCCGCCCTGGCCCCCTAAGATCGTCGGTTGTGCGCCCCAAAACGATCCATGTGTCCGACGCGCCGCGGCTCGCCGAGGGTTTCGAGCGTATCCGCGGCGAGCTGGAGCTTCCCGGGGAGTTCCCCGGGCCGGCGCTTGAGGAGGCCGGCCGGGTGGCCGCGGCTCCCCAGCCCTCCCTGCCCGACCGCACCGACCTGCCGCTGCTGACCGTCGACCCCCGCGGGTCCATGGACCTCGACCAGGCGCTGTGCATCGAGGAGCGGCCGCGCGGCTACCGCGTGTGGTACGCCATCGCCGACGTCGCCTGGTTCGTACGGCCGGGGGGCGCCATCGACGGCGAGGCGAGGAAGCGCGGTGAGACGGTCTACATGCCGGACGCCCGCGTCCCGCTGCACCCCGCGGTGCTGTCGGAGGGGGCGGCGAGCCTGCTGCCCGGCGTCGTCCGGCCCGCGGCGCTGTGGTGCCTCGACCTCGACTCCGACGGCCAGACCATAGGAGCCGACGTCACCAGGGCGCTGGTACGCAGCCGCGAGAGGCTCGACTACGACTACGTGCAGGCGGCCGTCGACACCGGCACCGCCGACGGCACGCTACGGCTGCTGCCCGTCCTCGGCAGGCTCCGCCTCGATCTGGAGCGGGCGCGCGGCGGGGTGTCGCTGCCCACGCCCGAGCAGGAGGTCGTCCCGCACGGAGACGGTTACCGCGTGGAGTTCCGCACGCCGCTGCCCGCCGAGGCGTGGAACGCGCAGATCTCCCTGATGACGGGCATGGCCGCCGCCGCGATGATGCTGGACGCCGAGATGGGCGTCCTGCGGACGCTGCCGCCCGCGCCGCAGGAGACGGTGGCGCGGGTCCGCAGGATGGCCGCGGCGCTCGGCGTGTCCTGGCCGGACGGGGCCTCCTTCGGCGAGGTCGTGGGGAGCCTCGACCCCAAGATCCCCGGCAACGCGGCGTTCCTCCAGGAGTCGACCGTCCTGCTGCGCGGCGCCGGGTACACCGCTTTCAACGGCGAGCCGCCGAGGGACGCCACCCACGCCGCCGTCGCCGCGCCGTACGCCCACGTGACCGCTCCCCTGCGCCGCCTGGTCGACCGCTACGGCACCGAGGTGTGCCTGGCGGTCGCAGAGGGCGTGCCGGTGCCGGAGCCGGTCCAGGAGGCCCTGGAAGCGCTGCCCGCGCTCATGGCGGGCACCGGGCGCAGGACCGCCGCCGTCGAGCGGGCCTGCGTCGATCTGGTCGAGGCGTTCGTCCTGAGGGACCGCGTCGGGCAGACCTTCGACGCCGTCGTGGTGGACGTCGAGGAGGGTAAGCCAGGGGGCCTCGTGCAGGTCGCCGAACCCGCCGTCGTCGCCCGCTGTGACGGCGACGGGCTGCCCCTCGGCGAGAAGGTGCAGGTGCGGCTGACCCGCGCCGACCTTCTCACCAGAGAGGTGCGCTTCACGCTCGCCTGACCCGCGCCCGTACGCGCCGTCCCGGGCGTCCACGGGGACGCGCGGGAGGGCGGTGGCTCAGGCGACGGAGGAGTAGGCGACGACGCCCCGGCGCAGCGCGTCGATGGCCTTGGGGGCGTTCTGCTTGACCTTGCTGCCCTGTGGCGCCGCCTTGCCCACCTGGTCGAGCAGGTCGAGCAGTTGCTTGACCCACCGCACGAAGTCCCCCGCCGCCAGGTCGCCGTCGGTGAGCACGGCGTCGAGGCTGTGCCCCCTGGCCCAGCGGAAGGCCGCCCAGGCGAACCCGAAGTCCGGCTCTCTGATGAACGACAGGCCGTGGTCGCGCTCGGTGTCCTCCAGCTCGGCGAAGATCCGCACCGACGCCGCCAGGGCCTCCTTGGCGCCTCCCGCGGGGATCTTCGGCTGCCTGGCGTCGTCGGCCTGCCGCGACTCGAACACCAGCGACGACACGCAGGCGGCCAGCTCGGCCGGGTCGAGCTCCTCCCAGATGCCGGCGCGCAGGCACTCGGAGGTGAGCAGGTCGAGCTCGGTGTAGAGCTGGGCGAGCCGGCGTCCCTGGGGCGTGACGGTCTCCCCCTCCAGGTAGCCGAGCTGGTCGAGGACCCCGCAGACCCGGTCGAAGGTGCGCGCGATCACGTGGGACCTGCTCTCCACCCGCCGCCGGAGCCCCTCGGTCTCACGGAGCAGCTTGTAGTAGCGCTCGGCCCAGCGGGCGTGGTCCTCTCGCTGGTCGCAGCCGTGGCAGGGGTGAGCGCGCAGCTGCCGGCGCAGCTCGGCGATCTCCCACTCGGGAGTGCCGGGAGTGGCGTCACGGGCCAGCATGCTGTCGGTGTCGTGGTCGCGGACGCGGACGGGGCGGCCGAGGTCACGATCGCCGATCTTGGCATGCAGGGTGGCGACGAGGTTGGCGCGGTCCTTCGGTGCCCGGGGGTTGAACCCCTTCGGGATGCGCAGGTGCTCCACCGGCTCCACCGGCACGGGGAAGTCGGCCGCCGAGAGCCGCTTGACCTGCTTGCCGATGGTGAGCACCAGCGGCGACGGACCCTCGGTGCGCATGGTCAGGCCGGGATCGATGATGACCGCGAGGCCCGCTCGCCTGCCGCCGGGCACACGGATGACGTCGCCGGGCTTCAGCGCCTCCAGGGAGCGCACGGCCTGCGCCCGCCGGGCCGTACCGCGCTGGCGCGACAGGTCGGCCTCCCGGTCGGACAGCTCCCTGCGCATCCGGGCGTACTCCTGGAAGTCCCCGAGGTGGCAGGTCATCGCCTCGGAGTAGCCGTCGAGGGCCTCCTCGGCCCGCCGCACCTGCTTGGCGATGCCGACCACCGCCCGGTCGGCCTGGAACTGGGCGAACGAGGCTTCGAGCAGGGTGCGGGCACGCTCCCTGCCGACCTGGCCGACCAGGTTGACCGCCATGTTGTACGACGGGCGGAAGCTGGAGCGCAGTGGGTAGGTGCGGGTGCTCGCCAGGCCGGCGACCGCGACCGGGTCCATGCCGGGCTGCCAGGCCACCACGGCGTGCCCCTCGACGTCGATGCCGCGCCGCCCGGCCCGCCCGGTGAGCTGGGTGTACTCCCCGGGGGTGAGGTCGGCGTGGGTCTCGCCGTTCCACTTGTCGAGCTTCTCGATGACGACGGACCTCGCGGGCATGTTGATGCCGAGCGCGAGCGTCTCGGTGGCGAACACGGCCTTCACCAGGCCCCGGGTGAACAGCTCCTCGACGACCTCCTTGAAGGCCGGGAGCATGCCGGCGTGGTGGGCGGCCAGGCCCCGCTCCAGGCAGTCGCGCCACTCGAGGTAGCCCAGCACCGAGAGATCCTCGTCGGGCAGGTGCGCGGTGCGCTCGTCGACGATCTGCCGGATCTCGTGGCGGTCGCTGTCGCTGGTGAGCCGGATGCCGGCGTGCAGGCACTGCAGGACGGCCGCGTCACAGCCGGCCCGCGAGAAGATGAAGGTGATCGCCGGCAGCAGGCCCTCGGAGTCCAGCTTCTCGATGGCGTCGGAGCGGCTGACGGCGTTGGCGGAGCGTCGCGGCCTCGAGTAGCCGCGCCTGCCGCGCGCCTGGGCCAGGCGCTGCTCGTCCCGGGAGATCCGCATGAGGCCCGGGTTGATGCGGGGCCGGTTGTCCTCGTCGACGAACAGGTCGTACAGCTTGTCGCCGACCAGCATGTGCTGCCACAGGGGGATGGGCCGGTGCTCGTCGACGATCACCGTGGTGTCGCCGCGCACCTCGCCGAGCCACTCACCGAACTCCTCGGCGTTGCTGACCGTCGCGGACAGGGCGACGACCCGCACGGACTCGGGGAGGTGGATGATCACCTCTTCCCACACGGCGCCGCGGAAGCGGTCGGCGAGGTAGTGCACCTCGTCCATCACCACGTGGCTCAGCCCGGCGAGCGTCGTGGAGCCGGCGTACAGCATGTTGCGCAGGACCTCGGTGGTCATGACCACGATGGGCGCGTCACCGTTGACGCTGTTGTCGCCGGTGAGCAGCCCGACGTTCTTGGCTCCGTAGCGGCGTGAGAGATCGTTGTACTTCTGGTTGGACAGCGCCTTGATCGGCGTGGTGTAGAAGCACTTGCTGCCCTGCTCGAGGGCGAGGTGCACGGCGAACTCCCCCACGACGGTCTTGCCGGAACCGGTGGGGGCCGCCACCAGCACGCCGTCGCCCGCCTCCAGCGCTCGGCAGGCGTCCAGCTGGAACTCGTCGAGCTCGAAGTCGTACAGGCCGCGGAAGGAGGTGAGCGCCGGCCCGCTGTCGGCATGCTTCTCACGGAAGGCGGCATAGCGTTCCGCAGGCGTCGTCATGCACTTCAGCCTACCGATAACCGAATTCCGGTCCTGTCGGCTCCACCGCCCTTTCCGCGCGGGGACCGGCCGCGCGCGTGGACGGTCCCGATCAGGACGCGGCTGGGGCGAGGACGCGGAGGGCGCCGGGCTCGACGGCGCAGGTCAGGGGGAGGGGGCCGACGCGCTCGCCGTCGGCGTAGGCGACGATGCCCGGCGCGTCCAGCGTGACCCGGCGGGCCCTGCGGACCATGACAGCGGGGTGGCCGAGGTGCGTGCCCCGGTAGACGCGAGGAAAGACCCGCAGGAAGGCGGCCTTGGGCATCGGGCCGACCACCAGCACGTCGAGGAGCCCGTCGTCCGGCACGGCGTCGGGGCAGACCCGCATGCCGGCGCCGTAGGAACGGGTGTTGCCGACGGCCACCATCATGGCCTCCTGCTCGATCACCTCGTCGTCGACGGTGATCGTGAACGGGATGGGGACGAAGGAGCGCAGCTCCTGGACCATCGCGAGCAGGTACTTCGCCGTCCCCTGTGGGCGTGTCAGGAGGTTCGCCCGCTCGTTCACCTTGGAGTCGAAACCGCAGGCCACCACTCCCGCGAACCACTCGTCCTCGCCGATCCTGGCGGCGTCCACCACCCGGGTCTTGCCGGCGGCCACGATGCCGGCGGCGGCCAGCGGATCCCCCTTCGGGATGCCGAGGGCGTCGGCGATGTCGTTCCCCGTGCCGGCCGGGATGATCCCGAGGGGCACGTCGGTCCGGGCGACCGCCTGGACCGCCAAGTGCACCAGGCCGTCGCCGCCGAAGGCGACCAGGGCCTCGGGGCCCTCGGCGACTGCCGTGCACGCGCGTTCGAGGGCGTCCTGGGCGGAGGTCCCAACGATCACCGACACCGGCCGTCCACCGGCCTGAAGGCGGCGAACGACGGGGTCCAGCAGGCGCAGGGTGCGGCCACCACGGGCCGCGGGGTTCACGAGGACTACCAGCTCACCAGCCACAGCCGGAACCTATACGGACCGGCGCGGCTAATCCAGGGGCTGGAGAGCCGCAATCGTCTTTCGGGAGGTGGCCGCCATGGAACGGTCGCCCCCCGCGGGAGGACGACTCAGCCGCTGTTCGAAGGGGCGGCGTCGGAGCCGTCGAGCTCCTCTTCCAGCTCACGCTGGCGCTGCGCCTCGAGCTCGTCCTTCTTGCGGTCGTGGAAGTACATGATGACCTCGGCGATCAGGAACATGCCGACCATCGGGAGTGCCAGCGCGAGCATGGTGATCGGGTCCTGGCTCGGCGTGGCGACGGCCGCGAACACGAACATCAGGAAGATCGCCATGCGCTGGTGCTTGCTCACCAGGCGGAACGGCAGCACGCCGATCATGTTCAGGAACACCAGCAGCAGCGGCACCTCGAACGACAGCCCGAAGATCACGAGCATGGCCATCATGAACCCGACGTACTGGTCCATGCTGATCAGCGGGATGACGTTTCCGGGAGCGAACCCGAGCAGCAGCGCCAGGCCCTTGTCCATCGTGAAATAGGCCAGAGCGGCACCGGCGGCGAAGAGCGGGACGGAGACCGCGAGGAAGGCCATGGAGTAGCGGCGCTCGTTGCGATAGAGGCCCGGGGTGACGAACGCCCAGATCTGGTAGAGCCAGATCGGTGCGGAGACCACCGCGCCGAACATCAGGGCGACCTGGAGGTTCACCATGAAGCCCTCGAACACTCCCTGCACGACCAGCGCGCAGGAGCCGTTGAGCTTGTGGGCGGCGGGCAGCCGGCAGTAGGGCCCCACCATGAAGTTCCAGAGGCGCTCGAAGAAGACGAACCCGACCACGGTGCCCACGGTCAGGCCGAGGATCGCCTTCACCAGGCGGTTGCGCAGCTCACGGAGGTGATCCATGAGTGACATGCGCCCCTCGACGTCGGGGGCGACCTGGCCCTCGTCGGACGGGCTTGACCGTTTCAGCAATGCCATCGGGCGTCCTGGTCTAAGCGGGCGGTCAGGTCAGCGGGCCAGGGGTCAGGCGGAACCCTGGTCCTTGTGGACCTGTGACATCGGGGCTCCGTTGACGGTGGCCTCGGCGGCGCGGGCCTGGGTGGTGCGGAGCTTGGCGTTCTCCTCCTCCAGGAGGCGCAACCGGTCTTCGACCGAGGGCGTCAGGGGCGGGAGGGACTGCTGCGGCGCGGCCACCGGCTGAGGGGTCGCCGTCGCGGCCGCGGTCTGAGCGGCTCTGGCGTCGTCCTCCTCGTTGAGCTTGGTGGTCTCCTTCTTGAACAAGCGCAGCGACTGTCCCAGTGCCTTCGCGGTGTCGGGAAGCTTCTTGGCGCCGAAGAGCAGCACAAGGACCACCCCGATGATGAGCAATTCGGGAACACCGAAGTTGGACATGTCACACCCTTAAGCTGAGCGACGTGCAATCTCAAACCCGATCGTACGCTGCCCCCGCCACTTCATTCACCCCTCCCGCCCACCAAATGCGCCGATCGCGGCGTTGAGCCGTTCCTGAACAGGCTCAAGACGGGTGGCGGCCCTCTCCAATTCACGTGCCAGCCTCCGGACGGCCACCAGAACACGGGCCGTCAGCACCACCAGCGGGACCAGCCCCGCCACGCCCAGGCCCACGGCGACGTAGATCCAGATCATGACCTGGAACCCTACCGAAGCCACCCGGTGTCAGGCGACCGACTCGTAACGGGACAACGCCGCGCACGCCTCCTCGCGCACCCGGCCGGCCAGGGACTCCGGGGACACCACCCGCCCGCTGTCGCCCAGGCGGAGCGCGAGACGCACCAGCCAGCCCTGGTCGCGGGCACGCAGCGTCACGCGCAGGCGTCCCTCGCCGAGCTCGGTGACCTCCTCACACGGGTAGTACTCCGCGACCCAGCGGCCGGCCGGAGTGAGCTCCACCTCCACCAGCTCATCGGTGGGCGAAGGCCGGAACACCCCGTCGGCGACGTCGATGGGCTCGGCCTCGGCGGGCGGGTCGGCGGCCACGTCGAGCACCTCCGCGCCGATCATGCGGTCGAGCCGGAACAGCCGCATGCCGTCGGCGCGGTAGCACCAGCCCTCAAGGTAGGAGCGGCCGTCGACCATGACCAGTCGCGTCGGGTCGACCTCACGCGGAGTGATCTCGTCGCGGCCCGGCACGTAGTAGCGCAGGGACAGGCGGCGTCCCCTGCGCAGTGCGTCCCTGACCGTGACCATGGCGTCGGGGGCGGCGTCCACCTCGAAGGCGACCTGGTTGCTGACCGCCGCCGCGCCCTCGCCGGCGGCGCGCTCCAGCTTGGCGATCACGCGGGCCAGCGCGTCGCCCTCCTCGAACTCGGGAAGCTCGGCGAGCATGCGCAGCGCGACCAGCAGCGCGCTCGCCTCGTCGATCCCGAGGCGCAGCGGGCGCGCGATGGTCTCGGCGTTGTCGATGAGGATCTCGCCGCCGTCCCATGAGACGTCGATGAGGTCGCCGGGGGTGTGACCGGGCAGCCCGCACATCCACACCAGCTGCAGGTCGTCGACGAGCTGCTTCTCGGTGAGCCCGAACAACCTGGCGACCTCGGGCACCTGTGCGCCGGGGTGGGACATGAGATAGGGAACCAGCGCGAGCAGCCTGGGCAAACGGTCGGCTGTGCTCACGCCAGCGCTCCCTTCAGTCGGCGGATCACCGCGTCGCGGACGTCCGGCGGGTCGAGGACCTCGGCGTCGGCCGCGAAGCCGACGACGGATCCGGCGAGCCACTCGGCGTCGGCGAAGTCGAGCGTGACGACATCCCAGCCGTCGTCGCCGGGCCGGACGGCGCCGACCTGGCGGAGCCACTGGCAGGTGCCCTGGCGGACGCGGACGGTCGCGGCCCGCTCCGGCAGGAGGCTGTCGCGGTAGCCGACCATCGAGCGGATGTCCACCCCGGGCGGCACGGTGACGGCTCCGGGAGGCCCCACGGGAACGACGGGCCCGTTTATCCGGCTGAGGCGGAAGACGCGGGGCGCGTCACGCTCGCGGTCGTGGCCGACGACGTACCAGCGGCCCCGGCGGCTGACCACACCCCAGGGCTCGACCGTGCGGGTCAGCAGGACCTCGCTGCCGGCGGCGCGGTAGTCGAACCGGACGACCCTGCGGTCGCGCACCGCCTCCCACAGCCCGGGGAAGGCGGGGTCGCGGGTGTCCACCCGCAGCTCCAGCGGCCCGGCGGCGGACTCGTCGGTCTGCACCCCGGCCGCCCTGAGCTTGAGCAGCGCGCCGCTCGCGGCCTCGGCGAGGTTGGCCCGCTGCCACACCTGGGCGGCCAGGCCGAGCACCGCGGCCTCGTCGGCCTCGAGGGTGATCTCGGGCAGCTCGTAGGCCTGGCGCATGATGCGGTAGCCGGGCTCGTCGTCCCAGGGGTCCTTGTGAACCTCCACGGGGATGCCGATCTCACGCAGCTCGGTCTTGTCGCGCTCGAACATGCGCTGGAAGGCCTCGTCGTTGCCGGCGTCGTAGCCGGGCACGGCGTGGCGGATCTGCTCCGCGCTGAGCGGGCGCCGTGTGGCGAGCAGGCAGATGACGAGGTTCAGCAGCCGCTCGGTCTTACGCCGAGACATCGGGCCTCCCTTCTCGGTGACGCTACCCTTGCCGCGTGATCAGATGGCGCAAGGGCGAGGTGCTTTCGGTCCGTCGCGAGTGGCCTGGCGCGATGGAGCTGGACGTGACCCTCCCCGAGGGGGAGTGCCGGGCACTGGCCTACCCGGGGCTGGTGGGCCGTCCCGAACCCGGCGACATGGTGCTGCTGAACACGACCGCGCTCGCCATGGGCCTCGGTACGGGAGGTTACGCCATGGTAGTGGCCGTGCCGGACCGTTTGCCGGAAGATCCGCAAGGACCGGGCCACCTGGTCAAGGCACGATACACGCCCCTGCAGGCGACGGTGCTCGGCGCGGACGAGCAGGACTCCCCCTTCCACGAGATCCTTCGCGACGCCGACTCAGTCGGCGGCATGCCGGTGATCGTCGCCGACCTGCACTCGGCGCTGCCGGCGATCCTCTGCGGCCTGTACGGTTCGTGCCCCTCCGCGGAGCCGAGGGTCGCGTACGTCATGCTCGACGGGGGCGCGCTGCCGGGGTGGTTCTCCATGTCCGCCGCGCGGCTGCGGGAGATCGGCTGGCTGTGCGGCGTGGTCACCACCGGCCAGTCCTTCGGGGGCGACGTCGAGGCGGTGACCGTGCACACGGGCCTGCTGGCGGCCAGGCACGTGCTCTCCGCCGATGTGGCTGTCGTGACTCAGGGGCCGGGCAACCTCGGCACCGGCACCCGCTGGGGCTTCTCCGGGGTGTCGGCGGGCGAGGCCGTCAACGCGGCGGCGGTGCTCGGCGGGCGTCCGGTCGGCGCGCTGCGGGTCAGCGAGGGAGATGTCCGCGAGCGCCACATCGGGGTCTCCCACCACTCGCTGACCGCCTACGGCCGCGTGGCGCTCGCGCCCGCCCAGGTGGTGGTCCCCGAGCTGCCCGGCGCGTTCGGCGAGCGCGTGGCGGCGCAGGCCGCCGCGCTGGGCGAACGCCACGAGCTGGTCAGCGTGCCGGTGGACGGACTGGAGGACATGCTGAAGGGCAGCCCGGTGAGGCTGTCCACGATGGGCCGGGGCCTGTCAGAGGACCTGGCCGGCTTCCTCGCCTCGGCCGCCGCGGGCCGCCACGCCGCCTCCCTGCTGTGACGACCATCCCCGGCCTCGGCTTCGCCCTCCTGAGCGGCTGAAGGCCCGAGGAACGGCCGAGAGCCCACGGCGGCCGGGCGTGACTATAATTCAGGTCATGACGACGATTCCATTGGCTGATGCCAAAGCGCGGCTGTCCGCGGTGCTGGATGAGGTCCGCGACACTCACGAACGTATCGTGATCACGCGTAACGGCCGTCCAGAGGCGGTCATCATGTCGGTGTCCGATCTGGAGGCACTGGAAGAGACCCTGGATCTGCTGTCAACTCCGGGAGCGTACGAGGAGATTCACGCGGCCGAGACCGAGATCTCCCGTGGTGAGGCGATCGGCGCCGATGAGTTGCGCCGCCTGATGGCCGAACGGGCGCGCATCGAGCAGGCCGACGCGTGAGCGACGAAGCGTACGCTTTGTCGCTGGCGCCGTCGGCGCGCCGGGCGCTCGTCGAAGGTCCCCCACGCGGACTGCCACTGGCGGTCGCGACAGCGGTGACAGAATTTCTGACGGGCCCGCTTCTGGACAACCCCCAGCGAGTCGGAAAGCCCCTCACACGGGAACTGAGCAAGTACCACTCCGCCAGACGCGGCGCCTACAGGGTCGTCTACCGCATCGACGAGACCACGCAGGTCGTCCACGTCGTACGCATCGACCATCGCGCCGACGTCTACCGCACCCGCTGAGCGTCACGGGACGACCATATTTCGGTTGACGGCGGGAACCGGCTCTGTGAGCGGCGGCCGGCCTGTTCGGACGACGAGGGTTTCGGCATCGCGGAACCATCCTTTGATCGATGAAGGCGTCGAGGACGTCGAGAAGGACTTTTCTCATGGAACTCCACGAGTACGCATGTCATGACGCTGCGTTACACCGACGAGGAGTACGGAGACGAGGGCCGCGTGGAGCTGTACGTGGTGCGACTGCCCGGCGGCACGGCAGCGACGATCACCGCCAAGGGCAGACCTCATGGGTGCTGGTCGAGCCCTGACCGGGTGGCGGACCGGCTCGGTCTGCACCTGGCCTGGCTCGATCCCGAGCCGAGCCGCTGACATCAGCCGCCACAGCCGGGCCCGCGCCCCGGTGGTGGTCACGCCGCCTCGACGGGCGTTCCGCTGCGACCGAGACGACGAACGAGCGGTTGCCGTATCGGCGAACACGGAAGGGCACCCGGTGGGTGGACCGGGTGCCCTGGTGGGAGGGGGGATCAGAGGCTTTCGCGGAGAGGTCGCGGGGTGGCCGTTCCGATGCCGCTCACAGGACGAGCCTCGCGTAGCCGATGTGCGTGCCGCTCTCCTTCACGCTGGAGACCCTCGCGTCCAGTCTCTTGTTGCTGTGTGCGGTGTAGAAGATGCCTCTTTCGTTGGAGGCCGTCTTCTTCGTGACGATGGTCATGTGCTCGGGCCCGTCGTGGAGCCACGGATCGAAGTCCCAGTACATGATGTCGCCCACGCGCACCTCGGAGAACGTGGAGCGCCATTGGATCCGGTGGCGGTTGCTCATGTGACTCATGCTGTTGGTGACGATGCGGAAGGTCAGCGAGTCCTTCCCGGTGGGCGCCGCCCAGAACCAGTTGTTCAGGTTGGCGCGCTTCTGCGCGGCCGTCCTCCCGTAGTTGCGGATCTCCCTGGCGCCGCCGCCGAATCGAAGCGCCTTGGAAGCGAAATTGGTGCAGTCGTTGTGGCCGTACTCCTCGTGGCTGTTCCAGTTCCTCCGCGCCCAGCCGGCGATGCCGGACGGGCTCACGGAGTTGACCGAGACGGTGCCCTCGGGGGCCGGGGCGGGTTCGGGCACGGTCAGGTCTTCCTCCATGTCCGCCGTGATCGAGCCCTCAGGGTAGACCTGGGAGTCGACCCCGTCACCGTCCGTCCGGCCCGCCAGGCCGTCGGCGGATCCATCCGGGCGCTGGCTCTGACCTGTGATGACGACGTTGAAGGAGTAGTCCGCGGGATTCTCCTCCTCTCCGGTGGTCTTCTCCCCCGTCGGGTCCCGCACGACGCGGGACTGGTGCACGGTGACGCGGACGGTCACGGTGGCGCCGTCGGAGGACAGGGAGACCAGCGGGTCGCTCAGCGCGGTGGTGGAGCTTTCCTGTGCCCCTCCGTCGGCGTTGGCCTCGGATGTCGCGGCCAGAAGCGCCTGCTCGTCCGCCTGGAGGAGCGACTCGAACCGGTAGCCCTGGGTGTGCCTGCCGATGGCGTCCGAGGCGCTCGTGAAGCGTCCCTCGACGACGCCTTCCCGGCTGTCCAGATACTGGGCGACCGCGTCGATGTACTCCTGACGGTCGGGGACGGCCTCCGGCTTGACGGCCGCGGTGGTGCTCCAGGCGCCGCTGCCCTGGTCGTTCTTGGCCCGCACCCGGAAGGTGTAGGCGGACCCGTTGGTCAGCCCGGTGACCACAGCCCTCGGCTCGGCCGGCGTCAGCGTCTTGACGACACTCCCCGAGCCGCTGACGACTTCGAGGTCGAAGCCGGTGACCCGCGTGTCACCGGTCGACTCGGACGGCGGACCCCAGGTGACCAGCGCACCGCCGTCCCCTGGGCGCACGCTCACGTTCTGCGCGGTTCCCGGCACGGCGGGCCGGACATAGGCGACCGTGATGGTCGCCGAGCCGAAGGTCACCTCCGGCGCAGACGGGTCGGAGGCTCGCAGGGCGAGCTCCGCGAAGCCCTGGCCGTCCTGACGGTCTCCCTGCGCCGAGCCGGTGATGTCGATCTCCGGGTCGGCGAGGACCGCCTCCGCGAACGGCTCCTCCAGCAGCTTGGCGGAGGCGTCGGCACCCGAGGCGTCGGCGGCGAGGTCGTCGCTCAGCTCGTACGCCGAAACCTTCACCGTGGTGGGGCAGGTGCCTGCGCAGGTGGGAGCGCCGAGGTCGAGCGTCGCCGAGCTGATCTCCGCTCCGGCCGGGATGGCGCCGAGATCGGCCTTGAACGTGGAGATCCGACCGCCCCCCAGCTGGAACGCGCCCGCGTTCTGCAGCGGGCAGGTGTTCCCGCCGCAGTCACCGGACCCGGTCCTGGCGGCGCGTATGGTCAGCACGCCGGCGTCGAGGGTCGTGGTCTGGGCGGGCTTCTCCGCCGCCGGTTGCGGGGCGGTGAAGGTGAGGGGCGCGGTCCGGGCGCTGCAGGTGGAGCCGGCGCAGGCTTCCATCTGCCATTTGTAGACGGCGCCTGGCGTGAGCAGGTCAGGGGAGACCTTCAGGGCGGCGCGCTGCCCGCCCTGCACGGTACTGGTTCCCGCGGGGCTCTGCCCCACCACGGCACCGGCGCCGTCGAACAGGTAGAACCTGGCGGTCAGCGTCTCGCCCGAGGGCCGCGAGACCACGCCCGACAGCACCACGGCGGACGGGTCGCTCGTGCCCGTTGCGAGGCCGGTGGGCACCTTCGGCACGTCCGTCGCGAGGGGCGTCCATGGCGACCAGCCGCTGGCGCCGGTCTGGCTCATCACCTTGACCCGGAACCGGTACGCGCCGGGGTTCCGCAGGAGGTTCGCGGGCATCTTCCAGGTCGCCGTCGCGCCGGAGGCCACCGCCTTGGGGCCTCCGGTGGCGATCACGTCGCTGTCGCTCGCCTTCGTCACCTCGAAGGTGTAGTCCAGCGGCTTCCCGGCCGGGTCGGTCGCCTTGGCCGACAGGGTGGGCGTGAGGCTGGCGACGGTGTTGACCGCCGGGTCCGAGGAGGCCCTGGGCGCCACGTCGAGCCCCGAAGGGGTGCCGAGCTTGTAGTTGAAGGTGACGCTGAGCGCGGGTTCCTTCTCGCCCTGCGCACCGGAGACGTAGTTGGAGGAGTAGTAGCGCCGCCAGGTCGAGGCGTCCTTCTCGTCCGCGCCGCGCAGCTGGATGCCGTAGTGCGGCTGGCCGTCGGCCCATGCCTGGACCATGGCGGTGGTGTTCCAGTGCATGAAGTCCTGCGGGCAGCTCGCCGCGCCGTAGGCGGTCTTCGTGGTGACGGCGCCCGCGGTCGTGGTGGCCGGCTCAGAGCCGTACCTGATGGTGTCCGGGTCCCAGGCCGCAGTGATGCGGCGCGCCTGCACGCCCGCGCTGGGGTCCACGCAGACCGACGACCAGAAGGTCCACAGCCGGAGGTCGGCGGCCACGATCTGGGTGCCGCGCAGGTCGTCGACGTTACGGAACTTCAGGTAGGAGCGGGCGACGTGGGTGCCGTCGTAGGTTCCGGCCTTCAGCTCGGTGGAACCGCGCTGCGAATCGGGGATGTCACTCTGCACCCACGTGTCGGTCTCCACGGTCAGCGTGCTGGTGGGGTCCACGGTGACGGGGTACTTCACGGCCGGATCCGCGAGGAACCTCGCGTCGGGCTTGAGCACCAGGACGGTGCCGTGGTCGGTCCGCCTGACGGTGGTCTCGATCGCGGCCTGGTGGACGGGCTCCCCGGAGCGCGGGTCGGTCGTCGAGTCCCACATGCGGGGAGCGGGAGCGGACGCCAGCAGGCCGCCGGCCGCGTCCTGCAGGTTCAGCCCGTTGTCGGCCGCCTCCGAAAGGCGCAGGCCCTTGGTGTCCACCGGCAACGTGATCTCCAGTGGCTCCGCCGGACGCCTGCGCAGGACGATCGAATGGCCGAACCCGTTCGGCAGCGCCTTCACGGTGAGGTCGCCGCCGGGCACGACGTCCTTGTAGGTGGCCGTGTCTCCCTTGACCTGCGGCGCGGGCAGCGTCCTGCCCCAAGAGACGGCGAACGAGCGATCGCCCCGCCGCACCTCGCCGAACGGCTCCCCGCCCCCGTTGGACAGCCGTACATCCGCCGCGGTGAGGTTCGGGCGCAGGCCCGCCTGATCGTCGCGCACCAAGGAGGTGTCGATCGGACGCCAGGTGCCGCCGTCCTTCACGCGTACCGGGCCGGGGAAGGTCTCCAGCGTGAAAGTGCCGTCGGGGTTGACCCAGAGCGACGAACTGTCGGTCTTCTCGCTTTCCACCTCCACCCGCACACCCTGCGCCTTCGCCGTCCGCGCGGCGACCGCCCGTTCGGGCTCGGGCGCGGCGGCGACCCGGTCCTGCTCCCGGGCGACGGCGGCCCCGTGGGGCGGGGGCGGGGTGTCGTCCGCCCTCGCGGCCGGTGAACCCGCGATCTGTCCGGTCAAGGACCCGGCGATCATCAGCGCCGCCAGTCCGGTGACCGCGGGGCCGCGGCCGGCGGGATGACGGCGTGTCCTCTTCTTCACTGTGCTCCCTCGTTACCTCGGCCGCCACGGCCCGCCGGCCGGCGGGTCCCGAGAGAGCCGGTGAGTTCGAAACGGCTCTATCTTGGTAGCGCGCCCGGTCAGGGCGTAGAACCTTCCATCTGGGTGCAAATGCGCTGGTCACGCCGACAAGAGGAGGGAGGGAAGCGGCACAGCGAAATGGTCTTCACCCAGCCATTTACAGATGCAGGACATTCTGGTCAGTGCGGACTTGTCGCTGGTGCCTTTCGTCGGCACAATCCCGGGGGGCGCGTAAGTCCTGCGGGAGCTTTGGTCGAACGGGGGTCCATGGTGCTGCGGATTCATTTCACCGGGGAAGACCTGGCACGCACGCGCATCGCACCTGAATGCGACGTCCTGTGGGAGGTCACCCTCAGCCTCTACAGGTTGTGCCGCCGCGAGCACGCCGTCGTCTTCCGCCAGTGGAAGAAGGAGGCCCTTGCCAAGGCGCCCGCGGCCACCGGCGTGCTGACGACCCTGGTGCCGCCGCGGGGCTACTCCGTCGACTTCCTCACCCCTCGCGCGGAACCGGGCTCGGTGGCCGCGGGCATCGAAGCCCTGCGCGGCACCGCGCGCGAGCGGCTGCGCATGGACCTGTCGGAGCTGTCCATGCGGCATCCCAACCGGCGGCTTCCCGGGTGGATCGGCGACCTGGCGAGGGGCGAGTCCGAACCCCTGGGCGCCGTCGCCGACGCGGCCGGGGCGTACTTCGACGCGTGCCTGTCCCCGTACTGGCCGCGCATCCGAGCGCAGGTCGCGCAGGAACGGGCACGCCGCCTCCGGATGCTTTCCGAGGGGGGCTGGCACGTAATCTTCTCGACTCTGCACCCGTCGGCCCAGTGGAGTTTCCCAACTCTGGAGCTGGCCTATCCGGCCGACCACGACATCCATCTGAACGGCCGGGGCCTGGTGCTGCAGCCTTCGTTCTTCTGCAGGCAGACCCCCATCACCCTGCGCGACCCCGACCTGCCCCCGGTGCTGGTCTATCCGATCGAGCACGACCTGATCTGGGCTCACGGCGACAGCCCCGACAGGCATCCGACGCTGACGAACCTGCTCGGCCCCACCCGGGCCCAGGTCCTCGAGACGATCGGGCACGGCGACTGCACCACCGGCGAGCTGGGACGACAGCTGGACATTCCCACGTCCACCGCGAGCCGGCAGGCCACCACGCTGCGCGAGGCCGGCCTTGTGTCGAGCCACCGGTTCGGCCAGGCGGTGATCCACACCATCACCGAGCTCGGTACCGCCCTGCTCAACGGCCACCGCCCCGGACTGACCGCCTGAAGTCCGAGTGGCCACCGGGGTTGTCCTCGGAGTTGCCGGGCCTCAACGGACGAGGGCTCAGGCCGGCTGGTCGGCCAGGTTCTCTGCCTCGGCCGTCGGCGGCTCGTGGAAGTCGGTGAAGGTGAAGGCCTCCGGCCCGGGGCCTTCCTCCCTGAGCCTCCGCAGCCTCTCCATGCCCTCCGCGAGGCTCGGGGTGTAGCCGTCGTGGACCCACCACATCACGCTGTACGGCTCGGCGTTGCGGAGGAACCATTCGCGGCGGCGGCGCAGGTAATCCAGGTGCGCGGTGCGGTAGACGAAGTTCCACAGCGTCTCGCGGGACTCCCATACCGAGAAGTTGATCAACAGCAGGTCGCCGTAGTCGTGCCGCACGGTGTCGGTGGGGTCGTCTCCGCCCTTGAGCCGCCAGACGAAACCTGGGGCCATGTCCGAAATGGCGTTGATGGGCTCAAGAGCCGCGACGAACTCGGCAAGCTCGGGGGATTCCTTGGGGGCGCGCATGTGCGCGACGTTGAGCTGGGCCAGATGCATGCGCCTAGAACACCACGCCGGTCCTTTCTATGTCAATCATCATTGTTTTTAGAGAAAGCGACACAGCACTCCCCCGGCCGGGGGTCGAGCCGCGCGGTGACGCGGCCGTCCCCGAGAGCGGACAGCAGGCCCTCGCACAGGGCCAGGTTCAACGAGCAGACGAGCAACGGACGTTCATCGGCGAGCATGTGGAAAGGGCAGTTGCGCAGGCGGATGACCTCGCCCTCGTCGTAGGGCTCGTAGCCGCGCTCCTCCAACGCCTCGCGCAGCTCGGATGCCTTGGCCCGCTCCCCTACCCGGCGGGCGGCGGCCTCGGCGGCCTCCTCGCCGCCGAGCGCGTCCAGGGCCTCGGCAAGCACGAGCGCCAGGGTGCGGTAGTCGCGCGGGGGCAGGCTGACCTGATACTCCACCGGGGAACGGCGGTAGACCTTGGCCGGGCGCCCGCTGCCAGGCCCGGTACGCCCGCTCAGCCGGCGGTAGTCCGACTCCAGCAGGCCGGCCTCGACGAGCTTGTCCAGGTGGAAGGCGGCCAGGGTGCGGCCCACCCCCGCCGCCCGCGCGGCCTCGTCCCGGCCGACCTCATGCCCCTGCCCGGCCACGTAGTCGTACAGCGCCCGCCGCACAGGATCGCGAAGGGCGCCGAGCACATCGAGAGCATCGGGATGGCGGAGATCGTCACTGCTCACAATGGCGAGTGTAAGGCGGCACCGGTGAGCCACGGCAGCGCCTCTAGAACGCCGCACGGCCGTACCCCCCCTGCCCGGGAAGGGCGGGAGGCCGGCCGCGGCGAGCGAAGCGGAAAGCGCGGAGAGGTCAGTAGACGCCGAGGATGTCGACCACGAACACCAGGGTGTCGGTGCCCTTGATCTTGTCGCCGGACCCGGCCTTGCCGTACCCGAGGGCCGGCGGGATCGTCACCAGCACCCGGCTGCCCACCGGGACGCCCACCAGGCTCTGGTCCCAGCCCTTGATGACCTTGCCGACACCGATCGGGAACATCACCGGCTCGCCTCGGCCCCAGCTGCTGTCGAACTCGGTGTCACTGCCCCAGATCTTGCCGGTGTAGTGCACGAGGATCGTCTGCCCGGACTTGACCGCCGGGCCGCTGCCCTTGATCACGGTCTTGGAGACCAGGTCCTTCGGCGCCGCCACGTCGGTCTTGGTGGTCAGCTTGGGCGCCTGCTCACCGCCGGGGTTCTCCAGCTTGACGCCCTTGACCCCGGGGTCGGCCGCGGTGCCCTGGGCGGCCTTGACGGTGGGCACGCCCATCACGTCGACGACGTAGACGCTGGCGATCGAGGTGTCGGCGCCCTGTGACTTGGCCTGCTCCGCCTGGTCGGGGGTCAGGCTGTCCTTCGCGACGACGGCGAGGAACCGGCCGCCTGGCTTGCTGTCCTGGAACGCCTTGTGGACCACGGAGGGAAGCTTGGCGTCGACCTTGATGAGCTGGGGAGCGCCGTCGTCGTAGGTGGACCCCGAGGCCGCGTTGCTCTTGCCGTCCCAGCTGTAGGCCGTGAGGTTGGCCACGACCGAGTCGCCTTCCTTGACCGGCGAGCCCTGGCCCTCGGAGATCGTCTGCGCCGACGACGTCGCGGGCGGCTTGCCGGCGGGGAAGGTGACCTGGGGTTTCTTCCCGAACTGTCCCGCGACCTTCACACCGGCGGCCGGGGTGCCCCCGGCCTTGGCGGTCACGTTGCCGCTGTTACCGCAGGCGGCGGCGAACAGCAACGGCAAGGCGGCGAGAACGGCCAGTCGGCGCATGGGTATCCCTCGGAGAGACGTCACGTTCGCGTAACACTACCCGAACCCCATGACCGTACGAGTCACCACAACTCGATCTTGCCGAAGTGTGACCTTACCTTCCGAACCCTTTCTCCGAAGGACCCGGGAAACCCGCCGTACAAGGGCCGGACGGGCGTGCGGGCGCCTCCGGCGCCGTCCGGAACGTTCACGATCCGGACGGTGGAAAACCCTCCGGTGGGTCGCTCGTGAGCGACCCACCGGAGGGTCCAGGCGTCACATGCCGGCGATCAGCTTGTCGACCCTCTCGTCGACGCTGCGGAAGGGGTCCTTGCACAGAACCGTGCGCTGGGCCTGGTCGTTCAGCTTCAGATGCACCCAGTCGACGGTGAAGTCGCGCCGCTTCTCCTGCGCCTTGCGGATGAACTCCCCGCGAAGCCGGGCCCGCGTGGTCTGCGGCGGCACGGACTTGGCCTCGAAGATCTTCAGGTCGGACGCCACCCGCTCCACGGCGCCGCGCTTCTGCAGGAGGTAGAACAGACCCCTCTTGCGGTGGACGTCGTGGTAGGCGAGGTCGAGCTGGGCGACCCTGGGCGAGGACAGCGGCAGGTCGTACTTGTTGCGGTAGCGCTCGATGAGCTGGTATTTGGTCACCCAGTCGATCTCGCGCGCGACCAGGTCGAGGTCGCCGGTATCCACCGCGCGCAGGGTGCGCTCCCACAGCTCCAGGACCCTGCGCGTGATGGCGTCGCCACCTCGCCTCTCGACGAAG
Source organism: Sphaerisporangium sp. (assembly GCA_025964675.1). Taxonomy (GTDB): domain Bacteria; phylum Actinomycetota; class Actinomycetes; order Streptosporangiales; family Streptosporangiaceae; genus Sphaerisporangium. The sequence continues at coordinate 16,316 of JAOPYI010000138.1, read as the reverse complement.
TCGCGGGCCTTGGAGAGGTATTCCTGCTGGATCTCGAGCGAGGACGCCTCGCGCCCATTAGCCAGGCGCACGCGCCTGCGCCCGGTCATGTCATGAGAGACCTCGCGGATCGCCCTTATGGGGTTCTCCAGGCTGAGGTCACGCATGACCGTGCCGGCCTCCACCATCCGCAGCACGAGGTCGGTGGCGCCGACCTTGAGCAGCATGGTGGACTCGCTCATGTTGGAGTCGCCGACGATGACGTGGAGCCTGCGGAAGCGCTCGGCGTCGGCGTGGGGCTCGTCGCGGGTGTTGATGATCGGGCGGGACCGGGTGGTGGCGCTCGAAACGCCCTCCCATATGTGCTCGGCACGCTGGGAGACGCAGTAGACCGCGCCGCGTGGGGTCTGGAGCACCTTGCCCGCCCCGCAGATGATCTGCCGGGTCACGAGGAACGGGATCAGGACGTCGGCGAGACGGCCGAACTCGCCGTGCCTGCCGACAAGGTAGTTCTCATGGCAGCCGTAGGAGTTCCCGGCCGAGTCGGTGTTGTTCTTGAAAAGGTAGATGTCTCCAGCGATGCCCTCCTCGCGAAGCCGCTTCTCGGCGTCGACGAGCAGGCCTTCGAGGATGCGCTCGCCCGCCTTGTCGTGGGTGACGAGCTCCACGACGTTGTCACACTCGGGGGTGGCGTACTCAGGGTGGCTGCCTACATCGAGATACAGGCGGGCACCGTTGCGGAGGAACACGTTGCTCGATCGGCCCCAGGACACGACTCTGCGGAAAAGGTACCGCGCCACCTCGTCGGGGGACAGCCTGCGCTGACCCCTGAACGTGCAGGTGACGCCGTATTCGTTCTCCAAGCCGAAGATGCGACGATCCATCACATCACACTATGTCCCCGGGAGCCCGGAGGGGAGGGATCTTCCCCGGGTTTCGGGGCGAGGACCCCGTGTCACCGCCGTCCGCCGACGTCGGATCTACCCCTGGGGCGTATGAATCTCCTCAACCTTGACCGGCGGGACGATCTCGTCCCCCTCGGCCGCGAACGCGTGGGGGTGGTGGCGGCGGGCGTGCTCCTCGGTGACGTAGCCCTCGCGCAGGTCCCCGGCCACCGCGCGGGGATCCCGCTCCGCCGGGTCGCCGTAACCGCCTCCCGAGCCGGTGCGCAGGTGGACCACCGCGCCCTTCGGCAGGCGGATGCGGGTCTTGAGCGAGTAGTCCTCGGTGGTGCCGTCGGGATACTCGACCGTGAGCCGGTTGGGCCGTCCGGGCAGGCCTCCGGAGAGGCCCCAGGGTTCGAGGGCCGTGCGGGCGAGGGCCGAGGTGAGGAACTGGTCCTCAAGGCAGCGGAAGGACAGGTCCAGCCCGAGCCCGCCCCGGTACCGGCCGGGGCCGCCGGAGTCCTCGGCCAGCGCCAGCCGCTCGATCCGCCAGGGGTTGCGCGCCTCCCACACCTCCGCCGGGGTGAAACGGGTGGCGGACTCCGATATGTACATCAGCGCGCTCGCGCCGTCGGCGAACGGCGAGGCACCCTGGCCGACCGGGTGCGGCGCGCCGTCGGCCCACGGCGCGCCGCCGGCCTCCCGGTCGCCCCACCACACCAGCGCGTTGATGTCGCCACCGCTCGCGGCCGGCACGGTCGCGGGCACCGCTGGGGCCAGCGCGCGGAGGATCAGCTCGATCGCGTGGTCGGACGGGATCCCGTACATGAAGCAGGGCGCGGGCCGCACGGGATGGAAGAGCGACCCCTCGCGGGTGATCACCTCCAGGGCCAGGAAGTGTCCCTCGTTCGGCTGCTCGCCGGCCCCGGCGAGGAAGGCGATGGCGAGCCGGCAGGCCGCGACCGTGGAGGGCAGCGGGCAGTTGATCGGGCCGGGCGTCTGGTCGGGGCAGTCCGTGAGGTCGACGGCGATGCCGGATCCCTCGACGGTCACCTTCACGCCGAAGGGGACCGGAACCCCGCTGACCCCGTCGGAGTCGATCACGCTGGAGGCGGTGTAGACGCCGTCGGGCAGCTTCTCGAACCAGCTGCGCACCAGCGCGTCGCCATGGGCGTACATGCGGGCGACGCACGTCCTGAACGTCTCGACGCCGTGGCGCTCGACGATGGCGGCCAGCGCCTCCGCCCCGGATCTGGCCCCGGCGACCATGGCGTTGATGTCGCCGATCACCATGTCCGCCATCCGGCTGTTGGCCAGGATCATCCGGTACATGTCGGTGACCAGGCGCCCGGCGTCGTAGAGCTTGACGCCGGGAAAGATCGTTCCCTCCTGGTACACGTCCACGGTGTCGGTGCAGTAGGGGTCCTTGCCGCCGATGTCGAGCCAGTGGGCCTTGATCGCGGAGTAGGCGACCAGCTCTCCGGCCGCGAAGATCGGGACGACCATGGCGGCGTCCTGCGGGTGGGAGCCGGTGCCGTAGGGGTTGTTGTAGAGGATCACGTCGCCGGGCGCCAGCGCGACCGCGCCGCCGACGCCCTCCACCGCCTCACGCACGCAGAAGCCGAGCGTGCCCATGAACGCGGGCAGCGTGGGCGCCTGGGCGAGCATGCACATGTCGGCGTCATAGAAGGCCACGGCGAAGTCCAGGGCCTCGTAGATGATCGGCGAGAACGCGGTGCGGACCAGCGACCTCTTCATGTGGTCGGCCGCGGCGTTGAGCCCCTGGCGGACGATCTCCGTGGTGATCGGGTCCGCACCGTCTCCGAGCCCGGGACGGGGCTCGGCGAAGGTCGTCCTGACGATGGTCATCGGCTGCTCGTCTCCGTTCGGCTGGTGCCTGCCGTCCCCGTACGCCCGGCGTCCCGGGCTCGGCTGATGAGGAGGCATCCGCTCGGGTGCGCCTCCACGGTGAAGCCGTCGTCGACGTAGGTCGTCGCGGTCTGCTCGACGACGACCAGCGGGCCGGGGGTCCGCTCGGTGAGCGCGGCGCGCGGCAAGGCCCGCGAGGCGACGAAAGCTCGGCGCCGGAACGACCACAGCCGGATCTTCCGGCCCGGCTCGCCCGGGGAGGGGGGCGCCGGGACCAGCTCGTGCTCGCCCCTGAGCGGGACGCGCAGGGTGGAGCGGACGGTCACGACCTCCAGCGGGTGGGTCAGCTCGTGGCCGTAGGAGCGGTGATAGGCGGTGGCGAACCGCTCCCGGATCGCGGCCGCGTCCTCGCCGGGCTCGGCCCGGACCGTCAGCGTGTGCTCCTGGCCCCGGTAGCGCAGGTCCAGGTCCAGTTCACGCACGGCCGCCGCCTCCCCGTCTTTCGCTTTCTGTAGGGCCGCCGCCTCCTCGCCTGCCGCCTCCCGCCCGGGCCCCGCGCCTGCTGCTTCGCCTACGGCCGCGGCCTCCTCGCCGCCGCCCGCGTCGCGTTCGGCCAGCCGGTCGAACAGCGTGGACGCCATGGCGGCGATCTCCTCCAGGGTGGTGTCGTCAAGGGTGCGCACGAGCGTCCTCGCGGCGCTGCGCACGATGTCGGCCTGCATGAGCCCCACGGCCGAGAAGTTCCCCGCGTTGGGCGGCACGACGACCCGGTCCACGCCGAGCTCGTCGGCGAGCAGGCAGCCGAACATCGGCCCCGCGCCGCCGAAGGCGACGATGGCCGAGCCCCGGGGGTCGACGCCCCGCTCGACGCTCACCCCGCGCACCGCCTGCGCCATGTGCGCGGCGGCGATCCTGACGACGCCCTCGGCCGCCGCGTCGGTGCCCGCCAGCCCCGCCGGTCCCGCGAGCGGGGCGAGGGCCTCGGCCGCACGCTCAGCCGACAGGACGATGCCGCCGGACATGCGCCCAGGGATGATCATGCCGAGGTGGAGTGCGGCGTCGGTGACGGTCGGCTCGGTGCCCCCGCGCTGGTAGCAGGCGGGTCCGGGCACGGCGCCCGCGCTGCGCGGACCGACGCGCAGGAGCCTTCCGGCGTCGACGTAGGCCACCGACCCGCCGCCCGCGCCGACCGACCGCACGTCGGCCCAGGGGCTCTGCAGCGGAAGGCCCTGCACCTCGCCCTGGAACAGCAGCGGCAGCCGGGCGTCCTCGATCAGGGCGGTGTCGAAGCTGGTGCCGCCGACGTCGGCCACGATCGCCGTACGGATGCCGAGGACCCGTGCGACGCGCGCGGTGGCGGCGGCCCCGGCGACCGGCCCGGACAGGATGGTCTCGAACGGCCGCGCGGCGGCCTCCGCCAGCGTGAACGCCCCGCCGCCCGAGCGGGTGACCAGCAGCCGCCCGGAGAAGCCCCTGCGGCGCAGCTCGCGGTCGAGGTTGTGCAGGTAGGGGCCCATCCGGCGCCGGACGAACGCGTCGACCACGGTGGTGGTGGTGCGCTCGTACTCCCGGTACTCCCCCGAAACCTCGTGCGACAGCGACACCTCGCCGGCGAACCCGGCCTCGCGCAGAAGCTCGCGTGCCCGCAGCTCGTGCCGGGGGTTGGCGTAGGCGTTGATCAGCACGACGGCGACGGCGTCCACTCCCCCGGCGCGGAAGACCTCGGCGGCGTCCCGGACGTCGGCGGGCTCCAGCTCACTCACGGTCGTCCCGTCGTGGGCGATCCGCTCCCGCGCCTCCCTTCGGAACCTGCGCGGCACGAGGGGCGGCGGCGGGGTCCAGAACAGGTCGTAGGGGTCGTCGCGGTCGCCGCGCCGGATCTCGAGGACGTCCCTGAACCCCGCGGTGGTGATCAGCCCGACCGTCGCGCCGCGCCGCTCCAGCAGCGCGTTGAGCCCGACGGTGGTGCCGTGCACGAAGTAAGAGCAGCGGGCGAGCAGCCCGGCGCCGGGCGCGGCGTCGACGGCGGCGAGCACTCCGAGCTCCGGGGCCTCCGGCGTCGTCGGCTGCTTGGCCACCGTGATGTCGCCGGTCTCGGCGTCGTACGAGACCAGGTCGGTGAAGGTGCCGCCGACGTCGATCCCTATGACTGTGGACATTTGACCTCGTCCTCGCCCTGGCAGCGGATCACTGACGTCCAGCACCCGCCAGGACCTCCTCGCCCCGATGGCAGGCCACGCGGCGCCCGTCCAGGAGCCGCGGCGACGGGGCCTCCTTACGGCACCTGTCCACGGCCAGGGGGCAGCGCAGCCGGAAGGCGCAGCCGTCCTCCGCGGGGGCGGCCTCGGTGCGCCCGGTGGACCTAGGCGGCGGGCCGCCGATACGTGGGACGGCGTCGCGCAGCGCGAGCGTGTACGGGTGCGCTGGGCGAATGAGCAGCTCCCGGGTCGGCCCCGACTCGACCACTCGGCCGGCGAACAGCACGTGGGAGGTGCGGCAGAGCCTGTGAACGACCGCGAGGTTGTGGGTGATCAGCAGATAGGTGAGGCCGTGGCCGGTGCGCAGGGTCTTCAGCAGGTCGAGGACGCGGGCCTGCACGGTCACGTCCAGGGCGCTGGTGGGCTCGTCGAGCACGAGCAGGCGTGGCTCCACCGCGAGGGCGCGGGCGATGGCGGCCCGCTGCCTCTGGCCTCCGGAGATCTCGTGAGGCCTGCGCGCCGCCAGCTCGGGGTGCAGGCCGACGTCCTCCAGAAGCTCGGCGACCCTGGCCCGGCGGGCGGCCCGGTCAAGCCGGTGGTGGGTGGTGAGCGCCTCGGCGATCGAGGAACCGACGCGCATCCGGGGGTTGAGCGCCTCGCTGCCGTCCTGGAACACCGGCTGGACTGCGCCGCGGAACTCCGCCAGCTCGCCTCGCCTCATCGCGGAAAGGTCGCGCGAGCCGTACAGGATCCTGCCCGAACGGGGCGGCAGCAGGCCGAGCAGGGCGCGGGCGAGCGTGGTCTTGCCCGAGCCGCTCTCGCCGACCAGCCCGACGCCGCCCTCCTCGACGGCCAGGCTCACCTCGTGCACGACGGGTGTGCGCCCGTAGGCCAGCGACACCTCTTCGGCGCTCAGGAGGCTCATCGCCCCACCTCCGGCAACTCGGGGACCGCGGCGATCAGCTCGCGGGTGTACGGGGCTCGCGGGCGGGCGAAGACCTCGGCGGCGGGCCCGGTCTCCACCACCGTGCCGTCGCGCATGACCAGGACGTGGTCGGCGATGGTCGACACCAGCGCCAGGTCGTGCGAGACGAGGAGCAAGGCGAGGCCGCGCTCGTCGCGCAGGCGGCGCAGCACGCCGACGACCTCGGCCTGGACGGTGACGTCGAGCGCGCTGGTCGGCTCGTCGGCCACGATGACGTCCGCTCCGAGGGCGATGGCGAGCGCGACGGCGAACCGCTGGGCCTGGCCGCCGGAGACCTCGTGCGGGTAGCGGCGAAGGATCTTCCGGTCCAGCAGCACGGCGGCGACCGCTTCCTCGGCCCGACGTGCCGCCTGGTCTCCCTTGACCCCATGGCGGGCGAGCGCGCGGCGCATGAGGGTGCCGAGGCGCATCGTCGGGGTGAGCGATGCCCTCGGCGACTGCATGACCAGGGCCGCCCGCGCGCCGCGGATCTCCCGCAGCCGGCTCTCGGAGGCGTTGATCACGTCGGTGCCGCAGACCTCGACCTCGCCGGTTACCTCGGCCCCGTCGAGCAGCCCGAGAGTGGCCATCAGGGCGGTGGTCTTGCCCGAACCGCTCTCGCCGACGATGGCCACGCACTGCCCGGGGTCCACGTCCAGGACCGGAATGCTGGAGATGACCCTGTCCCCGATGCGCACGACGAGGTCGCGCACCTTGATGAGCGTCATCGCGGCCGCCTGTGGGGGTTGGAGGTCGTCCCCGAACGTCCGCGGGGCATGGGAACTCATCTCGGCCGCCTGTGGGGGTCGAGTGCCGCGCGCAGGCCCTCGCCCAGCACGTTGAAGGCGAACGCGGTCACGAGGATGGCGAGGCCGGGGAAGGTGACCACCCACCAGTCTGTGGTGAACAGGGTCTGCCCCTGCTCGACCATGAGTCCCCACTCGGCGGTGGGCTCGTGGGCGCCGAGCCCGAGGTAGGACAGGGCCGCCGCGGTGAGGATCACCCCGCCGCCGTCCAGGGAGAGCTGCACCAGCACGGGCGTGAGAGAGTTCGGCAGCACGTGGCGGAACACGATCACCGGCGCGGGGACCCCGAGGCAGCGCGCGGAGTCAACGAAGCCGCGATTGGCCACCGAGGCGGCGACGGAGGCGGTGAGACGGGCGTACCACGGCCACCAGGTGACCGCGATGGCCACGATCACGGTGGTCACCGAGGGTTGCAGGACCACGGCCAGGGCCAGGGACAGCAGCAGCGCCGGGAAGGCCAGGAACACGTCGGTGATCCGCATGATCACATCACGCGCCCAGCCGCCCGCGTACCCGGCGACCACGCCGAGGGCCACCCCGGCGAAGGCCGAGACGGCGAGCACGGCTGCCGCGATGAACAGCGAGGTGCGGGCGCCGTACAGCACCCGGCTCAGCACGTCGCGCCCGACCTGGTCGGTGCCGAACCAGTGGGCGGTGCCCGGCGCGAGCAGCGCCTCGGCAGGATGCGTCGCCGCGCCTCCATCGTCGGGATAGGGGGCGATCCACGGCGCCAGCAGCGCGGCGAGCACGACGAGCAGCAGGATCGCCAGCCCCACGGCCGCCAGCACGTCGGCCCGTGCGAGGTCACCGAGCCTGCGCAACGGGGTACGGCGGAGCGCGAGCGCGGTCATCGGGTTCTCGCTCTTGGGTCGACGACGCCTTGGAGGAGGTCGACCACGAGGTTGGCCACCACGTACAGCAGGGCCACGAGCAGGGTGACGCCGGCGATGGCGGGGGTGTCCAGTGATCTGATCGAGTCGGCGGCGTAGCGTCCGAGGCCCGGCCAGTTGAAGACCGCCTCCACCAGGAACCCGTTGACGACGGCGTAGGCGAACACCAGGGCGATGAGCGAGAGCACCGGGTTGAGCGCGGGCCGCAGGGCGAAGCGGGTCAGCACGGCCGTCTCGCCGAACCCCAGGGCGCGCGCCATGCGGGTGTGGTCCTGCCCGGCCTCCTCGATGAGCGCGGCCCTGGTCATCTGGGCGATCAGCCCCGCGGGGTAGGCGGCCACCACGAGCGCGGGCAGCACCAGGTGGCCGAGCGTGCTGGTCAGGATCGGCCAGTTGCCGGTCAGGGCCGCGTCGACGACGGTGATGTTGGTGTAGACGTGGAGCGGGCTCGTGGTGTCGAGCCCGCTCGCGTACTCCCCCGCGACGGGGAACCAGCGGAGATTGCTGGCGAAGACGGTCTGCACGGCGAGCGCCAGCCAGAACACCGGCACCGACACGGCCAGCACCGACGACACCCGTACGGTGAGGTCGGGCCCTCTGCCCCGGTACCGGGCGGCCAGCCCGCCGACCGGGACGCCCACCACGACCGCGACGAGCAGCGCGGTGCCCACGAGCTCCAGCGAAGCCGGGAACGCCGTGGCCAGGTCGTGGGCGACCGGCTGGCGGGTGTGCAGGCTGGTGCCCCAGTCTCCGGAGAAAAGGTCGCGGACGTAGTGCAGCAGCTGGACCGGGGCCGGATCGTCCAGGCCGAAGCGCGCGCGGGCGGCGGCCAGCTCGGCCGGGCCGGCCTTGGGCCCGGCGTACGCCACCGCCGGGTCGCCCGGCACCAGGCGGGTGACGACGAAGGTGAGCGCGATCACCCCGGCCACGACCAGCGCGGCCTGGCCGAGGCGATGCGCGAGATAGCGGACCACCCGTTACGCGCCGGCCGTCAGATCGCGGACGAACACGACGTTCGGGTAGGCCGGGTTGTCGGTGTACCCCTGGATCCCCTTGGCGTACGCACGCTGGTAGTTCTGGGTGAAAAGCACGGCGACGGCGGCCTGGTCGTCGATGAGCCTGGTCTGCAGGTCGGCGTAGGCCTTCTCGGCGGCGCCCTTGTCGGTGGCGGTCAGCGAAGGAAGCTTGTCGATCTCGCTGTCGACCTGGGCGTCCTTGAGGTACGACAGGTTGAACGAGGGCTTGTCGGAGCTGCGGAAGACGTTGACGAACCACGAGTAGGCGTCGGCGTAGTCCGGGTACCAGTACATGACGAAGATGTCCTGGCGCTTGGCCGGGTCGGGCGACTTGCCCTGGTCCCACTGGGTGTTCCACTGCAGGGGCTTGGCCTCGAGCCTGACGTTCAGCTTGTCCAGAGCCGAGCCGAGCAGCGTGGCGAGCAGTTGCTGGTCGCCGTCGCCCTGGGCGTAGGTCATGGTCAGCGTCAGCTCCTTGCCGCCCCGCCCGTACCCCGCCTCCTTCAGCAGCGACTCGGCTCCCGCGAGGTCCTGTACGGGCTCGCGCCCGGCGGTGTGGCCGAGGAGCCCCTCGGGGACCAGGCCGCCGGCCTTGACGCCCGAACCCTTGAGCGCCGCCACCAGACCGTCGTAGTCGATGGCCTTCTGGACCGCCTTGCGCAGCCGCACGTCCTTCAGCGGGCCGCTCGTGGTGTTGAACAGGGCCAGCAGGTTCTGGAAGGACGGCGTCTCGGAGGTCTGCGCGCCCTGACCACCGGCCTGCGCGAAGAGCTGCGGGTTCAGCCGCTGGACGAAGCCGACCTCGCCGCGCTGCAGGAGCTGCGAGGCGGTGGTCAGCTCGGGAGTGACGCGGAACTCGACGCGCTTGTAGCGGGAGCCGGACCAGCCGCCCCAGTAGCCGTCGAAGGCCTTGAGGGTCAGCTCGGTCTCCCTGCCCTTCTGCCAGGTGTCGACGGTGTAGGGCCCGGACCCGGCGTCGTGCCCCTCGCCGAACCACTTCTTGAGGTCGCCGGCGGCGGCGGTGTCGTAGACATAGGCGCCGTAGTCGGAGGAGGCGACCAGGTCGAGCGGGGTCGCGTACTTGAGCTTGAACTGCACCGTGGTGGCGTCGACGGCCTTGATGGACTGGACGGAGTCCCAGATGTAGGCGGCGCCGCCGGCCTCCTTCGTGGTGCGCTCGATCGACGCCTTGACGGCGGCGGCGTCCACCGGCTTGCCGGTGTGGAACTTCACGCCGGACCGCAGCGTGAAGGTCCAGGTCCTGCCGTCGCCGGAGGAGGTCCACGCCGTGGCGAGCCGGGGCTCGGTCTTCTTCGTCCGCGGGTCGTACTTGGTCAGCGACTCGTAGATGTTCTCCATGGCGATGATCTCGTTGGAGTACGAGGTCGACGGGTCCCAGTCGGTGACGACGTCCAGGTTGGGGACGTAGACGAACGTCGCGTTCGCCGCGCCGCTCGCCGAGCCCGCCGCAGGGGTGCCCTGCGTGCCCCGTACCTGGCCGCCTCCGCAGGCGGCGGTGAGGGCCACCGAGCCCGTGGCGGCCACGGCGGCCAGGCGCTTGTGCCAGCGCATCATGAGGTCCTTTCTGTCAGATCAGGGGTCCGGCGGCCTTGACGTGGACGCGTACGGCCGGCTCGGACAGATAGCTGAGCGGGACCTCGGTGAGCTCGACGATCTGGACCCGGCGCGAGTCGGCTCCGGCCGCCACCGCTCGCGCGGCGGCCTCCTCCTTCGCCCGCTCGATGACCGCCGCCCGTCCCGCGCCGGCCGGGGCGATCGTCTCGAAACGGCCGCTGGCCAGGGCGATGGCCGCGCCGACGGCGTTGGCGACCGCGGCGTCGGCGGGGCGGATGACCTCGCTCACGCCGGGGACCTTTCTGGGGAGGATGAACGCGCCGCCGCCCACGGCGATGAGCGGCCGGTCGGCCCTGCCGAGGGCGACACGGTCCACCGCGTCGATCACCATCTCGTCGGCGAGCCGTACGGCCCGGCTCAGCCGCTCGCCGGCCGCCACCGGGTGCGTGCCCACCGCGCCGCGCCCGGCGGCCACGGCGGCGTCGGTCATGGTCGGGGTCGGGCCGCCGAAGGCGAGCGCCTCCTTGGTGATGCGGTAGCCCACCGACCGTGGGCCGAGGCCCTCGCCGATCACCGTGCCGCCGCCCAGGGCGACGGACAGGATGTCGGGCATCCGGAAGTTGGTGGTGACCCCGCCGATCTCCACGGCCGCCGCCGACTCGCGCGGGAACCCGCCGGTGAGCACGCCGAGGTCGGTGGAGGTGCCCCCGACGTCGGCGACGATCGCGTCGCTCACGCCCGACAGGAACGCGGCGCCGCGCAGCGAGTTGGCCGGCCCGGACCCGATCGTCAGCACCGGGTAGCGGGCGGCGTACTCCACGGCCATGAGCGTGCCGTCGTTCTGGGCGAAGAACGTCTCCACGGTGAGGCCGCGCTCGTCGAGCGCCTGCCGCAGGCCGCCGGTGACGTCGCGGGCGACGCCGTACAGGGCGGCGTTCAGCACGGTGGCGTTCTCGCGTTCCAGCAGGCCGAGGGAGCCGATCTCGTGGCTGAGGCTGACCGCGATCCGCTCGCCCAGCTCGGCGCGGGCGATCTCGGCGACCTGCTTCTCCTGGTCGCCGCTCGCCGGGCTGAAGACGCCGGTGATCGCCACCGCCTCGACGGGGACGCCGTCGCCGGTCTCGTTCAGAAAGCGCCTGACCGCGTCGGTATCCAGCGGGGCGATGGGGCGGCCGTCCACGAAGTAGCCGCCCCGCACGATGACGGCGCCGGCGGCGACGGCCTTGCGGAGGTCGGCGGGCCACGCGTAAAGCGGGGGGATGGAGGTGGTGGCGGGGGCGCCGAGGCGGATGACCGCGACCCGGCCGAGCGAGCGCCGCTCCAGGATGGCGTTGGTGGCGTGGGTGGTGCCGAGCATGACCCGCGACACCTGGCCCGAGCGGTCACCGAGCTCATCGAGCACGGCCGCGAGCGCCGCGCGCAGCCCGCCTGTGACGTCCGGGCTGGTGGGCCTCTTGGCCCTCGCGATGATCCGGTCGGCCTCGTCGAGGACCACGGCGTCGGTGTTGGTGCCGCCGACGTCGATTCCGATGCGGAGGCTCATACGCCGATCTCCTCGACGGGAACGTACTCGAGGTCGTAACCGAACGCGCGTGGACCGGCGGTGCGCAGCCCCATGGGGGTTCGCCACAGCGGGTCGCAGGGCCACGCGAGGACGCTGACGCGCTGGCCGTACCGCAGCGCCTCGGTCTGCACGGCGGTGGCGGTCTGGCTGTCGACGACGCTGATCAGGTCCGGGACCATGGCGAGCACCCTGCCGTCCTGGAGGGCGACGAGGTTCTCGTTCTGGATCTGCAGGGTCAGCGTGCGGCCCCGGTCGTCGCCGACGCCCTCCACGGTCACCGTGCCGCGCACGAACCCCCCTGCGGTGTGCCGGGCGACGTCGGTGACCTTGCCGCCGATCAGCCGCTTGGCGTCCAGGGCCTCGCGCAGGGCGGTGAGCGGGTCGGCGGCGTTCTCGGTGGCCCGTCCCACCTCGATGGCGCGGGTCACGGTGTTCTCGATGACCGCCCCCCGGGCCTCCCTGGCCGTGAGCACGTAGTCGGCCATCAGCGCGCTGGACCCGGCGGCGACGCAGACGGCGCGGGCGATCTGCTCGGCCCACAGCCCGTCCACGGGGCGGATCGTGACGACGTTCCCGATGACGTCCGTCATGATCACCAGGCCGGCGGGCAGCCCGGCGACGTACATCGAGACCATCTGGACCTCCGGAAAGGCCCGCCCCATGCCGTCGGCGTCGAGCAGCGGCACCCCGAGACGCGCGGCCCAGGCGACCGGGGCGACCCCGTTGCCTCCTCCGATCTCTGAGGACATCACGGCCGAGGGCGGGCGTCCGAAGATCCGCTCGATCTCGTCGCGGATGCGGTCAGGCTCGGCCTCCGCGTGGATCATCTCGTGGCTGACGGTGGGCGCTCCGATGCCCGAGAGGGGGACCACGAGCGCGTCGTCGGCGAGGTCGGCGAGGGTCAGGAGGGGCACATCGCCATGCTCGCGGATCGCCCTCGAGGCGGCGAGCGCCCCGGACCGGACGTCACCGCCGCCGCCGGTGCCGAGCACGGCACAGCCGCGAGCGAGCGGTGCGACGTCGTCCAAGGTTATGGCTGCCTGCATGGGGTGAGCATGAAGCAATTAGGACATTCCTCTCAATGTCGCCGCATAATTGACACAGATTGTTATTGTCACGAGACGACAATGAGAAGGCGCTTTAGCCGACCGGCCAGGTGAGCGCCATCACCGCGGACCGGCGGGCGCACCAGCCGGGGGCCCGGCGTGGCGGGGACGCCCTGGGGCCCGGATACGGCTCGTCCCGGCCCCCCGACTCGGGGGGGCCGGGACGGAACACTCAACGAACCGTGGTAGTCCGCCTCAGTCGCTGGACCCGGTGTCGATGTCGCCCTCGGGAGCGGTCGCCGGCGAGTCGCCGTCGTCCGCCTCAAGGGGAGAGCCCTCGCCGGGCGTGGCCGTGGACTCGGGTGGCGTGCCCTCCGACGCGGCGGCGATCAGCCGCTCCAGTCGCGGGCCGGCCAGCCGCTGGAACTTGCGGTGCACCCTGGTGCGGTCGAGCACCGCGACCTCGAGCTGAGACACGGGCGGGCGCTCACCACCGGGCTCGGTCAGCGCCGCCAGCGCGGCGTCCAGCGCCTCGTGCAGTGGCATGCCCTGGCTGAAGCGGTCCTTCAGCCGGCCCGCGACCGTCTCGGCCACGCCGCCCATGACCACGAAACCGTGCTCGTCGGCGACCGAGCCGTCGAAGGTGAGACGGTAGATCTGGTCGTCCTCGGGCCCCTCGCCGACCTCCGCGACGACGATCTCCACTTCGTACGGCTTGCGCGACTCGGTGAAGACCATGCCGAGCGACTGGGCGTACAGGTTGGCCAGCCCGCGTGCGGTGACGTCGCTGCGGGCGTAGGTGTAGCCGTTGATGTCGGCGTAGCGGATGCCGCCCAGGCGCAGGGCCTCGAACTCGTTGTACTTGCCGACCGCGGCGAACCCGATGCGGTCGTAGATCTCACTGATCTTGTGCAGCGCCCGGGAGGCGTTCGGCGCGACGAACAGAATGCCGTTCTCGTACTGCAGCACCACGACGCTGCGGCCGCGCGCGATGCCCTTCCGCGCGAAATCGGCCTTGTCCCGCATCTCCTGTTCGGGGGACACATATCCAAAGGGCATGGACACCGGTGGTGATCCTCTCGTGGCCGTGGGTTATGACTAGCGCAGCGGGGCGGTGGGTCCGTCGGGGTTCGCCATGCGGGTCTCGAGAACCTGCCGCACGTGCGCCTCGACCTCCTCGTCGGGCAGGCGGCGGAAGCCCTCGTCCGTGATCACCGCGACCAGGGGCCAGATCCTGCGGCTGACGTCGGGACCGCCGGTCGCCGAGTCGTCGTCCGCGGCGTCGTAGAGCGCCTGTATGCAGGCGAGGACGGTCTCCTCCGCGGAGGCGTCCTCGCGGTAGAGCTTCTTCAGGGCGCCGCGCGCGAACAGCGAACCGGAGCCGATCGAGGCGTAGTTGGTCTGCTCGTACGGACCGCCGCCGACGTCGTAGGAGAAGATGCGGCCCGCGTCGCGGTTCTCGTCGTAGGCGGCGAACAGCGGCACGACGACCATGCCCTGCATCGCCATCGGGAGGTTCCCCCGGATCATGGTGGAGAGCCGGTTCGCCTTGCCCTCGACCGAGAGCTCGCGGCCCTCGCGCTTCTCGTAGTGCTCCAGCTCCACCTGGTAGAGCCGGGCCATCTCGATGCCGGTGCTCGCCGCTCCCGCGATGCCCATGCAGGAGTAGTCGTCGGTGCGGAAGACCTTCTCCATGTCCTTCTGGAGGATGTAGTTCCCCGAGGTGGCCCGCCGGTCGCCTGCCATGACCACGCCGCCGGGGAAGTTCACCGCGACGATCGTCGTGGCGTGCGGGATCAGGTCGCCGACGGGGGCCGCCAAGGACTCGAATCTCCCCGGGAGCAGCCCCGGAGCGTAGGACCCCAGGAACTCGGTGAACGATGTCGATCCCGTGTCCAGGAACAGGTTGTTCGTCCAGCCCCGCTGTGCTGCCACGCGACTCCCTCCCAAGTGCTCTACTACTACTACGCCGACCCTACTCGTGGTGCTGTCGTCGTTGCACTTCCCACGATCAGCTCACCGCGAACCGCTTTGGCCCACCAAGTCTCATCTTCCTCAAAAGTAACCTTTACGGATCAGACACGGCGTGTAACTGTCGAGCTGTCGTGACATGCCTCCCGATCACCGCCGACGCCAGGCGGAGACGGCCGGGCACGTCTCGGTCGTGGAGAACCTGGGCACGTCCTAGCTTGTGACGCTTGAAGTGGCATCGGAGTCCGGCGACCACCTTGTCCAGTGCGTCGTGCCCGAGGACGCCGAGCGCGCGCCCGGCAGCCCCGGCTGGGCCGTCCCCTGCCATGCGCGCGCCCTGGTGGCGTACCGCGACGGCGAGCTGGTCGCCCCGTGAGCGCCTCTGGACCGATCACGGTGAGCGGGCGGTGGACCCTCGACGACCGGCTCGCCAAGCAGGTGCGGGCGGTGCCCGTCGAGCTCCCTCCCGGCACCCGCGCGTTCACCGTGGAACTGTCGTACAACCGTTCCTCAGGAGTGCTGGACCTCGGTTGCGAAGGCCCGGACGGCTTCAGGGGCTGGTCGGGGGGTGCACGCTCCGGCTACACGATCGCGCCCTCGTGGGCCACGCCCGGCTACCTCCCCGGGGAGCCGGAGGAAGGCGCCTGGCTCGTGCTGTTCGGCCTCTACCGGATCCCGCTGGAGGGCCTGCCGTACGCGTTCACCGTCACGCCCCACGCCACTCCCCCGCCGTCCCCACCCGCACCGCCCGCCGCTCCCCCGCCCTTCTCGGTCGCGCCCGCGTCCGTACGCAGGGGCCTGCCCGGCCTGGACGGCAGGCGCTGGCGCGCCGGCGAGCTGCACGCCCACACCGTGCACTCCGACGGCTCCCTGACCGTGGCCGAGCTCGCCGCCCTGGCCCGGTCGGAGGGTCTGGACTTCCTCGCGGTCACCGACCACAACACCGTGAGCCACCACGCCGAGCTGCCGGGGGTGGCCGCGAGCACGGGGATCACACTGGTCCCCGGCCAGGAGATCACCACCGACCTCGGCCACGCCAACGCGTTCGGCGACATCGGCTGGATCGACTTCCGAGAGCCCGCAGCCGCCTGGGCGCGAGCCGCCGAGGACCGTGGCGGCCTGCTGTCGGTCAACCATCCCCTGGCCGGCGACTGCGCCTGGCGGCACCCGCCCATCGATCGCCCCCGTACGGCCGAGGTCTGGCACTCGGGCTGGTGGGACCGGACGTGGGGGGCGCCGCTGTCCTGGGCCGAGGCCTGGAGAGATGACCTGGTCTACGTCGGCGGCGGCGACTTCCACCGGCCCGAGGCGAACCACGCGCCCGGCGCCCCCTCGACCTGGGTGCTCGCCGACGACATGGGGGACGCCTCGATAGTGGAGGGCATCCGCGCCGGGCGCACCGCCGTGTCCGCCGGTCCCCACGGGCCGTTGCTGCTGCGGCACGGTGACGAGTTCCTGGTGCTCGACGCCGACGGGCTGGTCCTTTGGGGTCCTGACCGGCGGTCGGTGATCCGCGGCGACAGGGTGACGCTGCCCGCCCGTCCCGGCCCGCAC
>JAOPYI010000312.1 GCA_025964675.1 Sphaerisporangium sp. | reverse complement strand
GCCACCCGGCGACTGCCCCCAAGGACCGCCATTATTATTGCGGCCACCGCCACCAGTGTTGTTGTCCCAGGGCATATTCAACCTTTCGGTGACATTAAAATTATTGCCGACCTATATAGGCAAGCGCGTCGATTGGATCAATGAGCGGCGCCAGAGCGTCTGCTGTATACCCTAATGCGGTATGATGCCGTGTCCTTCGGCGAGATCGGCACCACCGGTTCGGCGACCACTTCCCATTCGGCGGGATCGATCTTGGGGAAGTGCGCGTCGCCTTCAATGTCGAGCGCGACATGGGTGATATAGAGCCGTTGCGCCTGCGGCATCGCCGCCTTGTAGATGGCGGCGCCCCCGATCACCATTACCTCGTCGGCGCCATCGGCGGCCGCTATGGCGCGCCCGTGTTCGAGCGCCGCATCGAGACTGTCGATCACCAGCACGCCCTCGGGCTGATAGCCGGGCTGCCGCGACACAACGATGTTGACCCGCCCCGGCAAGGCCTTTCCGATGCTCTCGAAGGTCTTCCGGCCCATGATGACCGGCTTGCCCATCGTGGTCTGCTTGAAGAACGCAAAATCCGAGGGCAGCCGCCAAGGCAGCGCGTTCCCCGCGCCGATGACGCCGTTCTCCGCGACCGCGGCAATCATGGAAATGGTGACGCTCATGCGCGACCGAGTTCGAGCAGTGCCGCGCCATCGACCCGGCACTTGGTCCATTCATCCTGCAGCACCGCGCCCTTGGTTTTATAGAATTCAATCGAAGGCGTGTTCCAGTCGAGCACCCACCATTCGAATCGCCCCAACCCCTCGGCCACGCAGCGCCTGGCCAGGTGCTGCAGCAGTGCCTTGCCGATCCCCTGCCCACGCGCAGCGGGGTCGACATAGAGATCTTCGAGCCAGATTCCGTAGCGCCCCTGGAATGTCGAGTATGTGTAGAACCAGAGGGCAAAACCGACCGGACGGCCATCAACCTCCGCTATCTCGCAAAAGACCTTGGGATCGGCGCCGAAGAGATCGCGCACGATGTCGGCTTCGCTGGCCTTGGCCTCATGCGAGAGCTTCTCATAGGCCGCAAGATCGGCAACGAACCTGACGATTAGCGCCGCATCCGAGGCGACCGCCCCCCGGATTTCAACCGACATGGGCATTTGCCGGCGGATTGCGCCGCAGGATCAGGATTTCCAGCTCCTGGCCAAAGGGCGGGTAGAAATCCGTGGCGTTCATCTCGAACGTTGTCGGCCCGGTCTTCTTCACGCCCTTGCCGCAGAACGACACCAGATTGTCCGGCGCGCCCTTGTCCACGGTCAGGTGGAATTTACCGATCGGCCCGCTCCAGTTCGCCCCGGTCGACCAGACATAGGAAATCCAGCTCTCGGTAAATGGCGCGCTGTAGGGGTCCTGCGGGTCGGCCTGCGTCTTCTTCACCGCGTTGATGAAATTGTCGTCGGTGCAGTACTTCTTGGCATAGTCGCCCGCGCGATCCCCGTCGCCATTGGATGGCCCGAGGAAGGTCACCGCGGTCGTGCCGCCCACGCTCGGGACGTAAGTGTGTACGACGTCGACGGTCTGCCCGGCCGGGAAATCCGCAATCCAGCTATAAGCCGATTTCAGCGTCCAGATCGGGGTGTAGTCGGTCTGCGGCCCCTGCCCGGCGTCGTATTCCATCGGGATCACCATCCCGAGCTGGATCATCTTCTTGTGCTCGGCATCCGGCAGCGCGTTGATCGCCTTCTGCGTCGCTTCGCCGAAGGGCGTCAGCGGCACGTTGAGGCCCTGTAGGTAGGCCGTCTGGTCGATGCCGACAGCAAAGGCATATTGGTGCAGTTCCGCGGCGACCGGCTTGCCGTTGAAGGTGGTCTTGAAGCCGAAGATATTGGCCGGGTCCGCGGTGGGAATGCTCACCATGAAATCGCCGTCACCGGTAACATCGGGCATCGGAAAGGCGACCAGCACATGCTGGTCCGCCTTGCCGTTGTTCTTGAACTGGTAAACCACCTTCACCTGGTCCGGCGATACCGACAGGTCTTCCGAGGCCATCTGGATATCTTGCGTGGTGATGAACACCAGACCACCGGCGCTAAGTTGCGCCATCGTGTCGTTGGCCGAGGCGCGGCCGCCGAACGCCGCAAAGGCTAACGCGAAAAGCGCTGCGGACCATCTCATATGGCGACCTCGGCCTTGATGTGCGGGTGCGGATCATAGCCGGAAATTTCGAAATCTTCGAACTCGAAACCCAAGATATCCTTCCGCTCTGCGTTGATGATCAGGCGCGGCAACGGTCTTGGCTCGCGCGAGAGCTGCAGTTTGGCCTGCTCGAAGTGGTTGGCGTAAAGATGCACATCTCCGAACGTGTGGACGAAATCCCCCACCTCCAGGCCCGTTACCTGCGCCACCATGTGCGTCAGCAGCGCATAGGAGCCGATGTTGAATGGCACGCCGAGAAACACGTCGCCCGAACGCTGGTAGAGCTGGCAGCTGAGCTTGCCGTTGGCGACGTAGAACTGGAACAGGCAATGGCACGGCGGCAGTGCCATCTCATCGACCTCGGCCGGGTTCCAGGCTGTCACCATGTGGCGCCGCGAATCCGGCTTGTTCCGGATCGAGGCGATCACATTGGCGATCTGGTCGATCTGCCCGCCCTTGCCATCCGGCCAGCTTCGCCATTGACTACCGTAGACCGGTCCGAGATCGCCGTTCTCGTCGGCCCAGGCGTCCCAGATCTTGACCCCGCGCTCCTGCAGCCAGCGCACGTTGGTCTCGCCACGCAGGAACCACAAAAGCTCATAGATGATTGATTTGATATGGAGTTTCTTTGTAGTCAGTAGCGGGAACCCCTGCGAGAGGTCGAACCGCATCTGATACCCAAAAATCGATCGCGTCCCCGTCCCGGTCCGATCCGACCGGTCAACGCCATTCTCGAGCACATCGCTCAAAAGCTGCAGATATTGTTTCATGGGGGAATACTAGACGATTCTTTGAGCCAAGGTGACTGGCGTGATACAATGCCCACATGGCAAAAAAAGTCAGCATCCGACAGTTAGCAACAAGCGGGCAGCTTCTTACCAGAAACGTCGCCGAGAAGATAAGCGCGGTTGAAGGCATGGTGCGCTCCGAGCGCATGCGCAAGCTCTTTGCTGATGCGGACCGGGCCGGAGCGACCGGCGACGCCCGCAG
>JAOPYI010000114.1 GCA_025964675.1 Sphaerisporangium sp. | reverse complement strand
TTCCCGAGACATCACGTTTCCCTCAAGGGTAAAATACAAGAAATCATCCATTACGTCGGAGTTGTACATGTCTCAGTCACCCCCCTCCCGGGCTTTTATTTCGTACGTCTCCGAAGACGCCGCACTTGTAGATCGACTCAGTTCCGAACTCAACAGAAGCGGGGTACGTGTATGGCTCGACAGGAATGAGCTGAAGCCAGGGCAGCGCTGGAAGTCCGCCCTGCGAACGGCCATCCGAGAGGGATCATTCTTTGTGGCGTGCTTTTCCGAACAGTCAGAGAGACGCGGGCGAAGCTACATGAGGGAAGAGGTGACGATTGCGATCGACGAAATTCGGTTACGGCCTCACGACCGAGCCTGGTTCATTCCCGTACAACTGACCGCCTGCACTCTTCCAGATCTCGGAATAAGCTCGACCGAGACTCTGTCCGATCTGCAATATGTTGATCTTTCAAAAGACTGGAATATCGGTATGACCATGCTGACCTCGGTCCTCGCTTGAAGGTCTGATCGTCCCATACGCGTTCGATAGGCGTGAACACTGTGAAATCAAGACCCATATTCATTTCCTATGTCAAAGAAGACGTCGCACTGGCTCGCAGGCTCAGAGACGAGTTGACCGCCTTCGGTTTTCAGATATGGATAGATGAGGATCAACTCAAGGTCGGCAAACGATGGCAGGCCGAGATCCGTTCGGCGGTCGTTGCCGGTGGAGCCTTCATTGCATGTTTCTCCAGTCAATCCGAGCAGCGAGATCGTTCATACATGCGGGAGGAAGTTCTAGCCGCCATCTCCGAGCTCCGCAGGAGGCCGCGGGACCAGAGCTGGTTCTTGCCGGTGATACTCGACCAGTGTGACCTGCCGGATATCCAGATCGGGCCGGCGGAAACCTTGCTGGATCTGCATTACATCAGCCTCGAACACGACTTCAAAATGGGTGTTCAGCGAATTGCTACGGCGCTTCGGCCAGAACATCAGCTCGTCGTGGATCTGATGGAAGAAGCGGGTCAGGATTTTGCGCGTGGCGACTACCCGGGAGCCAGGGCCAAGCTGACCAGTGCATTGAGCATAAACCCTCGCGATCCTGAGGTGCTGGGAAAACGTGGACAGGTGAATGCATATCTGGGGGACCTGGAAGACTCGCTAAGAGACTACGAGGAAGCCG
The DNA here is from genome assembly GCA_025964675.1 of Sphaerisporangium sp. GTDB lineage: Bacteria > Actinomycetota > Actinomycetes > Streptosporangiales > Streptosporangiaceae > Sphaerisporangium. The sequence continues at coordinate 6,203 of JAOPYI010000114.1, read as the reverse complement.
GATCTCATTCGTGGGCCGAGCTGGCATACATTTACTGGTGCGCCGGTGACAGGGACAGCGCGATAGCAGCCCTCAAGAGACTCTCGAAGTATGGGCGGTCCTCAGCGCAGAGCGAATATGACCTGGGATGCATTCTGTTCGAGTCGCATCGCGCTAAAGAGTCGTGCGCCGCCTTTGAGCGGGCACTTGAACTGGCACCCGACAGCATTGTCGTGCATAAGGCGCTGGCGAGTATCCTGTTGCGTGTTTCAGGCGGCGACTTTACTAGGCTATTTGAACTGACAGAAGATGCACATCGCCGATTTGGCCCGGATCCAGACCTTCTCGAAGCTCGGGCCCACGGAATAGCCTACGGCTCCACAATTTTGGATTCTTATCGCATGCCAGATGACCACGAAAACATCCGGAAGAATATTTCCAATGCCCTTCGGGAAGCCGTGGTACTCGACCCAGACAACGTTCGGCGTCTCTATCGAGCCGCGATGCTGTCTTTTCGTGTGAGGGACTATGAGGCCGCTCGCGGTTTTGGCGCCAAAGGCTTGCTGCTGATGCCCGACAGCACATCATTTCGAATAATCCTCGCGCAGGTCGCAGAATATGGATCCAGCGACAAATTGGAGGGTATCGAAAACTCGATACGCTACTATGACGAGGCGGCGGCATTCCCCCTGGACCACCTCGATCGTGACGACGGGCTCATGCCACTGGAAGGCGACACACGGGTCCCTCGACCAGCCACCGTAAGATTTACGACTATTCCACTCACAATCGCCGGCACGTCCATAACCCATGCGCAGGAGAGCCTCAAAAGGTATTCAGCCTTGCGTGCCGAAGCGCTCGAAGAGCTGGGGGACTAGCTCTTCGACCTTCACGCCACGGACCTGAGGTGCCCTGATCCTTGGTGTGTTCGCCATGTGCTTAGAGTCGGCGTCAGCACGATAAACCGACGCTCAGGCGTCGTTAAGGGGCTCCTAATTCGAGGGTCAGCATAGGTCACGTCCCGCTGAGTGGTGTAACTCCAGCCGATCATGTGGGTCGGCGAGTTTTGCGGGTTGTGGTGACTATGACGTGGCTAGAGCGGTCTGCGCCAGTGGTTCGGTTAGATCTTCGGCTGGGGTGGCGAGTTGGATCCCTGAGCGCTACGCAGCAAGAAGAGCGGTGGTCCGCTCACAGTTCTGATGGATGTCGCGGCACGCGAACCGCTCTACCCAGCTGTGCCATCTCTTCAAGGAGCTTGAACCCGTCGTCCGGTGTGCAGCAGCCGTCCTGAACGCCTTCGGAGATCAGGCCCATCGTGTCGCGTGTGGTGATTCCCTGTCGCTTGGCGTACTCGGCGGCGTCGCGGTCGTCGGTGATCCAGAAGGACTGGGAGAACACCGGGTTGGTCCGGATCACGGGCAGGTCTGGGCCTCGCCGAGATGCTTCCGCGGCTTATCCCGAGTTCCACCGAAGGCGGCTCGGCGGATCCGTTCGATGATCATTATCTCGTTCGGGTCAGTGACCTCGATGGGGTCACCGAGCCACGCATCGCGAGCGATGTTGGCGAGGGCGGGGTAGAAGCGCGCTGATTGGTTGGCCTCGTCGGCGATCGCGTCCGTCCAGCGCCCGCGTCCGCGAAGGATCTCCTCCAGGAGATCCAGGCGGGAGACGCATGCAAAGTTGATCAGGACCGTGTTGTCGGGAAACCAGTAGACGTAGTAGCTCATGAGGACAGGGGGGATTCCTCTCGTGCTCCGTCCATGGCTTGCCGCAAGAAATCGGTGTCCAGGCCTAGGAGGTTGGCAAGAGGTCGCAGCGTCGTGTCCCCCCGCTGGTAGGCCAGAAAGGTCGCTCGCACCAGGGGCACGGAGATCCGGGGTTGGCCTGCGGCGGCGATCCACTGCCAGTGAGTGTCCATCCGCCCGGCGAGCATGGCCGCGTCGATGGCACGCATGCCGCGAAACCTGGTGCACTGCTCGTTGCTGATCAGCTTGAGGTTGAACAGGCGCCAGGCGAGGTTGACGGGAGATACCCACAGGTCGCACGCCACCTCGGCGAACGACTGATCCGACCAGGGCATGGTCCTGGCTTTCTCTCTTAGTACATCTTGCGGCAGCAGGAACTCGGTGGCGAAGGCGTTGGCCCGAATCTCCGAAGGTGCCTTCCTATGCTCCGCGTCGCTCAGGTTGGGGTCCAGGTGAAGCTCTTGATCATCTTCAGCGAGTAGGTGGCCGAGTTCGTGAGCAATGGTGAACCGCTGCCGTGCAGGAACTTCCGAAGTCCCGACGATCATGATTTTGCACGTGTCGTCGCCCCAGCTCAGCCCCTCATAGCCGAAGGCGAAGCGCATGATCCGGACATCGATGCCGAACAGGTCCTCAACCAACGGGGCTAGGTCGCGCGCCTTCCATGGCTCGGAGTCCAGCTTTTGGGCGTGCCGCAGAGCCACCTCTGCCAGCCTGCGTCCTTGGTCGACGAACCTGCCTCGCTGGACGACAGGGTCCATGGCGACCTGCGGCTGTTTGTGGCCGAGGAATGCCAGGTCCGACCAGAGCTGCGCTAGTCGTTCAGCCTCTGCGATGGCCTCTTGCTCGGAAGTCGCCGCGTCACGGGCCCGCGCGGCGAGCGCCGGTGCTGGCCTATCGATACCGAGCAACCAGTCGACGGTCACGCCGCCGACTTCAGCGATACGGGCGAGGTCCAAGGAGGTGAACCGGCGCACTCCGCTCATGGACTTGGAGAACTTGGAGGCGTCAAGGCCGGCCTGAGCGGCGAACTCGGTTTGGGTATGGGTGCTTTCCGTGATCAGCTGCTGTATCCGTTTGGTCGTCTCCCCGGGCATGTATCGATCCTGTGGTTGATTTGCGAAAATCGCAAGTAATGGGCGAGTCGTATCATCGCAGGTCAAGAGGTCTTTCCCGCCAGGCGCCTGCGCACGCAGCAAACTTCTATCGCAGCAAGTCCTGTGGTCGCCGCCACGGTACAACGGGCTACGGCAGCCAGTTATACATCTCGCCAAAACGCGCTCCTGCGCCACCAACGCTCATGCGCCGGCCCTACTGTGATCTTGTCGAGGGCGTCGCCGACGCGGTAGATCGGGTATCCCATGGTGTCAGCCTCGGACGGTGCTGGTGTAGAAGCCGGGCTCCTTGCGGCCGTAGGCGTTGCCCGCGTGCGTGGACGCGTTGCGCCGGGCCACGTAACCGTTCCTGCTCGTCGGCGGCACCGCGGACGACTTCTGGGATGCCGCACTGGCGCGGGAGCTAACGCCGCACGTCCTCGAGGTCAACGGCGCCAACCATGGCATGATGTTGCCGGGGCCGCTACACAAGACCGCCGAGGTTCTCGGTCAGGGGACAACAACGGTGGAAGCCTTCCTCGACAACGTCGTCTGGCGTTAGCGGACACTCCAGAGCCCCAGAGCGGCCCGCCCAGCTCGCAGAGGAGATCGCTGACCGGGTGGACGGCGAGCCGCCCGACGGCCGATCCGAAAGGCCGCCGGGCAGGGCGAACTGGCTCAGCTCTCCTGGTCGAGGAAGGCGAGGGTGACTGCTGCGAAGATCGGGGACAGGAAGATGTTGTAATGCGTGAGACCGGGCAGGATCGCCAGTGCGTGACCGCCCTTGGGCCGGGCCTCGCCCATCCAGCCACCGTCGCGCAAGCCGCCGTCGAGGAGATTGAAGACCTCGACGTAGTGGCTCGGCGGGGCCATGTCGGCATCGGCGGCGACCACGAGCGTCGGCATCTGTAGGCCGCGAACTTCTTCAGAGAAGTCGAAGTCCTTCGCCATCGCCTCGCCGATCTTGTCGAGCAGCTTCGGGAAGTACTCGGGACGGGGCGCCACCCGCTGGTAGAGCTGGTACATCGGGGTGTCCTTCATGAATTCGGCGGCCGCCCCGCTCACCTGGCCCTGCTGCTGGAGCATCTCCGGGTAGATGGCGTCGCGGCTGATGTTCGCCGACGCCGCAACCAGGCGACCCACCTTGTCCGGGTACTTGATCGCGACGTGGAACGCCACCCCGCCGCCGAGGGAGTAGCCGACCACGTCCGGCTTCTGCAGGCCGAGGTGGTCGATGAGCGCGGCGATGTCATCGGCCATCAGCCGGACGTCGAGCGGTCGGTCGATGTCGGCGGTCCGGCCGTGCCCCTGCAGGTCAACAACGATGACCTGGTGGTGGTCGGCCAGGGTGGGAAGGATCGGCCCGAACATCTCACCCGAGCCAAGGCCTCCGTGCAACAGGATCATCGGGCATCCCGCCCCGTACGTCTCGTAGTACAGGTTGATTCCGTTGACGTCGGCGTACTGACCCGAGCCGGCGCTTTCAGCGGTCCAATCCGTGGCGGTCATGATTACTCCTTGTGTACTTCCCGGTCGACTTGACGCCGGTATAGACCGGGCGGGCACCGGAAACTCATCGCTGGTGGCGGGGCGACTTTTCCGGCACGCTCGGAAGCATCCACGTCATGAGCCCCCGGCTCGGTGCGGGCCGCTGGCGTGGTGAGCGCCCTGACAGGCGTGATGGCCCCCCGACCCCAGTGCCGGGGTAGGCCACCGTTTCGCCCCCGAAAAGTCATCGTCGCCCGCTGGAGGATGCTCCGCTAGGTTCGTCAGGGTGAACGATGTGACGACCAGCGCACCAATCGAGTCGCAACTGGAGGCGTACCGGCCTGAGCTGACCGGCTACTGCTACCGGATGTTGGGGTCCGCCTTCGAGGCCGAAGACGCCGTGCAGGACACCTTGGTCCGCGCCTGGCGCAGTTTCGACCGGTTCGAAGGGCGCTCGGCGCTGCGGTCCTGGCTGTACCGGATCGCGACGAACGTCTGCCTGAATATGCTCGCCAGCGCTCAACTGCGGGTCCGGCCTATGGATCTCGGCCCGGCCGGGTCCGGCCGCGCCGCCGACCCGGGCGAGCCGCGTCCCGACCAGATTTGGGTGGGCCCGGTACCGGACAGCCGGGTGCTGCCCGATGATCCGGCCAACGTGGTCGTCGAACGCGAATCGATCCGACTGGCGTTCGTCGCCGCGCTACAGCACCTGCCGCCACGGCAGCGGGCCGTGCTGATCCTGCGGGAGGTGCTGGCCTGGTCAGCCCAGGAGGTGGCCGACCTGCTCGATACCTCGGTACCCAGCGTCAACAGCGCCCTCCAACGGGCCCGGGCCACCATCGCCACTGCCGACACTGCCGCCGACGTCCACGAGCCGTTGGACAACGGGCAGAAGGCGCTGCTCACGCGTTATGTGAAAGCGTTCGAAGAGTACGACCTTGGGGCGCTGACGACGCTGCTGCATGACGACGCGACGCTGTCGATGCCGCCGTTGCCGCTGTGGCTGCGCGGCCACGACGACATCGCTGCCTGGATGGCCGGTACGGGCAGCGGCTGCCGCGGCTCGCGCCTGGTGCCAGTGGTGGCCAACGGCATGCCGGCGTTCGGGCAGTACCGGCCCAGTCTCAGTGGCTCCGGCCACGACCCGTGGGCGCTGATCGTGCTGGAGATCTCAGCGGGGCGAATCGCCGCCGTCAACAATTTCCTCGACACCACCCGCCTCTTCCCGCTGTTCGGACTGACGGCCTGCCTGGGGTAACGCGTCGGTCAATCCGAGCAGGCGCACAAGCTCGAGCAGGTCCGGGCCAGCGCCGGTGACCACCAAACTGCAGCCATGCCGCCGCGCGGTCAAGCGCAACCGGGCCAGCGCCTCGACCGTTACCACGTCGGGATGGGCCACGTCGGCCACGTCGCAGACCACGACTCCGCCACCGCGGCCGCGGCCGCGGCCGCGCACCAGCTCGGCAAGGTCGGCGCACAGGACAGGGATGTCCGCACGCGTGACCGTCGCGCCGATGGCGAAGGAGGTCGTGGAGGCCGCCATGTGGATAGGACCGTCGGCATTGCGGAAACTCATCGCCTCAGCGCCGATAAGTTTGTGTCAACTGGCAGCACGACCTCAGCCAGGCTTGTCGAGGTGACCGGCGGATCGCGGCCGCCCGTATGCGCGGGCTCGCACAGTTCCTTCGCCCAGCTCTTGCTCGACACGATCCGGGCGGACTCGGTGCCCGGCCGTGCCGCGATCAGGCGGCCGATCAAGGTGAGTTCGGCGCTCACCTGCCGGCTTGACCAGCCGCTGGACGGCCACGTCGACCTGCCCGAGCACCGCCCTACGCGGTTGCGGGCTGTGCGTCTCGCTCGCCATCGGATTACCTGTCAGGCGGCGCGTACGCCTGTA
>JAOPYI010000101.1 GCA_025964675.1 Sphaerisporangium sp. | reverse complement strand
GCTTTCCAGCGCCGATGGTACTGCACCGGGGACGGTGTGGGAGAGTAGGACGCCGCCGGACAATCATTCGCATGATGGTTATGCAGGAAAAGCCACCCAGGCTCTGGGTGGCTTTTCTGCGTTATAGGGACATTTACGTTGGTCCGCGGGTTTTCCACAGGGACGACAGGCGCGGCACGGGCCGCGTGCCCTGGTAAGTAGGCTTCAGCTGTGGAATATCAGGCGGTCGAAAAGGCGATCTTGCAGCGAGGTGTGGAGTGGGACATCGATCCCACCCTGGACCGGATCAACGTCCTCATGGATCTGCTGGGTCAACCCCAGCGGGCCTATCCGGTCGTTCACATCACGGGCACCAACGGCAAGTCGAGCACTGCCCGCATGATCGACTCGCTCCTCCGGGAGCGCAACCTCCGCGTCGGCCGGTTCACGAGCCCTCACCTCGCCTCGATGCGCGAGCGGATCGCCATCGACGGAGAGCCGCTCAGCGAGGACCGTTTCGTCGAGGTCTACGAGGACGTCCACGCCTACCTCGAGCTCGTCGACCAGCAGCAGGGCCGCCTGTCGTTCTTCGAGACGCTCACGGCCATGGCCTTCGCCGCCTTCGCCGACGCGCCTGTCGACGTCGCGGTCATCGAGGTGGGCATGGGAGGCAGCTGGGATTCGACGAACGTGGCAGACGGCGCGATCGCCGTGATCACCCCCATCTCCCTCGACCACGTCGGCTACCTCGGGCCGGACATCGAGGCGATCGCACGCGAGAAGGCCGGCATCATCAAATCGGGAGCGACCGTCGTGCTGGCGCAGCAGCCTCTTGAGGCGGCCGAGGTCCTGATGCGGCGTGCCGCCGAGTCGGGGGCCACGGTCGCCCGTGAAGGGCTGGAGTTCGGCGTTGCCCACCGCGAGGTCGCCATGGGTGGCCAGCTGATGCACCTGCAGGGTCTCAAGGGCGTCTACGAGGAGATCTTCCTCCCGCTCTTCGGCGAGCACCAGGCGGGGAACGCCGCCTGCGCGCTCGCCGCCGTCGAAGCGCTCACAGGCGGCGGTGAGCCCCTCGACGCCGATCTCGTACGCCGGGCATTCGCGCAGGTGACCTCGCCGGGACGGCTGGAGGTCATCCGGCGCGGCCCGACGGTCGTCGTCGACGCCGCTCACAATCCAGGCGCCATGGAGTCCGTCGTCCAGGCGCTGGAGGAGTCATTCGGGTTCAGCAGGCTCGTCGGCGTGGTCGCGGTCATGGCGGACAAGGATGTGGCCGGCGTGCTCGAGCTTCTGGAGCCGGTCATGGAGGAGATCGTCGTCACGCGCAACTCCTCACCCCGCTCCATGGATCCCGAGGAGCTCGCGTCGCTGGCCGAAGACATCTTCGGCAACGAGCGGGTCCACGAGGTGGCGAGGATCGACGACGCCATCGACATCGCGCTCGGCCTGGCCGAGTCCACCGAAGAGTTCAGCGGCGCCGGAGTTCTGATCACCGGCTCGGTCGTCACCGTCGCCGACGCCCGCGCGCTGCTCAAGGCGGGTGGAGGACGGTGACGGGCGTGTCACGGTGTGCCGGACTCCGGTATACGGGTGGCGTCGAAGGGGGCCGGGCGCAAGGGATGCCCGGTGTGAGTAGCCGGGCCGGAGGAGGATCGGCGTGAACATCACCGTCACTCCCGGGATGCGGCGGCTGTGTGCGAGCGTGCTCGGCATGGAGGCCATCGTGCTGGCCCTCGTCACACCCGTGGCCATCATGGTCAACCGGGTGGAGCCTGCGGTCGCCGTCACGGTCGGCATCGGGCTCGCGCTGGCGTGCGTCGTCGTGACCGGCATGCTGAAGCGACCCTTCGCCTACATCGCGGGCAGCGTGGTGCAGGTGCTCGCGATCGCCACGGGCTTCCTGGTCCCCATGATGTTCTTCCTCGGCGTGATCTTCGCCGCTTTATGGGTGACGGCAATATTCGTCGCTCGCCGTGTCGAGGGAGTGACTTAACGCTAAACTCCCCAAGTATGGCCGTCCCCCCAATACAGGCCGCAGGGCTCGCGAGTCTTGGCCGGGTCAATCGTCTGCCGCTCGTGCTCGACGTCATAGTCGGGCTCCTGACCGCGGTCGCGCTTCCACTGGCGATCGTCGCCATCCCCAACACCATTTCCGTGGTGTCCGCCCTGCTTCCTCCGGAGATCGCGGGGGTGGGCATCCTGAGGGCTCACGGGCTCGCCCTGCCGGTGATGCTGTGTACCGTGCCGCTCGCGGGGGCGGCGCTGAGACGATTCAAGGCTGCGCCGATCCTCGTGGCAGGGTTGGCGCTCCTCGCCGTGGCTGACGTGGCGGGCGGCTTCGCCGGCTCCACGTTCGGCGTCGGCGCGCTGCGGGTCCTGCACGGCATCGGCGCCGGCATCCTGGTTCCGGCGACGTTCGTGGCGAGCTGGGAGCGTCCGGGCGCGGCCCGAGGCGTCCTGATCCCTGTCTGGGCGGGAGCGCTGGCCGTCAGCCTGCTGGCCGCCCAGGCGCTGGCCCTGTGGCCGCTCGACGAGGTGACGTCGTGGCGCGTGACCCTCCAGCCGTATCCTCTGCTGACCGGCGTGGCGCTCGCCCTCGCGGCCGTCTACTTCGCGCTCTCCCGCCTGACGAGGCAGAGCGCCGGCTCGCACACCTCCGAGAGCCGTGCCGGGCGTGGTCATCTGGCGCTCGCAGCCGGGCCTTCCACCGGCATCGCCGTCCTGGCCTTCGGCACCACGTACAACTGGCCCTCGGGGCTGATCGTGGCCGCCGCCGCGGTGGCGGTGGCGACGCTGGTGGCGATGGCGGCCATCGGCCGGATCGAGGGTCCCGGTGGCCGGGTGCTCGCGTTCGTGATGGTCTCGGTCGGTCTCGTGGTTCTTCCGACCGCCGCGCAGGTCACCTATGTGGAGCTGGGCGGCCTCGGCGGGCCGGGCCTCTCGGGTCTGTGGGTTCCGTTCGTGGTCGCCACCGTGATCGCCTTCGCCGCCGCGCTCGCGGCCGGTCGGCTGGGCGAGGCCCAGGTGCCGAAGCTCGTAGGCGCCGGCCTTGTGACGATGGTCGTGGGGTTGTGCGTGGTGCGGCTGTTCGTTCCCACGGCCTCGGGCACGCCTCTCGTCGTGCCGTTCACGCTTCTGACGGCGGGTGCGGCGGTGGCGGTCACCTCCGCGATCAGGAACGCCGGGCTCAGCGCGGGGCTGTTCGGGTTGTCGCTCTGCTTCCCGGCCGTCCTCAGCGGTTTCCTGCTGGGCACGGGTGTCCAGGTCGGCTGGCTGCGCGCGGTCAGCACGTCGGGGAAGGTCACCTCGCAGGCCATGGTGGACGGGTTCGTCGGGGCTCTGCACGTCTGGGCGCTCGTCGCGGGGTTCGCCGTCGTCATCGTGTTGGCGCTGGGCACGGTGCTGGCCCGTCGTGCCACGGACGGCTCTCCGGCAGGTGCGGACTCCACGGCGGTCACCGAAGACCCGGCCGCCCGGGCCGGCACTTCCACGCCGGACGCGTCCGGCGTGGTCGACACCATGCCGTGGCCAGGCGAGGAGTCCCTGTCGACGGAGCCCATGAGCGGGAAGTCCTCCGGAGACCCCACCATCGCGATGATCCCGGTCGTGCCGTCGCCTGCCCAGTCACCCGAGGCCGCCACCGGCGAGGACGGTGACGGGGCCACCGCCCGGTAAGCTGCGCACACGTTTCCCCTATCGTCAGCCGTCCCGTGCGGCGGCCGACGATCACATCTAAGGAGATACTCGTGTCCGAGCGCACGCTTGTCCTGATCAAGCCCGACGGTGTCCGCCGCGGCCTCATCGGTGACGTGATCGCCCGCGTGGAGCGCAAGGGTCTCAAGGTCGTAGCCATGGACCTCCGCACGCTGGACGCCGAGACCGCCAAGGCCCACTACGCCGAGCATGCCGAGAAGCCGTTCTTCGGCGAGTTGGTCGAGTTCATCACCTCCGGCCCGCTGGTCGCGATGGTTCTCGAGGGCCCGCGTGCCATCGAGGCCTTCCGCGCCCTCGCGGGCGCGACCGACCCGGTGAAGTCGGCGCCCGGCACGATCCGCGGTGACCACGCTCTGGAGATCGGCGAGAACATCGTTCACGGGTCCGACTCGCCCGAGTCGGCGGCTCGTGAGGTCAAGATTTTCTTTCCCGACCGTTTCTGAGCGCTGACCGCCGGCCCGGCAGGCCGCCTGGCCGGCCGCTGAGCCGGCACCTTGGGGACACGGCGTCTGCAGAGGCGCGAGATCCCGTCAGGCCCCGGCGCATGGCGCGCGCCGGGGCCTGACGCGCGCCCAGGGCACTCCGAGCCTGTACGACGCCTATAACCGCTGGTCGGCGCGGAACCCCGCCAAGATTTTTCTGAGCCAAACGGCTCGTTGCCCTCGCGAGTGGGTACGTCACGTTACGATTCGAATGCGAATCGTAATCTCTCGTGAACGACCTGAAGGAAGGTTTCCTTCCCCATGGGCAGCAAGCTGGCATTCCTCGGCCGTGACATGGCCGTCGACCTGGGCACGGCCAACACGTTGGTCTACGTGCGCGGGCGCGGCATCGTGCTCAACGAGCCGTCGGTGGTCGCGATCAACACCACCACCGGCAAGATCGTGGCAGTGGGCATCGAGGCCAAGAGAATGATTGGCCGAACGCCCGGCAACATCGTGGCGATACGTCCCCTGAAGGACGGCGTGATCGCTGACTTCGACGTGACCGAGCGCATGTTGCGCTACTTCATCCAACGCGTGCACAAACGGCGGCATTTCGCCAAGCCGCGCATCATCGTGGCCGTCCCGAGTGGCATCACCGGGGTCGAGCAGCGGGCGGTCAAGGAGGCGGGCTACCAGGCAGGGGCCCGCCGGGTCTACATCATCGAGGAGCCGATGGCGGCCGCCATCGGCGCCCGGCTGCCCGTCCACGAGCCGACCGGCAACATGGTGGTCGACATCGGGGGGGGCACCACCGAGGTGGCGATCATCTCGATGGGCGGCATCGTGACGAGCCAGTCCATCCGCGTCGGGGGCGACGAGCTCGACCAGGCGATCATCGCCTTCGCGAAGAAGGAGTACTCCCTGATGCTGGGGGAGCGCACCGCGGAGGAGATCAAGATAGCGATCGGCTCGGCGTGCCCGATGGGTGACGACTGCCACGCGGAGATCCGCGGACGCGACCTGGTCACCGGGCTGCCCAAGACGATCGTGGTGTCGGCCGACGAGATCCGCAAGGCCACCGAGGAGCCGCTCAAATCCATCGTCGACGCGGTCAAGTCCACGCTGGACAAGTGCCCGCCCGAGCTCTCGGGCGACCTGATGGACCGTGGCGTCGCCCTCACCGGCGGCGGAGCGCTCCTGAAGGGCATGGACGACCGGCTGCGTGACGAGACCGGCATGCCCATCCATCTCGTGGAGAACGCCCTCGACTCCGTGGCGCTGGGCTCCGGCAAGTGTGTCGAGGAGTTCGAGGTCCTGCAGCAGGTGCTGGTGCCGGAGCCGAGACACTGACTGATGGAGCAGAGAGACTGATGAGGGATACCCGCCGTGCGCGGTTGATCCTTGGCCTGCTGCTGGCCGTGGCGCTCGTCCTGATCACCGTCGACCACCGGCAGCGTGAGGATTCCCTGTTCGAGCCTGTCCGCTCGACGGCGGCGTCGCTGTTCGGCGTGGCCGAGCGGGCGGGCACGGGCGTCGCGGGGCCTGTGGGCGACTTCATCGATACCTTCGCGTCCGCCCCCGAGTCCAAGCGGCGGCTGGCGCTGTTGCGGGCGGAGAACGCCCGGTTGCGACAGGAGTTGACCGCGCACAGCCTCGACCGCAACCGATCGGCCGAGTTGACCCGCATGCTGGGGCTCTCCGGTCTTGGCGGCTACCGCGTGGTGGCGGCCCAGGTGATCGCCCGGCGCGGTGTTCCGGGGTTCGAGGACGCGGTCGAGATCGACGCGGGCACGGGCGACGGGGTGAGGTCCGAGATGACCGTGCTGAACGGCGACGGGCTGGTCGGCCGTGTCATCCACACGAGTCCGACCACGTCCACCGTGGTCCTGCTGACCGACCCCGCGTCGTCGGCGGGAGCGCGGCTGGAGGGCAACAACCAGATCGGTGTCGTGACCGGCCTCGGCCCGGTCGCCGAGGGACGCTTGATCAGGTTCAGGCTCCTCGACGCCGCCGCACCGCTGACCGCTGGGCGCCGCATCGTCAGTTTCGGCTCGCAGAACGGCATGCCGTACGCGCCGGGCCTGCCGGTCGGCACCATCCAGCGCGTAGAGGCCACGCCGGGGGAGCTCACCCGGGTGGCGTACGCCAGGCCCTTCGTCGACTTCACGGCGCTCGACGTCGTCGGGGTGGTCGTACGGGCGCCGCAGCGCGATCCCCGGGACGCGATGCTGCCGCCGCCGCCTCCGGTGGCGGCGCGGGCCCGCGCCGCCACCCCACCGCCCACGACGCCGCCTGCTCCGCCGCCCTCTTCGTCCTCGCCGCCCGCCTCCCCATCACCGTCCACGACGGTGCGCGGCCAGGGCGGCGGAGATCGGGGGAAGCCGCGCGCCGCCCGTGAGCGCCCGGCGGGCACGCGCCGGCAGCCGTTCCGTGCTCGTCAGCAAGCGGTCCGCAGGCCTCAGCGATCACCGCACCCGCGTACGCAGCCGGCCGGGCCGCGTACGCGGCCCGGTGGCACGCGCGAGCGGCCGGGCGCGGGGGCACGCGAGCGGCCGGAGACCAGAGAGCACGACCAGGCCGGCGAGAGGACATGAGGTCGTGATCCGAGCGATAGCGGCGGTGCTGCTCGTCGGCCTCATCATGATCGTGCAGGTTACCGTCGTGAACCGCCTTCCGCTGCCGGGCGGGGGCGGTCCCGACCTGGTGCTCCTCGCAGTCGTGATGTTCGCACTCGCGCACGGCGCGGTCGCGGGCGCCCTGGCCGGTTTCGCCACGGGCCTGGTCACCGACCTCCTGCCCCCCGCCGCCCATGTCATGGGGCAGTACGCCCTGGTGTTCTGCCTCGTCGGCTTCATGGTGGGCCGCGCGGCGGAGCGGGCGCCCGGGTCGTCGGCGGTCACGGTGATCGTCGCGGTGATGCTCGCGCCGCTCATGTCGGCCGGGGTCGGCGGGTTGCTCGGCGATCCCCGGGTCGACTGGCATGCCCTGGTCGGCCTGTGGCCCTCGCTGGTGATGTACAACCTCGGCATGGCGGCGCTGGTCTTCTGGGCGGTGTCCCGCTTCTCGCGCGACCACCGCAGGCGGAAGGCGGTGCCCACCGGCGCCTACCCCGTACGGAGGCACGCGTGAACCGTGTCCGTGCCAGGCTGGTGGTGCTGCAGTTGCTCGTGCTGACCCTCCTCGCGGTCCTCACCGTACGGCTGTGGCAGGTGCAGGTCGTGCGGGGTGGCCAGTTCGTGGCGGCGGCCACCGAGACCCGCACCCGTGACGTCATCGTCCCCGCCGTGCGGGGACAGATCCTTGACGCCAGCGGGCGCCCTCTGGTGCGCAACCGCACCGCGCTGGTCGTCTCGATAGACCGCGCCGAGATCGAGCGCATGCGAGACGGCGGCGTGGCCGTGCTCAAACGGCTGGCGTCGGTGCTCGACCGGCCGGTCAAGGAGCTGCGGGAGCGCATCCGCCCGTGTGGGCCCCACGTGACCCGTCCCTGCTGGCCGGGGTCCCTTTACTCCCCGATCCCGATCGACGACAAGGTCAGCCCCAGGCAGGCGCTGCAGATCCTGGAGAGGCAGGAGGACTTCCCCGGGGTCATCGCCGAAGTGCAGGCCGTACGGGAGTATCCCCTCGGCGCCGGAGCCTCGCAGACCTTCGGCTACCTGCAGCCGGTGACCGAGGCGGAGCTGAAGAAGCGGTCCAAGCTCAAGGCGAACTTCTCGGGTGTCGATCTCGTCGGCAGGGACGGGCTCGAATACGTCTACGACGAGGCGCTGCGTGGATCGCCGGGGCTGCGCAGGGTCCAGGTCGATCGCATGGGCAAGGTCCTCGGGATCGAGCACCAGACCTCGCCGGTCGCCGGCGACATCCTGATCACCAACATGGACGCCAACGTGCAGAAGGTCGTGGACCAGGCGCTCGCGAACGCCATGAAGAACGCCCCGAAGGCCGACGGCGCCGCCGCGGTCGTCCTGGACGTGAAGACCGGCGGGGTCGTGGCGATCGGCAGCATGCCGACCTACGATCCCGCGGTGTGGGCCGGCGGCATCTCCGAGAAGGACTATCAGCGGCTGCTCTCAGTGCAGGCGGGGCTGCCGCTGATCTCCCGGGCGACCCACGGCCAGTACGCGCCCGGTTCGACGTTCAAGGTCTCCTCCGTGTCATCGATGGTCAGGGACGGCTATCCGTTGAAGGGCAAGTACGACTGCCCGGGGGCCTTCGACGTCGCCGGCACAACCTTCCACAACTTCCACGGCATCGGCCTTGGCGTGCTCGATCTTCACACGGCGCTGGTGAAGTCCTGCGACACGATCTTCTACCGGGCGGCGTACGAGATGTGGCAGCGGGACGGCGGCCTCAAGCCCGTGAAACATCCCAAGGAGCCGATGACCAACACGGCCAAGGCATTCGGGTTCGGCAGGAAGACCGGCATCGACCTGCCGGGCGAGGTGCCGGGGCGCATTCCCGGCCGTGCCTGGAAGAAGGAAATGTGGGCGGTGATGAGGCACCTCAGCTGCACACGGGCCAAATCCGGCTATCCCGAGGTGGAGAAGAAGGACCCGGGCCGCGCCGCGTACCTGAAGAGGCTGGCCAACGAGAACTGCCTCGAAGGGTTCGAGTGGAAGGCCGCCGAGGCCGCCAACCTCTCCATCGGGCAGGGAGACGTGCTGGTCACGCCCCTGCAGCTTGCCGTCGCCTACGCCGCGATCGTCGGTGACGGCAAGCTGCGCAGCCCGCGGATCGGCAAGGCGATCGTGCGACCCGACGGCACCCACGTGCAGGAGATCAAGGCGCCGGTGGTCGGCCGGCTTCCGATCGACCACGCGACCCGCGACTACATCCGTGCCGCGCTGAGCGAGGTGACCTCCGATGGTACGGCCGCCGGCGCCTTCAGCGGGTTCCCGATGAACGTGGTGAAGATCGGTGGCAAGACCGGTACGGCTGAGGTCTACGGCAAGGAGGACACGTCGTGGTTCGCCTCCTTTGCGCCGGCGGCCGATCCCCGGTTCGTGGTCGTCGTCACGGTCTCGCAGGGCGGCCAGGGCGCCATGGCCGCCGCCCCCGCGGCGCGTGAGATCTACGAGGGCATCTACGGCATCAAGGGCCCGGCCGCTCTGCCTGGCGGTAAGCCCGTCGAACGCCTCCCGGCGATCAGGAAAGACGGGACGGTGGTGCAGTGAACCAGGCCCTCGTCCCACACAGCCGCTCCTTGGTGCGAAGGGCCATGGGCGCGCAGTCGGCGGTGTGGCGGGTCGACGGCGTCCTGCTGGTCGCCGTCATGGCACTGTCGATCATCGGCACGCTGCTGGTGTGGTCCTCGACCCGCACGTGGGCGGCGGGGGCGCCGACGGGCATGGTCAAGAAGCACATACTGAACCTCGTCATCGGGTGGGTCCTGTGCGGCATGGCCGCGCTTGCCGACCAGCGGACGCTGCGGATCTACGCGCCCGCCGTGTACGGCGTGGCGCTGCTGGGGCTCCTGGCGGTGATCACCCCGCTCGGGTCGACGATCAACGGGTCCCACTCGTGGATCCTTCTCGGGGGAGGGTTCGCGGTCCAGCCGTCCGAGCTCGCCAAGCCGGCGCTGATCCTCATGCTGGGCGCGTTGCTCGCGGAGCCCCTCCCGGGCACCGATCGGCCCCGCCCGCTCGACCTGCTGCTCTGCGTCGCCGCCGCCGCCATCGCGATGGGCCTGGTCATGCTCCAGCCCGACTTCGGCACCACGATGGTGCTCGCCGTCATCGTCGCGGGGTCCTTGATCTTCGCCGGCCTGCGCAAGCGCTACATCGTCGGTCTGGCCCTGGTGGCGATGGCCGGGGCCGCCGCCGTGTGGCTTCTCGGCCTGCTCAAGCCGTACCAGGTGGCGCGGTTCACGGCGTTCATCGACCCGGCCAACGACCCGCGCGGAGCGGGGTACAACAGCACTCAGGCGCTGATCGCGATCGGTTCGGGAGAGCTGTTCGGTAAGGGGCTGTTCCACGGGGGTCAGACCACCGGGCGGTTCGTCCCCGAGCAGCACACCGACTTCATCTTCACCGTGGTGGGGGAGGAGTTCGGGTTCCTCGGCTCGATCACGGTGGTGGCGCTGCTGGGTGTGGTGCTGCTGCGCGGCCTGCGCATCGCCCGGCAGTGCGAGGAGCGGTTCGGCGCGCTGGTGGTGGGGGGCATCGTCTGCTGGTTCGCCTTCCAGACGTTCGTCAACGTCGGGATGACCATCGGCATCATGCCGATCACCGGGGTCCCGCTGCCCTTCGTGTCGTACGGAGGCACCGCGACGTTCGCCAACATGATCGCCCTGGGTTTACTCCAGGCGGTCCACATCCGCGATCGTACGTTCTGACCCCGTTCGGGCGGTGTGCCGCGCGGGGTCCGCTGGCGCGAGCCGTGGCAAGCAGGAACTACCCTTGGTCCCATGCCTGTCGAGTCGCTTTTTCCCCGCCTGGAAGCGCTTCTGCCCAACGTGCAGAAGCCGATCCAGTACGTAGGTGGTGAGCTCAACTCGACCGTCAAGGACTGGGACGAGGCGACCGTCCGCTGGGCCCTGATGTATCCCGACGCCTACGAGGTGGGGCTGCCCAACCAGGGCGTTCAGATTCTCTACGAGATCCTGAACGAGCTGCCCGAGACGCTGGCCGAGCGCACCTATGCCGTCTGGCCCGACCTCGAGGCGCTCATGCGCGAGCACGGCCTGCCGCAGTTCACCGTCGACGCCCATCGCCCGGTGCGGGCGTTCGACGTGCTGGGCGTGTCCTTCTCCACCGAACTCGGCTACACCAACCTGCTGACCGCTCTCGACCTGGCCGGCATCCCGCTCCACGCCGTCGACCGCGGTGAGGACGACCCGATCGTGCTGGCGGGCGGCCACGCGGCGTTCAACCCGGAGCCGGTCGCCGACTTCCTCGACGCCGCGGTGCTCGGCGACGGCGAGCAGATCGCCATCGCGATCTCCGAGGTGATCCGCGAGTGGAAGGACGAGGGCAGCCCGGGCGGGCGCGACGAGCTTCTCATGCGTCTCGCCTCGACCGGCGGGGTCTACGTCCCGAAGTTCTACGACGTGGAATACCACCCCGACGGGCGCATCAAGAGGGTGGCCCCCAACAGGTCCGGGGTGCCGTGGCGGGTGCAGAAGCACACGGTCATGGACCTTGACGAGTGGCCCTACCCCAAGAAGCCGCTGGTCCCGCTGGCCGAGACCGTGCACGAGCGCTTCAGCGTCGAGATCTTCCGCGGCTGCACCCGCGGCTGCCGGTTCTGCCAGGCGGGCATGATCACCCGTCCGGTCCGGGAGCGGTCGATCACGACGATCGGCGACATGGTGGAGGCGGGCGTCAAGGCGTCCGGCTTCAACGAGGTCGGCCTGCTGTCGCTGTCCAGCGCCGACCACTCCGAGATCGCCGAGGTCGCCAAGGGCCTGGCCGACCGGTACGAAGGCACCAACACCAGCCTGTCGCTCCCCTCGACCCGCGTCGACGCGTTCAACATCGACCTGGCCAACGAATTCTCGCGCAACGGCCGCCGTTCCGGCCTGACGTTCGCGCCCGAGGGCGGCTCCGAGCGCATGCGCAAGGTGATCAACAAGATGGTCACCGAGGAAGACCTGATCCGCACCGTCACCACGGCGTACGGCCATGGCTGGCGGCAGGTGAAGCTCTACTTCATGTGCGGGCTGCCCACCGAGATGGACGAGGACGTCCTCGGCATCGCGGACCTGGCCAAGAAGGTCATCAAGGCGGGTCGCGAGATCACCGGCTCCCGTGACATCCGCTGCACCGTGTCCATCGGCGGGTTCGTGCCTAAACCGCATACCCCGTTCCAGTGGGCGGCCCAGTGCGACCACGAGACCGTCGACCGCAGGCTCAAGCAGCTCAGAGACTCCCTGCGCTCCGACAAGCAGTACGGCAAGGCGATCGGCTTCCGCTACCACGACGGCAAGCCGTCGATCGTGGAGGGCCTGCTGTCCCGGGGTGACCGCCGGGTCGGCGCGGTGATCAGGGCCGTCTGGGAGGACGGCGGCCGCTTCGACGGCTGGAGCGAGCACTTCTCCTACACCCGCTGGATGTCCTGCGCCGAGCGGGCGCTGGCCGGCGAGCCGGTCGACGTCGACTGGTACACCACCCGCGAGCGCGACGAGGTCGAGGTGCTCCCCTGGGACCACCTCGACGCCGGTCTCGACCGCGAGTGGCTCTGGCAGGACTGGCAGGACGCCACCACCGAGACCGATGTCGAGGACTGCCGGTGGACTCCCTGCTACGACTGCGGAGTCTGTCCCACGATGGGCACCGAGATCCAGATCGGCCCCACGGGCAGGAAACTGCTGCCCCTGTCGGTCGTCTGACCCGCCGGATGGAAGCAAACACCGCCGGTAACCGTTGACAAGATAGGCCGTCGGGTCAAGGTGGTTTAGCCTCTTGGCGTACGACGTGCGACCGGGTGGGCTGCACTGGCCTCTATCCTGGGAAGATGACCGCCAATGTGACACAGGAAGGATGACTTAGCTGAAGAACCCTGTTCCTGATGGGCCCCCGCCCGCGCCTGTGGTGCAGCGCCTTCGTGTGCGCTACGCCAAGCGTGGCCGTCTGAGGTTCACCAGCCACCGAGACATCTCGCGTGCCATCGAACGAGCGGTGCGCCGGGCCGGCATTCCGGTCGGTTTCAGCGCGGGATTCTCCCCCCATCCTAAGATCTCCTACGCGGGAGCCGCCCCCACAGGGGTGGCCAGCGAAGCCGAATATCTCGAGATCGGTGTCGTCTCGGTGTGCGAGCCGGAGCGGCTCCGTGCCGATCTCGATTCATCACTGCCACCCGGGCTCGACGTGATCGAGGTCGTGGAGGCGGGCGCCGGAAGCCTGGCCGACAGGCTGGAGTGCTCGGTCTGGGAGGTTCGCCTGCCCGGGTCGGAGCCTGTAGGGGCGAAGGCGGCGGTCGAGCGTTTCCTGGCCGCCGAGCGTGTCGACGTCGAACGCCTGACCAAGAAGGGTCTGCGCCGCTTCGACGCGAGAGAGGCCGTCGTCGCGCTGACGGCACATGAAGGACCCGACGGAACAGCGGGCCGGGAGCCGAGCCAGCCATGTGCGATACTTCGTATGGTTGTTCGGCACGTAACGCCCGCCGTTCGACCCGACGACGTGCTCACGGGTCTGCGTCTTGTGGCTGATTTCGCGCCGCCGTCACCCCCCGCGGTGACCAGGCTGGCGCAGGGTCCGCTCGACGCGCGCACCGGTGGGACCGCCGACCCGCTCGACCTGGACCGCGACATTCGCGGCGGCGAGCCGGGACCGGCTGTGCGGCACGTCGGTGACCACAAATAGGACTTGGCGCCGGGCCCCCGACAGGTGGCCTGGCGTACAGCGAGAGACGAGAGCTCCCGCGCGGCGCGGAGACGTGCCCGGGAGCCTGACGGGAGAACGCCCGCATGCTCGACAACGAGCCCATCGTCGGGGCCTTTGGCCCTGATGGGGATCCAACAGCACAGCAGGAATCCAAGCCGGCCAGGCGTCGCCGCGCGGCGAGCCGCCCGGCCGGGCCGCCGCCTGAGGAGGCGGAGCGCGCCGCGGGTCTGGTGAGTCCCGAGGCAGCGACGCCGACCCTGGAAACAGGGGTCGTCCCGGAGCCCACACGAAGCGAGGAGTCCGTGTCGCCGGCGGCGACCGCGCCGGCCACGGGCACCGCGCCGAGCCGGGAAGCCGGGGGCGTCCCCGAGGCCAGGTCGGGTTCCGACGGCGAGCCCGCGGAGGCCCTAGAGGCCGAGGTGCCCGTCAAGCGGGCCACCCGGTCGCGCCGCGCCGCCGTCAAGGACCCCGACGCGCCCGCCACCACGCGCCGCTCGCGTACCACCAAGAAGGACGCCGCCGTCCCGGCCGAGGAGCTCCCGGAGGGCGAGGCCGCTCCGGTGAAGCGCCGGCGCACCAGGAAGACCGCCGAGGTCGCGGAGGTCCAGGCGGAGCTCCCCAGCGTCGTGAGCCCGGCCGAGGCCGAGGTCGCCGAGGCGATCCTCGAGTCGTTGCCCGCCGAGGAGCCGCTGGACGACGAGCCCGCCGGGGAGGACATCACCGAGGAGGGCCAGCCCCAGACTTTGCTGTTCGCCGACCCGTTCGGGCTGGCCGCGGTAGCCGAGGCGCGCGTGATGGCTCCCGCCCTCACCTTCCAGGCGCCCTCCGCCGTGTTCCAGCCGATCTTCCAGGCGCCCGAGCCGCGCGCCGCCGTGCCGCCGGTCGTGCCGCAGCCGCAGCCGCAGCATCCGGTCGAGCCGGCGGACGAGCAGCCCGACGACGCCGACGACACCGCCGAGACGGGGTCCGACGAGGACGACGACCAGGACGATGCGGCCGGCCGTCGCCGCCGCCGTCGCCGCGGAGGCCGTGGACGCGGCAAGCTGCGCGAGCAGGACGAGCTCGACGACACCGAGGACTCCGACGACGAGCCGCGGGCCGCCGACCAGGCCGAGCCGGGCGAGACCGAGCCGGCGCGGGACTCCCGTGACAGGGACCACGACCAGGACGACGACGAGTCGGGTTCGTCGTCGCGCCGTCGCCGGCGCCGCCGGCGCAGGGGCGGGGACGAGGCCGAGGTTCCGGCCGACGACCCGCCGAACACCGTGGTGCGCATCCGCGCGCCCCGAGCCGGGCGCCCCACCTCGGTGGACGAGGTCCAGGGCTTCCGCGGTTCCACCCGCCTTGAGGCCAAGAAGCAGCGCCGCAGGGAAGGCCGCGAGCAGGGGCGCCGCCGTCCCCCGGTGATCACCGAGTCGGAGTTCCTGGCCCGCCGTGAGTCGGTCGAGCGCGTCATGGTGGTGCGCCGCCAGGGCGGCCGCACCCAGATCGCGGTGATGGAGGACGGCGTGCTGGTCGAGCACTACGTCGACCGCGAGGCCAGCCAGTCGTACGTCGGGAACGTCTACCTCGGCAAGGTGCAGAACGTCCTGCCGTCGATGGAAGCCGCCTTCGTCGACGTCGGTAAGGGCCGCAACGCCGTCCTTTACGCCGGTGAGGTCAACTTCGACACCGCCGGTCTCGAAGGCCAGCCCAAGCGCATCGAGGCGGCGCTGAAGTCCGGGCAGTCGGTGCTCGTCCAGGTCACCAAGGACCCGATGGGTCACAAGGGTGCCCGGCTGACCAGCCAGATCAGCCTCCCGGGCCGCTATCTGGTCTACGTGCCCGACGGTTCCATGACGGGCATCAGCCGCAAGCTCCCCGACAAGGAGCGCACCAGGCTCAAGAGCATCCTGAAGAAGGTCATGCCGGAGAACGCCGGGGTGATCGTGCGGACCGCCGCGGAGGGCGCGTCCGAGGACGAGCTCAGCCGTGACGTGGCCCGCCTGTCGGCGCAGTGGGAGAACATCCAGCGCAAGGCCAAGTCGGCCAGCCCGCCGGAGCTGCTCTACTCCGAGCCCGACCTCACCGTCCGTGTGGTCCGCGACGTTTTCAACGAGGACTTCTCCTCGCTGGTCGTGGCCGGTGACGACGCCTGGGGCACGGTCGACGAGTACGTCCGGTACGTCGCGCCGCACCTGGCGGACCGCCTGACCAAGTGGGAGGAAGGCGACGTCTTCGCGGCCTACCGCATCGATGAGCAGATCTCCAAGGCGATGGAGCGCAAGGTGTGGCTGCCGAGCGGCGGCTCCCTTGTGATCGACCGCACCGAGGCGATGACCGTCGTCGACGTCAACACCGGCAAGTTCACCGGCCAGGGCGGCAACCTCGAGGAGACCGTCACCAGGAACAACCTGGAGGCGGCCGAGGAGATCGTCCGCCAGCTCCGGGTGCGGGACATCGGCGGCATCATCGTCATCGACTTCATCGACATGGTGCTGGAGAGCAACCGTGACCTGGTGCTCCGGCGCATGCTGGAGTGCCTGGCCCGCGACCGCACCAAGCACCAGGTCGCGGAGGTCACCTCTCTGGGGCTGGTCCAGATGACCCGCAAGCGGGTGGGCCAGGGCCTCCTGGAGGCGTTCTCGACCCCGTGTGACTGCTGCAACGGGCGCGGGCTGATCGTCTCGACCGAGCCGGTCGAGTCCAAGCCCGAGCCGAGGGGCACGCAGGGCAAGATGGCGGTGGAGAAGGCGGTGGCCGAAAAGCTTGAGAAGGCCAAGGCCGGTGCCGACAAGCTTCTCAAGGACAGCGGTGTCGCGGTGGCGGCGAACGGCGAGGGGGGGCGTGATAGCGTGACGGATGCGCTTGACGGGTCCGCAGGCGAGGACGCGCAGGCCGCTCAGCCTTCGGTGCGGGCGCGGCGACGCTCCCGCAAGGCCACCAGACCAGCTGGGCCGGCCGAATAGGTCGGCATCCGGCGTACCGTCCGGTTCGACCTGGGCACCCGCAATCCGGTATCCTAGTCAATCGGTGCGTCCGGTGGCGCGCCTAGCTTCGCGCGCCTACCCGGTTCGCCGGTCGTGTGTATCGACGGTAGCTGGATGCGGAGGCGCAGCGTTCAGCGAGCAATTAGCCAGAAGAAGGGTTCCGCGGTGTACGCGATCGTTCGTTGCGGCGGCAGGCAGCAGAAGGTCTCCGTCGGTGACGTCCTCGAGGTAGACAAGGTCGCCGGTGAGGTCGGCTCCACGGTGTCGCTGGCGCCGGTGCTCGTCGTCAACGACGGCGATGTCACCACAGACGCTGCCACGCTTGGCAAGTTCCAGGTGACCGCCGAGATTCTCGGCGAGACCAAGGGCCCCAAGATTCGTATTCTCAAGTACAAGAACAAGACCGGTTACAAGAAGCGCCAGGGTCACCGCCAGCGGTACACCCAGGTGAAGGTGACCGGCATCAACCCCGGGAAGTAGTGGTAGCGAAACATGGCACACAAGAAGGGCGCATCGTCCACCCGGAACGGTCGTGACTCCAACGCCCAGCGGCTCGGTGTCAAGCGTTTCGGGGGCCAGCTCGTGAACGCCGGCGAGATCATCGTCCGCCAGCGTGGCACCCACTTCCACCCGGGTGACAACGTCGGCCGTGGCGGCGACGACACGCTGTTCGCGCTGACCGCCGGCCACGTGCAGTTCGGTAACAAGCGCGGCCGTCGCGCTGTGAGCATCGTCCCGGCCGCGGAGTAGATCCGCCGGCAGGGGAAGGGCCGCCGAGCCACGCCAACGCGTGGCGGCGGGGCCCGGCCAGAACGTTGATGAGGCGGATCGACTTATCGATCCGCCTCATCGTCGTGAAGGGGACACCATCGCGGGGAGCGCGACGGTGGCACGGCGTGGACCAGACGGCCACGCTTGTGAAAGGGAGTAACGGTGGCTGAGTTCGTCGATCAGGTGGTCCTGTACATCAAGGCCGGTGACGGAGGAAACGGCTGCGCCTCGATCCACCGGGAGAAGTTCAAGCCGCTCGGCGGTCCCGATGGGGGGAACGGCGGGCGCGGGGGTGATGTGATCCTCGAGGTCGATCCCAACACCTCCACCCTCCTCGACTACCACCACCGGCCCCACCGCAAGGCCGCCAACGGCAAGCAGGGGACGGGGGCCAACCGCGACGGCGCCTCGGGCGACGACGTGGTCCTCCCGGTTCCCAACGGCACGGTGGTGAAGGACGCCAAGACCGGCGAGGTGATGATCGACCTGATCGGCGCCGGCACCCGGTACGTCGTGGCCCAGGGCGGTCACGGGGGCCTCGGCAACGCCGCGCTCGCCTCCACCAAGCGCAAGGCCCCGGGCTTCGCGCTGCTCGGCGAGCAGGGCGACGAGCTCGAGGCCGTGCTGGAGCTGAAGACGGTCGCCGACGTGGCGCTCGTCGGCTTCCCGAACGCCGGCAAGTCGTCGCTGATCGCGGCCCTGAGCGCGGCCCGGCCCAAGATCGCCGACTATCCGTTCACCACGCTGGTGCCGAACCTCGGCGTCGTCACGGCCGGCGAGACGGTGTTCACCGCCGCCGACGTGCCGGGGCTGATCCCTGGCGCCTCGGAGGGACGCGGGCTCGGCCACGAGTTCCTGCGCCACGTGGAGCGTTGCTCGACGATCGTCCACGTGCTCGACTGCGCGACGATCGAGCCCGGCCGCGACCCGCTGACCGACTTCGGGGTGATCGAGGCCGAGCTGGCCGCCTACGGCGAGCTGGACGACCGCCCGCGTCTCGCGGTGCTCAACAAGGCCGACGTCCCTGAGGCGCGCGAGCTCGCCGAGATGGTGCGGCCGATGCTGGAGGAGAAAGGCCTAACGGTCTTCACGATCTCCGCGGCCACCCACGAGGGGCTGCGCGAGCTGTCGTTCGCGATGGCCGAGATGGTGTCCGCCGCCCGGGCCGCCAAGCCCGTCGAGGAGCCCACCAGGCTGGTGATCCGTCCCAAGCAGTTCGGCGACGCCGGGTTCACGGTCAAGCGGATCAACGACAAGACCTTCCAGGTCACCGGTGAGAAGCCCGAGCGCTGGATCAGGCAGACCGACTTCACCAACGACGAGGCCGTGGGTTACCTCTCCGACCGCCTCGAACGGCTGGGCATCGAGAAGGCACTCAGCGAGGCGGGGGCCAAGGAAGGCGCCGAGGTCGTCATCGGCTCGATGGAGGGCGGTTACGTCTTCGACTGGCAGCCGACGCTCGACGCCGAGGCCAGCCAGAGCCCCCGCGGCTCGGACGACCGTCTCGGCTAGCCGGCCCGGGCCGATCCGGTCGCGGGGCGGAGATCAGAGCGAGCAGGGGTCGAGTGGAAGGTGTGGAGTGTGGACAACGCCGGTCGGGGCCGGGTGGCCGCTGCCTCACGCCTGGTCGTCAAGGTCGGCTCGTCGTCGCTGACGACCCCGAACGGCACGATCGACGTCGACCGGGTGGACGCCCTCGTCGACGTGCTGGCCACCCGCAGCGCGAAGGGCACGCAGATCGTGCTGGTGTCCTCCGGGGCGATAGCCGCCGGTCTCGGCCCGCTCGGCCTGACGGCCCGGCCGCGTGACCTGGCGACGCAGCAGGCGGCCGCCTCGGTGGGCCAGGGCGTGCTGGTCGCCCGCTACACCTCTTCCTTCGCCAGGTACGGCCTGCGCGTGGGCCAGGTGCTGCTCACCGCGGACGACATGATGCGCCGCTCCCACCACCGCAACGCGCAGCGGACCCTGGCGCGGCTCCTGGAGCTCGGCATCGTCCCGGTGGTCAACGAGAACGACACGGTGGCCACCGACGAGATCCGCTTCGGCGACAACGACCGCCTGGCCGCGCTGGTCGCCCACCTCATCCATGCCGACGCGCTGGTGCTGCTCTCCGACGTGGACGCTCTGTACGACGGCGACCCCCGGCAGCCGGGGGCTCAGCGGATTCCCCAGGTCAACGGGCCGGAGGATCTCGAAGGCGTCGAGCTCGGCAGGTCGGGCCGGGTGGGCACCGGCGGCATGATCACCAAGGTAGAGGCGGCGCGCATCGCGACGGGAGCGGGAGTGCCCGTGGTGCTCACCGCCGCCGCCCACGCCGCGCAGGCCATCGCGGGCCTGGACGTCGGCACCTACTTCCAGCCGGACGGCCGCCATCCCGGCACCCGGCTGCTCTGGCTCGCCCACGCCACCACCGGCAGGGGCCGCCTGCACCTGGACGCCGGGGCGGTCGAGGCCGTGGTCAGCCGGCGCAAGTCCCTGCTCCCGGCCGGGGTGACGCTCGTGGAGGGTGACTTCACCGCGGGCGACCCTGTCGATCTCTACAGCCCGCACGGCACGCCCGTGGCCCGGGGACTGGTGAACTTCGACGCGGCGGAGATCCCCGAGCTGCTCGGCCGTTCCACTCGCGAGCTGGCCGCGAACCTCGGCCCGGAGTACGAGCGGGAGCTGATCCACCGCGACGACATCGTCATACTGGACCACACCACCGAGAGCAGGAGCGCGAGGCATGTCTGAGGCCGATGACTTTCTGATGGTCGCCCACGCAGCCCGGGACGCGGCCGCCGAGCTGGCGCCGCTGCCCCGCGCCGCGAAGGACGCCGCGCTGCGCGCCGTCGCCGGCACTCTGGTGTCCCGCGTCAAGGAGATCATCGAGGCGAACGCCGAGGACGTCTCCGCTGCCAGGGAGAACGGCACGCCCGAGACGATGATCGACCGCCTCCGGCTCGACGAGAAGCGGATCGAGGTCATCGCCGAGGCGGTGCGCGATGTGGCGGACCTGCCCGACCCGGTCGGGCAGGTCGTCCGGGGGAGCACCCTGCCGAACGGCCTCGAGCTCCGCCAGTTGCGCGTGCCGCTCGGGGTCGTCGGCATCATCTACGAGGGCCGCCCCAACGTCACGGTCGACGCCGCCGCCCTCTGCCTGAAGAGCGGGAACGCCGTCCTGCTGCGCGGCTCCTCCAGCGCCTACCGGTCCAACACCGTCCTGGTGAAGATCATGCAGGACGCGCTCGGCGGCACCGAGGTGCCCGCCGGAGCCGTGCAACTCGTTCCCGGCACCACGCGCGAGTCGGTCAAGCACCTGATGCGGGCCCGCGGGCTGGTCGACGTCCTGATCCCGCGCGGCGGGGCGTCCCTGATCGACTCGGTGGTGGAGGAGTCCACGGTGCCGGTGATCGAGACGGGCGTCGGCAACTGCCACGTGTACGTCGACGCCGACGCCGACCTCGACCTGGCCCTTGAGATCCTGGTCAATGCCAAGACCCAGCGGCCCTCGGTCTGCAACGCGGCCGAGACCTTCCTGGTCCACGAGGCGGTGGCCGCGGCGTTCGTCCCCGCGGCCCTGGCCCGGCTCGCGAGGGAGGGTGTCACCGTGCACGGCGACGAGCGGATCGCGTCGTACGGCGCCGTGGTGCCCGCCACCGAGGAGGACTTCGGGAACGAGTACCTCTCCCTCGACATCGCCGCCGCGGTCGTCGACTCGCTGGAGGACGCCGTCGCGCACATCCGGCGGTACGGCTCGGCGCACACCGACGCCATCGTGACCCGCTCGCAGGGGGCGGCCCGGCGCTTCGTCGCGCTGGTCGACTCGGCGGCGGTCGCGGTGAACGCCTCGACCAGGTTCACCGACGGCGGGGAGTTCGGCTTCGGAGCCGAGATCGGCATCTCCACGCAGAAGCTTCACGCCCGGGGCCCGATGGGTCTCCCGGAGCTGACCTCCACCAAGTGGGTCTACACCGGTGAGGGCCACCTGCGCACCTCGGCCGGCACCGTCATCGCCGGAGGCTAGTCACCAGAAATCGCAGTACCGGCGTTGTTCATGCTGACATGGGGTAGTCGGCGTGTCGCTCCACGTGTTCGCCGTGCCGACCCGTTTGACTTGTCATCCATGGGGATCGTCTTCGCCTTCGGTTACGCCATCGCGGTCGTGGTGGGGGCCGATCGGCTCATGCTCTGGCTGGAGAGCCGCGGTCACGTGAACTGGCGGCGCACCGGCAGGAAAGTCCTGTCCGCGAGCCCGAGCGCGCGTCTGGACAGCCTTTTCGAGGAGTCATCCCACTCCCGGAGCTCCTGACCGCTCTGGACTCCCAAGCTCATCCGTCTGTCTGAAACAACCCGTGGCGTGGCTTCCGGCGCGCCGCCGATGCTCGTGGCCGGATCGGCGCTATGGTGGCGTCTCCTATGGGTGGACGGCGAGTGGGCGGGCTCGGGAGAGTCGGCCCATACACCATGGTGGAGCGCCTCGGCCGCGGTGGCATGGGCGAGGTTTACCTCGCCGTCGGCCGTCGCGGGGTGAAGGTCGCCGTCAAGATGCTCCGCGATCCGATCGAAGACGACCCCGAGGCGCGATTACGGCTCGACCGCGAGGTGCGGGCGCTGCGCCGGGTGGAGAGCCCTTACGTCGCCCGGGTTCTCGACGCCGATCTCTCCGGTGACCGGCCCTACCTCGTCATGGAGCACATCGAAGGGGAGACCCTTCTCGACGCGGTACGGCGGAGCGGGCCCATGTCGAGCCCGAACCTGATCGAGCTCGCCCGGGGTCTGGCCACCGCTATCACGATCATCCACGCGGCCGGGGTGGTCCACCGCGACGTGAAACCCGCCAACGTGGTGCTGGGTCCCGACGGGCCCGTCCTCATCGACTTCGGCATCGCCCAGGTGTCCGACGCGACCCGGCTGACGATGACGGGCACGTTCCTGGGAACCCCGGGCTACTCGGCGCCCGAGGTGTTCGCGGACGAGGTCGTCGGCGAGCCCTCCGACGTCCACTCGTGGGCGGCCACGGTGGCGTTCGCGGCCACGGGGCGCCCGACGTTCGGCAGGGGCACCGTGGAGGCGCAGATGTACGCGGTCCTCAACGGGCGGGCCGACCTCGCCGGGGTTCCGGGCGCGCTGCTGCCTTTGATCAGGGCGTCGCTCAACCGGGAGCCCGCCAAGCGCCCGACCGCGGCGCTGCTGTCCGACCGGCTGTCCCGCCTCGCGAGGGCGACCGCGCCCGCCACGCATCCGGCCGGTGACGACTCGCCGGGGGCACGGGCCCGTGTAGCCGACGCTCCCAGCGGCCGGGGCGCCCAGGGGGACAAGGCCTCGGGCGGCCGTGCAGGCGGGGAGAAGGCTTCAGGGGGCCGGGTGGGGGACGAGGCTCCCGGGGGCCGGGGGCGCGGTGAGGAGACGCCGGCCGAGCCGGTCAGGGCCCGTGGCCGGGAGGCGGCCGAGCCCGCCGGTGACGCCGCCTCAGGGCCCCGGAAGAAGACGACCCCGACACGCCGTGCCCCACGACCGGCGGTCCCGGCGGAGCGGGCACGTGTCCGCCCCGCCAAGGCGGAAGGGACGGACCGCCGTGCGAAGGGCGGGCGTACTGCCACGGACGTGAAGGACGCGCTACTCGCCGCCGAGGCGGTGCAGGGGGCCGCTCTCTCCTCGCCTCCGGGAAGCGCCGTGCTGATCATGCTGGCGATGCTGGCCGTGCCCTGCGTCGTGGCGTCGGTCATCTGGCCGCTCGCGACGTTCGTGATCACGGCGACCTTCTGCGTGCTGGCCCGCGCGTGGTGGAGCGGGCACTGGCTCGTCAGGAACCGCAGGTCCTCGCGGGTACGCGGGACGCTGCGGGTGATGTCGTTCCCGTTCGCGCTGGCCGGGTCGGCGCTGAGCGCGGCGCTCTGGCCCGGGGTGCCGGCGTGTGCCATCGCCGCCTCGGCGTTCTGGGTGGCCGCCGGGGGACGCATGGACGACGGGTGGTGGACGGAGTCCGGTCCGATGACCGTGGCCGGGGTGGTGTTCGGCGTGGTCTGCGGCGGCATCGTCGGGCGCGAGGTCGAGCGCGTCGGCATCCACGTGCCCGACCTGCGCAGGGAGGGGCTGCGGGCGCTGTCCGTCCTTGGAGGCTTCGTCGCCCTGTGCGCGGCGGCCGTCCGGGTGCTGGCGTGGGTGCTTCCCCATGCCCTCTGAGGGCTCAAGGAGGGCGTCCCCCAGGCACCCCGGGCGCCTGGGGACTCACGGGCCGGGTGCGGAGCGGCTTCGTGATGAGCGGATCGGTGATGTGGCGGCCGGATCGGGGCCCGGTGCCCTGGAGCCGCCGGACCACGGGATCGGTCGTCAGTCCCTGCGGGCGAACCGGTTGAAGATGCGCTCGCCGGCGTTGACGGCGCCCTCTGCGACGTCGCGGAGCACGCCGATGAACGGGTCCTGGGACTGCGCCCACGACTCGCGGTAGGAACGCGCGGCGGCCTTGACCTCCTCGGAGAGCTTGGCGTCGGCGTCGTCCTCGCGGCGGGGGTAGTTGCCGGCGAGGATGGCGTCGTACTCGCCGTTACGGCGCCACCGGTCGAGCTCGGCCACGCGCATCACCGCGAACGGGTGGGTGGTGCCGAGGAGGTTCAGGACCTTGAGCAGGCCGTCGCGCACGTCGCCCGCGGTGTCGTACTCGCGGGCCTGGTCGAGGAACGCCTCGATGTTCATCTCGTGGAGACGGGAGCCTCCGGCGAGCTTCATCAGGGCCCGCATGCCGGCTTCCGGGTCCTGGCCGCAGAGCAGGCCACCCCGGTCGGCGGACAGCTCGGCCTTGCGGTGCCACTCCTCCAGTGCCGTGACGATGATCCGCAGGCCGATGTAGCCGAGGGGGATCCACGCCACCCGGGTGGCGAGCCGCGTCAGGATCGACAGCATCGTGCCGTAGACGGCGTGCCCGGACAGGATGTGGGAGGTCTCGTGCCCCACGACGAAGCGGAGCTCCTCCTCGTCCATCAGGTCGAGCAGGCCGGTGTTGATCACGATGAACGGGTCGTCGAAGCCGATGGCCATCGCGTTCGGCTGCGGGTCCTGCTGGACGTAGATCTCCGGAATGCGGTGAAGGTCCAGGAGATACGCGCTGTCGCGGCCCATGTCGTACAGGGCGCGGAACTGGGTCTCGCTGGCCCGAACCGACGAGGCGAGGAACATCAGACGGAGGCGGCGCTCGCTGAACAGGCCCGACATCCGCTTGAGCACCGAGTCGAATCCCGACAGGGAGCGCATCGCGACCAGGGCCGACCGGTCAGCTGGATGCTCGTAGGCCCGGGAGCTGATGCCGGGCAGCTGTACACGGTTGCGATCCGGGGTGGTGGTGGTCATGGTCGGCATGCTACGTCGGGGCGGATGCCCGCGCGCGGCGTTGAGGTTCGGTTCCTTGGGGTACGACTTTCTTCGGAGGGGAGGCTTCGCGTGGTTCCGGCTTCGGCGGGGGGTGGTCTCGGGGCGCCGGAGAGGCGCACGTTAGGGTCCCTCGCATGAGGAACGGGGCCCCTACCAGGCGGCTTGGCATCATGGGCGGGACCTTCGACCCGATCCACCACGGCCACCTCGTCGCGGCCAGTGAGGTCGCCCACCACTTCGATCTGGACGAGGTCGTGTTCGTCCCGACCGGGCAGCCGTGGCAGAAGGCGGACAAGGTCGTCTCGGCCGTGGAGGACCGGTACCTGATGACGGTGATCGCCACAGCGTCCAACCCTCGGTTCTCGGTGAGCCGGGTCGACGTCGAGCGGCCCGGGCCGACGTTCACGATCGACACGCTGCGCGAGATCGCCGCGATGTACGAGCCGGACGTGGAGCTGTACTTCATCACCGGCGCCGACGCCCTGGCGCAGATCCTCAGCTGGCGTGACGTCGACGAGCTCTTCACCATGGCGCATTTCGTGGGCTGTACCCGTCCGGGTCATGTGCTGCACGACCCGGGGCTTCCGGAGGGGAAGGTCAGCCTCATCGAGATACCGGCGCTGGCGATCTCGTCATCGGAGTGCCGTCAACGCGTGGCCGCCGGAGAACCGATCTGGTATCTCGTTCCCGACGGGATCGTTCAGTACATCAACAAGCGGGGCCTTTACCAGGCATCCTGATAGTGGCTCCTCCGCTTCCCGAACAGAGCGGCGTCTCGCCTGCCCGCTGTGGCAGGCCGCGGCAAAGCCCTGACCGTTCGAACGACGAAATCATATTGGCCTGTCGGGCGAACCTGTCGGGGGAATCGCTAGATTTGATGGAAGCGCCGAGTCTTCGTACCCGCACAGGAGGAACAACCCACATCGTGACCGCATCGGAAAGATCGCTCCAGCTCGTCCGGCTCGCCGCCGAGGCCGCGGCCGACAAGCTGGCGGATGACATCATCGCCTACGACGTGAGCGAGCAGCTCGTCATCACCGACGCCTTCCTGCTCTGCTCCGCCTCCAACGACCGACAGGTCCGCGCCATCGTCGACGAGATCGAGGAGCGCCTGCGGATCGAGGTCCACGCGAAGCCGGTCCGCCGGGAGGGGGAGCGCGAGGGCCGCTGGGTGCTCCTCGACTTCCTGGACATCGTGGTCCACGTCCAGCACGAGGAGGACCGCACCTTCTACTCCCTCGAGCGTCTCTGGAAGGACTGCCCCGCCATCTCGCTCCCGGACAGCGTCACGCAGGTCCGAGCCCAGCGGGCCCGCGGGACGGCAGGTGAGTGAGGGGAAGCCCGGGGGTCGTCGCGTCGTCTTCTGGCGCCACGGCCAGACCCTGTGGAACGTCGAGCAGCGGTTCCAGGGCCACACCGACATCCCGCTCGACGAGACCGGCGTGGCCCAGGCCGGCCGGGCAGCCTCGCTGCTGGCGTCCCTGCGGCCGTCGCTGATCGTCTCCTCCCACCTCCGGCGCGCCCATGACACGGCCGCCGCGCTCGGGGGCGTCGCGGGGCTCGACGTGGT
Organism: Sphaerisporangium sp.; assembly: GCA_025964675.1. Classification (GTDB taxonomy): domain Bacteria; phylum Actinomycetota; class Actinomycetes; order Streptosporangiales; family Streptosporangiaceae; genus Sphaerisporangium. The sequence continues at coordinate 39,306 of JAOPYI010000101.1, read as the reverse complement.
GGTCGACAAGGACCTGCGCGAGCGCGGGGGAGGCGAGTGGGAGGGCCTGACCCGCGCCGAGATCGCCGCCGGATGGCCCGTGGAGTACGCCGAGTGGGAGGCTCCCGGCGGCGAGACGGTGACGGACGTCGCCGACCGCGTCGCCGCCGCCACCCGGCGCTGGGTGGCCCGGCTTGAGGACCGCGGGCTGCTGGTGATCACCTCCCATGGGGCCGCCATCCGGCTGGGCCTGGCGCGCCTGCTCGGCCTTCCCGAGGAGCTGTGGCCCGCTCTCGGCGGTCTCGGCAACTGCTCATGGTCGGTCCTTCAGGAGGGCCGCAAGGGCTGGCGCCTCCTCGAGCACAACGCGGGAACGCTCCCGGAGCCCGTGAACAGCGACGACAGGCCCGAGTCCGCACCTGTCGCGGGCTAGCCGATCTGCGTACGGCTCGCGCCGGGTGCGAGCCGTACCGATCGGACCCGGGCTTGCTGGGAAGCCGTCCAGGTCTCGATTAGGTCAACGGCACGGTGTCGCTATATGCTCTCCGAGCGCCGCGAGGGGAACACCCTGAGCGGTGACCAGGGGCTATGGCGCAGCTGGTAGCGCGCCTCCATGGCATGGAGGAGGTCTGGGGTTCGAATCCCCATAGCTCCACCCTGGAAAGCCCGGTTCCGCTCGCGGAGCCGGGCTTTTGTCATCCGCCGAGGCCTCGCTGGATCGAAGCCGCCGGCTCCAGGCCCCACCGCCGGGGTGTGGTGGCTCTAAAGTGCATGAAGTGGACTTATTGCTCGTCGGATCCGGGGAAAGGTCGCAGTTGACCCAGAACATCACAAACTGGGCGGGAAACGTCGCCTTCCGGGCTGGGCACGTTGATCTGCCGTCCTCTGTCCAGGAACTGCGGACCCTGGTGACCGGGAACGCGAAGGTGCGCGTTCTGGGAAGCGGCCATTCGTTCAACGACATCGCCGACTCGCGGGGCGCGCTCGTCTCGCTGGACGGCCTGCCGGCGGGTGTGGAGATCGACAGCGCCTCCTCCACCGTCAGGGTCGCGGCGAGCGTGCGGTACGCGGAGCTGGGCCGCCACCTGCACGACAAGGGGTACGCCGTCCACAATCTGGCGTCCCTGCCGCACATCTCGGTCGCCGGGTCCTGCGCCACGGCGACCCACGGTTCGGGCGACGCCAACGGGAACCTCGCGACGGCCGTGTCGGCGATCGAGATGGTCACCGCCGACGGCGACATCGTGGTCCTCAGCCGCGACAGGGACGGTGACCGGTTCCAGGGAGCCGTCGTGGGGCTCGGGGCCCTCGGGGTCGTCGTCAGCCTGACGCTGGACATCGTGCCGTCGTTCGACGTGCGCCAGTACGTCTACGAGGGCCTCCCGGTGGAGGTCCTGGACGACCACTTCACCGACGTGGCCTCCAGCGCCTACAGCGTGAGCATGTTCACCGACTGGCGAACCTCCCGGATCGACCAGGTATGGATCAAGGAACGCCTCGACGGGCCGAGCTCTGAGGAGCGCTTCGACGGGGCGATCTCTAGTGGGGGCCTGGACGGGCCCACCGCCTCGCCTGTTCCCAGCTTGTTCGGGGCCACGCCGGCGGACGGTCCCCGGCATCCCGTTCCCGGCGTGTCCGCCGTGCACTGCACCCAGCAGATGGGCGTGCCCGGCCCCTCGTTCGAACGCCTGCCGCACTTCCGGCCCGACTTCACGCCGAGCGCCGGGGAGGAGTTGCAGTCGGAATACATGGTGCCTCGACGGCACGCCGTCCAGGCGCTGCGCGCGCTGGAGGGCCTGCGCGACCGCATCGCCCCGGTCCTGCGGATCTCCGAGATCCGTACGATCGCCTCGGACCAGCTGTGGCTGAGTCCCTGCTACGGGCGGGACACCGTGGCCTTCCACTTCACATGGATCAAAGACTTGCCGGCGGTGCTACCCGTGCTCGGCATGATCGAGGAGCGCCTTGCACCCTTCGAGCCGAGACCCCACTGGGGAAAGCTCTTCACCATGCCGCCGGAGGCACTCCGTTCGCAGTACGAGCGACTGCCGGACTTCCAAGCCCTGGCCCGCCGGTACGACCCGGCCGGCAGGTTCACCAACGAGTTCATCGGCAAGTACGTCCTCGACGGCGTCTGAGGATCGCCGCCGTCATGTGCCGCTTCGGCAGGTCATGAATCAGCGGCTCGCCCGTCACGGCGGTCACGGGGCGGGAGAATCCGGCACTGTGTGGGCGGGGCGCTGGGTGGTGAAGGAAAGGCGTTGTTCTCCGGTGTAGACGTTCATGGAGCCGCCGCGCAGGAAGCCGATGAGGGTCACCCCGGCCTCCGCTGCCAGTTCCACCGCCAGGGACGACGGGGCGGACACGGCGGCGAGGGCCGGGATGCCTGCCATCACGGCCTTCTGGACCAGTTCGAAGGAAGCGCGCCCGGAGACCATGAGCACCGTGGAACGGAGCGGCAGGCGGCCGTCGCGCAGGGCCCAGCCGAGGAGCTTGTCCACGGCGTTGTGGCGGCCGACGTCCTCGCGTACGCAGAGCGGCTCGCCCTCGGGGGTGAACAGGCCGGCAGCGTGCAGGCCCCCCGTACGGTCGAACACCCTCTGGGCGGCGCGCAGCCGGTCGGGCAGCACCCCGATGACCTCGGCCGACAGCTTGAGCCCTTCGTCCTCCACCGGCCAGCGGGCGACCGTGCGTACCGCCTCCAGCGAGGCCTTGCCGCAGACGCCGCAGGACGAGGTGGTGTAGAAGTTGCGCTCCAGCGAGGTCACGAGGGCCACGGCGCCGGCGCCGAGGCTTACGTCGAGCACGTTGTAGGTGTTGATCCCCTCCGCCGTGGCACCCGCGCAGTAGCGGATCCCGGCGATCTCGCCCGGGGAGCCGACGGCGCCCTCGCTGACGAGGAAGCCGGCGGCCAGGTCGAAGTCGTCACCCGGGGTCCGCATGGTGACCGTCAGGGGCCGGCCGTCCAGCCGGATCTCCAGCGGCTCCTCCGCGGCCAGGACGTCGACCCTGCGGGTCAGCGCGGTGTCACGCAGCCGCAGGATGGGACGCCGTACGGTGACCCGGCTCACGGCCTGAGTCCGGTCGCCAGGTCCGGGGAGGGCTCGGGCAGGCTTTCATCACGCACAGGGGAGGGCGGGCGTACGTTCTGGACGTGCTGGTAGCCGAAGCGGCCCTTGATGCAGAGGTTGCCGTGGGTCACCGGATTGTCGTGAGGTGAGCTCACCTTGACGATCTGGTTCTCCTGGACGTGCAGGGTCAGGTTGCAGCCGACCCCGCAGTAGCTGCAGATCGTGGTCGTCTGCGTCTGCTGGGACTCGTCCCAGGTGCCCGCCTCGCGCATGTCGAACTCGCTCTTGAACGACAGCGCGCCTGTGGGGCACACCTCCACGCAGTTGCCGCAGTAGACGCACGCCGAGTCGGTGAGCGGGGCGTCGTACTCCGTGGAGATCATGGCGTCGAATCCCCTCCCCGCCACCCCGATGGCGAAGGTGTTCTGCCACTGGTCACCGCAGGCGTCCACGCACTTGTAGCAGAGGATGCACTTGGCGTAGTCGCGGACGTAGAGATCGTTGTCCACCTTCACCGGCTGCTCCACAGTGGCGGCGTCCGTCCCGAACCGGTCGGGCCGGGCGCCGTACTCCTCCATCCACCCGGCCGCGCGCGGCGTCGTCGACAGGTCCACCGAGGAGGCGAGCAACTCCAGCACCACCTTGCGGCTGTGCCTCGCCCGCTCGGTGGAGGTGCCGACGACCATCCCGGCCTCAACCTTCCTGGAGCAGGCCGGTACGAGGGTTCGCGCGCCCTCCACCTCGACCACGCAGACCCGGCAGGCGTTCTTCGGGGTCAGCGTGTCGCCGTAGCAAAGGGTGGGGATGTCGGCTCCGCCGCAGGCGTCGAGGATCGTGGAGCCCTCCGGCACTCGCACGGGGGCGCCGTCGACGGTCAGCTCGATGAGGCGCCGGGGCGGTGGCAGCGGGACGGTCATGACGCCTCCGGGGAAGACGGGACTGGACGGGTGACCGGGAAGACGCTCAGCTGGTCGATGGCGGACTCGACCGCGTTCCACGCCGTCTGGCCGAGGCCGCAGATCGACGCGTCGCGCATGGTCTGGCCGACCTCGCGGAGCAGCGTGAGATCGCCGGCATTCGGATCGCGGCTGAGGCGGTGCAGCGCCTCCTCCTGGCGTACGGTGCCCACGCGGCAGGGCACGCACTGCCCGCAGGACTCGTCGCGGAAGAACTCCGCGATGCGCAGCAGGATGCGGGTGAGGTCGACGTCGCCGGAAAGGACGAGCACGACGCCGGAGCCGAGGGTCGCCCCGGCCGCCCGGGTGCCCTCGAAGGTCAGCGGGATGTCGAGATCGTCCGGGCGTACGAAGGATCCGGCCGCCCCGCCCAGCAGCACGGCCCGCAGGTCGGGGGACGTGCCTCCGGCCAGGTCGAGAAGCTCGCGCAGGCTCGCCCCGAACGGCAGCTCGTAGACCCCCGGCCTCGGAACGCTTCCGGAGACGCAGAACAGCTTGGTCCCCGTCGAGCCCTTGGTGCCGATCGAGGCGTAGGCCGCTCCTCCCTTGAGGAGGATGGGGAGCACGTTGGCCAGCGTCTCGACGTTGTTGACCACGGTCGGCATGCCGAAGAGCCCCTTCTCGACGGGGAACGGCGGCTTGCTGCGCGGCTCGCCCCGGTACCCCTCGATCGAGTTGAAGATCGCCGTCTCCTCGCCGCAGATGTACGCCCCCGCGCCCCTGCGGATCTCGATGTCGAAGGCGAACCCCTGGCCGAGGATGTCGTCGCCCAGCAGGCCACGGGCCCGCGCCGTGGTGATGGCGTGCTGCAGCCGGCCGGTCGCGCGGGGGTATTCGGCCCGGATGTAGAGGTACCCCTTGGCGCATCCGGTGGCGTACGCCGCGATGGTCATGGCCTCCACGAGCGCGTAGGGGTCGCCTTCCATCAGCACCCGGTCCTTGAAAGTGCCGGGCTCGCTCTCGTCGGCGTTGCATACCAGGTAGTGGGGGCGGGCCGGCTGCGCGGCGACCGCCGCCCACTTGCGCCCGGCCGGGAACGCCGCGCCGCCCCGCCCGACCAGCCCGGCTTCCGTGATCTCCTGGACGACCCCGAGCGGGCCGAGCTGGAAGGCCCTGCGCAGCGCGGCGTAGCCCCCGCTCGCACGGTAGCCGTCCAGGCTCGCGGGATCGACCACGCCCACCCGCCGCAGGAGCACCAGGGAGGGGTCGCCGGCCTGCGGGACGGCGAACTCCGCGGCGGGTTCCTCTCGCCGCACGAGAACAGGCGGGGCGTGGCCGTCCTCGGGGACCCCGTTCGAGGGGGAAGCCGCAGGGGCGAGCTCGGCCGGGCCGTACACGGTGGCCTCGGGGGTCTCGCCCGCCGAAAGGGCCAGGGCGGCGGGGGCCCGCTCGCACAGCCCGAGGCACGGGCTCGGCATCCAGGAGCCGCCGGGCGGTCCGAGCCGCTCCTGGACGTGGCGCCGTACGTCCTCAGCGCCGCGCGCCTGGCAGGCGAGGTCGGTGCAGACGTGCAGCACCCGGGCGGGGCGCGGCTTGAGCGACAGCAGCGAGTAGAACGTCGCGACGCCGTACGCCTCGGCGGGCGGCACCGTGAGGCGGCGGCAGATGTAGTCGAGGGCGCCCTCGCTGATCCAGCCGAGGCGATCGTTGACGGCGTGCAGGGCGGGCAGGAGGAGGTCACGCCGCTCGCGGGCCTCGTGTCCTCCCGCGGCGAAGCGGAGGTCCTCCTCCGTACGCCGCCCGCCGTGCCAGGACGAGGCAGGCGCCCCGAGCACCGCGTCGACTGCGGCGCGCTCCTCGGCGCTGGGCTCGGCGTCGCGGAACCGAAGGTCCACCGCGCGTCACCCGACCTTCGCGTGCAGGAGCTTCTCGACGCGCACGGCCGCGGCCTTGAACTCGGCCGTTCCCGCGATGGGGCAGGTCGCCTCGATGGTGAGGACGTTGGTGTCGACCTCGTCGGGGAAGTGCATGGTCATGAAGACCAGGCCGGGGCGCAGGCCGGGGTCGATGTGGACGGGTGCGACGACGGACCCGCGCCGCGAGCTGATCCTGGCATCCTCGCCCATGACGAGCCCGAGCCGGGCCGCGTCCTCGGGGGAGAGCTGGATCTGCTCGCCCTTGCGCAGCGGGGAGGCGAAGCCGGACGACTGGACGCCGGTGTTGTAGGAGTCGAGCGTGCGGCCTGTGGTGAGGCGCAGAGGGTACTCCTCGTCCAGAAGGTCGACCGGGGGCGAGTGGCGCAGCACGGCGAAGGGGGCGGGAGCGCCCCGCTTGGCCGGGTCGGTCTCCCACAGCCGCCCGTGGAGGAACGGAGGCTCGACCGAGTCCTCGGAGGGGCACGGCCACTGGATGCCCTGGAGGTCCGCCAGGCGCTGGTAGGTCATCCCGGTGTGCGCGGGAGACATCCTGCGGACCTCGTCCCACACCTGCTCGGAGCTCTCGTAGCTCCAGTCGTGGCCGAGGCGGCGGGCCATCTCGCAAAGGATCCAGATGTCGTCGCGGGCCTCGCCTGGCGGTGACACCGCCCGCCGCACACGCTGCACCCGCCGCTCGCTGTTGGTGAACGTGCCGTCGCTCTCGCACCAGGCGGCACTGGCGGGCAGCACGACGTCGGCCATCTGGGCGGTCTTGGTGAGGAAGATGTCCTGCACGACGAGGTGGTCGAGCATGCTGAGGCGCTTGACGCAGCTCAGCGAGTCGGCCTCCGACTGCACGGGGTTCTCGCCGATGAGGTAGCAGGTGGTGACCTCGCCCTCGGCCATCGCCTCCAGCATGTCGGTGAGGGTCAGGCCGTACCTGGGCTGGATCGGCGCCTGCCACTCCTGCTCGAACTTCGCCCGGATCGCCGGGTCCAGGATGTCCTGGAACCCGGGCAGCCGGTTGGGGATGGCCCCCATGTCGCCGCCGCCCTGCACGTTGTTCTGCCCGCGCAGCGGTGACAGGCCCGAGCCGTACCGGCCGACGTGGCCGGTGAGCAGCGACAGGTTGATGAGCGCCCGTACGTTGTCTGTGGCGTTGTGATGCTCGGTGATGCCGAGGGTCCAGCAGAGCTGGGCGCGGTCGGCGCGGGCGTAGGCGTGGGCCAGCTCCCTGATCGCCTCCGCCGGCACCCCGGTCACCTGCTCGGCCACGTTCAGGGTCCAGGGTTCGACGGAGGCGGCGAACTCCTCGAAGCCCTCGGTGGCCCGCTCGATGAAGGCCGTGTTGTGCAGGCCCGCATGGATGATCTCACGGGCTACCGCGTGGGCGAGCGGGATGTCGGTGCCGACGTTCAGCCCCAGCCAGCGGTCGGCCCACTGGGCCGTGCCGGTCCGGCGGGGGTCGACGGCGAACATCCGCGCGCCCCCGTGAATGCCCTTCAGCACGTGCTGGAAGAAGATCGGGTGGGCGTTGCGGGCGGCCGAGCCCCACAGGACGATGACGTCGGTGTCCTCGACCTCCTTGTACGAGGAGGTGCCGCCGCCGCTGCCGAACGCCGCCGAGAGGCCGGCGACGCTCGGGGCGTGGCAGGTGCGGTTGCAGGAGTCGACGTTGTTGGTGCCGACCACCACCCTGGTGAACTTCTGCGCCACGTAGTTCATCTCGTTGGTGGAGCGGGCGCACGACAGCATGGCGAACGCGTCAGGGCCATGTCGTGCGACGTTGCGGCGGAACCCCTCGGCGGCGCGGTCGAGCGCCTCCTCCCAGGTGGCCCGCCGCAGGACGCCGTCCTCGCGTACGAGGGGATGTGTCAGGCGGTCGTAGTGCTCGGCTCGCTTGTTCTTCACGTCCGTTGTCCTCCGAGCGGGGATACTGTATGTGATCTACGGTATGTCGATTTAGGTAGAGGGGACAAGGCTGCGCCGTACCTGCTCGTCGAGGAGGTCGGTCACCGCGTGGATGGACCGCAGCGTGGGCACCTCGGCACCGGTCAGGTCCGCGAGCTCTACCACCGCCGCCAGGAGCACGTCGAGCTCCAGGGGCTTGCCCTTCTCCAGGTCCTGGAGCGTGGACGTCTTGTGCTCGCCGGCCTTCTCCGCTCCGGCGATCCGGCGCTCGATGGAGATCTTGGGGTCGCAGCCGACCCGGCGGGCCACCTCGACCGTCTCGCGCATCATCGCGACGACCAGCTCGCGCGCCCGGCGGTGGCGGCAGATGCCCGCCATCGTCGCCCTGGCCAGCGCGCTGATCGGGTTGAACGCGATGTTGCCCATCAGCTTGATCCAGATGTCCTGCCGCAGGTCGGGCTCGACCGGGCACTTGAGGCCGCCCTCCACCATGGCCTCGCTGAAGGCGGCGCAGCGGCCCGACGCCGAGCCGTCGGGCTCTCCGATCGAGAAGCGCGTGCCCTCGAGGTGGCGGACCACCCCGGGAGCCTCGATCTCGGTGGCCGCGTACACCACGCACCCGATCGCGCGCTCCAGCGGCAGTGCGGCGGTGACGCTCCCCTCCGGGTCGACGCTCTCGATGCGATAGCCCTCATACGGGCCGGGCAGGCGGTGGAAGTACCACCACGGGATGCCGTTCTGGGCGGCGATGATGCCGGTGGTCTCGTGCAGCAGTGGCCTGATCAAGGGGCCGGCCGCCGCGTAGGCGTTGGCCTTCAGGCCGAGGAAGACGTAGTCCACCGGTCCGATCTCACGGGGGTCGTCGGTGGCGTTGGGGTGACCGGTGAAGTCACCTCGGGGGCTGAGCACGCGCACGCCAGACTGGCGCATGGCGGCGAGGTGCTCCCCGCGGGCGATGAGATGTGCCTCGACGCCTGCCCTGTCGAGGGCGGCGCCCACATACGCGCCGATGGCGCCGGCGCCAAGAACAGCGACCTTCACAAAGCAGCTCCGTCCTCGCGTCCCAGGATTGTTTTCGGTATACAGTATGGAAAAACTTCGGTCAAGGGCCCCGTCGCCGCTCAGGGCCGCTACCGAATGGGTCTGGACAACACGTGACCCAGGGGATAACGATTGGCGTCATACGGTATGCAGTATGCACTTTTGAAAGGACGGCCTCAGATGTCCGAGTCAGCGACCCAGCCCGCCGAGCCGGCCCCCGAACGCATTTCGGGTGGTCACCTGGTGGCCAAGGCCCTCAAGGCCGAGGGCGTCGATGTGATCTTCACGCTGTGCGGCGGCCACATCATCGATATCTACGACGGCTGCGTGGACGAGGGCATCGACGTGATCGACGTGCGCCACGAACAGGTGGCCGCGCACGCCGCCGACGGCTACGCGCGGATCACAGGAAAGCCCGGATGCGCGGTCGTGACGGCGGGACCCGGTACCACCGACGCCGTGACCGGGGTCGCCAACGCCTTCAGGGCGGAGAGCCCCATGCTGCTCATCGGCGGTCAGGGGGCGCTCAGCCAGCACAAGATGGGTTCCCTGCAGGACCTGCCGCACGTCGACATGTTGGCGCCGATCACCAAGTTCGCGGCCACGGTGCCCTCGACCGAGCGGGTGGCCGACCTCGTGTCCATGGCCTTCCGTGAGTGCTACCACGGCGCGCCCGGGCCGTCGTTCCTGGAGATCCCGCGCGACGTGCTCGACGCCACGGTGCCGCTGGACAAGGCGCGCATTCCCAAGGCGGGGCACTACCGCGCCTCCACGCGGCAGGCAGGCGATCCGGCGGCGATCGAGCGCCTTGGCGACCTCATCGCCCACTCCGAGAAGCCCTGCGTCCTGCTGGGCAGCCAGGTGTGGACGTGCAGGGCCACCTCGGACGCCGTGGAGTTCGTCCGTGCGCTCAACGTGCCGGCGTACATGAACGGCTCGGGCCGCGGCACGCTGCCCCCCGGCGACCCGCACCACTACCAGCTCTCCCGCCGGTACGCGTTCAGCAACGCCGACCTGATCATCATCGTCGGCACGCCGTTCGACTTCCGCATGGGGTACGGCAAGCGGCTCTCACCCGAGGCCACCGTGGTGCAGATCGACCTCGACTACCGCACCGTGGGCAAGAACCGTGACATCGACCTCGGCATCGTCGGCGACGCCGGGCTGGTGCTGTCGGCGGCGGCGGCAGCGGCGACCGGACGTGAGGACAACGGCAGCGCCCGCCGCAAGAGGTGGATGGAGGAGCTGCGCGAGGTCGAGACCAAGGCGTACCAGAAGCGGCTGCCCCGGCAGCTGTCCAGTGCCCAGCCCATCGACCCCTACCGGCTCGTCCACGAGATCAACGAGTTCCTCACCGAGGACACGATCTACATCGGCGACGGCGGAGACATCGTCACCTTCTCCGGGCAGGTGGTACAGCCGAAGTCGCCCGGCCACTGGATGGACCCGGGGCCGCTCGGCACGCTCGGCGTCGGCGTGGCCTTCGCGATGGCGGCGAAGTACGCCAAGCCGGACAAGGACGTGGTGTGCCTCTTCGGGGACGGCGCCTTCAGCCTCACCGGCTGGGACTTCGAGACGATGGTGCGCTTCGACCTGCCGTTCATCGGCGTCATCGGCAACAACTCCTCCATGAACCAGATCCGCTACGGCCAGGCCGCCAAGTACGGCGAGGCCAGGGGCAGGGTCGGCAACACCCTCGGCGACGTCAGGTACGACGAGTTCGCCCGCATGCTCGGCGGCTACGGCGAGGAGGTACGGGACCCCGACGACATCCGTCCCGCGCTGCAGCGTGCCCGCGAGTCCGGCAAGCCCGCGCTGATCAACGTATGGATCGACCCGGATGTGTACGCCCCCGGGACCATGAACCAGACGATGTACAAGTAGGGAAGGCGATGAGCAGAGCACTCGAAGGCGTACGCGTCCTCGACATGACCCACGTGCAGTCCGGCCCGTCCTGCACGCAGATACTCGGATGGCTCGGTGCCGACGTCGTCAAGCTGGAGTCGCCCTCCGGCGACATCACGCGTCAGCAACTCCGCGACGTGCCAGGCGTGGACAGCCTGTACTTCACCATGCTCAACTGCAACAAGAAGAGCATCACGCTCAACATGAAGAACGAGCGGGGCAAGGAGATCTTCACCGAGCTGGTCCGCGACGCCGACGTCCTGGTGGAGAACTTCGGCCCCGGTGCCGTCGACCGCATGGGATTCACATGGGAGCGTCTCCAGGAGATCAACCCGCGCCTGGTCTACGCGTCGATCAAGGGCTTCGGGCCGGGAAGGTACGCCGACTTCAAGGCCTACGAGGTGGTCGCCCAGGCCATGGGCGGCTCCATGAGCACCACCGGCTTCGAGGACGGCCCCCCGCTCGCGACCGGCGCGCAGATCGGCGACTCCGGCACCGGGGTCCACACCCTGGCCGGCATCCTCGCCGCCCTCTACCAGCGCGAGCACACCGGCAGGGGACAGCGGGTCCAGGTCGCCATGCAGCACGCCGTGCTGAACCTGTGCCGGGTCAAGCTGCGTGATCAGCAGCGTCTGGCGCACGGCTCCTTGGCGGAGTACCCCAACCGGACCTTCGGTGACGACGTCCCCCGCTCGGGCAACGCCTCGGGAGGCGGTCAGCCGGGCTGGGCGGTGAAGTGCGCCCCAGGGGGCCCGAACGACTACATCTACGTGATCGTGCAGCCGCCCGGCTGGCGGCCGATCGCCCGCGTCATCGGCCGCCCCGAGCTGGCCGACGACCCCGAGTGGGCCACCCCGGAGGCCCGTCTGTCCAAGCTGGACAAGATGTTCCAGCTCATCGAGGAGTGGACGAGCCTGCACGGCAAATGGGCGGTGCTCGACGCGCTCAACAGCGAGAACATCCCTTGCGGCCCGATCCTTTCGACCAAGGAGCTCATCGAGGACGAAACGCTCAGGAGCCAGGGCGTGATCGTCGACGTGGAGCACCCGGAGCGCGGCACCTTCACGACGGTCGGCAGCCCCATCCAGCTCTCCGACTCGCCGGTCACGGTCACCAGCCCGCCCCTGCTGGGCGAGCACAACGAGCAGGTCTACGCGGGTCTCGGGCTGTCCGCCGACAACGTGGCCGAGCTGCGACGGAACGGAGTTATCTGATGGCATCCGCTGGTGACAGGGTCCGCGAGGTCCTGGAGAAGGCCCGCGCGGAAGGCCGTACGGCGCTGACGGCCCCGGAAGGCAGGAAGATCTGCGACGCGTACGGCATCGCCACGCCCGGCGAGGGCCTCGCCGCCACGGCGGACGAGGCGGTGACCATCGCCGCGGACATCGGGCTGCCCGTGGTCATGAAGATCGTCTCTCCGGACATCCTGCACAAGACCGAGGCCGGCGGCGTCATCGTCGGGGTGCGCACGCCCGAGGAGGTGCGCGCGGGATACGACCAGATCATCGCGGCGGCCGGCGCGTACGACGCCGGCGCCGCCATCGACGGCGTCCAGGTGCAGCGGATGCTCGGCGAGGGGCACGAAGTGATCATCGGGGCGGTCACCGACCCGACCTTCGGCAAGGTGGTGGCCTTCGGCCTCGGCGGCGTGCTCGTGGAGATCCTCAAGGACGTTACCTTCCGCCTCGCGCCGCTCACGCTGGACGAGGCACTCGGGATGCTCGACGACATCAAGGCCGCCGAGCTGCTGCGCGGCGTGCGCGGCGCCGAGGGCGTCCACAGGGAGGCGCTCGCCGGCATGATCGAACGGGTCGGCGCGCTCGTCGCCGACTTCCCGGAGATCTCCGAGGTCGACCTCAACCCGGTCTTCGCGAGCGCGTCCGGGGCGACGGCGGCGGACGTGCGCATCCTGCTCGACCCCGAGCCCGTACGGCCCGTCCAGCGGCTCTCCCGCGAGGAGATCCTCGCCTCGATGAACCGCATCTTCAAGCCGAGGTCGGTCGCTGTGATCGGCGCCTCCGCCGAGAACGGCAAGATCGGCAACTCGGTCATGCGCAACCTCATCGACGGCGGCTACCGGGGCCAGGTCTTCCCGATCAACCCCAAGGCCGACGAGATCATGGGTCTGCCGGCCTATCGCAGCGTCTCGGAGGTGCCGTACGACATCGACGTCGCGGTGTTCGCGATACCGGCGAAGTTCGTGGCCGCCACGCTGGAGGAGGTCGGACACAAGGGCGCCGCGGGAGCCATCATGATCCCGTCGGGCTTCGCGGAGACGGGCAACCAGGAGGGACAGGACGAGATCGTCGAGATCGCCCGCAGGCACGGCGTGCGGCTGCTCGGCCCGAACATCTACGGCTACTACTACACGCCCGAGAACCTGTGCGCGACGTTCTGCACGCCGTACGACGTGAAGGGAAGCGTGGCGCTCACCTCGCAGAGCGGCGGCATCGGCATGGCCATCCTGGGCTTCAGCCGCACCACCAGGATGGGCGTATCGGCGATCGTCGGCGTCGGGAACAAGGCCGACATCGACGAGGACGACCTGCTCACATTCTTCGAGCAGGACGACAACACCAAGTGTGTGGCCATGCACATGGAGGACCTCAAGGACGGGCGTGGCTTCGTCGAGGCGGCCAAGAGGGTGTCGCGCGAGAAGCCGGTGATCGTGCTCAAGGCCGGGCGCACCGCGATGGGCGCGCGGGCGGCGGGCTCCCACACCGGCGCGCTGGCCGGCGACGACAAGGTGTACGACGACATCCTCCGCCAGGCCGGGGTCGTCCGGGCGCCCGGGCTGAACGACATGCTGGAGTACGCCCGCTCGCTGCCCATCATGCCGACCCCCAAGGGTGAGAACGTCGTCATCATCACCGGGGCGGGCGGCTCCGGCGTGCTGCTCACCGACGCCTGCGTCGACAACGGGCTGTCCCTCATGGAGATCCCCGAGGACCTCGACGAGGCGTTCCGGGCGTTCATCCCGCCGTTCGGAGCGGCGGGCAACCCGATCGACATCACCGGCGGCGAGCCCCCGAGCACGTACGCGAACACCGTCAGGCTCGGTCTCACCGACCCCCGGATCCACGCCCTGGTGCTCGGCTACTGGCACACCATCGTGACCCCGCCCATGGTCTTCGCCGAGCTCATCGCCCAAGTGGTGGCGGAGGAGAGGGCGAAGGGCAACGACAAGCCGGTGGTCGCGTCGCTGGCCGGTGACACCGAGGTCGAGGCGGCCTGCGACTACCTGTTCGACCACGGCATCGTGGCGTACCCGTACACGACCGAGAAGCCCGTGGCCGTCCTCGGCGCGAAGTACCGCTGGGCGAGGGCGGCCGGCCTGATCGGCTGACAGGCGGGGCGAAGGTTTCGTGGCGGTGGACCTTCTGGCGGTCCACCGCCCGGCTCCCCCATGCCCCTTTCTTTCCGACCAGCCGATCTCGAAGGCATCAGACCGCCCCGCCGCGCGGGGCGGGAAAGGAGGCCGCATGTCCGCGGGCCCATGAGAACGGCCCGGCCGAAAGGCCGGGCGAGCGTTGCCGGCGGCGGCTCGCCGCGCCGGCCGAGAGCCACAGGACGACGGGGAACAGGGGAGCACTGGTCAGCGCCGAAGAAAGCAGTTGTCATGACCGCTGTAGTACCAAGTTATCGGGAGATCACTGACAGCAACGGCCGCGTCTTCCGGGTGGGCGAGAGCCCTCGGGACATCATGGGCCGGCCACGCTGGCTAATGGTGCTCCTGCCGTGGATCGGCATGATGGGCATCAGCGTCTCGGAGTACGCGTTCGGCTCCGCTGAGGAGACGTTGCACGAAGCGCACGGGTGGTCATCCACCAACATCTTCTGGCTGCTCAGCGTCTGGGTGTTCTTCCAGGCGGCGGTGGCCTTCCCCGCGGGTTACCTTCGCGAGAGCGGCAGGCTCTCGGCGCGGGCGGCGATGCTCGTGGGAGCGGGGGGTGCCTTCCTCGGCTACCTGTCGCTCGGTCACGCCCCGAACATCTTCTGGGCCTTTCTCGGGTTCGGCTTCTTCGGCGGCGGAGGCGCCGGTTTCGTGTACGCGACCTGCATCAACATGGTCGCCAAGTGGTATCCGGAGCGGCGCGGCGGCAAGACCGGCTTCGTCAACGGCGGCTTCGCCTACGGGGCCGTGCCGTTCGTCTTCATATTCACCACGTACATGCACGCCGAGAACTACAAGTCGGTCCTGGACGTCGTGGGGCTGTACGTGCTGGTCGTCGTGCTCGTCTGCGGGATGTTCTTCAAGGACCCGCCGAAGAACTGGTGGCCTCCGCACGTCGATCCGCTGAAGGGTCAGGTGAACCAGCGCGCCCTGCGCAAGAACCCGCCCGCGGTACGGCAGTTCACCCCGAAGGAGGCCATCAGGACCGGCATGCTGCCCCTGATGTGGGTCTGCCTGCTGTTCACGGCGGGCGTGAACATCTTCGGCATCGCCTTCCAGGTGCCCTTCGGAAAGGAGATGGGCTTCACGGGCGGGATCGTCGCGCTGGCGATGAGCCTCAAGGCGATAGTCAACGGCACCGGCCGCGGTGTCATCGGCTGGATCTCCGACCTGGCCGGCCGGCGACAGACGCTGACCATCGTGTGCGTGATCCTGGGGCTGGCCCAGATCGCCGTGCTGTGGTCGGGGTCCATCCACAACATGCCGCTGTTCCTGCTCTCCTCAATGGTCTCCGGCTTCGGCGGCGGAGCCATCTTCCCGCTGTTCGCGGCCATGACGGCGGACTTCTTCGGGGAGAACAACAACGCGACGAACTACGGCCTCGTCTACTCGTCCAAGCTGGTCAGCGGCCTGCTCGGGTCGGGCATGGGCGCGGTCGTGGTCCTAAACTGGGGCTACGGCGGCGCGTTCGTCATCGCGGGATCGACCAGCCTCGCGGCCGGTGTGCTCTCGCTGTTCCTCCGCCAGCCCCGGCGGCCACGTGCGGCCGAGCCGGCCACCGTGCCCTCCGCGGCGACCCTGACACCGTCGGAGCAGGCTTCTGGCTGAGCCCGCGTAACGGCTGGACCGGCTTCGGTGATCGCTCGCATGAATCCGGCCAGATGGTGCCAGGCATGTGTTCGGTAAGTGTTTGAGACGTACGGCGGCGCGTTCGCCGACCCGTGGAGACCCTCTCCTCGGCGGCCGGCGCGCCGCCCTAACGTGTCGTGACAGCGGTTGGGTGCGTCCTTAATTAAATGTCCTCCTGGAATGTTTCGCCGAAGCGAGCGGTGAATGTCATCTAGGTCAAATCTCAAAGAGAGGCGGGGGCCCGCCTCTTCCTACGGCGGCTCGGGAGAGGCTGGACGGGCTCCTCCTCGCCGAGCTGGCTTAGGTACAGGTGGCGGGTGTGCTCGGTGTGGTTCTTCATGATCTCGGCGGCCAGGTCGGCCTCACCCCGTGCGATGGCGTCGATCAGCGCGGTGTGCTCCTCCCAGGAGGCGCGGCCGCGCTGGCGGGCCACCGGCGTGTGGTACCAGCGGACCCTGCGGGAGACCTGGGCGGCAAGGTCGATCAGCACCGTGTTGCCGGACAGCTCCATGACGGTGGCGTGCAGCTCGGAGTTGATCGCCACCGCGCCGTCGATGTCGTCCGCGTCGACGGCGGCCAGGCCGCGCGAGCAGAGCGCTCGCAGCCGGGCCACGCCCTCGTCGGTGTGGTTTCTGGCCGCCAGCCGGGCGGCCTCGGTCTCGAGGAGGGCCCGCACGCCGAGAAGCTGGTCGGCCTCCTCGGCGGTGGGGGCGTGGACGAAGGCGCCGTGCCCGGGATGCAGGTCGACCCAGCCCTCGCCGCTGAGCAACTGGAGCGCCTCCCTGATGGGTTGGCGCGAGACGCCGAGCATCTCGGCCAGCTCGCTTTCGGCGAGATGCTGGCCGGGGCGGAGATGGCCGCTGATGATGAGCTCGAGGAGCGCGTCGAAAACGCTCTCGCGGAGCGGGACGGGACGCGCGATCTTGGGTGCGGCTGCCTTGCCCGCCAGATCCGACCGCGACATTTCTTCAACTCCAGAAAGGGTCAGAGGGCCGCGTACCGCGCGCCCGCTAAATGTTTTTCGTCAACTGCCTACAGCATACAGTCTGACGTCGTTACCGTTTCGGTGAGCCCGATCACACATGGGTGGGAAGGGTCGCCGGGCGTCCCGGCACCCGCAGGCCCATGCTCACCGCCGCCGACAGCGAGGCGACCAGGGCCATCAGCGTGAAGGCGGCCGGGAAGCTCCACGATATGGACGCCAGGGCGGCGAGGCCGACGCCGAGCAGTCCCGCGACGGCCTTGGCGCTGTAGACGACGCCGTGGATCTCCGAGGTGCGCTCCTCGCCGAAGAACTCCCGCACGAGGCCGGCGATGAGGGGATAGAACGCGCCGCCCCCGATGCCGGCGAGCGTGGCCGCGACGATGACGAGCGCCGGCGACCGCGCCGCGTACCCTGCCGCCAGCAGCAGCTGGCCGGCGCCGAGCACGACCAGCACCGCGCTCAGCACGCGCCTGCGGCCCGCGACCTCGGAGACCACCATGGCGCAGGCCCGCCCGCCGCCGTTGAGCGTGATGAGAAGGGTGAGCGCTATCCACGGCGCCGGTCCTCCGGCGGTCGCGAGCGCCACGACGTCGAAGACCGAGACCACTCCCGCGCACGCCAGGATCGCCGCGAGCCGCGACAGCGCGCCGCTCCTCACCGCCTGGCCCATGGAGAACTGCCGCACGGCGGGAGGCGTCCTGCGCAGGATGAGCCGGTCGAGCGCGTGCTGGCGAGGGTCGATGTCCGCCGGCCACCAGTGCGGCGGCGGGAGCCGTACGAAATGCGCCGCCAGCCCGATGACCGCGAGCGCCACGATGGCGGAGACGGCGAAAACCGGCTGGAGGCGGTGCGGGCCGAGGCCGACGACGACGGCGAGCGGCGCGGCGCCGTAGGCGTACGCGCCGGTCACGAAGCCGACCCGCGTGCCCGGACGCTCGGGGTACCACCGCGCGACGGTCTCGGTGCAGACGCCGTAGACGAGCCCTCCGCCGATCCCGCCGAGCAGCGAGTACCCGATCAGGATTGCCGGGGATCCGCCGGCCAGCGCCACCGTGAGCAGTGCGACGCCGCTCAGCGCGGCGCCCGCCCAGAGCGCGGGACGCACGCCGAGCCGGCCTCTGCGCACGAGGTGGATCGCGGGGACGGCGGCGGTGGCCTGGCAGACGATCCAGACGGCCAGCGGCAGCAGCACCGCCAGCACGGAGCCTTGGTGCGGGCCGAGCAGGGAGGGGATCGCCGCCGCGTAGCCGTACTGCAGCGGGGCGATGGCGATCATGGCGGCCCATGGCAGCCAGAACATCCACGACCTCGGCCGTCCGGTCAGGTCCTGGGCGCTGTGACCGACCAGGTACGGGCGTCCGCGCCAGTCGCGGACCAACTGTGGTTTTTCCATACTGTATGGAATAGCCCGTTAACCGGCTCCTGTCGAGGGCCTGGACGACGGTTCTTCCATACGGTATACCGTATGGAAGAACCGCATAAGGAGACGCGATGGACCTGTACGAGTACCAGGCGAAGGAGCTCTTCGCGCGGCACGGGGTCCCTGTTCCGCGTGGCCGGGTCGCGTCCACGCCCCAGGAGGCCCGGATGGCCGCGGAGGAGCTGAAGACGGCGACCGTCATCAAGGCCCAGGTCAAGACCGGCGGTCGCGGCAAGGCGGGCGGGGTGCGTCCCGCGCCCGGCCCGGCGTCCGCCGAGGCCGAGGCCCTGCGGGTGCTCGGCATGGACATCAAGGGGCATACGGCGAGGACGGTCCTCGTCGAGCAGGCCACGGTGCCCTTCGAGGAGTACTACGCCGCGTACCTCGTGGACCGCGCGAACAGGACCTTCCTCGCGATGGTGTCCAGCGAGGGCGGGATGGACATCGAGGAGGTCGCGGCGACCCGGCCGGAGGCGCTGGCCAGGATGCCCGTGGACCCCGCCGTCGGCGTGGACCGCGAGACCGCGCGCCTGCTCGCGGGCCGCGCCGGGCTGCCCGAGGAGGTACAGGGCGCGGTCGCCGACGTCCTGGTCGCCCTCTGGCGGGTCCTGGTCGAGGAGGACGCGCTGCTGGTAGAGGTCAACCCGCTCGCCTGCACCTCCGGCGGCCGGGTGCTCGCCCTCGACGGCAAGGTCACCCTCGACGACAACGCGGCATTCCGGCACGACCACGAGGCGTTCGCCGACCCCCCGGCGGCCGACGGCACGGCCGGGCTGGAGGCGAGGGCCAAGGCGAGAGGCCTCAACTACGTCAAGCTGGACGGCTCCGTCGGCGTCATAGGAAACGGCGCGGGCCTTGTCATGAGCACGCTCGACGTCGTGGCCTACGCGGGCAGCGGCGCCGGCGGGGCTCGACCGGCCAACTTCCTGGACATCGGGGGAGGCGCCTCCGCCCAGGTGATGGCCGACGCGCTCGAGATCGTCCTGTCCGACCAGGACGTACGGGCGGTGCTGGTGAACGTCTTCGGCGGCATCACCGCCTGCGACGCGGTCGCGAACGGCATCGTGTCCGCCCTGGCCATGCTCGGCGAGCAGGGGGTGCGCCACCCGATCGTGGTGCGGCTGGACGGCAACAACGCCGAGGCGGGACGCGCCATCCTCGACGCGGCCCGGCATCCGCTGGTCCGCGTGGTCACGACCATGGACGACGCCGCGGAGCTCGCGGCGAGGCTGGCCGCGGCGTGAGCGGGCCGGACAGCACCGGCCGCCCCGTATGGGCGCCGGGTCAGGTGGCACACCAGGGAGGCCGTGCGGGCGGCCGAGAGGAGCAGCGACGATGGCCGTCTTCCTGACCAAGGACAGCAAGGTGCTCGTCCAGGGCATGACCGGTTCGGAGGGTGCCCGCCACACGGCGCGGATGCTCGCCGCCGGCACCGACATCGTGGCCGGGGTCACCCCCGGCAAGGGCGGCCAGGCGGTCGACTTCGGAGAGCGGCGGCTCCCCGTCTTCGGCACGATGGCCGAGGCCGTGGCGGCGACCGGCGCCGACGTGTCCGTGGTGTTCGTGCCCCCGAGGTTCACGCGTGGCGCCGTCGAGGAGGCGATCGACGCCGGTGTCGGGCTCTGCGTGGTCATCACCGAGGGCGTGCCCGTCCACGACACGATCAGGTTCGTGGCCCGTGCCCAGGCCGCCGGGACCACCCGGGTGATCGGCCCGAACTGCCCCGGCCTGATCAGCCCGGGCCAGTCGAGCGCGGGCATCATCCCGGCCGACATCACCTCGGCGGGTCGTATCGGCCTGGTGAGCAAGTCGGGCACGTTGACCTATCAGTTGATGTACGAACTGCGGGACATCGGGTTCTCCACGGCTGTGGGGATCGGGGGTGACCCGGTGATCGGTACGACGCACATCGACGCGCTGGAGGCGTTCCAGGCCGATCCGGAGACCGAGGCGATCGTGATGATCGGTGAGATCGGCGGGGATGCGGAGGAGCGTGCCGCGGCCTATATCGAGGAGCATGTGACCAAGCCGGTGGTCGCCTATGTGGCGGGGTTCACCGCGCCGGAGGGCAAGACCATGGGTCATGCCGGGGCGATCGTGTCCGGCTCTGCCGGTACGGCTCAGGCCAAGAAGGAAGCGCTGGAGAAGGTCGGTGTCCGCGTCGGGAAGACCCCGAGCGAGACCGCCCGTCTCATGAGGGACATCCTCGCGGGCCGGGTCCGGAGCGGGGGAAGGCCGTGAGCCTCGACGCGCTGAGATTCGACGTCAACCTCTCCATCCTGTTCACCGAGCTGCCCCTGCTGGAAAGACCGGAGGCCGCCGCCAAGGCGGGGTTCGACGCCGTCGAGCTGTGGTGGCCATTCGACCGTCCCGACCCGCCCGCCGCCGAGCTCGACGCCCTGCGGCGCGCCATCGAGGACGCCGGAGTACGCCTGGTCGGCCTGAACTTCGACGCCGGCGACATGGCCTCCGGCGAGCGCGGCCTGCTGTCGCGCCCCGACGGGGCCGCGCGGTTCCTCGCCAACATCGACGTCGCCGTCGGGCTGGCCGGGTCGCTCGGCTGCAGGGTGCTCAACGCGCTGTACGGCAACCGCGTCCCCGGCCTGCCCGCGACCGCCCAGCGCGAGCTGGCGCTCGAGCACCTGTCACTGGCCGCGGAGGCGGCGGCCAGGATCGGCGCCACGGTCGTGGTCGAGGCGCTCAACTCCCACGAGAGCCCCGGCTACCCCATCACGTCCTCCGAGGCCGCCTTCGAGGTGGTCGAGCAGACAGGAGCGGACAACGTGGCCTTCCTCGCAGACCTCTACCACCTGCACCGCATGGGTGAGGACGTGCCGGCGCTGATCGACCGCAGCGCCGGGCGGTTCGGCCACGTGCAGATCGCCGACGATCCCGGCCGGGGCCGGCCCGGCTCCGGCGCCATGCCGTACGACCTGATCTTCCAGCGCCTCGAAGCCGCCGGGTACCGCGGCCACGTCGGCCTCGAGTACCGCCCCACGGGCCCGAGTGCCGAGAACTTCACCTGGCTGAAGGAGACCATATGAAGACGACGTTCATCGGGCTGGGGATCATGGGCAGCCCGATGGCGGCCAACCTCGTCCGGGCGGGATACGACGTCACCGGGTACGACCTGAGCGACGCGTCCGTGGAGCGGCTGGTCGCCCTCGGCGGCAAGGCGGCCGCGTCCGTACCCGAGGCCGTGGCTGGCGCCGACGTCGTGATCACCATGCTCCCCGACTCACCCCAGGTCGAGGAGGTGGCCTTCGGGAGCGACGGGCTGCTCGAACACGGCACGACCGGCATGTTCCACGTGGACATGAGCACCATCAGGCCCGAGACGTCGTCCCGGGTGGCGAAGGCGGCGACGATCAAGGGGATCAGGCCGCTGGACGCGCCGGTGAGCGGCGGCGAGCGAGGTGCCGTCGACGGCACGCTCTCGATCATGGTCGGCGGCCACCCGGACGACTTCACCGCGATCAGCCCGCTCCTCGGGGTGCTCGGCACGACGGTCAGGCACGTCGGCCCTTCCGGCGCCGGGCAGACCGTCAAGGCGGCCAACCAGCTCGTGGTGGGCGGGATCTACGGCCTGGTCGCGGAGGCGATCATCCTGCTCGAGGCCTCGGGGGTCGACCCCGAGAGCGGGCTCGACGTGCTCGCGGGCGGGCTGGCCGGCTCCCGGATCCTCGAGCTCCGGCGGCACTCCATGATCAAAAGGGAGTTCACGCCCGGCTTCAGGATCGACCTGCACCACAAGGACATGGGGATCGCCATCGCCGCCGCGCGCCGGGCGGGCGTCTCCCTTCCCCTCACCGGCCTTGTCGCCCAGCTCATGGCAGCAGCCAAGGCGCAGGGCCACGGCTCGCTCGACCACTCCGCACTGCTGAAGGTGATCGAAAGGATCAACGGATGAAGCGGGTCCCTTGCATGGAGGCCGTCGTCTCGGTCCTGGAGTCCGAAGGCGTCGACACCGTCTTCGGCATCCCCGGAGCGGCGATCCTGCCGCTGTACGCCGCGATGCGGAAGAGCTCCATCCGGCACATCACCGTGCGCCACGAGGAGGGCGGCACGCACGCCGCCGACGGCTGGTCCCGCGTCACGGGCAACGTCGGCGTCTGCGTCGGCACCTCCGGCCCGGCGGGCACCAACATGATCACCGGGCTCTACACCGCGCTCGCCGACTCGATCCCCATCATCTGCATCACCGGCCAGGCCGCGAGGAACAAGCTCCACCAGGAGTCCTTCCAGGCCGTCGACATCGTCGAGATCGCGAGGCCGGTCACCAAGTGGGCCGTCCAGCTCAAGGAGCCGGCCCAGGCTCCGTGGGTGTTCCGTGAGGCGTTCCGCATCGCGCGGTCCGGGCGTCCGGGCCCGGTGCTCATCGACCTCCCCATCGACGTGCAGCGCGGCACGTGCCTGTACGACGGAGAGCTGGACGAGCCCTTCCCCGTCGAGGTGCCGGAACCGTCCGCGGGCGCCGTACGGGCGGCGATCGGCCTCCTGGCCGGCGCGGCGCGGCCACTGATCCTGGCGGGGGGAGGCGTCGTCATCGCGGACGCCGCCGACGAGTTGCGCGCCCTCGCGGAGCATCTCCAGGTCCCGGTGCAGGTGACACTCATGGGGAAGGGCGCGTTCCCCGAGGACCATCCGCTGTTCGCCGGGATGGCCGGCATCCAGACGCAGACGCGCTGGGGCAACGCCGCGTTCCTGGAGAGCGACCTGGTGCTGGCCGTCGGCGCGAGGTTCGGGGACCGGCACACCGGCGACCTGGAGACCTACCGGCGCGGGCGGCGCTTCATCCATGTGGACATCGAGGCCACCCAGATCGGCCGGGTCTTCGAGCCGGACCTCGGCGTGGTCGGCCACGCCAGGCCCGCGCTCGCGGCGATGGCCGAGGTGGCGCGCCGTGTGGTCCAGCCCCGCACGCAGGGGCCCTGGGCGCGGCGGGTCGGCGAGCTGCGCGGCACGCTGTCCAGACGCGAGGACTTCGACGACGTGCCGATCAAGCCGCCCCGGGTCTTCAAGGAGATCAACGACTTCTTCGGCAGGGACACCACGTTCGTCACCGCCATCGGCCTCTACCAGATCTGGTCGGGCCAGTTCCAGAAGACCTACCTGCCTCGGCGCTACCTCGTCTGCGGGCAGGCCGGCCCACTGGGCTGGGAGATACCCGCGGCGATCGGGGTCAAGTGCGCCCACCCGGAACGCCAGGTCGTGGCCGTCGTCGGCGACTACTCCTTCCAGTTCCTGATGGAGGAGATCGCGGTGGCCGCCCAGTACCGCATCCCCTTCGTGATCGTGATGATCAACAACGAGTACCTGGGGCTGATCCGGCAGGCCGAGATGCCCTACGACATGAACTACGCGGTCGACCTGCACTACGGCGAGGGCGGCATCGACCACGTCAAGCTCATGGAGGCCTTCGGCTGCCCGGCGAGGAAGGTCGAGCTGCCGGGCGACATCCGCGACGCGCTGGAATGGGCCAGCGCGGAGGCGGAGCGCCAGCGGCTCCCCGTGCTCGTCGAGGTGATGGTCGAGCGGGAGGCCAACGCGGCCATGGGCCCCTCGCTCAACGCGATCACCGAGTACGAGCCGCTGCCCGAGATGGCGCTCGCCGTCGACTGGTCCGACTGAGGTCGACCAGCCGGCGTCGAGTGGCCGAAGAGGTCTCCCCCGTAGCGTCATGCCCGCCTGAACGCCGTCATTTTCGCGTAAACGCTGCTGCCACGTCCCGTCCGGAGTCCGATCGAGGAGGCAACACATGCCGCTCGCGCTCAAACCCGCCACCGCCTGGTCCGACGCCTACGAGCGGTGCCTCGCGGCGGCGCCCGAGGCCTTCAACGACGACCGCGTGCTGAACCTGTGGGGAGGGCACTGGCGGCGGGACGGCCACCCGGCGCCGGACTTCTCCCCGGTCGACGGGACCGCCATGGCCGGCCCGCCCCGCCTCGACCGGTCCGCCGCCTTCAGGGCGGTACGGGCGAGCGTCGACGAGCACCGGCAGTGGCGGCACGTGCCGCTGCCCGAGCGCGCCGCGCGGGTGACGGCGGCGCTCGACGCGATCAGCGCCCACCGCGACCTGCTCGCGCTGCTGCTGGTGTGGGAGATCGGCAAACCGTGGAAGACGGCGTGCGCTGACGTCGACCGGTGCGTCGAGGGCGTGCGGTGGTACGTCCAGGAGATCGAGGGCATGGTGGCGGGCCGTACCCCGCTGCACGGCCCGGTCAGCAACATCGCGAGCTGGAACTACCCGATGAGCGTTCTCATGCACGCGATGCTGGTGCAGGCCCTCGCGGGGAACGCCGTCATCGCCAAGACCCCCACGGACGGGGGGCTCGCGTGCCTGACGCTGGCCTGCGCCCTCGCCGCCCATGAGGGCCTGCCGATCACGCTGGTGAGCGGCGGGGGCGGGGAGCTGTCCCCGGCGCTGGTGCGCGGACCCGACCTCGGGTGCGTCTCCTTCGTCGGCGGCAGGGGCTCCGGAAGCCAGGTGGCCACCTCGCTCGCCGGCCTCGACCGGCGGCACGTCCTGGAGCAAGAAGGGCTCAACTGCTGGGGCGTCTGGGAGTACGGCAACTGGGAGCTGCTGTCGGCGCAGCTGCGCAAGACCTTCGACTACGGCAAGCAGCGCTGCACGGCGTACCCGCGGTTCGTGGTGCAGCGCTCGCTGTTCCACGAGTTCCTGGACACCTACTTGTCCGCCGTCCGCTCGGTGCGGTTCGGCCACCCGCTCGCGGTCCAGGATCCGGGCGACCCGCTGCCCGAGCTGGACTTCGGGCCGCTGATCAACGGTACGAAGGCCAAGGAGCTGGCCGACCAGGTCGGCGAGGCGATAGCCAGGGGAGGCGTGCCCCTCTACCAGGGGTCGCTCGCCGACGGGAGGTTCCTCCCCGGCCAGGACACCTCCGCCTACCTGGCGCCGGTCGCGCTGCTCACCCCGCCGGGCTCCTCGCCGCTGTTCCACGCCGAGCCGTTCGGACCGGTCGACACCGTCGTGCTGGTGGACACCGAGGCCGAGTTCCTGGCCGCGATGAACGCGAGCAACGGGGCCCTGGTGGCGACCATCTCCTGCGACGAGGAGGAGACCGCCCGGCGGCTGGCGTCCGAGGTCCGCGCGTTCAAGGTCGGGGTCAACGCGCCGCGCTCGCGCGGCGACCGCGATGAGCTGTTCGGCGGTCTCGGGGCGTCGTGGCGCGGCGCGTTCGTCGGGGGCGAGCTGCTCGTGCGCGCCGTGACGCTTGGCCCGGAAGGCGAGCGCCTGCCGGGCAACTTCCCCGACTACACGCTGCTGCCCCCCCGCGGGGCGGGCGACACCGTCACGTGACCGTCGTGTGGTGCACGGCCGCGTACGGAGCCGAACAGGCCGGTCGGGGGTGACGATGCGGTTCTCCGGGTAGCTGACCAGGGAGAACGTAGGGACGGCCCCGTTCTCCCGGCAGCCGGCCAGTGGTGGACGCTGGGACGTGCGCGGCGCTGTACGACCGGGGGTGGGGAGCCGCCGTGGAATACACGGAGTTCGTCAGGATCGTGGCGCAGCAGACGGGTCTCGACATGGAGGGCGCCGAGCGCCCCACGCGTGCGACGCTCGAGACGCTGGCGGAACGCCTCTCACGGGGTGAGGCCCGGGATCTACTCCAGCAGCTCCCTCCGGAGATGAAGTCGTGGATCTACACCGAGACCGATCCTCAGCCTTTCGACGTGGACGAGTTCCTGCGCCGGGTCGCCGAGCGAGAAGGGGTCGACGTCGAGACGGCCGAGCGGCATGCCCGTGCGGTGTTCTGGGCGCTGGGATACGCGGTGAGCGCCGACGAGATCGACGACATGGCCGCCGATCTGCCGCACGACTTCGCGCCGCTGGTGGCCGAGGCCCAGCGGCGGAACATCCGGGTCATGCCCGCGGAGGAGTTCCTGGCGAAGGTCGCGGAGCGCGCGGAGGTCGACGCCGGCGGGGCCGCCCGCGCCACCGAGGCGGTGTTGGAGACCCTGGCGGAGCGGATCGCGGCGGGAGAGATCGAGGACTTGCTCGCCGTGCTGCCCGTCCGGCTGCACGCGCCGCTGAAGCGGGGCATGGCCTCGGGGCCCGGGACCGCCGTGCGGATGCGGCTGGAGGAGTTCCTGCGTCGCGTGGCGGAGCGCGAGGGCGTGGCCCCCGAGCAGGCCCGGGAGCATGCCCAGGCGGTCTTCGCCACGTTGCGCGAGGCCGTCGGCGAGGAGTTCTTCGACGTCACGGTACAGCTGTCGGGCGAATACCGCGCCCTCTTGCCGCCGCCTTGACGAGGAGGAGAGGGCTCCTCGCGCGGAAGGCCTAGGTGGGCGGCCGATAATCTACGTGCCATGTCCCCGAGTCTCACGGCCGAGCGGTGATCGGCCCGCTGGCCACCTCGCTCATCATCGGCTCGCTGGTCCTGGCGGTGCTGTGCGTGATCGTGGCCGTCAGGAACAGGCCCATGGGCGTGGTGCTGCTCGCCGGGCTCGGCCTGCTGGAGCTCGCGCTGCTCGCGCAGGCCGTCATCGGGATCTCCAAGGTGATCGGCGGCCACGGCCCCGGCGAGACGGCGACGTTCATCGGCTACCTCCTCGGCACGATCCTGATCCCACCCGTCGCGGCGTTCTGGGGGCTCGGCGAGCGCAGCCGGTGGGGGCCGGCCATCGCCGCCGTCGCCTGCTTCGCCATCCCGGTCATGGTGGGCAGGCTGCTGCAGATCTGGCAGGGAACGCCGTGACCGGAATGCCGGTGAACACCGGGCCCGGCCGCCTGCTCGTCGCCCTGTACGGCGTCTTCGCGCTCGCCGCCGGAGCCCGTGCGGCCGTGCAGATCGCCACGAAATACCACGAGGCTCCGCTCGCGTACGTGCTGTCCGCGTTCGCCGCCGCCGTCTACATTCTGCTCACCGTGGCGCTCGCGCGCGGTGCCCGCCGTACCGCGCTCGCGGCCTGCTCAATCGAGCTGGCAGGGGTCTTGATCGTCGGCACGCTCAGCGTCATGGATCCGGCCGCCTTCCCGCACGCCACCGTCTGGTCCGGGTACGGCAGCGGTTACGGCTTCATCCCCCTGGTTCTTCCCGTGATCGGCCTGTACTGGATTTTTCACACGCGGAAGGCCGAATAGGCGGCGCTTTGAGGGGCAGGTCAGGTCTCCGTACCCACAAAGAGGGAGGAAGCCTGATGAGCACCATCGAGCACTCGGTCGACGTGGCCGTGCCCGTGCGGACGGCCTACAACCAGTGGACCCAGTTCGAGAGCTTCCCCGATTTCATGGAAGGCGTGGAGTCGGTCAAGCAGCTCGACGACACCCGCCTGGCCTGGAGCGTCCAGGTCGCGGGAGTGCACCGTGAGTTCGAGGCGGAGATCACCGAACAGCGACCCGACGAGCGG
This sequence comes from Sphaerisporangium sp., assembly GCA_025964675.1. GTDB lineage: Bacteria > Actinomycetota > Actinomycetes > Streptosporangiales > Streptosporangiaceae > Sphaerisporangium. Next base: position 11,787 of record JAOPYI010000101.1, on the reverse strand, counting down.
CTGGCGTGGCGCTCCCTGGAGGAGCCCCGCCAGGCCGGTGTGGTGACGTTCCACCGCGTCACCGACGACACCACCCGGGTCATGCTCCAGATGGAGTTCGACCCGGAGGGGATGGTCGAGACGGTCGGCGACAAGCTGCAGCTCGTCCGCATGCGGGTCCACGGCGACCTCGAGCGGTTCAAGAAGTACATCGAGTCCAAGGGATACGAGGACGGCGGCTGGCGTGGCGAGGTGCCGACGCCCCTCGACAGCGACTACGGCGCCGCCGCCCGTACGGCTCCTGACGCCGACGTGATGGCGGGCACCGGCACCACCGCGGGGCCCGGCGTCATGCGGGGGACCGCCGCTGGCGCGACGGCGACCGGGTCTGATCCGGCGTACTCCGCCGGTGACCCGATACCGCCGCAGCGGGTGGGGCGCGAGTACCCGCCGGAGACGGCGCTCCCGGCGCCCGGCAGCGGTCCCGTCTCGCCCAAGGGCACCCCGCGCTGGGACGACGAGCCGCCGCTCACTCCGGAGCGCCTGGCCTGACCGTGCGGCCGGTGGCCCGTGGTCCCCGCTGAGGGGACGGAGCCGGTCAGGTCAGGGCCGCCGGGGTTCCCCTGATCGGATTCGGCCGATGGTTCGGAGAGGGGGCGGGGTCCGCGGACCCCGCCCCCTCTCCGCATGCCGGGGAATGTCGGCTATGTACTGTCCGTTGCCCGAGTAAAGGACCGCCCAAATAGTCTGTTAACATTAGGGACGTCCAATCATCCTATGATTCGACAACCCCCCTGGACAGACGGAGGAATGACCCCGGTATGAGCGTGCTTGCCCTGGATCGGCTCACGACCACCGCAGCGGAGCAGAGGCCGGGCCGTCCGGCGTCCCTCGCGTGGCTGGTCGTGCTCGGCATCGTGCTGGCAGCGCTCAACCTGCGCACGGCCGTCACGAGCGTCGGCCCGGTGCTCCAGCAGGTGAGCCAGACACTCGGCATGTCGGGGGTCGTCACGGGCCTGCTCACGACCCTGCCCGTGCTCTGCTTCGCGGTGTTCGGCGCGGCGACCCCGTCGCTCTCCCGGCGCGTCGGCGAGCACCGGCTGCTTCTCGGCGCGCTCGTCGTCCTCGGCGCCGGGCTGCTCGTGCGCGTGCTCGTCGACTCCACCTTCGTCTTCCTGGCGGCGAGTGTGCTGGCGCTCTCCGGGGGCGCGATCGGCAACGTGCTGATCCCGACCCTGATCAAGCGCCACTTCCCTCACCGCACCGGGGCCATGACGACCCTCTACGCGACGGCCCTGGCCGTCGGCACCATGCTCGCCGCAGCCGCGACGGTCCCGATCCAGCGGGCCGCCGACGGCAACTGGCACGTCGCCCTCGGTGTATGGGCGGCACTCGCCGCTGTGGCCGCCATTCCGTGGCTTGCGCTCCTGCGCAGTGAGCCGGAGCGGTACAGCGGGCGAGACGACGCCGGGCCCCGAGCACTGGTACGCACCCGTCTGGCCTGGGCGATAGCCGGATATTTCGGCACTCAGTCACTCATCGCCTACGTGATGTTCGGCTGGCTGCCGCAACTCCTCCAGGACAGGGGTTACACCAGCGACCAGGCGGGGGTCAGCCTGGCCGTGTTCTCCGCCCTCGGCATCCCCGTCGCGCTGGCCGTGCCCGCGATCGCCGCGCGTGTAACGAGCCAGCGTCCGATGATCCTCGGTTTCGCCGTGCTGTACGTCGCCGGATTCACCGGCATGCTGGCCGGACCCGCGTCCACTCTGTGGATCTGGGTGCTCGTGGTGGGGGTGGGGATGGGATCGTTCCCGCTGGCGCTCACGCTTCTCGCGCTCCGCACCCGCACTCCGGAGGTGACCGCGGCGCTGTCCGCCTTCGGGCAGAGCACCGGATACCTCATCGCCGGCGCCGGACCGCTCGTGGTGGGCGTGCTCTACTCCGCGACCGGCGGCTGGACGCTGCCGTTCGCGCTGCTGTTCGCCGTCATCGCGGCACAGGTCCTCACCGGCTGGTACGCCGCGGGCGACCGCTATTTGGAGGACGAGCTAGCCTGAGTCGGTCCTCCAGGACGGCTCGCGCCATCGGGGGGTGGCGCGAGCCGGCGGGTGTGACCGGCGTGGTTCCTGACAGACGGCTTGCGCCCATCGGGGGCCGCAAGCCGTCGTCTGTGTCGTCACCCGTCCTTGGACGTACCGGACCATCCGAGTCGCGCGATCTTCTCCGGGTTCGCGATGAGGTAGATCGTCTGAACGATGCCGTCGGCCACGACCAGCGAGATGACCGTGACCGGCCTGCCCTCCAGGGTCACGACGGCCGCCGGGGCCGCCGTTCACCTCGGCCGGCTCGACGTGCTCCGCGAGGTCGGGCTCGGTGCTGATCGGCTCGGGCAGCCACGGGCCGACGTACGCCTCGCGGCGGGCCTTGACCCGTCTCAGCCGGTCGATGGCGAGCCTGCTGGTCACCCGGACCAGGTAGGCCCTGGGGTCGTCGATCTGCGCAGCGTCGACCTCGGACCAGCGCAGCCATGCTTCCTGCACCACATCTTCGGCGTCCGCGGCGCCGCCCAGGATCCGGTACGCCACCCCGGCGAGGACCCGCCGGTTCTGTTCGAAGATTTCAACGGACATGTCTCACCAGACGCCTCGGCACCCCTTGAGCGTGACATGCGGTCGGCATCAGGCCCGGCCGCGTGCCTTTCGTTTCCACGCGGTGGTCAGATTCCTATAGACTGTCGGCGCATCGCAAGGGGCTATGGCGCAGCTGGTAGCGCGCCTCCATGGCATGGAGGAGGTCTGGGGTTCGAATCCCCATAGCTCCACCCCGAGTCCAAGGAACGCAGCACAGACAGCCAAAGGGCGGCCGCCGGCGACATTCGCCGACCCGGCCGCCCTTCGGTCTTTCGACGGAGCGGTGGGAGGCTGCGGAGTTCGTGGAAGTTGGGGCGGGGCGGGTGGTGGTGCGGCGGAGGTTGCCCACCGAGCCCGCGGTGCGGGGGTCGGCGTCGTTGTTCGTCACCGAGGTCGAGCGGCAGGGCATCCGTGCCGGCCGGCGCATGCTCCATGTCGGTCCCGAGCCCGCGAGCGAGCACATCGCCGCCGCCCTGCGCGTCGAGCCCGGGGTGGACGTGCTGGCGCGGCGCAAGCTGCTGCTGGCCGGCGACGTTCCCGTGCGCGTCGCGACAAGCTTCTTCCGCCTCGACCTCTTCGCCGGCACGCCGATCTGCGCACCGGACTTCGTCCGTCCCAGCCTGCAGGCCGGCATCGAGGCGCTCGGGCACCGCTTCGGCCACGCCGAAGAGCATCTGCTCGCGCGCCGGCCGACCGACTTCGAGGCCGAGACCCTGCGGCTGGACCCGGGGGAGTGGGTTGTCCAGATCGTGCGGGCGGGGTACGCCACCGACGGCACTCCGATCCACACCCTGGAGACCATCTGCGCCGCCTCGTGTCACATCTTCCCGATCAGCCAGGTCGCCGGCGCCGACGAGTTCTAGAGACCTTCCGGTTTCCGCGCCGTGCTTGGGAACACACCGAATAACGGTTCGCTTGGAAGGTCGCCCGTTGGCACACTGTCCCGCATGGTGTGGACGTTCACGGCGAGCCTCGACGAGTTTCCCGATCAGGCCGAAGCATGGCTGCGCAGTGACCCGGTACGCAACACGGTCCCGCTGACCGTGCTGGGCCGCATGCGTCACGGCCTGTGGAACGACGGGTCCATGCTCGGCTGGCTCACCGCCGACGGCGAGGTACGCGGGGTCGTCCTCCACACGCCGCCCTACGCGCTGCTTCTCGGCGACATCCCGATCGACTCGGTGGCGTCGCTGGCGGAGGGCTTGCGAGAGCGTTACCTCTCCGGCGTGAGCGGGCCGTTCGCGCAGGCCGGCGCCTTCGCCGCCGCGTGCGGGCGCGGGGAGACCGGACGCACCACGCAACGCCTTTACCGGCTCGACGCTCTCCAGCCGCCGTCGCCCACTGGCGCGTCACGCCTCGCCGGGGGCGGTGACATCGAGCGCGTCGTCGAGTGGATGCGGGCCTTTCTCGCGGAGGCGGAGCCCGAGAACGCTGGCGACGACCCGTCGTCCCAGGTCAAGCACCGCGTCGAGGAGGGTGAGTTCGTGCTGTGGGAGGACGGCGGGCGGCAGGTCGCGCTGGCGGGGTTCTCGCGCCCGATCACGGGGATGTCGCGTGTCGGCCCGGTCTACACCCCGCCGGAGTTCCGCAGGCGCGGGTACGGCTCGGCGGTGACCTGCGCCGCGACCCTCGCCGCGCAGGAGGCAGGAGCCGGCCTGCTCCTGCTCTTCACCGACCTCGCGAACCCGACGTCGAACTCCATCTACCAGTCACTCGGATACCGCCCGGTCACCGACTACGCGTCCATCTCCCTGCGAGGTTGAGCACGCTGGCCCCGCCGGCCTGATCGGACACCGCGGCTGCACGGAGCGGGCGAGGGGGCTGGCCGGACGCCTGACCACGGCGAGGCCTGACGGAGGCCGCCGGACCGGCAATTGCACGAATCTCTGCGCCTGGGCAACCGCAATTGCGGATATAAGCGGCAACACTCGGTTTTGGCCCCCCTATCTCGTCAACTCAGGACCTGACTGCACTTGACGTGGTGTGTCATATCCCTCTATCAAATGAGAGTCAGATAACGCCTCAATGTTGGGTGGACGGAATGACAGCGAGAGGCTCGCACCCGGCGCACCGGGCCGCGCAGGCCGACGCGTTCGACCGCATCGGCGAGCGTTATGACGAGGCGTTCCCTTACAAGGGCGGTCAGATCGCCTCCGCCGATTGGGTGCTGCGCAAACTCCGCCCGGGCGCGCGGGTCCTCGACGTCGGCTGCGGCACGGGCCTGCCGACCGCCCGGCAGTTCGTGGACGCCGGGTGCGATGTGACGGGCATCGACATCTCGCCCGTCATGCTGGGCCTCGCGGAGCAGCACGTGCCCGAGGCCGACCTGCGCCAGCTCGACGTCGTCGACCTCGACGGGAGCCTCGGCCGGTTCGACGCCGTCGTGGCCTACTTCTCGCTGTCGATGCTCCGCCGGGGCGAGATCATGGTGACGCTGCTCAGGCTTCACGAGCTGCTCGTCCCCGGCGGCTGGCTCGCTCTCGGCATGGTGGAGATCGACGTCGACGACGCGCCGATCCACGTCCTCGGCACTCCCATGCGGATGACGGGGTACGCCAGGTGCGCGCTTCGAGCGGTCGTCCAGGAGGCGGGGTTCAGCGTGCGCGAGCAGATGGACCTGGCCTACGTGCCCGCGACCGACGACCAGCCGCTCGAGATGCAGATTTTCCTCAACTGCCGGAGGAACACCTTCTGACCACGCCGCCACCACCGGCACGGCGTACGACCCCGCGGCCGGCCAAGTTGTGAGTGATCGACTCGGCGTACCGTCGACGACCGAGGCTTGTTCGGCATGAGCTGACCGGCGTCAGGTCAGCGCGCCGAAGGCTCCGGCACCGGTGAGGGGGGCCGCCCAGGTTGAACCACGCCGGGCGCAGCGCCTGCTCGCTCAGCGCCGGCGCGCCGCCGAGGTAACGCGGCGGGAACGGTTGGCAGTCGCTTGGGTGACGGCCCAGGCGGACGGCGCCGGAGCGTCGTCGTACGGGGTGACACCGAGGGAGGAACCCCCGATGAAGTCACGAATCCTCGCCTGTGCCCTGGTGGCACTCGTCCTGCTCGTCTCCGCCTGCGGCGGCTCGTCGTCGCACGACTCATCCGGCGCCCGCCAACCCTCCTACCCGGCCGGCCGTTCGGCGGCGGGTGATCAGGCGACCGGCGGCACGGCGGTCGCCGTGCCGAGCGCTCAGGGCAGCTCCAGAAGCGAGCCCGCCGGCGAGATCTCGACGTTCGCCCTGGACGTCGACACCGCCTCGTACGGCTACGCGCGCGGCAACCTCACCGAAGGCCGCCTTCCCGACCCGGCGCAGGTCAGGCCGGAGGAGTTCGTCAACGCCTTCCAGCAGGGGTACGCCGAGCCGTCCGGTGACGGCTTCGCCGTGCGGCTCGACGGGGCCAGGGGCGCGGCGGACGGCACCGCGCTGCTGCGGGTCGGGTTGCAGACCAGGACGGCGGAGGCCGCCGCGCGCAGGCCCGCGAACCTCACCTTCGTGGTGGACGTCTCCGGCTCGATGGGCAACCCCGGCAGGCTGGACCTCGTACGAGACGCGCTGCACGCGCTGGTGGACCAGCTCGGGCCGGGCGACCAGGTGTCGATCGTGTCCTTCAGCGACCAGGCGCGGCTGCGCATCTCGATGACCCCGGTAGGCGAGCGCCACGACCTGCACGCGGCGATCGACTCGCTCGGCACCGAGGGCTCGACCAACCTGGAGGCCGGGCTCGTCACGGGGTACCAGGAGGCGTCCCGCGCCTTCCGGCCGGTGGCGACGAACCGGGTCGTCCTGCTGTCCGACGGTCTCGCCAACACCGGGAACACCTCCTGGCAGGGGATCCTCGACCGCGTGCAGGGGTACGCCGGGCGCCAGGTCACGCTGCTCTGCGTCGGGGTCGGACGGGAGTACGGCGACGCGCTGATGGAGCAGCTCGCCGACAACGGGGACGGCGCCGCGGTCTACGTCAGCTCGACGGAGGAGGCGCGCAAGGTCTTCGTCGAGCGGCTGCCGGCCAGCCTCGACCTGCGGGCCCGCGACGCCAAGGCCCAGGTGGCGTTCAACCCGGCAACCGTCGCGTCGTACCGGCTCCTGGGGTACGAGAATCGCACGCTCGCCCAGGAGGACTTCCGCGACGACGCCAAGGACGGAGGCGAGGTCGGGCCGGGCCACGCGGTCACCGCGCTCTACGCCGTGCGGCTGCGCCCGGGAACCTCCGGGCAGGTCGCCACGACGACGGTCCGCTGGCTGGACCCCGACACCCGTGAGCCCGCCGAGGCGAGCCGCGCGATCGACCTCTCAGAGCTGTCAGGCACGCTGTGGGGAGCGTCGCCGCCGAGGCTCCAGGTGGACGCGCTGGTCGCCGCCTTCGCCCAGCGGCTGAGGCACGCCGACGACGAGCTGTTCACCGAGGACCTCGGCACCCTCGCCGGGCACGCGGAGCGGCTCGGGGCGGCGACCGAGGACCCCATGGTCACCGAGCTGGCCGGCCTGATCCGCAGGGCCGGCTCCCTGGAATGACCCATCCGTACGGCCGGCTCCCGGGAGGGCTCGGGGCGCCGGCCGCCCGCTGTCACGATCGTCCGAGGATGGGGATGGCGACCTTCTTGGGATCGTCGCTGAAGTAGAAGTCGTACATCGCCTGGGCGAACTCGTCCTTGGCGAGATGGCCGTCGCCGTCGGTGTCCAGGAGGATGAAGGCCTCCCGGGCCTCGGATGTCTCGACGTCGTAGGCCGACCACAGGTGGAGGTACTCCCGGATGCTGAGCTTCTGGTCCTGGTCGGCGTCGAGGGCCTCCCACAGGGCGTCGGTGATCGGCCAGACGATGGCCACGATGAAAGCGGTCCTGTCGATCCTGGGGGAGACGGCGTACTCGACGTACCTCTGCCGGCTGATGCGGCCGTTCTCGTCGGTGCCGACGGCGGCCACGAGGTTCTCCCAGACCTCGGCGTAGGCGTCCTGGAGGCGGCCGCGCGCGGGCGCGTCGTCGGAAAGGCCCAGGCGGTCGGCGAGGAGGGGCCCGACGAGATACATGTCCTCCTTGTCGATGTAGCCGTCCTGGTTGACGTCGCTCGTGTCGAATGCGGACCCGGCGTTGAGCTCCCGGGGGCTCGGATGCATCTCGGCTCCTAGCATGCGGTTATTTGGCGCGACCAATCGTTACCCTCAGTAAGCGTTCGTGTCAACGCGTGACAGCCGGGTCGCCAGGAAACTCTGCGCGGGAGCGTGCGAGATGGGGAGCAGCCCCCCGTAGAGGCGGGTGACCAGCGGCATCGGGTCGGGGTGGCAGAGCAATGGTTGAACGTTTTTGCGGGGTGGTCATGGCCGCCGGAGTGGACCTTGGGCGGTTCGGCCCGGTCGGCGATGTCCGATACACTGGCGTGGCATCAGGCGGTCGGACGGCCGGTCGTGATGTCACCAGGGGCTATGGCGCAGCTGGTAGCGCGCCTCCATGGCATGGAGGAGGTCTGGGGTTCGAATCCCCATAGCTCCACCCGATGTGGTGTCGGCACCCCGGAGCCGATTGACCTGCGCTTAGTCGCCGGCCCTTCCCTCCGGGTCTCGCCGTGTCTCCTACCCGGGATGCCCGGGCGCTCAAGACCTATACCCGCGCATTCAATATCCGCGGGGCATCACGTTCTCCGGTCGATGCCGGGCCCTCCTCGGTGGAGCGCTTCTCATGTTTCTAGGATCGGCTCGTTAGCTTTCGCCGTGAGTAGTCATATGGAGGCAGTTCCGTGCCTTTTGTCGTTGATCTGACCCGTGGAACCATCGAGCGGGAGGACCGCTCCGCTGAGGCCGGTCACTTCGGCGGGTCCATCCTTGGCCTGCGGTTGCTGGCGGAGCGCACCCCCGCCGGCCTGGAGCCGTACGATCCGCGGGCGCTGCTGTACGTCGCAGCCGGCGTGCTTGGTGGAGTGGCGGCGCCTGGTCTGGCCAAATGCGTGTTCCTCGCCAAGTCGCCTCTGACCGGAGTGGCAGGGGAGGCGCACGCGCTCGGTCCCTTCGCGGCCGGACTCCGCGGCGCCGGTGCGAAAGCTCTGGCGATCACCGGTCGTGCCGAGGCACTCTCGTACCTTCTGATCGAGAACGGCGGCCTGTCATTCCACGCCGCCGAGGAGCTGCGTGGGCTGGGCACCGCCGCCACGACCGACGCCCTGCGGGGACGGCACGGACAGGGAGCCCATGTCGCGGCGATCGGGCCCGCGGGTGAGAGCCTTGTCCGTTATGCCAGCGTGGTGACCGACTACGCCTACGCCGCGGCGAGGTACGGGCTCGGCGCGGTCTTCGGCGCGAAGAACCTCAAGGCGATCGTGTGCGTGGGAGACGCTCAGGCTTCCGTCGCCGACCAGGACACGCTGGCCGGCCTGGCGGAGTTCTACCGGAACGCGATGCCCGGCAACCAGCTTGCCGCGCTACAGCAGAGTGAACCCGGCTTCGCCGGATGGGTGGGCGAAAGCCTCGACCCTGGCTATGCGGCCGTTCGTAACTTCTCCGTCACCGGCGAGAGCGGTCTGCGACTGGCGGCACAGGGGTCCTACGACGGCTTGGCCGTGACGACGAGGGGCGGTTGTCCAGGCTGCCCCAACGACTGTCTCAAGGTGTACGCGCCGCTGCTGGCACCAGAACGGCGGTCCGGCGGCCTCGGCCAGGAAGCCTTCCTGTCGCTTGGCTGGAACCTGGGGATCGACGACGTCGACGCGGTGCTCGGCGCCAACGCGCTCTGCAACGACCTCGGCCTCGACCCGGTCTCCCTGGGCGGGACGCTCGCATTCGCGATGGAGTGCGCGTCACGCGGGCTGCTCCCGGGAGGTCCCGCCTTCGGCGACGCGGGCGCGCTCGCCGGCCTGATCGGCGACGTCGCGGCGCGGCGAGGGGCGTTCGGCGATCTGCTGGCCGAGGGGTCGGCTCGAGCCTCCCGCCTGATCGGGCGGGAGACGGAGCCATGCGCGATGACCGTCAAGGGGGCCGAGGTGCCGTGCTTCGACCCGCGGATCCAGCCCGGGATCGGGCTCGGCTACGCGATCGCTCCGAACGGACCGCGCTACGACGCTCTGGAGCACGACTTCGACTTCGACCCCGACCTCGGCCTGCTGTACTCCTTCCCCGAGGCCGAACGGATCGGGGCCAAGCCCGCCGCGACGGTCACGCTGGACGAGGAGCGAGGACGGCGTAGCGCCCGCCTGCTACGGCTGTGGAGCGCTCTTGACGCGCTCAACATCTGTGTCTTCGCGAGCACGCCGACCAGGCCGTTGACGCTCGATCACCTGACGTCGCTGGTCACCGCCGTATCCGGGGTGGAGTTCACCGTGGAGGATCTGCTCGACGCCGGCGGGCGTCGCCTGGACCTGATGCGTGGCTACGCGACGCGCGAGGGAGGGGGGCCCGACGAGCTGCCCGGCCGCTTCCACGACGAGCCGATCGCGGCGGGTCCTCACGCGGGCGCGGTCCTGTCTCGGGTCTCGTTCGCCCGGGCGCGGGACGCCTTCTACGAGGAGCTCGGCTGGTCGTGACGGACCAGCTATGGGGTCCTCTTACGGCCGGGTAAGGAACTGCGAAATTTCACAATAAAAACGTTTGACCGACCCCTTGTCCGCTTTGTGAGGTCGCTGCTACATTCTGGTCAATCGTTTGACCAACCAAAGGGGAGCATCGGGGATGGCTGTCACCATCGACCTGACAGGGCGGACGGCGCTCGTCACGGGCGCCGGGGGAGGTCTCGGATTCGCGTGCGCCCAGGCGTTGGCCGATGCCGGCGCCGACGTCATGCTCTCCGACCTTCCGGGCCGGCGGCTCACCGAGGCGGGGGCGGCGCTCGGGGCGCGCAGCCGACCCGCCGACATCGCCGATCCCGCCCAGGCGGCGGCTCTGGCCGAGGGAATCGCCCAGATCGACATCCTGGTGAACTGCGCGGGGATCATGCGGACCACCCCCTTGCTCAATGTGTCGGTGGACGAGTGGCGGCACCTCGTCGACGTCAACCTCAACGGCACGTTCTGGCTCACGCAGGCGGTCGGTCGCCGGATGGTGGAACAGGGAAGCGGCTCTATCGTGACGCTCGCCTCCGTCGCCGCCCGCTCCGGACGGCCCGACGCCGCGCACTACTCGGCCACCAAGACAGCACTGCTGTCCCTGACCAAGTCGGCGGCCGCGGCGTTGGCGCCGGTACGGGTCAACGCGGTCTGCCCGGGAGTCTTTCTCACCCCGATGTGGGACGACATCATCGCCGACCGTGACAAGCGCTTCGGCGCGGACGCGGGTACGCGCTATCTCGAACAGGTCAGCGACAGGGTCCCCCTCCGCCGGTCCGGCCGCCCAGAGGAACTCGCCGCCGCTGTGCTGTTCCTCTCCAGTGATCTCGCGTCGTTCGTCACGGGCCAGGCGCTCAACGTCGACGGCGGACTGGAGATGGACTGACCATGCAGACGTTCAAGCTGCTCCCCGAATTGTTCGGTGACGTCGGCATGGCGAGGATCTTCTCCGCTGACAACACGGTGCTCGCCTGGTTGCGGGTCGAGGCCGCCTTGGCACAGGCACAGGCGCAGGTGGGGGTGCTCACCGAGAGCGACGCGGAGGCGATCGCCGGAGCGTGCTTGCTCGCCAACGTGGACGTCGAGCGCCTCTGGCGCGAGGCCGTGAACGTCGGGTACCCGATCCTGCCGCTGGTCCGCATGATCGCAGCGGTGCTGCCGGAAGGGCCGAACGGCCGCGTGCACTACGGCGCGACCACCCAGGACATCATGGACAGCGGTCTCTCCCTCCAGATGGGGGAGGCGCTGGACCACCTGGGCACGCTGATCGAGGGATTCGGTGACGCGCTTGCCGGGCTGGTCGAGGAGCACGCCGGCACGGTCATCGCCGCGCGCACCCACGCTCAGCAGGCGGTTCCCACGACGTTCGGCGCGAAGGCGGCGGTCCTGCTGGCGGAGGTGGCCCGCCAGCGGGAGCGGCTCAGGACCACCGCCCGACGGGTCCGTGTCGTCTCGCTCTTCGGCGCGGGCGGCACCTCCGCCGCGCTGGGTGAGCAGGCCGCCGCGATCAGGAAGGGCGTGGCGGTCCGGCTCGGCCTCCGCACGACCGATGTGCCCTGGCACGTCGCGAGGGACCGCGTCGCCGAGTACGGCTTCGCCTGCGCGAGCGTCGCCGCGACGGCCGCAAGGTTCGCCCGGGAGATCGTGGATCTTTCCAGGAC
>JAOPYI010000087.1 GCA_025964675.1 Sphaerisporangium sp. | reverse complement strand
CCACTGGTAGGAGACCGCGTGCGGTGACGGTGACCAGGACCCGGGTGACGCCTCCAGCCACCAGCCGACCTTCGCGACGCCGGTCACGGCCGGAGCCTCGACGGACGTGAACGTCCCAGGGGCGACCGGTCCGGTGGGTTCGGAGCGCGCCGACGCGTCGACGAAGTACGGGTCGTCGACGGTCACCTTGACGGTCACGCTCTTGCCGAGGTCCTCCGGACGCGGCCGGTACGTCGTCCCGGTCGCACCGTCGACCGCGGCACCGTCGACGCACCACTGGTAATCGAAGCCCGCCACCTGCCGCGACCACGAGCCGCTCGAGGCCGTGAGGTCATCTCCGACCTTGGCGCTTCCGGTGGTGGCCGGGAGCGCGGTGTTGGTCACCGCCAGCTTCTGCGGGTCGTGCGGGTCCACCTCTGCCGTGCGGACGAAGACCTGACGATGCGCGTACCACAGCTGGTAGTACCTGTCCTGGCCGACGACGTCAGTGCGGTCACCGGGAGCCGACCCGTCGAAGCTGATCGCCCGGTAGTAGTCGGTGACCACAGCGTCGTCGCTGACGGCGTAGGTCTGCCCGACCGGGATCTTGTACTCCAACGCGGAGAGCGACTGCACGGGGACGCCGGTGCCCGCGTAAGCGGACGCCTCCGGGTACGCGCGACCGTAGACGCCGGCCGGTGTCGTGGCGGACTTCACCGTGACCGTCTTGGCCGTGGTGCGGACCACTACCGGTGTGGCGGCCGGGTTGTGCAGCCAGGCGAGGGAGCCGGCCCACCACACGCCCAGCCAGTCGCCCTGGACCTGTGCGACGACGAGCTTCTGTCCCGAAGTGACACGCCCGCTGATGTCGCTCACGTACGTCGTGCCAGCGGCACCGTTCGGCTTCCAGCCCGGGTCCTTGGCGAGGGGTGCGCTGTCGGACGGCGACTGGTGGAGCGGAACGAAGTTCGTGCCGGCCCCCGGGACGCAGTTCGGCGACCCCGGCGACGCCACCGCGCACCCGGTCACGGTCTGCGGGTTGTCACGGTAGCCCGTCCGTACCTCCACGACGTCGCCCACCGCCACGTCGGCCGTCGTGTTTTGCGCTCCGCCGATCGGAGCACCGAGGAGTTCGAAGTAGTGGTCCCAGTCCCAGTAAGGTCCCGGGTCCCAGTGCACGCTCTTGGTGTTCCCGTAGACCGTCCCGGGCACCTGGTCATGGCCGATGATGTGGGCGCGGTCGAGCGGGATGCCGTACTTCCCGGCGAGGTACTTCACGAGTGCGGCCGAGTTCTGGTACATCGACTCGGTGTACCAGCCGGCGGTTCCGGCGAAGCCCTCGTGCTCGATGCCGATCGCGTGCATGTTCACGTACCAGTTCCCGGCGTGCCAGCCCAGGTCCTTGGAGTCGAGGTGCTGGGCGATGTGCCCGTCAGACGAGCGGACCGTGTAGTTCCACGCGAGGTAGGTGGGGTCCTGGACCAGCCTCACCGAGGACGCGTAGCTGCCCTCGGTGTCGTGGATGACGATGTACTGAAGCTTCGGTCCGCCCGGCCCGGTCCGGTCGGCGATGTCGTGGTTGCCGTAGTTTATGGTGCTGTCCGGGTCGGTGGGCTTGGCCTTCGCGTACGGCGCCTCGAGCCACTCGCAGCCCAGGTCGGCCGGGCAGTCGGTGCTGGGGGTGCTGGTCGTCTGCTGGCTCGGCACCGCGACCGAGGCGTCGGCGGTCAGCGTCACCCGCTGGCCCTCCTCGGTGACGCGGCTCTCGCCCTTCTTCAGGGTCTGGTACACCTGCTCGACGAAGTTGTTCTTGCCGCCGAAGCGGGCTACCGCGCTCCGCCAGCCGGACAGCTCGCCGCTGCCGTTGTGGTAGGACGCCAGCAGTGCCGCGCCGCCGCAGATGTTGGCGTTCGGGTCCTCCTTGAGTGCGGCCACCGAGACGCCGGTCAGGTCGGCCGCCGTCTCGATCTGGCTCTTGGTCTCGGTCGTTCGGCCCTTGCCGGAACCGTCCCAGGCCTCGGGCGCCTGGTCGCTCAGGTCGAACAGACCGTAACCGCCGGCACTGCTCCGCTGACCATGGTGGTCGTCCCAGCGGGACTCCATGTACGCCACCGCTTTGAGCAGGGCCTCGGGCACGTCCGTGGCCTTGGACGCATCGGAGAACGCCGCCTCGCGCGTGGGTGCGGAGATCGTCGTCGCGCAGGACACCGGGGCGTCGGCCGGCTGCCCTAGCGTGGTGCCCGCCGCGAGGGCGGCGGGTGCGACGGACAGAAGAAGCGCCGCGGACACACCCGATATGGTCACGCGCCGTAGTGAAGATATCACTGATGTGACTCCTTCTCGATGCCTGAGTGGGGGCTCAGGCCGGAGCAATCACATCGCCGTGCTGAGGTCTAATACTAGGGCGGGATGTAAAGAATCTATTAAGATGCGGGCGAAAGCGAAAGAAAGTTACAGCGCGCGAGATGCCGTCCGCAGACGGTGATCCGCGCCCGGACAGCCGTGGCGCCGCGTTCGCGGGCCGTACGGGCCATGTGGCAGGCTCCTACGAGCATCTCCCCCCCGGTGGCTACCCGTGAGGGGGCAGGGAGCGGCTTCGCCCCATCAAATGCCGTCACCTGGCACCACCGACTCGACGAGGAGGCATCCCGTGTGGCACGACATGCTGACGATCCAGATCCCTGTGATCGAAAAGCTCCTCCGCACCGTCCTGGTCTACGCGCTCATCGTGGTGATCTTCCGGCTGGTCGGCAAGCGCAACCTGGCCGGGCTGAACACCTTCGACTTCGTGGTGATCTTCCTGCTGTCCAACGTCGTGCAGAACGCCGTGATCGGGAACGACAACAGCCTCCTCGGCGGCGCCGTGGGCGCGGTCACCCTCGTCGGGGTCAACGAGCTGCTTAACCGGCTGGCGGTGCGTTACGACGGGATCTCCCGCATTCTGCACGGCACGCCGACCATCGTCATCCAGGACGGCCGGCCCGTGGTCGAGAACCTGCGCCGCCTGGCGCTGCGCCCTCAGGAGCTGGAACACGCGATCCGAGTGCAGAACGGTGACGACATGAGTGAGGTCGCGACCGGCGAGCTGGCGGAGACCGGCCAGCTGGTCCTCACCCTCAGGCCGGAGGAGCAGAGCGCGAACAGGGGTGACATCGCCAACCTGAACAGTCGGCTCGACGCGATCGACGCCGTCCTGGCCTCGCTGCTGACCACGGGTGGCGGCCGCCCGCCCGAGCGCATGAGCCCCGCCCGAGCCGCCGGGGAAAACACAACATCCGCGTCGAAAAGGGCATCCGCTGGGGAAGCCGACAGCTGACAGCCGCTTGATCACCCACCCCAGCGCGCACCCCTCGCACGGTCCTGGCCAGCGCAGCAAGGACAGGAGCCTGAGCAAGTCCGGGTTCTTCGCGCACTGGCAGGGCAAAGAACAGCTTCAGCTGGATGCCGTGGAGTGGGCGGAACGCCAGTGGGTCGAGCGCATCGTGATGCCCGCGCTCGAGGCACCCAAGGGGGTACGCCGGCTGTTCGCCGCGGCTGGCCACCGAGGCGGTGACGCTCGGCGAACTGGACGAGCACACCGACCTCGCGCAACCGGCGTACGAGATCGATGCGCTCGGCCTGTCGGTTCTCACCCGTTCCCGGCTACTGGACGGCGATGCCTCGGCCGTCCACTGGCGGGCGGAGACGAGACAGGGCTACGCCTGGTCGTCCGGATGACGGCGCGGCTCCTCCGCATCGTCGTCCCTGAGGCGGCTCGTCTCCTGTTTGAAGAGGCGGAGGGCCTGCCCCAGCGACCTGGCGGTGTCGGGAAGTCTCTTCGCGCCGAACAACAACGCGAACACCAGCACGACGATCAGCCAGTGCCAGACGGACAGCTCTCCCATGACCCCTTCCCCTCTCGCGACATCCGTGGGTCCAATTCCCACCATACGGCCTTTGACCTGCGGCGCATTGGGCGGCGGGGCATGTGACACCTTGGGCAAGGGGGGATGCCCTCCCCTCCATTCCATCGCATACCCTCATGAGAGTGACAGGCGTGAGGACTCGAGCCGTGCCCGTGGGCCTGCTCCCTCACCTTCGCCGGGCGCGCGACCACATCGACCGTAATTATCAGATGGCGCTCGATCTCAACCAGCTTGCGGACGTCGCGGGGATGTCGAAGTTCTACCTCGTCCGCTGCTTCGAGGCGACGTACGGCGAGACCCCGATCCGCTACCTCACCCGCCGTCGCATCGAACGCGCCCAAGACCTGCTGCGCGCCGCGAACCTGACGGTGACCGAGGTCTGCATGATCGTGGGCTTCGCCAGCCTCGGGTCGTTCTCGTCGCGCTTCACCCAGCTCGTCGGCCAGAGTCCCACGGCCTACCGGAACCGGTGGGCCGCTCGGGGCGGACCGCACGTGCCCGGCTGTTACCTGTTCATGCGCGGGGCCCTGGACCTGAGTGGTACGGGGCCGGTGACCGGAGAGTCAGATCGTGCAATTTGAGAGAAGTACCAGCGGGTAGGCGCCTCATACCGTAGCCGCATGGTCACAAACATCTCACTGGTCACCATTTACTGCCTCGACCAGGACAAGGCGCGGGACTTCTACGTCGACGTCCTGGGCTTCGAGGCCCGCTCCGACGTCGCCATGGGGGAAGGGTTCCGCTGGCTCACCGTGGGCCACCCCAGCCAGCCCGAGCTCGAGGTCACCCTGATGACGCCGGGCCCGCCGCTCGACCCCGACGCCGCGACCTTCGTCCGTCGCCAGCTCGAAAAAGGCCAGATGGGCGGTCTCGGGCTGGGGGTCGACGACTGCCGCAAGACCTACGAGGAGCTCAGCGCCAAGGGCGTGACCTTCCTGCAGGAGCCGTCGGACCGGCCGTACGGCATCGAGGCGGTCATGCGCGACAACACGGGCAACTGGCTGGTTCTCGTGGAGCCCAAGGAGTTCAACCCCGGGGACTTCACTCCCGAGGACTACAGCTGATCGCCTGGCCGCCCTGCTCGCCGATCCGCCCGCATGAAGCGCCCCGCCTCGGCAGTGAGCGACCAGCCGGCTCACCCGTCCAGGTCGGGCATGGCGTCGAGATGGCGCTCCAGCGCGTCGAGGCGGGCCGCCCACATGCGGCGGTAGGGCTCAAGCCATTCGTGCACCTCGGCGAGGGGCTCCAGCCGCAGCTCGTAGACGCGCCGCTGGGCGTCCGGGCGCATCCGGACCAGGCCCGCCTCGCGGAGGACCTTGAGATGCTTCGAGGTGCCCGGCTGGGTCAGCCCGAGCTCCTCGACGAGCTCACCGACGGCCCTGGGCCGTTCGAGCAGCAGGTCGAGGATGCGGCGGCGGTGGGGTTCGGCGAGCACGGCGAAGGCGGTGGCCATGGCTGAATGATAACCCTAAGGGAATATAGCTACAAGGAAATGAAAGGGGTCAAGAGGCGGCCTTGCGGCCGACGCCTCCGGCCAGCCAGGCCTTCTCCGGCCGGTGGACGTTCAGCGGGTTGTCAGGGCGCCACCCACGTATGTAGACCAGCCCGGGGTCGACCATCTCGAACCCGTCGAAGAAGCCCTGCACCTGGTCGATCGTGCGAGAGGCGTCCATCATCCGGTTGAAGACCCGCTGGTAGACGCCGACGATCGGCTGCGCCGCCTCGGGGCGCGCGTCGAAGACCGCGTGGATGACCACCAGGTGGCTGCCCGCCGGCATCCAGTCGCGCAGCTCGGCCACACGCTTGAAGGGGTCGTCCTCGTCGGGGATGAACTGCAGGGCGCTCACGAAGATGACGCCGACGGGCCGCTCGGTGTCGAGGACCCGTCGCACGCCGGGGTGGGCGACGAGCTCGGCGGGGTGGAGGATGTCGCCCTCGACGACGCCCGTGCGGGAGTCGGTGGCGAGCAGCGCCCGGGAGTGCGAGAGCACCACGGGATCCCGTGACACGTAGACCACGCGGGCGTCTGGCGTCAGCGACTGCGCGACCTCGTGGGTGTTCTGCTGGCCGGGAATCCCCGCTCCGACGTTGAGGAACTGCGTGACGCCCTGCTCCACGAGGTAGCGAAGCACCCGGCCCTGGAAAGCCTGGCTTTCCCGCGCCATGGTCCTGACCTCGGGGGCGACGGCCAGGATCTGCTCCGCGGCCTCCCGGTCGGCGGCGAAGTTGTCCTTTCCACCGAGGAAATAATTGGCGATGCGGGCGTCATTGGGGGTGCTGGTGTCCAGACCCGCTTGTGGCGCCCGTGCCTCGTCACTCACGTTCAACTCCTCAGCCGCGCACGAGACCAAAGGTACTGCGGCGGCTGCGATACGGCGATAATCACCGAAAGTCCCGCAAACACCCAAGCCCATGGCAGACAACCAACGTATACATGTTATGGGCCTACGTTCTCACGACTTCCCACCGAAACGCAGCTAACTCGGATGCAAGCCGACAAAAGACCACAGGCCCCGCCCGTCACGCGGAGTTTTCACAGCCGGTCATGAGAGCGTCACCGAGGTGAAACGCGTCTCGAACCCCTCACCGACGGGGGCCGCGCACATGACGCCCGCCAGGGCGGGCACCTCCGGCGGGAAGTACGCGAGACGCAGCATGGTGACCGGCTCGGCGCCGTCGAGGCCGTACTTCACGATCACGGTGTCGCCCTCGCGTGCCAGCTCAAGGGTCACGCTCTCGACCGCGCCGGAGACCGGGAGCACCGACCAGTCGGAGACCTCCCTGGTCACCACGGCGCTGATGTTGACCTTCTTGTCGACGTACTCGACGCCCGCCTTGATCCAGTTCTTCTCGTCGATGCGGAGCATGGCGCCCGCCTGGTCGTACTGCTCGGCGTAGAGCGCCTGAAAGGTGGTGGTCACCCGAAGGTCGCCGGAAAGGACCTTGCCGAAGATGTGAGCGGTGTCGTAGGTGTACCCGTAGTGGGTGACCCGCCACAGATCCGTGCGCGCGTCGGCGGTGATCCTGAGATCTTCACCCACCGACCACTTCGCGGGCTCGTTGACCCACTGCCACTCGCTGAAGTCCTCAGTCATCACCCCTCCTCCGGTCACCTTACCGATCACGGTTGCACCACGTCGGGCCGCGTTCACGCGGCGGCGAATAAGCTTCCCTTGTGGCTGACCCCAAGTTCGAGATCCAGATGCTCCACGATCGCGTCATGGTCAAGGTCGAGCCGGAGTCCGAGGAGCGCCGCAGCTCGGCGGGCATCGTCATCCCGGCCACCGTGACCATGGCCAACCGGCTGGTGTGGGGCGAGGTGTGCGGCGTCGGAGCCAACGCCCGCCTGGTCAAGGTGGGCGACAAGGTGCTGTTCAACTCCGAGGACCAGTACGAGGTCGAGGTCCACGGCCAGGTCTATCTCGTCATGCGCGAGCGCGACCTGCACGCCATCGCCACTCCGCAGTCCGAGCAGGGCACCGGCCTCTACCTCTGACAGGCCTCTCGCATCCGTTCAGCCGAGCGGGTTCAGGCAGTTGACGCGTCCATGCGAGGCCGAGGTGTCGAGCTCGTTGAGCACCAGCTTCTGGACGACGGGGTCGACGATCACGCCCACGTGGGCGCTGAGGTCGAATGGGCATGAGTCCTGGAGCAGGATGTTCTTCACCCCGGGGCCGCTGAGGTAGGCGGAGGTGTAGGGCGTGACCACCTCGTCGTACCTCGTCGTGATCACCGCGTAGTCCACGCCGGACACCGTGTCGCCACCGGAGTTGAGGTTCGCCAGGAAGGCCGAGCCCGCGATCTGCTGCCCGCAGGCAGGGCAGGCGTCCGTCAAGGGGCCGGTGAGGCCGAGCAGGTTGCCGAGCGCGACCAGGCCGCTGAGGCTGGTGCCGTGGTTGGAGGGCACGATGCCGACCAGCTTGTGTACTTTGGCCGCTCCTGAAAGGAACTTCAGGTAGTAACGGGGCATCATGCCGCCCTGGGAGTGGCCGACGATGTCCACCTCGGGCGCCTGGGTCACGCTGAGCACCCGGTCGACGAAGGCCGACAGCTGCTGCGCCGACTGGGCGATGTCCCCGGTGCCCTGGATGAGACCATTCTCCGTTCCTCCGTAGTTGAGCGCGAAAACGCAGTAGCCCTTCCGCTGGAGCAGGGGCGCGATCTTCAGCCAGTTGAGCGCCATGTTCTCGAAGGTGCCGTGGACGAGGACGACGGGGCGGGGATGAGCGGCCGACGGCTTGCAGGTCCAGTCGTTCGCCCCGTGCGGGGAGGTCTCGGCGTGCGCGGTGCCCGTGAACGCCGAGCTGATCAGTACGGCCCCGATGAGCGCTGAGACGACGACCCGAAAACGCATGACTTTCCTGCCTTCCAGCCATTAACAGCCTTTTCCGACTGAATGACAGAAAAGTTAAGCGAGTCATACGCGAATAACATTGTCAGGGGAAAAGAAAGGGGCCCGGCCGGCTATCACCCGAATGACAAAACCGCACGTCAGGCATGCTGAAGAGAACTCAATACACGCACTTTCATCAACGCTGTGCGGAAAGCGCCCGGGCGCGGAGGGCTATTTCCAGTTCGAAACGGTCGTTGGGCGCCTTGAGCTGGTCGCTGAAGAGTTCCGTCGCCTGCCGGAGCCGGTAACGCACCGTCTGCGGGTGGATGTGCAGCCGGGCCGCGACCTCGTTGGCGTTGTAGCCGGACTGCAGCCACGCCAGCAGCGTCTCGGCGATACGGTCACGCTGGGCCGGGCGCAGGGCGCGCAGCGGCGCCAGCCGTACCCGTCTCATGACCTTGATCAGCGCCTCGTCCTTGAAGATGATCAGCGTGGAGAGGTGGTCGGCGCAGCGGATCACCCGGTCGCACGCCAGCACCCCGCGGCGGGCCAGCGTGAGCGCCTCGCGCGCCAGCCGGAGCGACTGCACCGCCTCCTGCACGGGCACCGGCGGCCCGAGGACGACGACCCAGTCCCTCAGCGCGACGTCAAGGATCCCCGCCCGGCCGGGGCCCTCAGGGTCGGGCAGGACCAGGCACGGGTCGGACCGGTCGAGGTCGGACAGCAGGTCGGGCGGCAGGGCGGGCCTGGCGCTGACGCCGGGCGACCGGGCCGCCAGCGCGACCCCGGCGACCGTCCTCGGCACCGTCCAGCGCACCGCGCGAGCCAGATCCTCCACGGCCCGGGGATCGGCGGGCGGGTCGGACACGAGCAGGTCGAGCAGGCGACGGCGGCGCAGCTCCAGCTCCCCTGCGACCTTGATCTGGGCCTCGGCGTACCCCTCGGCCGCCGCCGCGGCGATCTCGTCGAGGTAGACGAGGATCGCCTCGCCGACCGCGCACATGCGCTGGCGCGAGAGGTTCAGCCTCTCGGACTCGAGGGCGAGCCACCGCCAGGCCACCCGGGCGCAGATCCGCAGGGCCGCCTGGAGGGAGTCGAGCGGCCGGCCCTCGTTGGCCTCGCCCTTGCCGATCGCGCGGTAGACCTCGAGCAGCCTGCCCTTGCCTGACCCGTTGTCGGAGACCCGGTTGAGGAACTGCTTGAGCGCCTCCTCCACGGCCCGCCGCACGGCCTTGACGTACTTCTCGTCACCCGGGCGGGAGTACTCCGGCACGCTCGCCTGGATGTCGCCGATCATCTCCTCGGTCAGCTCGGGGAGGTGGGCGCGGATGACGTCCGCGAACTCGCGGGGCACATCGGACGGCGCCGGGGCCACGACGGCGCTCACAGGCATCCCTGGATAGTGCTCACCTGTGCACCTCTTGTCCGGTGAGATCTCTGATGCCGGACGTTACTCCGATCATCGTGATGTTCTTTATGCTTTACATCACAATTCTCGGGCTTTTGTTGTGCACTCAGGTGACAATCCGGTGTTGAAGCCGGCCGTCACGTCAGGAAGTCGCGGACCTTGTCGATGAGGTCGATGCCGAGGCTCAGCCTGAGCATGAACCAGACGATCACGGCGGCGGCGGCCATCGTCACGGCGCCGATGACGATGCGCAGGGGCCAGCCTTGGCGCAAGAGCCAGTCGGTCCAGGCGGAGAGGGTCTTCTTGGCGAACTCCAGCAGACGGTGGGCCCACGCGAACTCGGTGGCCAGCACGGCGAGGCCGGCGAAGACGATCAGCCAGCCGGGGCCGGGCAGCGGCACGAGAAGCAGGCCGCCGATCACCAGCGCGGCACCCACCACGCCGATGACGATCTTCAAGGTCAGGCGGCCCGTGCGCGTCGAGCGCACTCCTTCCAGCCAGCCCTTGAAACCTTCACGGCCCGGACCCTCCGTGGCGTCGCCGCCACGCCTGTCGTCGGTCACCGCCACCTGAGCACCCCCTGCTCGACCCCCGCGTCGCTGTCCACAATAGGTCGGATGGGTGACGATCCACTCCTACCGCAGGTAGAACTCGCCGTACGACTCCAGATGGAGGCCGCTCGGGCGTGTGGATGTGAAATCGATTCTCCATCTCCGATCGCGGACCTGTGACTGCGACGGAACGCCGCACAACTCGCACGAACCAGCACGTGAAAGCCCGAAATTTCGGGGTAACGGGGGATGCGTGCCTCATCACCTCACTCTCGCGGCGCAGGACCTGAAACTCGATGTGAACGTCCTCGACTACGTCGTCCTCGCGCTCTACTTCGTCACCGTGCTGGGGATCGGCCTCGCCGCGCGCCGGGCCATCCGCACCAGCCTGGACTTCTTCCTCTCGGGACGATCGTTGCCCGCCTGGATCACCGGCCTCGCGTTCCTGTCCGCCAACCTCGGCGCCACCGAGATCCTGGGCATGGCGGCCAACGGCGCTCAGTACGGCATCGAGACCGTGCACTACTACTGGATCGGGGCCGTCCCCGCGATGGTCTTCCTCGGCATCGTGATGATGCCTTTCTACTACCGGTCCAAGGTGCACAGCGTCCCGGACTTCCTGCGGCGGCGCTTCAACGGCCAGACCCAGCTGCTGAACGCGGTCACCTTCGCTGTGGCGCAGGTCCTCATCGCCGGGATCAACCTGTACGCGCTCGCGCTCGTGATGGGCGCGCTGCTCGGCTGGCCGCTCCTGCTGTCCATCGTCGTGTCGGCGGCCATCGTGCTCGCCTATGTCGTGCTCGGGGGCCTCTCTTCCGCGATCTACAACGAGGTGATGCAGTTCTTCGTCATCCTCGCCGGCCTGATCCCCATCACCGTGCTCGGGCTGATCAAGGTTGGCGGCTTCTCCGGGCTGGCCGACAAGGTGCGGCAGTCGGCGCTCGGCGACCCCGGCCTGCACGCCTGGGCCGGCACGGGCTCCGCCGGCACCAACCCCCTCGGCGCCCACTGGATCGGCATCGTGCTCGGCCTCGGCTTCGTGCTGTCCTTCGGCTACTGGACGACGAACTTCGCCGAGGTGCAGCGAGGGCTGTCCGCGCGCAACACGACGGCGGCCCGGCTCACCCCGATCGTAGCGGCGTACCCCAAGCTGATGATCCCGGCCGTCACCGTCATCCCCGGCCTCGTCGCGCTCGTGCTGTTCAACAACCTCGGCAAGCCGGGCGGCCCGCAGTACAACGAGGCGATCCCGCTGCTGATGGGCGACCTGCTGCCCAACGGCGTGCTAGGCATCGCCGTCACCGGCCTGCTGGCGTCGTTCATGGCCGGGATGGCCGCCAACATCAGCGGCTTCAACACGGTCTTCACCTACGACATCTGGCGCTCACACGTGAAGAAAGACAAGCCGGACGACTACTACCTGAGGCTGGGGCGCCTCGCCACCGTCGGCGGAGTCGTGCTCGGCATCGGCACCGCGCTGATCGCCGCAGGCTTCAGTAACATCATGAACTATCTGCAGGCGCTGTTCTCATTCTTCAACGCACCCCTGTTCGCGACGTTCATCATCGGCCTCTTCTGGCGACGGATGACCGCCTGGGCGGGCTTCTGGGGCCTCCTGACAGGAACGCTGGTCGCCTTCGCCTCGTACATCCTGTTCAAGATGGGCGTCCTCGACTTCGGCACCGAGCTCAACGCGACCTTCTGGGGCGCGGGCACCGCGTTCGTCGTGGACGCGATCGTCTCGATCGTGGTCACCCTGGTCACCACGCCCAAGCCGGAGAGCGAGCTGCGAGGCCTGGTCTACGGGCTCAGCGACGCCTCGATCGCCGACGACGCGCTGAAGGGCGACACGGCCTGGTACCGCTCCCCCATCGTGCTCGGCGCGGGCGCGGTCATTCTGGGCGCCCTGCTCTACATCCCCTTCGTCTGACGACCATGACCACCCCCGCATTCCCCGATCGGAGATCCCTGTGAGCGGCGAGATCGACCGCAAGCGCGTCGCCCGGCTGTTCGACATCCGCCGCATCATCGGCGGCCTCTTCCTCCTGTACGGCATGATCCTCACGGTCGTCGGCATCCTCGACGGCCAGGCGTCCGTCGATAAGGCCGAAGGCGTGCGCATCAACCTCTGGACGGGCATCGCGATGATCGTGGTCGGCGCCGTCTTCCTCGTCTGGGAGCGACTGCGCCCCCTTGACGCGCCTGATCCCTCGCACGCGGAGGAGGCAGAAGAGCGTACGGAGTGATCGCCGCACGCCTTCCAGTGCTCAACATGTAACCTTCAAGCTCCGAACAGTGCTGAAGCGCAGGTCAGCGGGGTGCCCGGCACCCGCTTCCTTCCTCGGGGAGGGCACGTGTCCCTACGATCGCGAGGCGGACTAGCGGAGGTGAAGGATGTCGACGACGAGGTACGCGCTCCTGGCCATGGTGACGGCGTTGATCGGAGTCCTGGCGTACATGATGGTCGCGCCCGCGCCGCCCCACCGAGCCGCGACCGTGAAGATCATGCCGCTGGGTGACTCCATCACCGGCTCACCCGGCTGCTGGCGGGCCCTGCTGTGGAACAAGCTGGCCCAGGGAGGCCACACCGGCCTGGACTTCGTCGGCACACTGCCGCCCCAAGGGTGCTCGGTGCCGTACGACGGTGACAACGAAGGCCACGGCGGCGCCCTCGTCAGCAACGTCGCCGATCAGAACCAGCTCCCCGGCTGGCTCTCGGCCACCAAGCCGGACATCGTCATGATGCACTTCGGGACCAATGACGTGTGGACCAACCACCCGACGGCCACCATCCTCACGGCCTACGGCAAGCTGGTCGGCCAGATGCGGGCGAGCAACCCCTACATGAAGATCCTCGTCGCCCAGATCATCCCGATGAACCCCAGCACCTGCTCCGAGTGCGGCCGGCGGGCGGTCGCCCTCAACGCCGCGATCCCCGACTGGGCACAGGGCACCACCACGGCGCAGTCACCGATCGTGGTCGTCGACCAGTGGACGGGGTTCAGCACGGCCGCCGACACCTACGACGGCGTACACCCGAACAGCACAGGCGACCAGAAGATGGCCGACAAGTGGTACCCGGCCCTGACCCAGCTGCTCCGCTGATCCCGGGGCGTCAGCCTCCTACCATGAACCCGCCCAAGACCGCCTGTCCCAAACTTGTCCAGGCACGAGCTAAAGTGAACAACTCCCCATGCTCACATGGACGCCAACTTATGAGAGACTCCAGGCTTGCGGGGCGGTAGCTCAGCCGGTCAGAGCAGCGGACTCATAATCCGTAGGTCGTGGGTTCAAGTCCCACCCGCCCTACCAGCCAATCCCTTGATCAGTAATTCCACCAGAACGGCCTGTTCGATCTCCTGCCGGACCAATGCCGGACCATCGCGCAAGCGATCACGCGTTCTCGTGGGCCACCGATCGCCGCGGGATCATCGCCACCGCCGCCTCCGCTGCCGCCGCCGCGAGCTCCGGAACCACGCTCGTGTAGGTGTCGGCGGTGAACCAATACTGCGAGTGACCGAGAGTAGCGCTGACGACCTTCATATCGATGCCCGCAGCGAGCATCAGGGTGGCCGCGCAGTGCCTCAGGTCGTGCAACCGGGTCGGGGGCAGCGTCGACGTCCGAACGAGGCGCGCGAACCTCTTGGTCAGGTAGTCGACGTCGACCGCGGCGCCGAGCTCGTCGGTGAATACCAGCCCCGAGTCGGTCCACTTGCCCCCAGCGGCCAGGCGTTCCTCGCGCTGGTTCTTACGCCAGACCTTGAGCAGCTTGATGTTCGCGTCATCCAGCGCCACCACGCGCCGGCTGCTGTCGGTCTTCAGGCGGTGTTCCTCACCGGCGGCCTCCTGCTCACCCTCGTCCTCCATGATGCTGATGCTGCGCGCGCCGTCCAGGTCGGTGTCGGCCCAGCGCAGGCCACAGGCCTCGCTGCGGCGCAGACCTCGGGTGGCGACCAGGTGGTAGAGGGCGTACAGCCGGTCATCGCGGGCGACCAGAAAGTCTAAGAACTGACCGCACTGGGCCGGAGTCCACACCATTACCGGGCCCGGTCGGCGGCCGGTCTCGGTCCAGCGCGCCACTCGCTCGGCGGTCCACAGCAGCGGCCGGCGGCGCTTGGCGGTGGGCAGCTCCACATTCTTGCTTGGGTCGTGGCCGATCTTCTTCTGCCGGTAGGCGGTGGTCAACGCGCTGGACAGAGTGGCGTGGACGCGGCGGATCCGGGTCGGAGAGATTGGCTTTGTGTTGTGCAACGCAGCCGGATCATCTCCCCATGTGGCTAGAGCACGGGCGGCGATCAGGCGGTGCAGCATCTCCGACGACTGTCCCCCGGCCGGCCGGTTGATCAGCGCTATCGCCTGGTACAGCTCGTCCAGGTGCTCCTCGCGGAGCTCACCGAGCGGCAGATGGCCCAGGCCGGGCTTGAGGTACAGGCGGATGTGCTCGTCGTAGGAGCGGCGGGTGCGCTCGGCCAGCGTCCGCTTGCCGGCCAGCCAGGTGTCCAGGTAAGAGCCGAGCTTGATCTTCCTGACCGGGATCGGCCGCCCGGAGCCAGCCTGGGACTGCAGGGTCGGCAGCGCCTTCTCTGCGGCCGTCTTGGTGTCGTAGGGCCCGGCCCACGGCCGCCGGCGCTTACCGTCCGGGCCCGCAGGCGCCTCGTAGCGTACCCACCAGTCGCCGTGGTCTCGCTTGGCCAGCTTGAGACAGCTCTGGCCGAGCTTCCTGCCGTCGGCGTCGCGGCAGTTACATCGCTTGACCGGGCGTGCCATCGGGACCTCCTAGGGGGATAGTCGGCGGAGCAGGTACGTGGAGTGCGCGGCGATCTCATCGGCCAAGTCGGGTGGCATCAGGCCGTGCTTCACGTAGATGTCGATCTGATACGGAGTCACGTCGGCATGGATGAGCAGTCCACTCGGAATGTCACGTTCCATGAAGTAGCGGACAATAGGCGGCCGCCCGGGGATGATCCTTGGGACCAGGTGGGTGGTGATGTCCACGCCGAGCTCGCTAAGTGGGCAAAAGAGGATTGAGGCAAGTTTGGTTCGGTCAATGCGCAATTCAACCCGGTCATCCGAAAATACGGTGTTAACTCGGCCAGAAATCAATTCGGCCGGGTCTACGAATCGGAGAAAGGTTTGAGGGATCACGGCCCCCCCAGCTGGGAGTTTGTTGACAGGTAGCCGATTGTTACCTGATAGTCCCTCATGCTGGCGTGCGATCTTCCGAACGACACCGTGTCGTTACCTGTGAGCGCATTCAGTCGAGTGCGTACCCCTAAGCCCCCATTTGCCGAGCTATGTCCTCCGCGATACGGATGAACTCGTCCACCTTTTCGGGCGGCAGGTTTTCCGGAATCGAGACGCCGATCTTCTTCCCGTCATCCCGGGAGACTTCGGCGACCTGGACGCCGAGCCACTGGGCCGCCGCCAGCTCGGCAAGAATCCGCGGGCGTGCGCCCATCGCCGCAGCAAGCGCGCGTAAGCGCCACAGCTCAGGCGCCCTGCTCACGCGGCCGGCCGCGAGCTCGTTGATCCATCCGTGCTGGAGCTCGAATCCCGTCTCCGGGTCGATGGCTCGCCGCGCGAGAGCGCGCACCTTGATGTCGTGCGCGGCCAGGTAGTCACGTACGAACCTGCTCAGCTGGTCACTGTCCGCGCTGCCGGGAGTCCCACCCCTCGTCGGCATGCACCGTCCTCCTCGCCTGGTGGCCGACGAATCGCACAGCGGCCCCCGTTACTTGTACCCGATCGGTAACCGGGTCAACTAGATGAGGGGAGTAAACCAGAGCGCCGGGGTAAGCGACGGCGTTCCATCCATACAAATCTGACCGGTAACACTAGACAGCTCTCGGTAGCGTCCCGTACTGTTCGATTAATCGCACAACAGAAGGACAGCACCACATGGCGAGCCCCACCCTCAGACCGCAAAACCCGCACCAGCTCAAAGCCGCCATGTACGCAGCCGGCCTCGACATCGTCCGCCTCGCCAGGGCCGCAGGAGTCACCAAGCAGTTCATATCCCTGCTCCTGCAGGGAAAGCGCGGATGCCAGCCCACCACGGCAGAAGCCATCGCCCAAGCCATCGGCCAACCGATGAGGCGCTTTTTCGGCCCGATGTTGTACGAACAATCGCACAACGAGAGGGAGCGCATGATCACCGCCACGTCCGACCCTTACCTCACCTTCGAGGAGGTGGCCGACCTCGCACGCCTTCCGGTCAAAACCTTGCGCCACCTGCGCCACACCGGACACGGCCCCGAGTTCTTCAAGATCGGCCGCCGTCTGAAGATCCGCGAGTCCAAGGCCCGCGAGTGGATCCAGGCATACGAGAACGGCACGGCTACCACCACCCCGTAACGACGACGCCCCCGGCCGGGGCTACGGCGCGGGGGCGACAGCCCGAATCCCTGGAGGGATCACATGCAGCGTAACCCGATCGACCTGTCCGGCTACAAGGACATCCTCACCCCGGCCGAGGTCGGCAGGATCTTCCGCGTCGACCCCAAGACCGTCACCCGCTGGGCGAAGGCGGGCAAGCTCACCTGGTTCCGCACCCTGGGCAACCAGCGGCGCTACTACAAGTCCGAGGTCGACACCCTGCTCAACGGCCAGGACCACGGCGTGACGGCCCAGCCGTTCACGTGGCCGAAGCACAGCGTCGGCGTCGAGACCGTCACCCCCGA
>JAOPYI010000086.1 GCA_025964675.1 Sphaerisporangium sp. | reverse complement strand
GCGAACAGGCCGAGGCCGGCCAACTGGAAAGCTGTCGACGTTCCACATCGTCTCCCTGGGGGAGGGCGTAACCGGCGATAGTCCGGTTTTTTCAACTGCCCGTCCGCGTGTAGAGCGTCGTCGATGGCCTGGACGCGTAGGCCGGACTCGGGGAGGCTTTCGCCCCGATCGACCCCAGCATCGAGGGGGAGTAGCCCAACCTGGCTGACAGTTGGGTGACGGCCAGCGGCTCGCCGACCCGTAGCTCGTACGAATCGCGGAGGTCTCGGACGAGCGCCCCGAAATAGTGCGCCATCGACCTGTACCGGTCAGTGCTCTTGCGCGGTGCGGGCACGACTTTCTCACCTCCGGGAGTGACCCGGATCGTCAGCCGATCGCCGAAGTGGATCAGCTCTTGCTCCGGGTCCTGACGGGATACCAGCCTGTTGGTAACTCTAAATAATGGCTCGATCACAGAGCGCCAGTTCTGAAAGTCGGCCCCGATCCGATCAGGAGTGCATCCATGCCCCACCGCCAACCCCCATGAGCGGAGGGCACGAGCGCCGCGAGACCTCCCGATGACCGCCCTGGACCCGTCAGGGCCGTCGAGCCGCGGCGGCGCGCCCGTAACGCGACATAAACGGGGCAACATCGGGACGAAACACCCAGTGGTCATACTCTGAACGATCTTCCTCTACGTCTGGAGGCCGACTGATATGAGATCTGCCAAGTCGTCCACGACACCGATCGGGTTCCCCAACCGCCGTACCATCCTGCAAGCCCTCGGCACCACGGGTGCCGGACTGGCCGTCGGCACCGCCATGCCCTCCACGAGTCAGGCGGCCTCGATGCGGTCGCCGCAATACGGCTACCCGAAACCCGTCGTGCTCAAGACCACCCAAGAGACCGCGATCTGGGGTTACTTCCCCACCGACCGGGCGCCGGTGCTCACCGTGGACTCCGGCACGGTCGTCAGGATCGATGCCATCAACCAGTCCGGAGTGTCGGCCGCCCAGGGGCCGGTCGCGTACTTCGAGGCGTTGGGCGTGCCCGCCGACCAGGTGCTGCCCGAGCTGGCGGAGGTGGCGAAGAACCCGCGCCCGGCCGGCTCCAGCGGTCACATCCTCACCGGCCCGATTCATGTGAGGGGAGCCGAACCCGGAGACGTGCTGGAGATTCGTATCCTGGACGTCTCTCCGCGCGTCCCGTACGGCGTGAACAGCACCGGCCCGGGGCGAGGAGTCTGTGGCGATCTGTTGGACACGGCATCGGTCCGCCTGCTGCAGTTGGACCGCTCGAACCGCTACTACTCGTTCGGGCACGGCATCAAGGTCCCGTTCAAGCCGTTCGCCGGAATCACGGGAGTCGCGCCGCCCACGTCGGCCGGCTTCGTCTCCGCGAACCCGCCGAACCGGTGGGGTGGCAACCTGGACTTCCGCGACCTCGTCGCCGGTACGACGCTGTATCTGCCGGTCTTCCAACCGGGCGCCATGTTCTACACGGGCGACACGCACGGCGCGCAGGGCCACGGTGAAGTCGACCAGACCGCCGTCGAGCACTCCATGGCGTACACCGCGCAGTTCACCGTCCGCAAGGGCGCGAGCCTCGAGTGGCCGCGCGCGGAGAGCGACAAGTACTTCTGGTGCATGGGCATCGACGCCGATCTGGACGTCGCGCTGCAGATCGCCGTCAAGCAGGCGGTCGCATATCTCATCGGGGCCACCAACGGTGCGCTGACGACCGCCGACGCCTACGCGCTGTGCAGCATCGCGGTCGACTTCATCGTCGCCGAGGCCGTCGATGGCAACAAGAACGTCGTCGCATACATCGCCAAGTCCTTGTTGCCCGGACGCTGACCGTCTCACCGGTCAAGGATCGTACGGCCCGGCTCCTGGGTGCTTGTGAAGGCCGGCTCCGACCACCGGTACCAGCACTGAAACAGGGGCTATGGGGGTGTCCGGCTGCGAGCCGGACACCCCCATTGTGTACCGTGCCCGGCTGCCCGTTCGGCCTTCAGGTGAAGGCTCGCAGGATGAAGAGGAACACCTCGTTGAGGAGCCACTCACCCGGGTTCCGCAGCTGATGTAGTGCGATAGTCCGTGAATCTGGGAGCTGGCGTGCGGAAACGCGCCGTTGGCTGGATAGACGGCGTGTATCTAGGGGTTGCGGTTCGTGCTGGTCAGCTACCCGTTGATGGCAGCGCGCTCGCTGACCGTCACCGTGTGGGACAGCCAGGACGCCGTGCCGCACCAGTGGGTGTTCCTTTGCGACCCGCCCGGCGGTGATCACCCATGTCGGCGTAATATGTTGAACCGCTCATGGACCGCCGTCAGCTCGAATATTTCCTCGCCGTGGCCGCCCATGGCAGCTTTACCAGCGCGGCCCACTCCGTCGGCGTGACCCAGCCTTCCCTGTCGCACACCATCTTGTCGCTCGAACGGGAACTCGGCACCACGCTCTTCCACCGGTTGGGCCGGGGCGTCACGCTCACCACCGCAGGTGAGGCACTTCTGGAGCCGGCCCGGCAGGTGTTACGGCAGTTCGCGATGGCCTATGCCTTGGTGCGCAATGTGGGCGACCTCGCGGCGGGGCGGCTCGACATCGTCGCGGTGACGACGTTGGCCGTCGACCCGCTTGCGCGTTTGGTGGGACTCTTCCGGCGGAGTTACCCGGCGATCGACGTCACGATCACCGATCCGGAGCACGCGACCGCGGTGGCCGAGATGGTCCGCACCGGTCAGTGTGAGCTCGGCATGGCGGACTTCTCCGTTCCGGTTGAGGGGCTACGGGCCCTGGAATTCCCCGAACAGGAGGTGCTGGCTGTGCTTCCCCCGGGTTCGGTGCTTCCTCTGAACGGGAGCCTGGACGCTGACGAGGTGGTCGCCATGGACCTCATCGCGACCCCACTTGGGACCACGACGAGAACTCTGGTCGAGCACGCTCTGAATGCCAGCGGTGTGTCCATCCGGGTCGCGGTCGAGACCAGCCACCGGGCAGCGATCGTTCCTCTTGTCCTGCACGGGGCCGGGGTCGCGTTGCTGCCTCGGCCAATGGCCGAGGACGCCGAACGACAAGGTGCGGTGATCGCGCCGCTGACGCCTCCTGTGCTGCGCCGGGTCCGCCTGCTCTGGCGCCGCGGCCCGCTCTCTCCGGCGGCGAACGCTTTCATCGACCTGGCCTCGAGCGAAAGCCCCTGCACCGGCCCTATAGATGACGCCTATGGCAGCGGTTGAACGTATCTCTAGGACCTCCAGCCACAGTCGTTGACATGCCCCTTTGCGCCCGGCGAGCATTTCACCAGGCCGATGATGCCCCAGGGCTGCCTGGCAACGAAGCCAGGACCTCCTGATTTCTTGCGACGCCTAATGATTGCAACGCCCACGACTGCGACGCCTAACGATTGCAACGCCTGACGATCCCGCGGCCGAGGCGATGGACTCCAATGATCTCGCGCGGGAATTTCGTCATTTTTCATCGAAAAGGTGAACCCGTGCATCGATGCTGTGGAATCGATCATAACTCTGGTGAGTACACGGCCCGGCAACGTGCCGACCTGGACCAGGTGCTGGCGTTCAACCGCCGCCTGGCCGCGGCCATCGACGAGTGCCGGGACATCTCCCACGTCGAGGAACTTCTGGACCCGGATCCGTTGCGTTATATGTGGGTCGACGAAGGAGGCGGCAGGCTGGGGGAGTTCGTGCGACGGGCTGACGCGGCCCTGGCCGACGCGCAGCCGCGGCCGGGACATCGTCGCGCCGCGAGCACGCTCGTCCCCGAGGCCGCCTCGGCGACCCGGCCGTCGGTCGCCGCGCACGGCGAGCGCGTGCTGTACGCGTGGATCGAGTGGGAGCAGGGCACAGGTGAACGGATCCGCGCTCTCCTCGTCGGCGGCCCGGAGAACCAGCCGGAGCCGGTGACCTTGTCCGGGACGCCGGCGGACTGCTTCCGGCCGACCGCACTGTTCGACGCGTCAGGCCAGGCATGGGTCGCCTACGCACGCAATGACGCGGGAGCGGTGACGATATGGGCCCGCTGCCACCGAGACGGCGTGTGGGAGCCGGAGGAGCGGGTGGCCACGACTGAGCACCCGTCGTTCAACCACGAGGTGGTGGCCCACGCCGACGGCGGGGTCGAGGTCTGCTGGCAGGGCCGGACGGCGGGCCGCTTCGCCATCTTCTCCCGCCGCTGGTCAGAAGGTGC
This sequence comes from Sphaerisporangium sp., assembly GCA_025964675.1. Lineage (GTDB taxonomy): Bacteria > Actinomycetota > Actinomycetes > Streptosporangiales > Streptosporangiaceae > Sphaerisporangium. The sequence continues at coordinate 9,736 of JAOPYI010000086.1, read as the reverse complement.
CTGGGGTGAAACCCGCACGGTGAGTGACGGGGCGGCCAACGTCTGGGATCCGGCCGCCGCCGCCCTGCCCGGAGGCGGCACCGTCTACGCGTGGACGGAGTACAACGACGGCGGATACCGCATCGTCCTGCGCACCTCCGACCCGGCCGGGCGCCTGTCGGAGGTGCGGGCGATCACCTCCGGTTCCGACTACGGACTGCACCCGACGCTCGCAGCGACACTCGACGGCGCCATCTGGTGCGGCTTCGACGTGATCGCCGTCCACGGGCACGGAGGTTCAGGACCTACCCGCTTGCTCCCCACGGCGCGGCTGGCCGATCCGCCTCGGATCGAGGGCATGCGGGAAGGCGGCGAAGCCGTGCCGCCGGAGTTGCTCCCCGAGATCGAGTCCTCGGTGCGCGTCGTGCGGGTCGACCCTGACGGGCTCAGTGAGGCCGACGGTGAGATCGCGCCGGGCCTCGACACCGTTCCCGGGGGTCTGCCCAGGCTGGCCGCCACCGCTGACGGTGGCCTCGTACTCGCCTACCGGGTACACCGCCGCCTGCCGTTGATGACCTACTACTGGGAGGTCGCCACCCAGGTGCTCGGACCCGGCGGCTGGTCCGCCCCGACGACGTTCGCCGGTAGCGACGGCACCTTGGAGGAACCCTGGGTCGCGGCACTCGACGAGGGAGCGCTGGTCACCTGGCAGACCGACGGCCGGATGCAGCTCGGACTCACCTGGACAGAGGGGTTCGGCGGCCGCGAGTGCCCCCGTCTCTTGGAGCATCATGGGGAGGTGGTCTGGCACGGCATGCATGGGACCGGCACGCTCCGCACCGCCACTGTCGCCACCCAGGGGCCGGCCACAGCCACCCGCAAGCTGCGTGTGGTGCACAGCTCGGACCGGAGGGAGGCGCGCCGATGGATCGAGGACGACTCGGAGCGCTACCGGACCGCTGTCGACGGCCGCGAGATGGCCCTCTACTGGGGCGACCTGCACCGTCACTCCCTGATCAGCCGCTGTACGTCCGGCGACGAGCCGTCACTCGAAGACTTCTACCGCTACTCCTGGGACGTCTGCGAATACGACTTCTGGGCGGTGACGGATCATTCCGAGAACAGCAGCGACTATCAGTGGTGGAGCATCCAGAAGATCGCCGACCTGTTCCGCGTCGACGGCCGTTTCGTGCCGCTGTACGGGTTCGAGTGGACCGGGGACACCGGCCACCAGAACGTCATCTACGGATCGGTGACCCGTCCCGCCCCCATCTTCTCCGCCTACGCCGAGGGCTCGCGGACGCCGGCCGATCTGTGGGAGCAACTGCGTCGCCACCCCGAGTTCCCCGCCATCTCCATCCCGCACCATCCCGGCTCGGCGATGGTCCCGTTCGACTGGGACTACTACGACCCGGAAATCATGCGCCTGGTCGAGGTGTTCCAGGCGTGCCGTGGCAACTACGAGGACGACGGCTGTTTTCGCCAGTACTCCGACGGGACGCTTCCGGGTACCTTCGTCCTTGACGGGCTGCGCCGCGGCCACCGATTCGGGCTGATCGCCTCCTCCGACCACGGTCACGGCGCGAGCTACATCGGGGCCTTCGCCGAGCGGCTCGACAGGCAATCCGTCTTCGACGCCATGCAAGCCCGCCGCGTCTTCGCCGCCACCACGCGCGGAATCCTGGTCGACTTCCGGATCGGTGACGTGTTCATGGGCGGCGAGTGCCGGTCCGCGGGCCCGGTCGAGATCGACGCGTACGTTCGCGGGTACGGCGAGCTGGCCAGGATCGACGTGGTCCGTAACAGCACGGTCGTGCACAGCGTGCTACCCGATCTCGGGCTGCCCGACGGAGTCCGGGCGGCTGCGCTCCGGCTTGAGTGGGGGCAGAGCCAGGACCTTACGGACTGGAGCGGCACCCTGCATGTCGAAGGCGGGGAAATCCTGCAGACCACCCACTGGAGCCCGGAGATCGTCGGGGTGGATCGCGGGAAGGTCTCGTGGTCGGCGAGCACCAGAAGCTTCGGCGAGCCTTACGGGGCGCAGCGCGGCGGGGTCGAGCTGACGGTCGTGGGCGACGACGATGCCGTGGTCACCGTGAAGACCGCACAGGGCGAGCTGTCCACGACCCTCGGAGCACTCCACGCCGCAGTGGTCGAGATCCCGGTCCGCCGCGGCAGTGGACGGCTGCGAATCCAGCCGGGGGTAGGTGGGCTCATCGGGCTCGGCGATTCCCAGACGCGGCTGAAATGGTCGGACCGCCCGGATGGGTCCGCCTGGTACTACATCCGCGCGTTCCAGACGGATGGCGAGATGGCATGGTCCTCCCCGATCTGGGTGGACGCCCCCTGATCAGCCGACAACGTGCTCGCGCAGCAGCGCCCCCATAGCCGGGACTGACGGAAAGGCCCCCCATGTCCAAGAAACTCCGCGTCGCCGCCGTCGCGCCGGTCGTGACAGCGATGGTGCTGCTCGCGGCCTGTGGCGGCCCATCCACTGGAACCGGTTCCGGTTCGGGCTCCGGTGCACCCGAGATCCGATTCGTGCAGCAGCCGTGGGAAGACCTGGTTGTGGAGACCCAGATGGCCTCCGACATCCTGACCAAGCTCGGCTACCGCACCTCCACACAGGAGGTGGACGTCCCCCTGGCGGCTCAGGCGCTGGCCACCGGCAAGGCCGACGCCTACCTGGGCAACTGGTGGCCGAGCCAGAAACCCGTCTTCGACAAGCTCATCACCGACGGGAAGATCAAGGTGGGCGGCACGCTGCTGTCCGGCACCTCCTACGCTCCCGTGGTGCCCGGGTACGTCAAGGACAAGTACGGGATCTCCTCCCTGGCCGACCTCGCCAAGCACGGCGATCTGTTCGGCAAGAAGATCCTCGGCATCGAGCCCGGCACCCCCGGCAACCAGTACATCCTCGACGCGATCGAGAAGAACGCCTACGGTCTCGGCGACTGGAAGCTGGTGCCGAGCAGCACCGCGGCGATGCTCGCCGAGGTGGGCCGTGCGGCGGCCAAGCAACAACCCGTGGTGTTCCTCGGCTGGACCCCGCACTGGATGGCCATCGAGTACAAGGCCGTGTTCCTCGCCGACCCCCAGGGGGTGTGGCCCGGTGCCGGTGAGATCAGGGTGCTGTCCCGGGCAGGGCTTGACAAGGACTATCCCAACGTCACGCGATTGCTGTCCCAGATGAAGGTGGACATCCCGAACGTCTCCCAGTGGATCTACGACTACGACAAGCAGCACAAGTCGGCAAAGGAGATCGCGAAGACCTGGCTGGACGCGAACTCGGACACCGTCAAGAAATGGCTCGACGGCGTCACCACCGTGTCCGGCAAGCCGGGTGCCGGCGTCGTCGCGTCTGGCTCGTGGTGATGACGCTGCTCCGAGGCGGCTTCTTTAGATGCCGTGAGCTCTATTGACGCTCGCCCGGGATCCTCCAACCGGGTGCGCGTCACATGAGGCTCGGTATCCGGCAAGAGTCCGCACGTCGCGAGTACCGTCCACAAAGTGAGAGCCACTGAGGAGCGACAGGTGATCGAAACTCATGAACTGACCAAGGTCTACGGCCCGCGGCCGAGACGCATGCTCCGCCGAGCGGCACCGGGCGCGGCCGATGCGGGCTCGCACAACCGGCAGGCCGGAGGAGTCCTCGCGGTCGATGGCGTGAGCTTCGATGTGAAGCGCGGGGAGCTCTTCGCCATCATGGGGCTCTCCGGCTCAGGGAAATCGACGGTGCTGCGAATGATCAACAGACTGGTGGAGCCAACCAGCGGCACCGTCAGGATCGCCGGCGCGGACATCGGGAAGATGGCACCAGCAGAGCTGCGAACCTTACGCAACCACACAATAAGCATGGTCTTCCAGCATTTCGCGCTGCTTCCCCATCGCTCGGTCCGGGAGAACGCCGCATTCGGGCTGCAGCTTGGTGGCGTTCCCGTGAGGGAACGGCTTGAACGCGCGGAATGGGCGTTGTCGCGCGTCGGACTGGCAGACCGTGGCGACGCCAGGCCGCATGAGCTCTCCGGGGGGATGAAGCAGCGTGTCGGGCTCGCCCGGGCGCTGGCCACGGGCGCCGACATCCTGCTGATGGACGAGCCGTTCAGCGCCCTGGACCCGCTGATTCGCCGGGACATGCAGGATCTGCTGTTGCAGTTGCAGACGGAGGATCAGCGGACCATCGTCTTCGTCACCCATGATCTCAACGAGGCGATGCGGATCGGGCAGCGGATCATGGTGATGAAGGACGGCGCCGTGGTGCAGTGCGGCACCGGGGCCGAGATCCTCTCCGCGCCGGCCGACGCTTACGTCAGCGAGTTCGTCGCGGACGTGGACCGATCTCGGGTGCTCACGGCATCGGCCGTCATGCAGCCGCCGCGGCTCACGGCGCTTGCGGGTGATTCGCCCGGTGACGTGCTGGGGCGTCTGCAGGACGTCGAGGCCGGCGGAGCGTACGTGCTCGACGAACGACGGCGGGTGGTCGGCGTGGTGCGAGCCGACGACCTCGAGCGCGCTGTCCGGGACGGTGTGGCAAGCGTCGCCGACTGCCTGGAGGGCGATTGGGTGGTGGTACGCCCTGAGTCGCCCCTGGGCGAAATCTGCCACCTGTCCGGGCGGCATGTCGTGCCCATGGCCGTGGTCGACGAGGAGAGCCGGCTCCTGGGCGTGGTGCCTCGCGCGGCGATCCTGTCGGCCCTGGCCGGCCCCCGGAAGGCGGAAGAGTATGCCTAGAGTTCCCATCGGCGACTGGGTCGACAGCGCCGTCCGGTTCCTGCAGGACCACCTCGGCGGGGCGTTCGACGGTGTCTCCTCGGCACTGACGACGCTGGTGGACGGGGTGACATCGTTGCTCCAGGCCCCGCCATCCTGGGTGCTGGTGGTGGTGTTCGCGGTCCTGGCCTGGGTCGCCGGCAGGCGGTGGCAGCTCGTCGCGTACAGCGTGATCGCCTTCCTGTTGGTTGATTCGATCGAGCTTTGGCAGCAGGCCATGGAGACCCTCGCGATCGTGGCGCTGGCTTCCCTCATTGCCATCTTCGTCGGTGTCCCGATCGGCATCTGGACCGCACGCGACGCCAGGGCGAGCTCAGTGGTGCGCCCGGTGCTCGACTTCATGCAGACCTTGCCGGTGTTCGTGTATCTGATTCCGTCGGTCGTCTTCTTCGGCATCGGCTCGGTTCCGGGCATCGTGGCCACGACGATCTTCGCGGTAGCCCCGGCGGTGCGGCTGACCGAGCTCGGTATCCGCCAGGTCGACGGCGACGTGGTGGAGGCCGCCCTGGCCTTCGGCGCCAAGCCTCGCCAGGTGCTCCGCGAGGTGCAGTTGCCGCTGGCCCTGCCATCGATCATGGCAGGAGTGAACCAAGTGATCATGCTGGCTCTGTCCATGGTCGTCATCGCCGGCCTCGTGGGTGCGGGAGGACTGGGTGCCGAGGTGGTCCGGGCGGTGACCCAGCTCAACATCGGCGCCGGGTTCGAGAGTGGGCTCGCCGTCGTGCTGCTGGCCATCTACCTCGACCGGGTCACCGCGGCGCTCGGCAACAGCCACCGGACTGGTGCGGGGCAGCGGCCCCGTCGGGATCCGCGCCTACGGCGGCGCCCCGCCGCTGAGTCTTCCTCGTTGCCATCTCCCGACGAAAGCCTCAGCGTCCCGCCCCCGTCCCCCGGCAAAGGAAACGGGAACCTACAACTCAAGATGTAGTGGTCATGCCCGGTGACGCTGGGTTGGGCCGGGGTGGAGTTGTTGAGCGGGTTAGCGCGAACCAAGTCCGTGCCCGGCGCGACTAACCCTGTGAAGATCGAACGAGACGGGGTGCGGACATGGCCGCCAGTGGCGAGCTGTTACTCGGGGACCCGATCCGGCTGGGAGACTACTGGCTGGCGGGCCGGCTCGGCTCGGGCGGGCAAGGCGTCGTCTACGAGGCGTACGACCGTGACAGCCGCCGGGTGGCGGTCAAGGTTCTCTACGGCGATCCGGCGCTGAACCACGGCATCGCACGAGAGGTCACCGCCGCCGAGCGGGTCCCTTCGTTCTGCATCGCCAAGGTGCTCGGCCACGACCTCGCGGCGGCGAAGCCGTACATCGTCAGCGAGTACATCGAAGGCCCCACCCTGCGGCGGTTCGTCCATGATGGCGGCGCGCTCGGTGGAGCCGACTTGCACCGGCTCGCGGTCGCCATCGCCACCGCGCTCACCTCGATCCACGAGGCCGGGGTCATCCACCGCGATCTCAAGCCCGACAACGTCCTGCTCGGCCCGGACGGGCCCCGTGTGATCGACTTCGGCATCGCCAGGACCGCCGAGATGTCGCTGACCTCCACCGGCCTGGTCGCGGGGACGCCGTCCTACATGGCTCCGGAGGTCTTCACCGGGCAGCGCGCCGGTATGCCGGCCGACGTGTTCGCATGGGGAGCGATCATCCTGTTCGCGGCCACTGGCCGCGACCCCTTCCAGGCCGACAGCCTCGGCGCCGTCATGCATCGCGTCCTTTCAGTGGAACCCGACCTCACCGACATCGACGACCCGCTGCGCACGCTCGTGGCATCGGCGCTGGGCAAGGACTCCGCCTTCCGCCCGACCGCCCGGAAGCTTCTGATGGGCTTACTTGGAGGGGTGACCGACCCACTGAAAGCAGGGGTCAGAGCCGCCTCTGAGATCCGCACCCCCTCCGAGGATCCGTCGCTGGGCGCGCGCGCCGAGGGCGTCTTCGTGCGGATGGCGCCGGCGTCGCAGGAACTCGTCGCCGAGATCTTCCTGCGCATGGTCGGCGTCGACGCCGACAGCGAGGACACCGTACGGCGCGTCGACCGCGCGGAACTCCCGGCGGGCGCGGAGGACGTGCTGGCGGCATTCGCCGCGGCCGGCCTGGTCACCATAAGCGGGGACGAGGTGACGATCTCCCGCCCGGCTCTCCTGCGGGCATGGCCCCGGCTGCGCGAATGGGTGGAGGCCGAGCGCCCCGGCCTCGCGATACATCGCGAACTCGCCACCGCCGCCCGGCGCTGGCGCGACGGGCAGGGCGACCTCCCGCAGGGCAGAACCCTGGATTCCGCCTTGCAGTGGGCGGCCACCGGCCGCCGCCATCTGACCCTGAACACGCTCGAGCGTTCGTTCCTCGACTCAGGTACGGCTCTCGCCCGTCGACGCGGCCGCGTCCGCCGGCTGGTGACCGTCAGCCTCGCGCTGTTGCTCGTAATCGCCCTGGGGGCTGGCGCCGTAGCCGTAAGGCAAAGCCTGAACCTTGCCGGGAAACTCGACGAGGCGACCGCACGTTCGGTCGCCGCGCGGGCGGAGGCCCTGCGCTCCACTGACCCGCGGGCCGCGATGCTGCTGAGCGCGGCCGCCTGGCGGATCTCGCCGGTGAGCGAAGCACGCACCGCGCTTTACGGGTCGCTGGCCCAGTCTCAGCTGGACGTCTTCCATCCGGAGTACGGCCGGTTCGGCGGTGACGGGCGGACGTTGTACGCGGCGGACACCACCGGCGTGCGCGTATGGGATGTCGCCGCCCGCAGACGGATCCGTACCTTTCCGGCCTCGGTGGCAGGAGACCAGGTGACCGTTTCGGTGAGCCGCGATGGGCGGACCATGGCGCTCGCGGGAGATGTCGTCCGGCTGGAGGACGCGCGCTCCGGGAAACCGCTTGGCGACCCCTACGAGAACCTCATGGATGCCGGCTTCGGCGACGGCACCCGGGTGTTCTGGGCGAGAACCTTGAAGGAGCGAGTGCAGTTATGGCGAGTAGGTGATGGTAGGCCGCTCTTGGACCGCGGCTCCTTCGAGAACGTGGCGATAAGTCCAGGCGACCGCTACGCGGCGCTGTTCAACCAGGAAGGGCCGGCCGAGATCTGGGATCTTTCCAGCGGCAGGCGTCTCTCCGTGCCCCCACTGCCCAAGGGCGACCAGATCCACGGCATCAGGTTCGCGCCGGACGGCCGGACACTGGCCATCATGCGCTACACCGACGTCCTGCTCTGGGACGTGGTCTCCGGAAAGGCCCACGGTCAGCCATTGGAGGCACCGGGTGCTCTCTGGCGGGACAGCTACGGCGACGATCTGCTTGCGTACACCGCGGACGGCCGCCACCTCGCCGTCGCCGACCCCGGTCACATCACTCTGTGGCGCGTGGCTGATCGGACCAAGCTCGCCGAATATCCGCTGGGCACGCGGAAAGCCGATCTCGTGAGCTTCGACGTGGACCGCGGGATCCTCCGCTACACCACGACCGACCCTTCATTCTCGATCGTCTCCCTGGATGTCTCCGCGTACACCCGGCCCCCGACGCTGCGGGCTCCCGGCCATTGGGACGCCGTCCTCAGCCCGGACGGTCGTGTGCTCGCCTTGACCGACCGCCCCGTGACGACCGTCGAGCTCTGGGACGTACCGCGAGGCCGCCTCCTGGGCGAACTGAAGGTCCCGGGAGACCCGGGCGACTACGCTCACGTGATCTTCAGCCCGGACGGCCGGACCCTCGCCGTGAGCACACGGCCGGGCCCCGCCCGCACCATTCTGTGGGATGTGGCCACCCTGCGCCGCTTCCCCGACCTTGAGGACCCGAGCGGAGTGTCCCAACTCGCCCGCGCGTTCAGCCTCGACGGCCGGACGCTGGCCGTGTCCTCCGTCAGCGAGGACGGCGACGAAGTAAGCAGATCGTGGGATCTCCGGACACGGAAGATGACCAGAGGCTTCCGCCTCGACCGCGGCGGGGTGCTCGCCCTCCTGCCATACGGTCGTGTTCTCTCCACCGACGGAAAGATGACGGATCAGTCATCGGGAAAGCCGGTCCCCTGGGACAGTCCCGGCAGAATCGAGTTTCCCGCCGTGGCCGTGAGCCCGGACCAGCGGTTCGTCGCCGTCGGAGTCGAGGAAGGACGCATCGCGGTGTCGGATGCCAAGACCGGTAAGCGCCTCAGCCTTATCCAGAACGCCGGAGGCGCCATCCACGCGGTCGCCTTCTCTCCAGATGGGACACTGCTCGCATCAGGTACCCCGGGCGAGATCCGCCTATGGGACCCCGTGACCGGCCAGCCGATCGGACCGCCTCTTGCCGGACCCGCCGACACCGTGGCCTCCCTGGCGTTCGAGGCGAATGGCACCCTCCGGGCCGCAGGATGGCTCCGGGACCTCATCTCCTACCCGACCGCGACCGAGCCGGCCGTCGTGGCGGTGTGCGCACGTGCCGGCCGGACGCTGACGGAGGCCGAATGGCGGCGGTACATCCCCGACCTGCCGTACAGGACGGTGTGCCACTGACGGCAAGCAAGATGGGCGCCTGCAGGATCTCGAGCCACAGCTCGGACCGAATGCTCACGGTCAGACCGCGTCGGTCCGGCTGGCGACCGGCGCGGCCACCTCCTCTTCGGCGAATTCGGTGGCGTGCACGGGAGAAGGCTTGCCGGGGATGAGCGACGCCGCCACGATCATGATCACCACGGTGCCCCCGATCCACAGGTACGCGTGCTGGAATCCCACCTGCGCGCCGACGGTGGTCTCCATGATCAGCGCGACCATCGCGATGCCGATCGACGCGCCGAACTGGTTGAGCATGTACAGCGCGGAACTGCCCTGCGGCACCAGTTCCGGTGGCAGCGTCCGGTACACCGATCCGATCGTCGGCGCGCCGGCCGACCCCGTGCCGATGCCGAGCGTGAACGCGGCCAGCGCCGTCCACCACTGGTTGGTGTGCGCGTCGAACTGGCTGAACGCGAGGGAACTGAGCAGCGCCACTACCGCGCCGGTCAGCGCGAGCCGGCGGGAGCCGAGC
>JAOPYI010000078.1 GCA_025964675.1 Sphaerisporangium sp. | reverse complement strand
TGCGCGATCGCCACGGCCACCGCCTGCGCCTGCGCCGCCACCACGACGGGCGCCACCGGCACCGGGGCCGCCACCACGACGGGGACGGTCACCGCCGCCGCCGGCGCCGCCACCCGCACCGGGGCCGCGACGGTCGTCACGGTCACGGCGCTGGCCCGCACGAGCGCCGGCGGCAGCCGCCTCACGCTCGGCGCGGCTGGTCGGAGCCTCACCCTTGTAGATCCACACCTTCACGCCGATACGGCCGAAGGTGGTGCGGGCCTCGTAGAAGCCGTAGTCGATGTCCGCGCGAAGGGTGTGCAGAGGCACGCGACCCTCGCGGTAGAACTCCGACCTCGACATCTCAGCGCCGCCGAGACGACCGGAGCACTGGACACGGATGCCCTTGGCGCCGCTCTTCATCGCCGACTGCATGGCCTTGCGCATCGCCCGCCGGAAGGAGACCCGGCTGGAGAGCTGCTCGGCCACGCCCTGGGCGACGAGCTGGGAGTCGATCTCGGGGTTCTTGACCTCGAGGATGTTGAGCTGTACCTGCTTCTTGGTCAGCTTCTCAAGGTCGCCACGGATGCGGTCCGCCTCGGCGCCGCGGCGGCCGATGACGATACCCGGCCGGGCGGTATGGATGTCGACCTGGACTCGGTCGGTGGTCCGCTCGATCTCGACCTTGGAGATGCCGGCCCGCTCCATGCCCTTCTGCAGCATGCGGCGGATCGACACGTCTTCGGCGACGTACGACTTGTACAGCTTGTCGGCGTACCACCGGCTCTTGAAGTCGGTCGTGATGCCGAGTCGGAACCCGTGCGGGTTAACCTTCTGGCCCACTAGCGGGTCCTTCCCTTCGGCCTGCCCTGACCTTCCGGCCGGGCTTCGACGATCACGGTGATGTGACTCGTCCGCTTATTGATCCGATAGGCACGGCCCTGGGCGCGGGGACGGAACCTTTTGAGCGTCGGGCCCTCATCGACCCACGCCCGGCTCACGACCAGCAGTTCGCGGCTGAGCTTGAAGTTGTGCTCCGCGTTCGCCATCGCGCTCGACAGCACCTTGTAGATCGGCTCGCTCGCCGCCTGGGGGGCGAACTGCAGCACGGCCTGCGCCTCCGAAGCGGGCAGCCCGCGAATAAGGTCCACCACGCGGCGGGCCTTCTGGGGCGTGACGCGGACGAACCGCGCCTGAGCCCTGGCTTCCATCGCTTACTCCTCGTTTCTAAGGCGCTTACCGCCGGCTACGCCGGTCTTCCTTGATGTGGCTGCGGAAGGTCCGCGTCGGAGCGAACTCGCCCAGCTTGTGACCGATCATCGACTCGGTGACGAAGACCGGGACGTGCTTGCGCCCGTCGTGGACGGCGATCGTGTGGCCGAGCATGTCGGGCACGATCATGGAGCGCCGCGACCACGTCTTGATGACGTTCTTGGTGCCCTTCTCGTTCTGGACGTCCACCTTTTTCATGAGGTGGCCATCCACGAAAGGACCCTTCTTAAGGCTACGTGGCATTTAGGCTGCTCCTACCGCTTCTTCCTCTTGCTCCGCCGACGAATGATCAGACGGTCGCTGGCCTTGTTGGCCTGACGGGTACGGCCCTCGGGCTTGCCCTTCGGGTTCACCGGGTGGCGACCGCCGGAGGTCTTACCCTCACCACCACCGTGCGGGTGGTCGACCGGGTTCATGGCGACACCGCGGACGGTCGGGCGCTTGCCCTTCCAGCGGTTACGGCCGGCCTTGCCGATGTTGATGTTGGCCTGCTCGGCGTTGCCGACCTGGCCCACCGAGGCGCGGCAGCGCACGTCCACCTGGCGCATTTCACCGGAGGGCATACGCAGCGTGGCGTACTGCCCCTCCTTGGCCAGGAGCTGGATCTGCGCGCCGGCGGACCGGCCCAGCTTGGCGCCGCCACCGGGCTTCAGCTCCACGGCGTGGATGAAGGTACCGGTCGGAATGTTGCGCAGCGGCAGGCAGTTGCCGGGCTTGATGTCGGCCGCGGGGCCGTTCTCGATGCGGTCGCCCTGCTTGATGCCCGTCGGAGCGAGGATGTAGCGCTTCTCGCCGTCCGCGTAGTGCAGGAGCGCGATGCGCGACGTCCGGTTGGGGTCGTACTCGATGTGAGCGACCTTGGCCGGAACGCCGTCCTTGTCGTGGCGCCGGAAATCGATGATCCGGTAGGCGCGCTTGTGCCCACCGCCCTGGTGACGCGCGGTCACACGGCCGTGGACGTTACGACCACCCTTGCTGTGCAGGGGAGCAAGCAGCGACTTCTCCGGCGTGCTGCGCGTGATCTCGGCGAAGTCCGAGACACTCGCGCCGCGACGACCCGGCGTCGTCGGCTTGTATTTACGGATGCCCATCTTATTCGTTCATCCCTCGTCGATGTTGCTTGGCTGTGCAGCGGTGATCAGCTGATCTGACCGAAGATGTCGATCCGGTCGCCATCCACCAGGCTCACGATCGCCCGCTTGGTGCTCGGGCGCTGACCGTAACCGAACTTGGTCCGCTTGCGCTTGCCCTGGCGGTTGATCGTGTTCACGCTGGAGACCTTGACGCCGAAGATCTGTTCGATCGCGATCTTCACCTGGGTCTTGTTGGCCGTCTTGCGCACCAAGAACGTGTATTTGTTGTGCTCATCGATCAGGCCGTAGCTCTTCTCGGAGACGATCGGCTTGATGATGATGTCGCGCGGGTCGGCGATCTTCTGCATCAGGCGTCTTCCTTCCCGCTGTTGCCCAGCCGCGCCACGACCTGGTCGTACGCCTCACGCGTGAAGATGACCTCGTCGTAGCAGAGCACGTCGTACGTGTTGAGCTGGCCCGCGTCCAGGAGGTGGACCTCCGGTACGTTCCGCAGGCTCAGCCAGGTCAGCTCGTCACCCTCGTCGACGACGAGGAGAACGCTCCGAGCCTTGGTGATGTTGCGGAGCGCGTCGAGAGCCGCCCTGGTCTTCGGGGTCTCCCCCGTGACCAGGCCGTCGATGACGTAGACGCGGCCGCCGGCCGCCCGGTCGCTGAGGGCACCGCGGAGCGCGGCGGCCTTCATCTTCTTGGGCGTCTTCTGGGTGTAGTCCCGCGGCTGCGGGCCGTGGACGATGCCACCGCCGGCGAACTGCGGGGCGCGGGTCGAACCCTGGCGGGCCCGGCCGGTGCCCTTCTGGCGGTACGGCTTCTTGCCACCGCCTCTGACCTCACCACGGGTCTTCGTCTTGTGCGTGCCCTGCCTGCGCGCGGCGAGCTGGGCGATGACGACCTGGTGGATCAGCGGGATGTTCACCTTGGCGCCGAAGACGGCCTCCGGCAGGTCGACGCTTCCGGTCTTCGCGCCGGCCGCGTCGAGGATGTCAATGGTGCTCACTTGGCAGCCCCCTTCTTGGCTGAGGTGCGGACGAGGACCAGGCTGCCGTTGGCGCCGGGGATCGCACCCTTGATCAGGATGAGGCCCTTCTCGGCATCCACGGCGTGGACCTTGAGGCTCTGGATGGTGGTCCGGATGTTGCCCATCCGGCCCGCCATGCGCATGCCCTTGAAGACCCGTCCCGGGGTGGCGCAGCCACCGATGGAACCGGGCGAGCGGTGCTTGCGCTGGGTGCCGTGCGAGGCGCTGAGGCCCTTGAAGCCGTGACGCTTCATGACACCCGCGAAGCCCTTGCCCTTGCTCTTCCCGGTCACGTCGACGTACTGCCCGGCCTCGAAGGTGTCGGCCAGGACTTCCTGGCCGATCGTGTACTCGGAGGCGTCCGTGGTCCGAAGCTCGACGAAGTAGCGGCGCGGGGTGATGTCATGCTTGCGCAGATAATCACCCAGCGGCTTGTTCACCTTGCGCGGATCCACCTGCCCGTAGCCGAGCTGAACAGCGGAATAGCCGTCCTTGTCCTCAGTGCGGACGCGGGTCACCACGCACGGACCGGCCTCGACGACGGTCACCGGGACGATCCGGTTGCCTTCGTCGAAGACCTGGGTCATGCCGAGCTTCTTGCCCAGGACGCCCTTGATCTGCTTAGCCATGTCAGTGCGTTCCCTCAGAGCTTGATCGAGATGTCGACGCCGGCCGGAAGGTCGAGCCGCATGAGCGAGTCGACGGTCTTCGGCGTCGGATCGATGATGTCAATCAGCCGCTTGTGCGTGCGCATTTCGAAGTGCTCACGGCTGTCCTTGTACTTGTGCGGCGAGCGGATGACGCAGTACACGTTCTTCTCGGTCGGCAACGGCACCGGGCCCGCGACCTTCGCGCCAGTCCGCGTCACCGTCTCGACGATCTTCTTGGCCGAGCTATCGATGACCTCGTGGTCATAGGCCTTAAGCCGGATGCGGATCTTCTGTCCCGCCATAGTGGCCTCGGTGTCCTTCGCTGTCGTCCTGCAAGAGTTTCGTGCGGCCTTTTGCCGCTGTGGGGTGTCCCACGTGGCTGTCGCCCCGTGACCCGCCTATTTATTCCGTGATCTTGCAGTCATCTCGGTCTTTCCGGGGCCGAGACGGCTGCGAGATCACGGGCCTGGATCGGGCTCGGAACTCGCTGTGGGCTCCGGGGCCGATCAGATCGGCCCCTTCGTGGTGCGGCGGTCGGCCCCCGGTTTCCCGAGGCCGACCGCCGACCCGTGGTTCGTGCTACTTGATGATCTTCGTGACTCGACCCGCACCAACGGTGCGGCCGCCCTCACGGATGGCGAACTTGAGACCGTCCTCCATCGCGATGGGCTGGATGAGCTGGACGGTCATCTCGGTGTTGTCACCGGGCATGACCATCTCGGTGCCCTCGGGGAGGGTCACGACGCCCGTAACGTCCGTGGTACGGAAGTAGAACTGCGGGCGGTAGTTGTTGAAGAACGGCGTGTGGCGGCCGCCCTCGTCCTTCGACAGGATGTAGACCTGAGCCTCGAACTCGGTGTGCGGGGTGGTCGTGCCCGGCTTGATGATGCACTGGCCGCGCTCGACGTCCTCGCGCTTGATGCCACGCAGGAGCAGGCCGACGTTGTCTCCGGCCCGGCCCTCGTCAAGGAGCTTGCGGAACATCTCGACACCGGTGACGGTGGTCGTGGTGCTCTTCTCCTTGATGCCGATGATGTCGACCGTCTCGTTGACCTTGACGATGCCACGCTCGATACGGCCGGTCACGACGGTGCCGCGGCCGGTGATCGAGAACACGTCCTCGATCGGCATGAGGAAGGGCTTCTCGGTGTCACGAACGGGCTCGGGGACGTTGTCGTCCACGGCGTTCATGAGCTCGATGATCGAGTCGCCCCACTTCGCGTCGCCCTCGAGCGCCTTCAGCGCCGAGACGCGAACGACCGGCAGGTCGTCACCCGGGAACTCCTGAGCGGAGAGCAGCTCGCGGACCTCGAGCTCGACGAGCTCCAGGATCTCCTCATCGTCGACCATGTCGGCCTTGTTCAGGGCGACGACGATGTAGGGAACGCCGACCTGGCGGGCCAGGAGGACGTGCTCCTTGGTCTGCGGCATCGGGCCGTCGGTGGCGGCGACCACGAGGATCGCGCCGTCCATCTGGGCCGCACCGGTGATCATGTTCTTCACGTAGTCGGCGTGACCGGGGCAGTCCACGTGGGCGTAGTGGCGCTTCTCGGTCTGGTACTCGACGTGGGCGATGGAGATCGTGATGCCGCGGGCCTTCTCCTCCGGCGCCTTGTCGATCTTGTCGAACGGGGTCGCCTCATTGAGGTGAGGGAAACGGTCGTGGAGCACCTTGGTGATCGCCGCGGTCAGAGTGGTCTTGCCGTGGTCGATGTGCCCAATGGTGCCGATGTTCACGTGCGGCTTGGTCCGCTCGAACTTGGCCTTGGCCACTGCTCTGTCTCCTTAGAGATTCTGACTTCACTTTGCGTAGTCTCACTCGGGCTCAGAGCCCGATGCGCGGGGCGGCGATCGCTCGCCTCCCCGGCATTGGGTCCGGGACTATTCGCCCCGAGCCTTCGCGACGATCTCCTTGGCGATGCCCGGGGGCACCTCCGAATAGGAGTCGAACTGCATGCTGTAGACCGCCCGGCCCTGGGTCTTGCTGCGCAGGTCACCCACGTAACCGAACATCTCTGACAGCGGGACGAGGGCGTTGATGACCTTTGCCCCGGTCCTGTCTTCCATCGCCTGGATCTGCCCGCGGCGACCGTTGAGGTCACCGATGACGTCACCCATGTAGTCCTCGGGCGTAATGACCTCGACGGCCATCATCGGCTCGAGAATTACGGCGTCCGCGCGGCGCGCGGCCTCCTTGAAGGCCATCGAACCGGCGATCTTGAAAGCCATTTCGGACGAGTCGACCTCGTGGTAGGCGCCGTCCCGGAGGGTGACCTTCACGCCCACCATCGGGTAGCCGGCCAGGACGCCGAACTCGGCGGCCTCCTGGGCGCCCGCGTCCACCGACGGGATGTACTCCCGGGGGATGCGGCCACCGCTGACCTTGTTGGAGAATTCGTAACCGTCGTTGCCCTCGCCGAGCGGCTCCAGATCGATGATCACGCGTGCGAACTGCCCGGAACCACCGGTCTGCTTCTTGTGCGTGTACTCGATCTTCTCCACCTTGCGGCGGATGGTCTCGCGGTAGGCGACCTGCGGGCGGCCGACGTTGGCCTCGACCTTGAACTCGCGGCGCATCCGGTCGACGAGGATCTCCAAGTGGAGCTCGCCCATACCCCAGATGACCGTCTGCCCGGTCTCCTCATCACGGCGGACCTGGAAGGACGGGTCCTCCTCGGCCAGGCGCTGGATCGCGGTGCTCAGCTTCTCCTGGTCGCCCTTGGTCTTGGGCTCGATCGCGACGTTGATGACCGGCGCCGGGAAGTTCATCGACTCGAGGACGACCTGGTGCGTCGGGTCGCTGAGGGTGTCACCAGTGGTGGTGTCCTTCAGCCCCATGACGGCGACGATCTGACCAGCGACGGCCGACGGGCGCTCCTCGCGCTTGTTGGCGTGCATCTGGTAGATCTTGCCGATCCGCTCCTTCTTGCCCTTCACGGAGTTCACGACCGAGGTGCCGGTCTCGAGCGTGCCCGAGTAGATGCGGATGAAGGTGAGCTTGCCCAGGTGCTGGTCGCTCATGATCTTGAAGGCCAGAGCGGAGAACGGCTCGTTCGGGTCCGCGTGGCGCTCGACGACCTGGTCCTCGTGACCGACCGCGTGCCCCTTGAGAGCCGGGATGTCGGTCGGGGCCGGGAGGTAGGCCACGATCGCGTCGAGCAGGGGCTGCACGCCCTTGTTCTTGAACGCGGTGCCGCACAGCACCGGGTTGATCGCACTGGCCAGCGTCGCGCGGCGGATGCCGGCCACCAGCTGCTCCTCGGAGGGCTCGACGCCCTCGAGGTACAGCTCCATGAGCTCGTCGTCGTGCTCGGCGGCCGTCTCGATCAGCTTGTCGCGCCACTCACGGGCGCTGTCGGCGTGGTCGGCCGGGATGTCGACGGTGTCGTACATCTCGCCCTTCGCGGCCTCGGCGCTCCAGATGAGGCCCTTCATCTGCACCAGGTCGATGATGCCCTTGAAGTCGGCCTCGACGCCCCAGGGAAGCTGGAGGACGAGGGGAGTCGCACCGAGGCGCGACACCATCATGTCGACGCAGCGGTGGAACTCGGCACCGACCCGGTCCATCTTGTTGACGAAGCAGATGCGGGGGACGCCGTAACGGTCCGCCTGCCGCCACACCGTCTCAGACTGCGGCTCGACGCCGGCCACGGCATCGAACACGGCGACAGCGCCGTCGAGAACGCGAAGCGACCGCTCCACTTCGACCGTGAAGTCGACGTGGCCGGGCGTGTCAATGATGTTGATGGTGTGATCAAGCCAAATGCAGGTGGTCGCGGCGGAGGTGATGGTGATGCCGCGCTCCTGCTCCTGCTCCATCCAGTCCATCGTGGCAGCGCCCTCGTGGACTTCACCGATCTTGTAGTTGATACCGGTGTAGAACAGGATGCGCTCGGTCGTGGTGGTCTTGCCCGCGTCGATATGGGCCATGATCCCGATGTTGCGGACCCTGGCCAGGTCAAGAGCGGTCGTAGTGGCCACTTCTCTCGCGTCCTCGTCGTCTCGTCGTCGCCGCTGGGGTTACCAGCGGTAGTGGGCGAAGGCCTTGTTCGACTCGGCCATCTTGTGCGTGTCCTCACGCCGCTTGACGCTGGCGCCGAGGCCGTTGCTCGCGTCGAGCAGCTCGTTCATCAGCCGCTCGGTCATGGTCTTCTCGCGGCGGGCGCGGGAGTACTGCACCAGCCAGCGGAGCGCCAGCGTGGTGCTGCGCGCGGCGCGCACCTCGACCGGCACCTGGTAGGTGGCGCCACCGACGCGGCGGCTGCGCACCTCAAGAGTGGGCTTGACGTTGTCGAGAGCGCGCTTGAGGGTGACTACCGGGTCGTTGCCCGACTTGTCCTTGCAACCCTCGAGGGCTTCGTAGACGATCGACTGGGCGAGCGAACGCTTGCCGTTCAGAAGCACCTTGTTGATGAGCGCGGTGACCAGCGGTGAGTTGAACACCGGGTCTGCGACAAGCTGTCGGCGCCCAGCGGGACCCTTGCGCGGCATGTCAGCTCTTCTCCTTCTTCGCGCCGTAACGGCTGCGGGCCTGCTTGCGGTTGCGGACGCCCTGGGTGTCCAGCGAGCCGCGGATGATCTTGTAGCGAACACCCGGCAGGTCCTTCACACGACCGCCACGCACGAGCACGATGGAGTGCTCCTGAAGGTTG
The DNA here is from genome assembly GCA_025964675.1 of Sphaerisporangium sp. GTDB lineage: Bacteria > Actinomycetota > Actinomycetes > Streptosporangiales > Streptosporangiaceae > Sphaerisporangium. The sequence goes on along the minus strand of JAOPYI010000078.1, from coordinate 1,906 downwards.
TGGCCGACACCAGGGATGTAGGCCGTGACCTCGATGCCGTTGGTGAGCCGGACACGCGCCACCTTGCGGAGGGCGGAGTTCGGCTTCTTGGGGGTCGTCGTATACACGCGCGTGCAGACACCGCGCCGCTGGGGGCTCCCCTTGAGCGCCGGTGTCTTGGTCTTACTGACCTTGTCCTGGCGGCCCTTGCGGACCAGCTGCTGAATCGTGGGCACCGCGTCTCCGTTCGTGCTTTGGCCGGTTTTTCGGAAAGTCGTGCATTTCGCAGGTGTTGCCGGTGTCGTGACCTGCTGTTATTCCTTCGGCTCCGACCCACGCGTTCGGGCGTGTCGCGATCTTTGCCGCAGTTCGCCCGGCGAATGAATCTGGACCGGGTGGAGGAGATCACGCGGCGTCCAGTCGGCCCCAGTAAGGGCCTCGGAGCGCACGCATGTGAGCCCATGAAGCCACGGGCACGAAGGGCAAGACTACCCAGCCCATCGCAACACGTCAAAACGGCTGCGCCGAGCCGCTTTGGTGTGCGCGGCTCCGGGTCGTGTCGTGGCCCACGGCCGGTTTCCCACCGACCGCTATCAGGCTCTCGACAAGTTTACCGGCACTCGGGACTTCTCTCGACGATTTCCCCATGTTGCCCCGGCATCGCCTCCGTACGGCCCGCACAGAGCGTGTCGCGGCCCGCGAGACGCCGCGAGGGGCGCCCGTTCCCCTGCCGGGAATCGGGCGCCCCTCGTCCGCTCAGGGCGACGGCCGGCCGGCGGTCGCGCCGGCCGGACCGTTAGCGGTTGTACTGACCGAAGTCGTACTCCTCCAGCGGGACGGCCTCGCCGCTGCCCGTACCGAAGGTGTAGTCGGTCGCGGAGCCGTCGTAGCCGCCGACGGTGTACATCGCCGCCTTGGCCTCCTCGGTCGGCTCGACCCGGATGTTGCGGTACTGGGGCATGCCCGTACCGGCCGGGATGAGCTTTCCGATGATGACGTTCTCCTTGAGACCGAGCAGGGAGTCCGACTTGGCGTGGATCGCCGCGTCGGTGAGCACCCGGGTGGTCTCCTGGAAGGACGCCGCCGACAGCCACGACTCGGTGGCGAGCGAGGCCTTGGTGATGCCCATCAGGACCGGACGGCCGGAGGCGGGGGTGCCGCCCTCGGCGACGACCTCGCGGTTGACCATCTCGAAGCGCGGCCGCTCGACGAGCTCGCCGGGCAGCAGATCGGTGTCACCCGACTCCAGCACGTTCACGCGCTTGAGCATCTGCCGCACGATGATCTCGATGTGCTTGTCGTGGATCGACACACCCTGCGAGCGGTACACCTGCTGGACCTCGGCCACCAGGTGCAGCTGCACGGCCCGAGGGCCGAGGATGCGCAGCACCTCGTTGGGGTTGACCGCGCCGGCGATGAGCTGCTGGCCCACCGTCACGCGCTGGCCGTCGCTGATCAGCAGACGCGACCGCATCGACACCGGGTAGGCGATCTCCTCGGAGCCGTCGTCCGGAGCGACGACGAGCTTGCGGGTCTTGTCGGTCTCGTCGATGCGCACGCGGCCGTCAGCCTCGCTGATCGGGGCGACGCCCTTGGGGACGCGCGCCTCGAACAGCTCCTGGACACGGGGCAGACCGTGGGTGATGTCCGCACCCGCCACACCGCCGGTGTGGAACGTACGCATCGTCAGCTGCGTGCCGGGCTCACCGATCGACTGGGCCGCGATGATGCCGACGGCCTCGCCGATGTCGACGAGCTTGCCGGTCGCCAGCGAGCGGCCGTAGCACTTGGCGCACGTGCCGGCCTTGGCCTCACAGGTCAGGACCGTGCGGACCTTGATCTCCTCGACGCCCTCGGCGATGAGGCGAGCGATCTCGACATCGCCGAGCTCGCCGCCGGCCGCGATCAGCACGGTTCCCTTGGCGTC
>JAOPYI010000047.1 GCA_025964675.1 Sphaerisporangium sp. | reverse complement strand
ATGGAGGCCAAGAAGGAGACCTCCTAGTTCACTCCAGCGGGCGCGGGACGCTTACCCGTCGTGCAGACGTCCCATAGCCGTCCTTGACGATGTTCCACCGTCCCGTTCGGCTTCCCATCCTAGGCAGTTATGGAACGTGGAACAGGTCCGTGCCCGCGCGTGGTGACAGTCAGGACCAGCTACACCCAGTTCGACGCAGATGAGCCGCTGTGGACCTGGCGCGCCGACAGCGGCGACGGTACTCGCGGTGCGTACGGCGTCACCAACATGCCGGCCGTCGCCCGGGAGCGACTGCACGACGCGCTGCGCGCCATGCCCGGAGCCGGGATGGGGGTGATCCGTCAAGAGCGGCTCGATACCACGTTGCGCCCCTCCCCGGGGTACGTCCACGGTGTGGCGGTGATGACGGCTGAGCGGCACGCTACCGGGCAGATCACCATGATCGTTGATCGGATGAGAGGTCGGGCAGTAAGCACCGATCTTGCTAACGCGGGTGCTAACAACAGGGTTGGACGGCGCTGGACGACCATGGACTCAGGAACTCTGTGGAAGGTGTCCGACCAGGGCTGGTAGACGTCGGTGGACGGTCCTGGACGATCGTGTTCTAACTCGTAATGAAGGGGTCAAGGGTTCGATTCCCTTAGGCGGCTCCCAGCTCAAAGGCCCTCCCGGATGATCCGGAAGGGCCTTTTTCATGGGCGTACAGCAGTTCCGTACAGCAACGAGGCCGCGCTACGTCTCGTCGTCCAGGCTCTGGTTAAGCCGGTCCAGCGCCTTGTGCGTTCTCAGGCGTCGGAATCTGCGTGTAGACGTTCATGGTCACCGAGATCTGCGAGTGTCTCAGGATGCGCATAGCGACACGTGGATGAACGTGGAGCGCGGCCAGCAGCGAGGCACAGGTGTGCCGGGTGTCGTGAACGCGGATGCGCGGGACACGGGCATTCCAGCAGTGCATCGCCCGCGAGATAGCCGATGCGTTTGAAGCCCTCACGGGGCCGTCCCTTCACGCGGCGCGATCCCGCCAGGAAGACGCGTAAGCACGTCCGGAGGGATCAGATCCAGCCGCCACCATCTGCCGCACCCCTGGCAAACAGCGCCGCCCGCCAGATAGCCGGCGTAGGGCCACACCCAGGTCCAGCACACCCGCAGGTCAGCACAGTCAGCGACCCCTCGACGCCTGTGCTCACCCGCAGGTGGCCGCTCGACGCCCGTCCCGGTCACAGCGGGCAACCAGTGACCGGCACCGGCGACGAATAATCCTTGCGCAGTTCCGCGTAACGCTCCGCGACCCGGCGCGCCGCCGTCACCGGGTCATCGGCAGGGCAGTAGGTGTAGGTACGACGCCCGGTGACCGGTGAGACACCGCCCGACCACCACAGGTAGCAAGGCCCGCACCACACCACCAGATTGGTCCACACCGACACCAGCGCTATCCCTGTGCCCTCGTGGACATCCGCCGCGATCCCATGCGGCTCCAACGCCCTGCTCAGCCGGTAGGCGGACCGGATGGCCGGATGTTGTGCTTTCGCCAACGCGGGAATGATCAAAGCTTCCGCCCTATCCCGCCGTAGGCCCGTACCCGGTTGTCCTCGAAGAACACCGGTCCGTCCGGCCGCCACAACGGCAGATACACCAGCCCCGGCTCAACCAGTTCCAGGCCGTCGAAGAAGTAGGCGATCTCCACACCCGACCGCAGCACCACCGGAGCATTCGCCCCGCTGTAGAAACCGGCCGCCGAAAGCAACTCCCCGTGCCGCTCCGCGTGCGAGACCACTAGGAAGGAGCCTGGAGCCAGCACATCGACCAGCGTCGAGACGATCCCGTACGGGTCTTCCTCATCGGTCATGAAGTGCAGGATGGCGCACAGCAGCACCGCCACCGGCTGAGAGAAGTCGATCGCGCCCCGCACGTGTGGATTGTTCAGGATCTCCCACGGCCTACGCAGGTCGCCGCCCGCCACGTGCGTGTTCGGGTTATCGGCCAGCAGCGCCCGAGCGTGCGCCAGCACGACGGGATCGTTGTCGACGTAGACCACCCGAGACCGCGGATCGACACGCTGGGCGACCTGATGCACGTTCTCTCGCGTGGGCAGCCCAGTCCCGATGTCGACGAACTGCCGGATACCGGCCTGACCGGCGAGGAACCGCACGGCGCGCCCTAGGAACTCGCGATTGGCCCGAGCCATCCGCGGGACATGCGGAGCATTCCGGATCAACTTATCGGCACAGTCCCGATCCACCGCGAGGTTGTCTTTACCGCCCAAGAAGTAGTCATACATCCGCGCCACGTTGGGCGTCGAAGCATCGAACGATGGTTGTGGTGCCTTGTCGTGATCCGTCCCCGCTGAGGACGGTTGCTCAGGAGCCGTCATCGCACCTCGCAGATCAAGAAGCAGCAATGCTTAAATGAATGTAGCTACATACGTACATACGCGCAACCGAAGGCTCGTACGCTGCTACATACAGTCGCCGCCATGACGATCGACCCCACCGCCGACCGCCCGGTCTACAAGCAACTTGCCGACCTCATCCGGGCGCGGATCGAATCGGGGGAGTACCGCCCAGGACAGCGACTGCCGGCGGAGAACGACTACGTCAACGAACTCGGCATCTCCCGCGACTCAGTCCGCCGCGCCATCGCCGTACTGCGAGGGGAGGGACTGATCGTGACCGAACTACGCGGCTCTCGAGTGCGTGACGCCGGGGAAGCCATCACCGTACCCGTGGCCCCAGGCACCCAGGTAACCGCCCGCATGCCCACCGACCCCGAGCGCCGAACCCACGGCATCCGCGAAGGCGTCCCCATACTCGTCATCACCGAGCCCGGCGAAGAACCCCGCCTACTCCCCGCAGACCGCACCATCCTCCAGTTCGACGCCGAGAAGTAGCCGGCACCACAAGAAGACCCCGGACCCAACACAAGATCATCCGAGCGCCCTACCCTGCCTGGTCTCACATGATGCTTGACGCTTCGGCCCCGCCTGATGCTTTACATGATCACGACGAGGCTGACCAACCCGAGCTCTGCGCGGCTGGCCATCATGTCGCCTGGCGACACTTCCGCTCATGCATGCCGAGATGAGGATGTTCGAAGCGGGGGACAGCTCAGGGCCACCCAGCGCCTCGAGTCATAGACTCCTGCCATGGCTGTCAAGCGGATCAAGCCCAACATCCGATCCGACCGCTTCGACGAGAGTCGGGCTTTCTACAGGGATGTGGTCGGGCTGGAGGAGCATGGTGGCCTCGACTGGGTTTTGTTCTTCGGGACAGACCGTCGCGAGGTGCAGCTCAGTGTCATAAGCCTGGACATCAAGGCCGGAGTCCACCCCGACATCTCCATCGAGGTCGACGACGTCGACGCGGTTTTCGGCCGAGCAGTCGAGGCTGGGGCCGAGATCGTCTACCCGCTCACGGACGAGGACTGGGGCCTCCGGCGATTCTTTGTCCAAGACCCGAACGGCACGGTCATCAACGTGACCCAGCACGGTGACAACACCGCAACGAAGGCTCCCGAGGCAACGTACTCTCATGGCTCCCCCGCCTCTCCCCGCCGCAGTGTCCGGCGGGGTGCATGCCATGAGTGAGCCACACCAAACCGCGGTGGGCAGCCGCATGTGAGAGCTACCCCGCCGGTCACCTCGACCAAGCCTGGCCGGGCTGCGGTCGTACCGCCAGTTAACAAGTAGCCGATGACAGGATTCGTGG
>JAOPYI010000045.1 GCA_025964675.1 Sphaerisporangium sp. | reverse complement strand
AAGGCCGTACGGCCGGCGGAGGGCTCTGAGCAGCGAGGCAGCCAGCAGCACGAGCAGCAGCAGCGACCCGATCTGGATCCACAGGCGGTAGGCGCCTACGCCGAAGAGCCCCTGGAGCCCCTTCTGGAAGAGGTGCCAAGGGGTGGCCCAGGAGATCGACTTGCTGGCGTGGAGCACCTGGTCGAGCGAATGCGGCCCGGCCAGAAGGTAGGCGACCAGCGCGGTGAGCGTCGCCGTTCCCGCGACGACCGCGAGCTTCCTCGGCTGCCTCCGCAGCTCCCATGCCGGGCCGAGCGCGACGAGCCCCGCGTTGACCTTGACCACGATGCCGAGACCGAGCAGCGGCCCCGCCGCCCACCACCGCCGGCCCGCGCCCGCGACCAGCGCGGCGACGACGCAGGCGATGGCCAGAGTGTCGACGTGCATCCCCGCGACCAGCTGGTAGATCACGAGGGGGTTGACCGTCCACAGCAGGGCCGCGCGGGCCTGGCGTGCCCGGTCGTCCCGCGTGAACCTGTGGAGCAGCAGGCCCGTGACGACGAACGCGGACGCGTTGACGACGGCGAGCACGAACACCGTCAGCCGTACGGAGTCGCCTCCGATGAGGCTCGCCAGGGCCTGCACGGCCGTCGCGACCGGCCCGTAGACGCTCGGCTCCTCCTGCCACGGGATCTCCACCGAACGGGCGATCGGGTCTCCGTGCAGGCCGATCGCACCCATGGTGTAGGGATCATGGCCGAGGGTCACCATCCGGCCGTAGGCCGCGTAGTTCAGATGGTCGGCCGACCCGGAGGGTGGCAGGAAGGCCAGCACCGCGACCGCGAGGCATCCGGCGATCAGGAGCACGCGGGGATCGGGCGCCCAGCCGCGGCGCGCGGCGAGCAGCCCGGCGCCGAGCCCGATAGCGCCCAGCACGATAGCCGCCGCCTCCATGGCGATGACCAGGTGGCCGCCTGGGTGGGCGTCCAAGGAGAACGGCGGCTGCCACGCGGGCCCGGGCAGCGGCGGCACCACCGCCGACGGCCCGAGCGCTCCGATGGCGATCGTGACCACGACGCTGAGCGCGACGCCCGCGACCGCGATGCCCGCCCACCGGCCATGACCCGGCCATACGTCCCGATCCACCGGACGATTCCAGCACATCACGCGGCCCACTCGCGCCACGCCGAGTCGAGCACACCCCGGCCGGCCGTCACGCGAGGCCGATCAGCCGGAGCCCACGACCTCAGCGGCAACCGCGTACAACCTCAGCGGGAGCCGCGCCAGCAGAAGCCGCGCATGATCCCCTCCGGGAGCCGCGTACGGCGTCAGCGGGAGCCGCGTATGAGGCCTTTCAGGGCGTTCGCAATGTGTTCGCGTGCCGCGATGGCCAGGGCGACGTCGCGGAACTGGCGGGCTCGGTGGATCTGCGCGTGCCAGTCGGTGCCCGTCGCGCGGTGGGCCATGTCGACCTCGACCTCGACGACCCGGTAACCCTTGCGGACCAGGTCGATCGTCAGGCCGGTCTCGACGCCGAAGCCGTGCGCCAGCGGGCGCGCCGCCTCGAACGCCGCCCTGGTGAGGCAGCGCTGGCCGTTGAGCGGCTGGCCGGCCTGCCATCCGGAGGCGCGCCTGATGCCCTCGCGCGCCAGCCGTACGACGAAGCCGTGACCGCCCAGCTTGACCCGGGCGGCGAACACGGCGATGGTCATGTCGGCCGAACCGGCGCGGACCGGCGCGATCAGCGGTGCGGCCTCGCCCGCGGTCTCGGCGAGATCCGCGTCGAGGAAGACCAGGTGGCGAGCCTCCTCCTCGTCGAGGAGACGCACCGCTTCCGCGCCGCTCTCCATGGCCGCCGCCTTGCCGCGGTTGCGGCTGTGGCGTACGACGCGCGCCCCGGCGGCCTTGGCCACCCTGCCCGTGTCGTCGAACGAACCGTCGTCGACGACCACGACCAGGTCGACGCCGGCAATGGCCAGGGCGGCGGTCACGGTGGCGCCGATGCGGTCGGCCTCATCCTTGGCCGGGATGATCACCGCTGTGTCGGGCCTTGCGGATGGGTCGCTCATGGCTCCTCGTCCGATTCGCTACCTTTGGGCGACCGGTCGAAGCTAGCCCGGATGCTCCGCCGTGAGCAACTCGGCTGGAATGGTGTCGTGCACGGTGAACACCGAGTCCAGGCCCGTCACCTGGAGGATCTTGCGGACGGCTGGACGCGGCGAGGCCACCTCCAGCACGCCGCCGCGTTCTCGCATCCGCTTGAGTGCGGACAGCAGGACGTTCATGCCCGTGGAGTCACAGAACTCCACGCCGGACATGTCTATTACGACCCGTTCCGGCCCGGTCTCAAGCAGGCGGGTGAACTCCGCCTGAAGACGAGGCGCGGTATATAGGTCGATTTCGCCGACGACCGACAAGATGGCGTGGCCGGCATGTGATCGAGTCGAGACCTTGAGCTCCACAGCGGGCACACTAGCGTCGTACTGGCCCCGGGTCACGCTCTACCGCGATAACCGAAGAGTCGTCCGCCCTTTGTTCCCCGTTTCGGCCCCATGAAAACGCTCAGTGCGCAAAGCTTAACGCTATGCGACACCGGCTCGGCCGGAAGGGGGGGAGGCCCGGAACCTCCGCGTCCGGTCGTCACTTCGAGAAGGAGGGGCGGGCGTGGAATGCGACGGGCCCGACAGCGCGAATGAACAGTGAGATACCTGAGGATCCCCAGCGACAGTGCATGCGTGAGCGATTGGAGGGCATCCTCGCCCGTACGGAAAGGGCCCGCGCCTGGGGGGATGCGGCTCTTCCACTCCGGCCGTTGATAAACCGGGATGGATACGTCCCGATCAAGACACGCCTTTCCGTCGACGACCTCGACCTGCTCGTGGGCGCGCGCAAGGAGTTGCTCTGCTTCTCCGAGCTCGGCCTGCGCCTGCTCGACCTGCACCAGCCCCGTGACGCGGGCGGCATCACGAGCGATGCCGCACATCCGATCCTGCGCTGCAGGAGCTGCATGTGGCGCTGGCCCTGCCCGACCTTCCGTGCGATGTCGGAAGCCCTCGAAGCGCTTCCGGTCTACGAGCCCGGCGGCACATCCGCCGGAATGCCGGAGCCCATCGCGGCCAACGACCTCGCCGAAATGCCGCACTCCTTCGGAACAGACATAAGGGAATCCGCCTCGACAAATGGGGTTCTCGACACAAATGTCACCTTCCGCACAAACGGCATCGACACGTCGCTCGATTTATCCGGCTACAGACTCGGCGGATCCCACGAGAAGAGCCCCGCTGACGGCACCACGCCGGAGCCGAGATCAGGCCGCCGGGCCGGAGATCGGAAGCCTGATCTCGAAGCGGCAGCCCGCGCCTTCGTTGACGACGGCGATGGCGCCTTCATGAGCTTCGACGATGCCGCGCGTGATCGCGAGCCCGAGGCCCGCGCCCCGATCGGGGCCCGGGGTCCGCGCGGCCTCTCCTTGAAAGGCCACCTCGAAGACCCGTGGTAGGTCGTCCTCAGGGATGCCGCCACAGCAGTCGGCCACCGACAGGCGCACGGTGTGCTCGTCCGCGACGGCCCGCACCACCACGGTGCCGTCCTCCGGGGTGTGCCGGATGGCGTTGACGACGAGGTTGCGCAGGGCACGCCCCAGCTCGGCGGCGTCGGCGTACACCGGCAGCACGGGCTCGGCCTCGCCGGTCAGGCGCACCCCCTTGGCCTTGGCCAGGGCTTCCACCCCCGCGAGCGCGTCGGCCACGAGATCGCCGAGGCCGATGCGCCGCGGAGAGAGCCGCAGCGCGCCCGCGTGGATCCGTGATAGCTCGAAAAGGTCGTCCACCATGTGGGACAGCCGGTCCACCTCGAGCCTGATCTGGTTGTGGTAGCGGCGGACGGTCTCCGCGTCCTTCACGACCCCGTCCTCGAGCGCCTCGGCCATGGCCCGCATGCCCGCCAGGGGGGTGCGAAGGTCGTGGCTGACCCAGGCGACCAGTTCGCGCCGCGCGCCCTCGAGGGCCCTCTCGCGCTCCCGTCCCTCACGCAGCCGCTCGTACGCCTGGTCCAGCGCCTTGGAGATGGTCTCAAGCTCCGCCGGGAGCCGGCCTGGCGGAGGGACGAAGTCACGCGAGGGCGACAGGGCCTCCACGGCGGCGACCAGTCTCCTGCTGGCCGCGACCACCTGCCGGGCCACCACCAGCGCGACGCCCACGCCGACCAGGCCGCCGACGGCGACGACCGTGAGGACGACGTCCTTGGGATGTCCGTCGATGATCATCTCGATGGTGATCGCCACCACCCCCGCCAGCGTGGCGACGACGGTCACCACCGCGACCACGGCCAGCATGATGCCGATCGAGCGGCCGCGCAGCAGCCACAGGCCGGCCAGGCCCAGCCCGGCGATCACCAGCCCCAGCCCGGCGGTGACGGCGACGATCTGGAGGATCACCGGCCGTCCCCGGCGATTCGGCGGATCACGGCTGTTCTCCGTCCACGGGCTCGTAGCGGTACCCGACACCCCATACCGTGACGATCCGGCGTGGCGCGGTCGGATCCGGCTCGATCTTCTCCCGCAGCCTCCGGACGTGGACCGTGACCGTGGAGGTGTCGCCGAAGGACCATCCCCACACCTGGTCGAGGAGGGCGGCCCGGCTGAACGCCTGGCGGGGGTTCCGCATGAGGTACGCCAGCAGGTCGAACTCGCGCGCCGTGAGGGTGATCTCGCGCCCGCTCAGCCGTACCTCGTGGGCGCCCACGTCGACCAGCAGGTCGCCGTCGCGCAGCACCCCCGTGCCCGAGGTGACGAGCGCGCCCCGTGCCCGCCGCAGGACCGACTGCACGCGCAGGGCCAGCTCACGGGGGCTGAACGGCTTGGTGACGTAGTCGTCCGCGCCGGTTTCGAAGCCCACCACCCGGTCGATCTCCTCGCCGAGAGCGGTCAACATGATCACAGGTACGGGCCAGCGCTCCCTGAGCTTCTTGCAGACCTGGAGGCCGTCCATACCCGGGAGCATCAGGTCGAGGACCAGCAGGTCAGGCGGGTTGGCGAGGGCCCGGCGCAGCGCCTCGGCGCCGTCGCCGACGCTCTCGACCATGTGCCCGTCGCGTTCGAGGTATTTGACGACCACCTCGGCGACGGTCGGGTCGTCGTCCACCACGAGGATCCGGGGTCGGGGCGTCGCGCTCATCACCCCACGTTATGGCTGATTTAATCGTTTCTACGAGCTCGTCATCACTTCGTAAGACGGATGCCTGCGGGAAAGTCACGATCTAGACCCATGATCTGCCAAGGCGCACAGCCGGACCGTCTCCGACGTAACTTCTGGATATGGCCCGCATCGTGCTTTCCGTTCTCGGCGTCGTGCTCGCACTCTATGTAGTGTTCGGGCTGGTGATCCCCGCCGTCCTCGGGATCTTCAAGATCCTGCTCATCATCGCCGTCGTCGGCGTCGTGGCCTTCGCCGCCATCACGGTGATAGGCAAGATGTCGAAGTGAGCTGACCGCCTTCCACACCACCGTCGCGCTGCTCACGCGGCTTCTCGCGGGGCACTCCAAGCCGGCCTGACACGCGGCAGCCTGGTGCGTCTGGGTGTTTGTACGCCACTACCGTGGAAAGCCGGAAGTGTTCCGGCGAGGTGGGCGTAACCGGGAGGGCCGAACGATGAACGGTGCCGACAGCGAGGTCGGGCGGCTGGAGACGGTGATGCTTCACCGTCCCGGCGCCGAGCTCAAGCGGTTGACCCCCCGCAACAGCGACAAGCTTCTCTTCGACGGCATCCCGTGGGTCGGCAGGGCACAGGACGAGCACGACGCGTTCGCCAAGGCGCTGCGCGACCACGGGGTCGAGGTGCTCTATCTGACCGAGCTGCTCCAGGACACGCTTGAGTACGACGCCGCGCGGCAGGAGATCATCCCCGCCGTGCTCGAAGAGCGGCAGCTCGGTGACCGGCTCGCGCAGCTGACCAGGGATCACCTGGAGGACCTCGACCCGGAGGACCTCACCCAGACGCTGATCGCCGGGCTCGCCCGCGAGGAGCTCAAGACCGGGCGCGGCCTGGTGTACGGCCTGATGGACCGGCACGACTTCGTCATCGATCCGCTGCCCAACCTGCTGTTCACCAGGGACTCCAGCGTGTGGATCGGCGACCGGGTGGCCGTGACCAGCCTGGCCATGCCGGCCCGTACGCGGGAGAGCCTGCTGACCCGCCTGATCTACACCTACCACCCGAGGTTCGCCGGCACCGACCACCTGTACGAGCCGTGGCTCGAACACGTCGAAGGCGGTGACGTGCTGCTGATGGGCCCGGGAGTCATCGCCGTCGGCACCGGCGAGCGCACGACCCCGGCCGGGGTGGAACGGCTCTGCCGCCGGGTCTTCGCGGCGGGCCTGGCGCACACCGTCCTCGCGGTGCCGATCGCGCAGCAGCGGGCCACCATGCACCTCGACACGATCTGCACGATGGTCGACGTGGACACCGTGGTGATGTACCCGCCGGTGGCCTACTCGCTTCAGGCCTACACGGTGACCTCGATGCAGAACGGCGAGCTCCGGGTGTTCGAACCCCGCCCGTTCCTGGAGGCGGCGGCACAGGCCATGGGGATAGAACGGGTGAAGGTAATCGACACCGGCCTCGACCCGGTCACCGCCGAACGCGAGCAGTGGGACGACGGCAACAACACCCTGGCCCTCGCCCCGCGCGTGGCGGTCGCCTACGAGCGAAATGTGGAGACGAACGCGCGCCTGGAGGCGTCGGGCGTGAAGGTGATCCGAATTGCCGGCAGCGAGCTCGGCAGCGGCCGTGGCGGGCCACGGTGTATGTCCTGCCCTATCAGCAGAGAGCGACTAACCGCACTCGCGTAGGGCACCTATTTCGGGCGTTCTAACTTGTGAATTAAGGACAGCGACCGGAGCGTGGAGAATGGCCCACACCGTGGTCACTTCGCCGTCATGGCGCACACCCCAGCGCTCGGCGAGAAACTCGACGATTCCGAGCCCCCGCCCCCCGAGCGAGGAGAGGGTCGGGCGCCCCGTGCGGGGTTCCGTGGCCGCTCCTCCATCGCTCACCGTGACCTCGAGATGTTCGTCCGCCCAGTCCCATGTGGCCATGATCTGGCCTGATGGGAGCGGATGTGCGTGACGCAACGCATTGCTCAGCAGTTCGCTCACCACGAGGGCGGCGTCCTCGATCACAGCGGCGAACACTCCACATGCCTCGAGATCGGCGCTGAGACGCTGGCGTGCGACGGCGACGCTGGTCGGCGCATACGGCAACAGCACGACGCCCTCACTTCCCCGTTCTCCTGCATTTCCCCCTGAGGAAAACACATCCCAGTACGACCGAAATGCCCCGTTCGATGGTTCTGGAAACCGCGCGGCGATCATTGCTTGTGCAGATTCGACAATAGGCGAGTCCATCCGTGACCAGCTCGTTACCGCTTCGGTGTGTCGGATCCGATATAGACCGGTGCGGCACCCAAGACGAACCTCATTCGGGTGCCTCCGCCGGGGCGGGGATGGGCCGTAACATCGCCGCCTTGCGCGCGGGCGAGGCTGCGCGCGATGTAAAGCCCGAGCCCCACGCCGCCGAACCGGCGGCGATCCCCACTGTCGGCCTGGACGAACCTTTCGAACACGCGGTCGCGGTCGGCCGGTGCGATGCCCACTCCCTCGTCGTCGACCACGAGCACCACACGGTCCTTCTCCGACCACGCGAGAACGCGGATCAATCCGCCGTCCGGCGAGTATTTGAAGGCGTTCTCCAGGAGCTGGCCGAGCAGGATGTCCGTAGCCAGCGCGTCACCGTCGACCGGCGGCAGATCGCCGGGGATGTCGACCTCCACGCGGTGCCTGTCGGACAGGACCGGCATCCCGAGCGTGGCCGCGCGCACCCGTTCCCCCAGGTCGAAGCTCTCGACCTGGACCTTCAGCTCCTCGGCTCCCGCCCGCGCGCCGAGCAGGAGGTGGTCCATGAGCTGGCCGAGCCCCCGGGCCCGCTCGGCGATGGTGCGTACGGCGGAGCGCCGCTCGACGTCCGTCAGCTTGTCCCATCGGGCGTCCAGCGTGCTCGCGAACCCCTGCACCACGGTGATCGGTGTACGTAGCTCGTGGCTGGTGGTGGCGAGGAACAGATCCTTGGCCTCCTCCAGCTCCTTGGCCCGCGTGACGTCGCGGAAGTCGACCACGATCTCGGCGGTCTCGTTGATCTCCGCGCAGACCACGTCGAGCCAGCGGCCGGAGGTCAGCTGAGTGGTGAGCTTCTCTCCCGGGGCGGGCAGCGGGAAGGGCGGCCGGGCGCCGATCACGTCGGCGGCCCGTACCCCGGTGAGCTCCTCGGCGGCGGGGTTCCACTGGCGGACGAACCCCCGGCCGTCGAGCACCGCGATGCCGTCCGCGCTCGCGTCGACGACGGCCCTCTCGTGAGCCCGCTGCCGCACGGCGTCCTGGTACGCCATCGCGTTGCCGAGGGCGATTCCGGCATGCCCGGCCAGCAGTTGCAGCAGCTCAAGCTCGATATGGCCGACCTTGCGCTTGGCGAACAGCGCGTACAGCGCCCCGTACGGCCGGCCGCCCACCGCCGCGACGCCGAGCGCGATGGTGTGCAGGCCGGGCAGCCGCGACCAGATCAGGTCGTCCAGCACGGCCTGATCGCCGGTCTCCAGAAGGACGGTCTTGCCGGTACGTAACAGCTTGCCTACCAGGCTCGTACGCAGGTCGGCCGTCGCGCCCCGCACGCCGTCGGGCAGCCCGTGCGTGCTGACCAGCCGCAGGCGCTCGTCCTCGATCAGCACGAAACCGCCCGCGTCGGCCCCGGTCAGCTCGGTGAGGCTCGCCGCGATGCGGTCGAGGACGGGCGACAGCTCCAGCTCGGCGTTGATGTCGCCCACCACGTCGGTGAGCCGCCGGACGAGCCTCGCCCTGCGGGCACCTCTCTCACGGGCGCCCGCGTCGTTCTCGACGGGGTGGTACACGCTCACGTACCCGAGCAGCGCCCCTGCCTCCGAACGGAGCGCGCTGATGTCCACGCCGACGTCGATGACGAAGCCGTCATTGCGCAGGCGCTTGGTACGCACAGAGACCGGGCCGCCGGTGCGGACCCGTTCCAGCACCGCGTTGTGCTCGGCGATCAGCTCGTCGGGGACCAGCGGGGCCCTGCGGCCGGTGATGTCGGTCGCGGTCCAGCCGAACAGGCGCTCCGCGGCGGGATTCCACGTTAGGACGGAAAGGTCACGATCAACCGCTACGACGGCATTGGGAGCACTTGCGATGACAGCGCGGGCAAAGCCGTCATCGGCGTTCTCTACCCTGTCGTCACTCATGACCCCCATCGTGCCCGTTTTTACAACCGCGCCTTGGCACTTTGGATGTGCGAATCGTCGCATTCGCCGGGTCCGTACGGCAGTGAGGCCTTCTCGGGCGCCGGATCGGCGGTCATTCACCCCGCCCGGCCCTTCTCGCACCATCCGAGCCAGGACAAAGCGGCCCGTACCGCGACGACATGGGCGCCGCTCGATGCGTCGTGGCCGGTAGGACGCTCCGCTCCGATACGCTGCCCGTAGCGGGACCGGGAGGGGTGCGGCCATGACGACAGGGGATCTCGAGGCCCTGGTGCGGGTGACCGCTCCCGGCTATGTGGGCGAGACCCCTCCAGACGTGGCCTTCGGCATGATGGACACGCCAATCGGGCAGCTCGCCCTGGCGGTGACCGCGCGCGGCGTGGTCGCGTGCAGCTACGAGAACGAGCATGTCATCTTCGAGCGCGTCTCCCGCGAGATCGGCACCTTCATCGGCCCCGACCCGAGGCGTCTCGATCCGATCCGCCGCGAGCTCGACGCCTACTTCTCTGGCAGGCTCCGGGCCTTCACCGTGCCGGTGGACCTCCGGCTGGCCACGGCGTTCGCCCGTACGGTGCTCCAGATGACGATGGCCGTTCACTACGGAAATGTCACGACTTATCAGGAAATCGCCGAGCGTATCGGGCGGCCTCAGGCGCTGCGCGCGATCGGGAACGCGCTGACGGCCAACCCCGTCTGCGTCATCGTCCCCTGCCACCGCGCGGTCGAGGCGGCGGGACACCCGGGAGGCTACGCCGGGGGCCTCGCCGCCAAGGAGCAGCTGCTCCGCCTCGAAGGCGCCCGCTGAGCGCTCAGCTCGAAGGCGAGTCCCGGACGACGCGCCGCGTGAGGCTCAGGAGCAGCGTCACCAGCACGGAGACGACGAACGCGGCCAGCGCCGCGTTCATCCAGACCTGCCGCTCGAACCCGACCGCCCCGCGAAGCCCCGCCCAAAGCGAGTCCCACCAGGCCACCGTGGGCGTCGCCGTCACCAGCCAGTACGCCCCGAAGCCCAGCACCCACGGCACGACCATGGTCCACCGCGAGGGCGCGTTCGCCGAGGTGTCCCACCTGGCGGCGCCGCCAAGCACGAAGTAGTCGACCACGAGGACGGCGAACATCGGGACGAACACCGCGCCGATGACGCCGAGGAACGCCCCGTAGGAGTTCACGTCGGCGAACAGCGCGATGACCGTCGTCAGCACGCCGACGCCGATGGAGAAGACGCGCCTGTCCACCTTCGGCAGGAGGTTCTGCAGGGACATGGCCGTGGAGTACACGTTGGCGAACGACTGGTCGGCCTCGCGCAGCACCAGCACGCCGAAGAACAGCCCTCCGAGCGGCACCGCCACGAACGCGTCCCACACCCGGTCGGGGTCGTTCCTGACAAGGGCCAGCGCGAGGATGCCGATGACCAGGCACGCGACCTGGGCGATCGTGTAGCCGCCGACGATCCCGGTGAACGCCGCACGGCTGGAGCGCGAGTGCCTCGCGTAGTCGGCCGCCACGGGCACCCACGAGACCGAGAGCGCGATCACGTAGTCCACGGCCGGGGCGAAGGCGTTCCAGTTCCCGCCACCCAGGGTGGGCGCCTCGCGTACCAGCGCCACCGCGAGCCAGACCATCGCGACGACAACGCCGGCCGTCACGAAGCGGCGCAGCAGCCTGATGGCGCCCAGCGGCCGGATCGTCAGCGCGATCGTCAGCAGGCCCGCCGCCACCACCCAGACCTGGTACGGCACGGAGTCACCGAAGATCGCACGTGCCCCGGTGGCGATCACCCACAGCTCGAAGGCCCCCCAGCCGAGCATCTGGACGATGTTCAGCACCGTCGGGACGTACGACAGCCTCGCCCCGAACAGGCCGCGCAGCAGCACCATCGCCGGCGCGCCGGTACGCGCGCCCGGCACCGCCGCGAGGCCGACCATCACGGTGCCGATCAGGCTGCCCGCCACGGCCGCGAGCACGGCCGCGGGCAGGCTCAGCGGGGTGTCACCCAGTGGATTGATCAGATATATGGCCCCGGAGAAGCCGAGAAGGCTGACTCCGAGGTTGGCCCAGAACGCGCCCTGGTCGAGCAGCCCGAGCGTCTTCGGAGGGGCCTCGTCGAGTGTCAGGGGGACTTCGTCGACGGTGAACGTCATCGCACGCTCCCTACGCCGGCATTACCCGGACAGGTTCATGCGGTCGGCGGCGCGCCCAGCGTCGCTGGGAACCGCCCTCTCAGCCCGGTTGCGCCCGAGCTCCCGCGGTATGGATTTTGACCGAAGTATTACACGCGCCGCTAGGCGACGACGGGCTGCCCCCCGGTTTCCGCCACCATCGGGCGGCCCGCGGCGGCCCACGACCGCATCCCGCCCTCGACGTTGATGGCCTCACGGCCCACGTGGTTGAGCCAGGCCGCCGCGCTCGCCGACCTGCCGCCGACACGGCAGACGACGTAGACCGGCACGCCGGCCGGGACCTCGTCGACCCGCTGCTGGAGCATGCCGAGCGGTATGTGAACGGCCGTGGGAGCGTGCCCAGCCTGCCACTCGTCGGGCTCGCGCACGTCGAGCAGGAAGACGTCGTCGGGCACGGCCTTGGCCTCGATCTCTGGGACGGTCATGCCATCCATTGTCCCTACTCTGCGAGCGTTCCGCCCGCTAACGGATGGTTGTCATCGCTGACTGACCGTGATTTTTCGGGTGAGGCCTACTTGAGCAGGCGTGAGAGCCTGCGGTCGGCCAGGGGCTTGCCGCCGGTTTGGCACGTCGGGCAGTACTGCAGGGAAGAGTCGGCGAACGAGACCTCCCTGATCGTGTCGCCGCATACCTCGCACTGCTGCCCGGCACGGCCGTGAACCCGCAGACCGGACTTCTTCTCGGTCTTGAGATCCTTCGCGGCGATGCCGCGTGAGCGCTCCACGGCCACGCGGAGCGTGCTGATGATCGCCTCGTGCAGGCCGGCTATCGCCTCGTCCGTCAGCGTCCCCGCGATCTTGAACGGGGACATCCTGGCGGCGTGCAGCACCTCGTCGGAGTAGGCGTTCCCGATGCCGGCGATGACCTTCTGGTCGCGCAGGAGCCCCTTGATCTGTGTGCGGCTGCCGCTCACGATGTCCTTCAGCGCGTCCATGGTGAAGCCGGTCCCCAGCGGGTCGGGGCCGAGGCCGGCGATACCCGGCACCTCGCCCGGGTGGCGGACGACGTAGACCGCGAGCCGTTTCTGGGTGCCGGCCTCGGTCAGCTCGAACCCCGGCTCACGGCCGTCGTCGTCGGGCGCGAGCCGTACCCGGACCGCGAGAGGACCCTTGCCCGGACGAACCGGCTTCGCGCCGGAGAGGTCGTCGCGCCAGCGCAGCCAGCCGCCGCGGGCCAGGTGGGTGACGAAGTGGAGCCCGTCGCAGTCGAGGTCGAGGAACTTTCCGTGCCGGGTGGCGCCCGTCACCGTCAGCCCCGCCAGCGAGGTGACCGGCGGGTCGACCGTCTTCAACGCCTGGAAGGCCACCACGTCGACACCGGCGACCGGGCGGCCGACGGCCCGTTCGCGCAGGAACTCGGCGAGCGACTCCACCTCGGGAAGCTCGGGCATGCCATCACACTAACCGCTCGCCGGATCCTCAACCTCCTGACCTTTCGACGCGGGACTTACTTCGCCAGCACGTCCTTCGGCACCGGCTTGTCCTCGGCGAGTGCCTGGAAGAGCTTCAGCGCTCGCTGCGTGTCCCACTTCACGACGGAGGCGCCGTTGATCGTGGGCAGCGAACCGACGGGCACCGCCGTGGTGACCGGGTTCCCGCTCATGGCGCGCCCGAGCGACAGCAGGCCGAAGGCTCCCGTGCCTGAGTCGACCGCGACCGAGTCGGTGGCGCTCATCGCCAGCGGGATCGACCGGAACGGGTTCACCAGGATGCCGGGGCTCGCGGCCTTCTTGACCACGGCCGAGAAGAACTGGCGCTGGCGCTGGGTGCGATCGAAGTCGGGCAGCGCACCCGTGGCGCGGGTGCGGACGTACCCGAGCGCGGTGCCGCCGTCCATGTCCTGGCAGCCCTTCTTCAGGTTGATACCGGCCTTGTGGTCCTTGAGGTTCTGCTTGACGCAGATGTTGACGCCGCCGATCGCATCCACGATGCCGACGAAACCGCCGAAGCCGATCTCCATGTAGTGGTCGATCCGGATCCCCGTGACCTTCTCGACCGTCTTGGTCAGCAGCTTCGGCCCGCCGTAGGCGTACGCCGCGTTCAGCTTGTCGCTGCCGTGCCCGTCGATGGGCACGTAGGAGTCGCGGGGCAGGCTGACAAGGGTGGGCCTGTCGCTGCCGCTCGGGACGTGCAGGAGCATCATCGTGTCGGTGCGCTTGCCGACCGCCTGTCCGGTGGCGAGTTTCTTGCGCTGCGCGGCGGTCAGCCCCGCCCGGCTGTCGGAGCCCACCAGGAGCCAGTCCTCGCCGGGCGTGGCCGCCGGACGGCCG
Source organism: Sphaerisporangium sp. (assembly GCA_025964675.1). Lineage (GTDB taxonomy): Bacteria > Actinomycetota > Actinomycetes > Streptosporangiales > Streptosporangiaceae > Sphaerisporangium. Next base: position 51,740 of record JAOPYI010000045.1, on the reverse strand, counting down.
GCGTAGTCGGTGAGCGAGTCGACGGAGTTGAGGCGGGAGTTGATCCAGAAGAACCCGCCGAGCGTTAGGACGATCAGCAGCACGAGCAGGATGACCAGGACCCGGACCACGATGCGGCCCGTGCGCCGCGGCGACCTGATTTTCGGCTCGCCGCCGCCGGCCCCGCGCGGCGGCCCGCCGGAGGCCTGCGTACCGGCCAGCTGCCGCACCGGCGACTCGCCCGAGCGCGGCTTGCCGTACACACGCGACCTTCCGCCCGGGGGCTTGGTCTCCGGCGTCTGGCCGCCCCCGCCGAAGGCCTCCAGCCGGGTCTCCTCGTCGTCGTCGCGGCCCGCGGCGCCCTCCCCCGAGCCCTGGGGCAAGCGCTGGGCGGGCCGGCCCGGCGCGTAGGACCCTTCCGGCGCGGCCCCTCCGGGACCCGCCGGGCGTCGCAGGGCTCGGGTCGGCCCCTCGTGAGACCCACTCTCGTCGGACCCCCCCGACCGGTCTCCAGGCCATTCGCCCACGTTGTCGTCCCCGTCCTGTGGCTTGAGCCGCCTTGCTTCGAAGCTACGCGGTCGCTCACGCGCCGGACGCCCCATCATCAAGGTTTTCTCATGTAAAAGTACGCAGAGTCACAGTAAGTCACCAATGTCGTGCCGCGGGAAACATTGGCCGCGCCCAGACCGTTACGGTTGTCGACGACCTCTAGCGAAAGGACAGTCGTGTCCGCTCCCGACCCGTGGAGTACATGCCCGTGCCACGGCACGGGCCCAATTCAATCGGGGACGGCAGGCCCGTGACCATGGTTCTCGGTCTGCCGGCCGTATTTCTTCTCACCCTCGCGACCGGCTACTTCGTCGCGCAGGAGTTCGCCTTCATCACCGCCGACCGGTCGACGCTCCGCGAGCAGGCCGCGTCGGGCGACGCCGCCGCCGAGCGGGCACTCAAGGTCACCGGCAGGCTCTCGTTCATGTTGTCGGGCGCGCAGCTCGGCATCACCGTCACGACGCTGCTGGTCGGCTTCATCACCGGACCCGCCCTCACCCCGCTGATCACTCCTGGCCTGTCGGCCGTGGGGGTCCCTGCGGCGGCGGTCTCCGGCGTCGCGGTGGCTCTCGGGCTCGTGATCGCCACGATCGTCCAGATGGTGCTGGGCGAGCTGGTTCCCAAGAACTTCGGGATCGCCCGGCCCGAGCCGGTCGCCAAGTGGCTGGCCAGGTCCACGCTGATCTACATGGCCGTCGCCGGCCCCGTCATCCGGCTCTTCGACGCCTCCGCCACCCGGTTGCTCCGCCTTTTCGGCGTCGATCCGGTGGAGGAGGTGGAGCACGGCGCGACCCCCGAGGAGCTGTCGCGCATCATCGCCGAGTCAGAGGCGGCCGGCGAGCTTTCCGAACGCCTGTCGGACCTGCTGGAACGCGCCCTTGAGTTCGGCGACCGCACCGCCGAGGACGTCATGGTCCCCCGGCCCCGGGTGGTCTCGCTCCGCGCCGGACGGCCCGCCTCCGACCTGCTGGACGCCGTGAAGTCGTCGGGCCACTCCCGCTATCCCGTGATGGGCGCGGACGGCGACGACGTCATCGGCGTGACCGGCCTCACCGAGCTGGTCCGTGCCGAGTCGCACGATCTTCCCCTCGAGCGCATCAGCGGCGCGCCCCTGCTCGTGCCGACCACGCTGCCGCTTCCCGCGCTGCTGGAGCGCATGCGTACGGCGGAGAGCGAGCTGGCGTGCGTCATCGACGAGTACGGCGGCCTCGCCGGCGTCGTGACCATGGAGGACCTGGCCGAGGAGCTCGTCGGCGAGCTGATGGACGAGAACGACCCCGAGCCCGCAGAGGCCGTGGCGAAGGACGACGGCACCTGGGACGTGCCCGGCACCCTCCGGCTTGACGAGGTGGAGCGCGCTACCGGCCTGCGGCTCCCGGAGAGCGAGGACTACGACACCGTGGCCGGCCTGATCATGGCCAGGCTCGGACGTCTCGCCGAGCCGGGCGACGAGGTGGCCGTGATCCTCGTACCCGAGTTCGGCCTTCTCGACGAGGACGAGTCCGGCGAGGAAGCGGTTCTGATCACCGTGCTGGAAGTGCAGCGCAGGATCCCGGGCCGGGTAAGGCTCGTGCCCCGGGTCGCGGACGCGGCCATCGCGGGCGGTGAAGTCCGATGAACACCGTGACCGCGCTCCTGCTCGGCGTCGTACTGCTGGCCGGCAACGGCCTGTTCGTCGCGGCCGAGTTCGCCGTGGTGTCCGGCAAACGGCACCGCCTGGAGGAGGCCGCCGCAGGCGGTGGCCGCCTGACCAGGGCTGCGGGCCGGGCCGCGCTCCGCAACGGGCGCGAGCTTTCGCTCATGCTGGCGGGCGCCCAGCTCGGCATCACGCTGTGCTCCCTGGGCCTGGCGATGGTCACCGAACCCGCGATCGAGCACCTGCTGCAACCGGTCTTCGGCCTCGTCGGCCTGCCAGAGTCCATGCGGTTGGGCGTCGCGTACGTCATCGCACTCGCGATCATCACGTTCCTGCACATGGTGGCGGGGGAGATGGCGCCCAAATCATGGGCCCTGACCCACCCGGAGCGGGCCGCGATGAGGCTCGCGCTGCCCTTCCGGGCTTTCACATGGATCGCCCGGCCGGTGCTCGCGACACTCAATGGCTTCTCCAACGGGCTGCTGCGCGCCTTCGGCATCCGCCCGAGGGACGAGCTCGCGACCACCCGCACCCCGCCTCAGCTGGCGATGCTGGTCGGCGAGTCGGGCCGGATGGGCCTGCTGGACAGGGATGAGCACGACCTCCTGACCCGGGCGCTCCGGGTCCAGTCGCAGTCCGTCGAGCGGCTGGTGGTGCCGATCGATAGTGCCACGGCCGTGCCCGCCGGCGCGGCGGACGACCTCGTCCGCGACGTCGCCGCGGTGAGCGGCCACCTGCGCCTGCTGGTCAACGGCGGCTCCCCCCAGGACGTGCTGGGCGTGCTCCACGTACGCGACACGTTGCTTCATCCCGGGAGCGCGCCTGAGCGGCTCATGAGCCCCGCTCCGCGCCTGGAGTCCTCCACGACGATCCCGGAGGCCGTGGCACGCCTCCAGGAGGCTCACGCCCATCTGGGGCTCGTCACGGACACCGGCGGCCGTGTCGTCGGCCTGGTCAGCCTCACCGACCTCGTCGGCGAGCTTCTCAACACCCGTACGGCTCCCGCCGCCCACGCGTAGGTGTCACACGCCGCTCGTTCGCGGCGCCTCGCTCAGGAGCCTTCTGGGGGGGTCGCGAACGCGGCGGCCAGGGCGAGCACCCCCGCCAGCCCGAAGGCCACGCCGAAGCCCGTCTCGGCGATGAGCACACCGAGCGTGGCGGGGGTGGCCGCGGCGACGAGGTTCTGCACGGTGTTCTGGCCGCCCAGCGCCCGGCCCGCCCAGGCCGAGCCCGCCATCTCTGACACGGCGGTGAAGGCCAGGCCGTTGCCGCTCATCGAGATCACGAGCGCGGCGATCAGCAGCGGGGTGCCCGCCGTTGAATCCACTTGGACCGCGAGCGCCAGCAGCACCATCACGCTCGCGTTGAGGAGCGCCAGCCGCCGCATGGGGCGCACACGGCTGCGCGCCCAGTCGGACCACCGCCCGCAGAGCAGCCGCCCGCCCGCTCCTGCGAACTGGGCGACCGCGACGAGCTGTCCCGCGGCCGTGGGGTTCCAGTGGCGCTCGGCCACGAGATAGGTGAGGGCGAACGTCGCGGTCGCGAACTGGGGGACCACCAGCAGCATGCTCGCCCCGTGGACCCTCCACAGCCTCGGGGAGCGGTAGGGGGACGCAGCCCTTTGTCCAGGCGCGACGGGGCTTCTCGGGGGGTCGACGACCACGGACACGACCACGACGGCCGTGACGAGGCAGATGCCTGCCATCGTCAGGAGGGCGTCACGCAGGTCCCCCATGGGCGGCAGCACGGCGCCGGCGACGGCCACCCCGATGGGCTGGGCGGTCTGCCGCCACCCCATCGCCACGCCGCGCCTCTCGGCGGGGAACCACCCAAGGACCACCCTGCCGCTTGCGGCGTTCGCCGAGGCCCCGGAAGCGCCGGCCAGCGCCAGCAGCACGGCCAGGGGGCCTGGCGTGGTGGTGAAGGCGGCGCACGCCAGGAAGGCCGTGGCGAGCGCCAGTCCGAGGGTCATGGCCAGGCGCTCGCCGTACCTGTCCGCCACCCAGCCCCAGCCGATGAGCGTGAACAGCATCCCCGCACTCGGTGAGCCCACGACGAGGCCCGCCTGCGCCAGGCTGAGACCCATCTCCTCGCGCAGGACAGGAACGAGGAACGGCAGGCCGTACATGAACACGCAGCCGGAGGCCTGCGCCGCCACGCCCAGGCTGAGCATCACCCAGCGATTCGGTGTCCGCATGCAGGCACCATAGAGCGAGTCTCATTGCACAAGACAACTTGTCTTACATATCGAGATATCCGAGGTGGTTTCGTAGATGAGACGGCTCCCGCCGTGCAAGTCCACCGAAAGTGATCTGAAAGCCGTGCGGACTAGAAATCCGGGTGAGTGACCGCACCGGAGAGTAAAAGAAAGGACTCAGACATCCGACCGGGGTTTCTCTCCGCGACCGCAACCCACTACCTTGATCGGAGCCCCTTCACCAGAGGGGCCTCCCGGGCGTCAGAGGGGCCAACGCCCTTCCGGGGCACGGGATGTCAAGCCTTGGGGGCGCCGCTCCAGGGGCTCGGCATCCGGTTCGAGGAGTCGCCTGCCTGGAAAAACGAAAGCCCCGGGGGAAGAAGCTTCCGCTTCTGCCGACCGGGGACCGTGGTGGGCGAGGAGGGATTTGAACCCTCACATCCTTTCGGACACACGGACCTGAACCGTGCGCGTCTGCCGTTCCGCCACTCGCCCTCTTTGAGTGCGTGGAAAGGCTAGCACGGATCCGTGCATGCCACCGAACCCGGATACGATCCTCCTAGACGATGGAGGAAGGGAGGTACCCGGTGGGAGTCCTTCAGCGCTTCGAGCGAAGGCTCGAGGGCTTGGTTGAGGGGGCCTTTGCGCGGGCGTTCAAATCTGACCTTCAGCCGGTCGAGGTCGCCAGCGCCGTGCAGCGGGAGATGGACGAACGAGCCGCGATCGTGGCACAGGGTCGCACTCTTGTGCCCAACGACTTCGTGGTGGAGCTGTCCACGACCGACAGCGAGCGGCTGGAGGTGTACGCCGACAGCATCAGTCATGAGCTCGCCAACCTCGCCAGGGAGTACGCCAAGGAACAGGGGTACTCGTTCGTGGGACCTGTCCGGGTTCGGTTCGAGACCGCCGACGATTTGGCGGTCGGTCTGTTCCGCATCCGCTCGGGGGTCATCCGGGGCGCGACGGTCGAGCAGGACGAGATCCGGCAGCCCGTCAGCGATCTTCCCGCGAGCAAGCCGAGCGCGTTCGGCGGCCGTCCACGCCTGCTGGTGTCCACTCAGGACGACCCGCAGGGGCAGCGGTCCTACGAGCTGACGACCCCCGTCACGCTTCTCGGAAGAGGCACCGACTGCGATCTGCGGCTGGTGGACGCGGGCGTCTCCAGGCACCACGCCGAGCTCAGGGTCGAGGGCCCGCTAGTCGCCCTCGTCGACCTTGGTTCAACCAACGGCACTTTCGTCAACGGCCAGCCGGTTCGCCGGATCGAGCTCCAGGACGGCACCCGAGTCACCTTGGGTCGCACAACCCTGGTGTTCCGGCGCGATTAAGGGTAGACAAACGGTCCATGTCCGAGCTCACTCTGCTGCTGATCCGGCTCGCGTTCCTCGCGGTGCTGTGGTTCTTTGTGATTGCCGCGGTGGGTGTGATCCGGACAGACTTGTTCGGATCGCGTACGGCGGCTCCGGCAGTCGTGCGCAAACCGACCAAACCCGCACGTCAGCCAGCCAAGCCGAAGAAGGGGGAACCGAAACAACTGGTCGTTACCGGTGGTCCCCTGCAAGGAACCATCATCAACCTCACGGAGACGCCAATCACTATCGGTCGGGCGGATGACGCCACGCTGGTACTCAGCGACGATTACGCTTCCAGCCGGCACGCCCGGCTGTTCCCCCAGGACGGTCAGTGGATCGTGGAAGACCTCGGCTCGACCAACGGCACGTATCTCGACCGCTCAAAAGTGACCCGCCCGACTCCGGTGCATCTCGGCGTTCCGATCCGCATCGGCAAAACCGTCATCGAATTGCGCAAATGACAATCGCACTCCGCTACGCCGCCCGCTCGGACGTCGGCCTCCTCCGCGAAGGAAACGAGGACTCGGCGTACGCGAGCCCGCGCCTGCTCGCCGTCGCAGACGGTATGGGTGGGCACGCTCACGGTGAGGTGGCCAGCTCGGTCGCCATCACCGCCATGTCGTCCCTAGACCGGGACGCCTCCGGGGGTGACCTGCTCAGCGCCATCGAAGCCGCGGTGCGCGACGCCAATCGCAAGCTGCACGAGATGGTGGGCCGTGATCCCAGCCTGAAAGGCATGGGCACCACTCTTACGGCCATGCTGTGGTCAGGCACCCGTGTCGCTCTCGTCCACGTCGGCGACTCCCGCGCCTACCTCCTCCGCAACGGCGAGCTGTACCAGATCACTCACGATCACACCCTGGTGCAGTCGCTGGTGGACGACGGAAGGATCACGCAGGAAGAAGCCGCAAGCCATCCACAGCGCTCGATCCTGCTCCGGGCCCTCGACGGGAGCGGCGAGGTCGATCCCGATCTCTCGCTTCGGGAGGCCCAGATCAACGACCGCTACCTCTTGTGTTCCGACGGTCTTTCAAGCGTGGTCAGCGCGGAGACCCTGCATCACACCCTGACCACGGTCGAGGAGCCGGATGCCGTCGTCCGGCAGCTCATCGACCTAGCCAACCGGGGCGGAGGCCCCGACAACATCACCTGCATCCTCGCCGACGTCGTTGAGATCGAGGAAGGCCAGGTCGTGGCGGGTGACGCCGCGGTCGTGGGTGCCGCGGGGTCGAACCGGCTCCGGTCCCAGCCTCCCGACACGCCGGCCGGGCGCGCGTCCACGATCACCGCTCCTCAGCCCGTGATCGTGGACGACGACCTTGACGAAGCCGTGGGCGGCCCGGCGGCGAACGCCGTGGCCGCCCCGCGGCGTGTCCGGCGACGGCGCCTCTGGCCGGTCGCGGTCGGCGTGCTCGCCCTTGTTGTGATCGTCGTGGGAGGTGGCGGCTACTTCGGCTACAAGTGGACCCAGGATCAGTACTACGTGGGCGCGCAGGGCGACGAGCTAGTGTTGTTCCGCGGGGTCGACAGCACCATCGGACCGATCCAACTGAATTCCGTCGCGCAGACCACCGGCTTGTCGGTGTCCTCGATCCCCGAACCGCAGCGCGCGCAGGTGCGAGCCGGCATCCCGGTAGCCAACATCCAGGCAGGACAGACGAAGATCAACGACTTGAAGGCCAAATCCGGCGGCGACCAGAAGACCAACCAGCCGACGGCTTCCCCCAGCGCCACGGGGTCCTCCTAAGTGAGTGCTGCAGACGTCGCGGCCGTCCCCATGACCGCCAAACGGCGGGGGGCGCAGCTTGTCATGCTCGCCTTCGCCGTCGCGATCGTCATGGTCGCCTACGCCAACGTCGGTCTGGGCAGGAACGGCCAGGTCCCCGCGGGCATGCTGACCTACGGCCTCGGCCTGGGCGGCCTGATGCTCGCCGCCTACCTCGTGCTGGCGAGGTTCGCCCCCTGGGCCGACCCGCTCGTGCTTCCGCTGGTGACGCTGGTCAACGGCCTGGGCCTGGTTATGATCTACCGCATCGAGCAGGCCACGCCGAAGCTCGCCTCCGCCAGCAACCAGCTCTTCTGGACCGCGATCGGCGTCGTCATGTTCTCCGTCACGCTCATCGTGCTGCGTGACCACCGCGCGCTCCAGCGCATGACCTACACCGCCGGCTTCGTGGGCCTCGGGCTGCTGATCCTCCCTCTGTTGCCCTTCCTGGGCAAGGAGATCAACGGCGCCCGCATCTGGGTCGGCGTGGGCGGGTTCTCGATCCAGCCGGGCGAGTTCGCCAAGCTGGCCCTGGTGGTCTTCTTCGCCGGCTACCTGGTCGCCAAGCGCGACGTGCTGGCGCTCGCCGGGCGCCGCCTGCTGTTCATCGACCTGCCCCGCGCCCGCGACCTCGGCCCCGTGCTCATCACCTGGGTGGTCAGCGTCGGCGTGCTGGTCCTGGAGAAGGACCTCGGCACCTCGCTCCTGCTTTTCGGCGCGTTCATCGCGATGCTGTACATCGCCACCCAGCGCACCTCCTGGGTGTTCATCGGGGTCCTGCTCTTCATCGGGGGCGCCTTCGTCGCGGGCCAGCTCTTCAGCCACGTGGGCGCGCGCTTCGACGTGTGGCTCAACCCCGGCAGCAACGTTCTCTACAATCGCGCGTTCGGCGGCAGCTACCAGCTCATGCAGGGTCTCTTCGGCATGGGCTCCGGCGGCATCCTCGGCACCGGGCTCGGCCAGGGGCACCCCGACCTGATCCCGCTGTCGTTCTCCGACTTCATTTTCGCCGCCACCGGGGAGGAGCTCGGCCTCACCGGCCTGATGGCCCTGCTCATGGTCTATGCGCTGATCGTCGAGCGCGGCCTGCGCACCGCGGTCGCGGCGCGCGATCCCTTCAGCAAGCTTCTCGCGGGCGGCCTCTCGTTCATCCTCGCGTGGCAGGTCTTCATCATCGTCGGGGGCGTGACGAACCTGATTCCCCTTACGGGCCTGGTCACGCCGTTCATGTCGCAGGGCGGATCGGCCCTCCTCGCTAACTGGATCCTTATCGCCTTGCTGGTACGCATGTCAGACGCCGCCCGGCGCCCGCCGCCGCAAGCCATCCAGGACGAGGGACTGACGCAGGTGTTTCAGCGATGAACGGCACACTCAAGCGGGCCTCCGTAGCGTGCCTTCTCATGTTCGGCCTGCTGATGATCAACATCAACTACCTGCAGGCCGTCAAGGCCGACGGGCTGCGTACGGACAGCCGCAACACGCGGAGCTTCTTCGCCCGCTACCAGAACGAGCGGGGCATGATCACCGCGGGTGGCCAGACGCTCGCCAAGTCGGTGGACGCCGGCGGCACGTTCCGGTTCCAGCGGAAGTACACCGACGGTGAGGTCTACGCCCCCGTCATCGGCTTCTTCGCTCCGGAGAGCGCGTCGGGCATCGAGGGCGCGGAGAACAAATACCTCGACGGCACCCACCCCGACCTGTTCGTCCGCCGCACGGTCGACCTGATCACCAGCAAGCCGACCCGTGGCGCGGCCATCGACCTGACCCTGGTGCCGAAGGCCCAGAAGATCGCCTACCAGGACATGAAGAAGAGCGGCAAGCGTGGCGCCGTGGTGGCACTCGACCCGAAGACCGGGGCGATCCTCACCATGGTGTCGCTGCCCACCTTCGATCCGAACACGATGGCCGCCCCCGACAAGGCCAAGGCCGCCCGGGTCTACAACAAGCTCGACAAGGACACCAACAAGCCCCTGCTGAACCGCGCCATCGAGACCACCTTCGCCCCGGGCTCGACGTTCAAGGTGATCACCTCGGCGGCCTACCTCAGCGAGGACGGCACGCGCGACGTCAACACCACCGTGGAAGCGCCGAACGTCCTGCCGCTGCCGGGCACCACCATCGGCCTGCGCAACTACCACGGCGAGTCCTGTGGTGGCCGGACCTCGCTCATCGACGCGCTGACGATCTCCTGCAACACGGCGTTCGGCTCGATGGCCCTCGAGATGGGGTACGACACGCTCAACGCGCAGGCCTCGAAGTTCGGGATCGGCCAGCCGATGAGCATCCCGCTGAGCGTGGTGAAGAGCGACCTCGGCCCCGACGAGGGCAAGGCCGCGCTGGCGCAGACCGCGATCGGGCAGCGCAGCAACCAGATGACCCCGCTCCAGATGGCCGTGGTAGCCGCGTCCGTCGCCAACCAGGGCAAGGTCATGAAGCCCTACCTCGTGAACAAGATCGTCAGTCCCGAGGGCGACGAGATCGACAGCGCCCGGCCCCAGGAGGTCGACCAGGCGATCACCCCGGCCGTCGCCGACAAGCTCCGGCAGATGATGATCAGCGTGGTGCAGAACGGCACCGGTACGGCCGCGCAGCTGCCCGGCATCACGGTGGCCGGCAAGACCGGAACCGCCGAGACCAGCCAGGGCGCCGCCTCGCACGCCTGGTTCATATCCTTCGCTCCCGCCGAGGACCCGAAGGTCGCCGTCGCGGTGTTCGTCGAGTCCGGCAGCGCCGGCAACGACGCCACCGGCGGCGCGGTGGCCGCGCCCATCGCGCACGACGTGATGCAGGCGGTGCTCGGGCAGTGAGCTTCGCCAACCGGGTGCTGAGCAACCGCTATCGGCTGACCAGCCGTATCGCGACAGGCGGCATGGGCGAGGTCTGGCGTGCCTCCGACGAGCTGCTGCGGCGTGAGGTCGCGGTGAAGCTCCTGCGCCAGCACGTGGCCGCCCATCCGGAGTTCCGTGAGCGTTTCCGCAACGAGGCGCGCATCACCGCCGGCCTGGCCGACCCCGGCATCGCCCAGGTCTTCGACTACGGCGAGCAGGACGAGATCGCCTACCTCGTGATGGAGCTGGTCACGGGCGAGGCGCTGTCGGCGATCCTCGCACGCAACGGCACGCTGAGCCCCGAGGTCACCCTCGACGTGATCGGCCAGACGGCACGGGCGCTGCACACCGCCCACCGGTCGGGCATCATCCACCGCGACATCAAGCCGGGAAACCTGCTCGTCACCGATACCGGCACCATCAAGATCACCGACTTCGGCATCGCGCGGGCCCTGGAGGGCTCCCGGATGACCATGACGGGCACCGTGCTCGGCACCGCGCAGTACGTCAGCCCGGAGCAGGCGTCCGGCAGCGTTCTGACCCCGTCCACCGACATCTACTCCCTCGGTGTCGTGGCCTACGAATGCCTCGCCGGCCGGCCGCCCTTCACGGCGGGCAACCAGGTGGCCATCGCCCTTCTCCACCTGAACGAGCAGACACCTCCGCTACCCGAGAGCGTGCCGAAGCCCGTTCGCGACCTGGTCGTGGCCATGCTGGCCAAGAGCCCCGACCACCGGCCCGCGACCACGCGTGAGCTGGCCGACCGGGCGATGGTGCTGCGCGACTCGCTTGCCACCCCGAGCGCGTCCCACCTGAGCATGCTCACCGACCCGTCCGGTTCCGCCATCCGCGAAGCGCTGGAGCAGTCGCCCGGTCGCAAGGCGTCCGAGCAGCCGGGTGACGTGTTCGCGGGCCTGTACGAAACCTCCGCCACGGCCGTCCCGCCTCCCACGCCCACGCGGATCGGCCATGCCCCGGCGGGGCCGCAGTACCCCCGCCCGGCTGCGCCGCCGAGACGCGGGCGCCGGCGTGCCACCATCGGCTTCTTCGCTGTCGCGGGCTGCGCGGCCGCGGTCGGATTCGGCGCGCTGGCGGCGGGCGGGCTTCCCGAGCTGGGGCTCGACAATGGGTCGACGCAGCCGGTCAACCCGACGACCGGCGGTCCCCCTCGGTCGCCGTCACGGGCGACACCCGCCACGACATCCCTTCCACCGAAACCGGTGAAGTCTGTCAAGCCGTCGGTGTCACGGTCGGCTACGGTAAGCAGGTCGGCGACACCAACCGGGCGACGGACGCCGAAGCCAACTCCGTCTCCTACTCCAACCCCTACTCCGACGCCCACACCGACCCCCACGCCGAGTGAGACGCCAAGCCCCACCTCATCCGGAAGCACCACAATCCCCCCGAACGGGGAGACGTAATGCTGCGCGGGGTCGATGATGGACACCGGCAGCCGCACCGCGGGCCGGTACCCAAGATGAACGGCAAGGGACAGTGCAGGAAATGACTCAGCCTCGGCTACTCGGCGGTCGCTATGAGCTCGACGGAGTCGTCGGGCGCGGCGGCATGGCCGAGGTGTATCGCGCACGGGACATCCGGCTGGACCGTGTAGTCGCGATCAAGACACTCCGTGCCGACCTGGCGAGAGATCACACTTTCCAGGCCCGTTTCCGCCGCGAGGCCCAGTCCGCGGCATCCCTGAACCACCCCTCGATCGTCGCGGTTTACGACACCGGCGAGGACATGACGGAAGGCACTCCCGTGCCGTACATCGTCATGGAGTTCGTCGACGGGCGCACACTACGCGACCTGCTACGGGCCGACCGGCGCCTGCTCCCCGAGCGGGCGACCGAGCTGGTCGACGGCATTCTGCGGGCCCTCGACTACAGCCACCGGGGCGGCATCGTCCACCGTGACATCAAGCCGGCCAACGTGATGATCACGCTTGCCGGCGACGTCAAGGTCATGGACTTCGGCATCGCCCGCGCGATGGCAGACTCAGCCGCCACGATGACGCAGACCGCACAGGTCATCGGCACCGCGCAGTACCTCTCGCCCGAGCAGGCCAGAGGCGAGCGTGTGGACGCCCGCAGCGACATCTACTCCACCGGATGCGTGCTGTACGAGCTGCTCACCGGCCAGCCGCCGTTCACCGGCGACTCCCCCGTGGCCATCGCCTACCAGCACGTGCGCGAGGACCCGATCCCGCCGTCGCAGATCGACCCCGACATTCCCCAGTGGGCCGACGCGATCGTGCTCAAGGCCATGGCGAAGGATCCCGCGCACCGCTACCAGGGCGCCGCCGAGATGCGGGCCGACATCCAGCGGGCGATGTCCGGCATGCCGGTCGACGCGCAGACGATGGCCATGAGCAACTACACCGGCCAGCAGACCCGCACGCTCAACGGGCCCGGCGGCCCCGCCACCTCGCGCACGAACTCGGTTCCCGCCTACGATTACTCGCCCACGCAGGCCGGTGGCCGCTCCGAGCGCCGCCGGGCCAACTCCGGGAACACCGCGCTCAAGACGGCCGCGTGGATCCTCATCCCGCTGCTCGTCATCGGCGCCTTCATCGGCATCGGGTACGCCTTCCTGAGCTCGGGCGGCAGCCAGGGGGTCGCCAGCCAGGTCTCGATCCCCGTAGTCAGTGGGCAGACCGCGGACGCCGCGCAGGCCAAGCTGCAGAGCCTGGGCCTGAAGGTCACCGTCGTCGAGGAGTTCAGCTCCGACGTCGACAAGGGCACCGTGATCGACACCGATCCCGTGGCCGGCCAGCAGGTCGCGAAGAACTCCGCGGTGCAGCTCAAGGTCTCCAAGGGCGTCAAGCAGGTGGCCGTCCCCGACGTGATCGGGCGCAGCGTCGGCGAGGCCACGCAGACCCTGGAGGCGAACAACCTCAAGGCGCAGGTGGTGAGCGTCCTGTCCGGCAAGGAGCAGGACAAGGTCTTCCAGTCCAAGCCTGGCGCCGGTGAAAAGATCAACGAGAACAGCATCGTCAAGATCTACGTGCCCAAGGCGCAGACCGACGTCCCGGACGTCACCGGCCAGACCGCGGCGGACGCGAAGATCACGCTGACCGGTGCGGGCTTCAAGGTCAAGACCATCCAGCAGGCGAGCGCGGACGTCCCCAAGGGCAGCGTCATCAGCCAGAGCCCCAAGGGCGGCGCCAAGCTCACCGCCGGCATGACGATCACTCTGGTGGTGTCCTCCGGGCCGCCCGAGACCTTCCCCACGGACACCCCGACCGACATACCGACCGACATACCGACCGACACCCCGTCGGATACGCCCACGACCCAGGACCCCTTCAGCGACCCGCCGCCGGACAACTTCGGCGGCTGACTACCGACAAAAGGCCTCTCCCTCACCAGGGAGAGGCCTTTTCGCTTGAGGGCTTCGGTCTTGCGGATGAGGGCTTCCGTCTGCGGATATGCGAAGAGGGTCTCCGCCGTTCGGGGGCGACGGCGGAGACCCTCATCCGGTAGTCGTCGGAAAGCCCCTCGGCGTTACACGATCTGAGCCAGCCAATTGGAAAGAAGTCTGTGCCCGTGTTCGGAGAGGACGGACTCCGGGTGGAACTGCACGCCTTCGACTCGGGCGGCGCGGTGCCTGAGCCCCATGATGACGCCGGTTTCCGTGACGGCGCTGATCTCAAGGACGTCGGGCATGGTCTCAGGAACGACGGCCAGCGAGTGGTATCTGGTCATGGTGACCGGCGAGGGAAGCCCGTCGAAGACTCCCCTGCCGTCGTGGGCGATCTCGCTGGTACGGCCGTGCATCAGCTCGGGCGCGCGGGAGACGACGCCTCCGTACGCGACGGCGATGGCCTGGTGGCCGAGGCAGACGCCGAGGAGGGGAAGGTCGTGCTCGGCGCAGAAGCCCACCAGGGGGACGCTGACCCCGGCCGCCTCCGGCGTGCCCGGCCCGGGGCTGATCACCACCCCGTCGAACCCCTGGGTGTCCTCGACGCGCACGTGGTCTCGCGGCCGGACGTCGCACTCGGCGCCCAGCTCCCGGAGATACTGCACGATCGTGTGGACGAAGCTGTCATGGTTGTCCACCACGAGCACGCGGGTCATTGGCCTACGGTCACCCGGTCGACGGGCACGTGCGGCTCGAGCAAAGGGAACACGACATACCAGAGTACGACCCCCGCCAGACCGGCCAGCAACAGCACGGTCACCAGCTTGACGCCCATCCCGCCGGGGATGACACGCCAGATCCATCCGTACATCGGGATCCCTCGCTTCCAGGACTGCTCGGTCGTGCGGCGGGGCCTCTAGCTCATCCGGCGTTCCCGCTTTCCGGACAGGACGCCGAAGACGATGAGCCGCTGCCTGGCGGAGTACTCCGGGTGGCATGTCGTCAGGGTGATCATGGCTTGGGCCGGTCGCCTTCCGGGGTGGCTGGGGACGGGTGCGATGACGTCCACGTCGGTCGGCTCGACGACCTCCTTGCCGGACACGCGGTACGTATAGCGGGCTTCGGGGGCCTCGACGATGACGTCGTCACCCAGGCGGAGCTCGTCGATCCGGTTGAACGGGGCGGCGTAGGTCGTGCGGTGCCCGGAGAGGACGAAGTTCCCGATCTTGCCCGGCATCGCCGTACCCGGGTAGTGTCCCGGCCCCCTGCGGAGATCCTCGGCGGTGACGCCTTCGAGGATGGCGTACTCGTAGTCGCGGCCGAGGCGGGGGATCCGGATGAGCCCGACGGCGTCCCCCACATCGAGCTTGTCCAGCTTCGAAAGCCTGGTGGTCTCCCGCAGCTGCTTTTTGAGTATGCGCTGGTACCACTCGGTGTAAGAGCTGGTCCCCCACAGCAGGTAACCGCAGAAGAGCAGCATCACGAGGCCGCCGGTGATGCTCAGCTCGCCACAAGTGCGCAGCAGCGCCCTCACGACGGCTCAGCGGCCTCGGGGCGGAGCCGGACCCCCTCCCGGCGGTCACGGGGCATCCTGGGCGCGTTGAGCCTCTTCACCCAGTACATGCGTCCACAGCAGTAACCATGAAACATCCGGCTCAAGGGTCGGTGGCGCCAGGAGCACGCCCTGCACATGGAAGGCTATTCGCGACCTCACGCCATCGTCCCCGCGACGGCCGGGCCTTGACCCACACTTTGCGAGAACGCCAGTCAGAGACAACCCCGAATCACGTTATTTGGGTTTCGAGCGAGAGCTTGTTCGGCCTGGAATCGCCGTTCGCCGCTCGCGCCGACTAGGCTTACTCGGGTCTTCGTACACCAGCGATTACGCTGGCTGCCAGAGCCCGCGACACCACGCGGGTCCTCACCAGGAGAGCTGCCGTGCCCAAGTCCAACACTCGCAAGAAGGCGGTCTACACCCCGCCGCAGAAGTCGCAGCAGGTCAAGGTGAGCCCCCGGTGGCTGGCACCCGTCATGGTGATCTCGTGGATCATCGGCATCCTGTGGATCGCGGTGTTCTACATCGCGCCGAACGCGCCCGTCATCGGCACGATCGGCAACTTGAACCTCGCGGTCGGCTTCGTCCTCATCATCTTCGGCGTGGTGCTGTCCACTCGCTGGCGATAGCGCCCTACCTTAGGGCGCACCCGGCAGGCGGTGGATTTCCACAGGTTTTATCCACAACCTGGGGAAGCAGCCCCGCCCGCCGGCTTCTTCTAGCGCCCGAGGGGCGTCAGGAGCATCACGACCAGCACGTAGACGGCGAGCACCACCAGGGCCGTGCCGATCTGGAAGGCCTTGCGGTTCTTCTGCGGCGCGTAGGCGAACAGCCCTGTCACAAGCACGCCCGTGACCAGGCCGCCGAGGTGACCCTGCCAGCTGATCCCGGGGATCACGAAGGTGATCACCACGTTGATCCCGATCAGCCACAGCACCCCGCGCACGTCGTACCCCAGGCGGCGGGCGACGACGAACATCGCCCCGAAGAGGCCGTAGATCGCGCCTGAGGCGCCCACAGAGGCCGAGCCGAAGAGGTAGACGGCGACCGAGCCGCCGAGCGCCGCGAGAAGGTACACGGCCGCGAACCTCGCCGAGCCGAGCATCCTCTCGAGCTGCGGCCCGATGACGTACAGCGCCCACATGTTGAACAGGATGTGGTAGTAGGTGGGCGGGGCCGCGTGGAGGAACGCTCCGGTGAACAGCCGCCACCACTCGCCTGCGGCGACCTGGTCGGCCGACATCTGGAAGCGGTTGAGCACGAGCGGGGCGTTGATGATCTCGCCGAGGTAGGCGAGCACGTTGATCGCCATCAGCGTCCACGTGACCACGGGCGTGGTGACGGGCCTGCCGCCGAAAGGCGCCTCCGCCTGCCGGATGGTTTTGCTTCCCTCGCGCACGCACTCGACGCACTGGTGGCCGACCGACGCCGCCCGCATGCAGTCGGGGCAGATCGACCGGTCGCAGCGCTGGCAGCGCACGTAGGTCTCGCGGTCGGGGTGCCGGTAGCAGGTGGGGACGGCGTCCGGACCGTGTGGGCCGGGCTGCGCCTGTCCCGCTGGCGGGTCGGACGCGTTCGGTGAATCTGGCTGAGTGGTCATCGCCTGTTCTAGGCCCCTTCGCCTGTGCGCTTATCCACAGACTGCCACCCTATTCAAGCCCCCGGGTGACCGGCGCCATGTACGCCGCGACGAAATCGTGGCTCGCGCCGCTCCTGGCGGCCCCAGGTAACCGGGGCCGCCTCGGAGAGCGTTGCCGCGGGCCCGACGCTACGGGAGGAAGTCGTAGCGGGCCCCACGTATTCTGAGCCGCATATCAGGACTGGACGCGCTCGATGATGACCTCTTGGAGGACGACGTCCGTGACCGGGCGCTCCTGCCGGGTCTGGGTCTTGCAGATCGCGTCCACGATGTCCGACCCCTCGATGACCTCACCGAAGATGGTGTGCTTGCCGTTGAGGTGTGGCGTGGGGACGACCGTGATGAAGAACTGCGAGCCGTTGGTGCCCCGGCCGAAGCGCTTGCCGGCGTTGGCCATGGCGAGCAGGTAGGGCCGGTTGAACTGCAGCTCAGGGTGGATCTCGTCGTCGAAGTCGTAACCGGGACCGCCGATGCCCTGCCCCAGCGGGTCGCCACCCTGGATCATGAAGTCCTGGATCACGCGGTGGAAGATCGTGCCGTCGTACAGCTTGGCGTTGGTCTTCTCCCCGGTCCCCGGGTCGGTCCACTCGCGGCCGCCCTCGGCCAACTCGACGAAGTTGCGCACCGTCTTGGGCGCGTGATCAGGGAAAAGGCGGAGTTTGATGTCTCCGAGAGTGGTCCGCAGTTTTGCGATGAGATTCTCAGCCACGAGAGGACTGCCCCCTTCGATATGTCCGTTTTCTAGGTCAGATTTGTGATGCTTTGATGACTATGGCGCAATGGCCTACCCCGCATCCTCCCATGCCGCGTCAGGATTGAGCCGCTTTCGAGCGGGAAGGTGAGCCTGCAGGGCCCCACGGACAGGGGAGGTTGTCGTGTCCCTGACACTGAGAAGACACCGCGTCAATCTGGTACTACCCAGGACGCGGATGGGTCGTATGAAGGCCCAGGCCATCCGGACGGCAGACCAAGTCCGACCGATGGCAAGCACCGCTCGCGAGGTCGCCGCACACCGCATCGAAGACGCTCGAGTCTGGGCCGCGCCCAGGCTTGACCGTGCGGCTCACACGGTCGAGGAGGAGATCGCGCCGAAGGTCAGCGCCTTCCTCGCCCAGGCGGCGGAGAAGATCGATCCCGCGCCGTCGGTCAGGCGACGAGGTCGCTGGTCGACGATCGCACTGCTAGCCGGGTTCGCGGCCTGCGCGGTAGGCATCGTGCTCTATCGCAACAACGCCCGCCAATGGGCGGACTCGATGAAGGACACCGCGGCGGACGCCAGCAGGTGGTCTGGCGACAGGGTGGAGGACGCAAGCGGGACCGAGGAGACCTCGCGCAGGATGTACTGATCTGATCTGCGGCCTGCGCCCCCTGGGTACGTCACGGGGGGCGCAGGCCGTTGCGTGTTCCCCGTCGGCCAGTAGGCGACTGAACCACGCCTACCCCGCGTACGTTCCGTGGGGGGAGAAGTCTAGTTTTCCCCCAGAAGCGGAGGTTGGCATGGCGGCCGATGAGACAGGGACGACACGTCGAACGGTGATCTACCGGAGCCTGGCGGGCGGGTTCGCCGCTCTGCTCGGCCTGGTGGGTGTGCGGCCGGCGCGGGCATCAGTGGACAGGACCGACGAAACGGCGGCCGGAACGGTTCTGGCCAAGACCGGGAGCATCCCGGTACGCGGCGGAAAGATCATCAAGGGTAAGTATGTGGTCACCCAGCCCACGAAGGGAGTGTTCCGCGCGTTCAGCGCGAAGTGCACCCATCAGGGCTGCGCGGTGGCGAGCGTCAGCGGCGGCACCATCAACTGTCCCTGCCATGGAAGCAAGTTCAAGATCTCGACGGGAGCCGTGGCACAGGGCCCGGCCGCCAAACCCCTTCCGCGCAGAAGGATCACGGTCTCCAAGGGCGTGATCCGCCTGAAGTAGGCGTCGTCTCCGGCGCTCCCGCCCCACGGAGCGCCGGATCACCATTTTTCGGCGTTTATCAGCGCAGAAACGGACTAGACAGCCGTACAGGGGGCAGCGGGGACGCGTGTCCGACACTGGTAGTTCCGAGCGCGCGGAGATCTCGAGCGTGTTCCCCTCGATACCCGGCGGTGACGTCTCCGGCTCTCCCGGCGACACGGCTCACACCGGCTCGGGAACACCGCGAGCGGAGGTCTCCACCAACGACCACCCTGCCGCACCGGACGTCGCGGAGCGCGAGACGCCTCCGGACGATCCCAACGACGAGGACTCGCCCCCGGGTACGCGCAAGGTCGATCTGAAGGAATTCGAGCAGCCCTTCGGCCGCCCGGGGCGGCCGCTGCGGAGCAACCCGTTCCTGTTCGGCCTGACCGCCGCGCTCGGCGTGCTGACCGCCTGGCTGCTCGTCCAGTCGATCGCCGGCGTCGGCTCCGTCCTCGTCCTGATCGTCGTCTCGCTGTTCCTGGCGATCGGCCTGAACCCCGCCGTGGAAGCCCTGCAGCGCCGCAACATGCCTCGCCGGCTGGCGATCACGATCGTGTTCGGAGCGGTCATCGCGTTCTTCGTGGGCTTCGGACTGGCGATCGTGCCTCCGCTCACCGACCAGACCACGGGGTTCGTCCAGCACCTTCCTGAGTACGTGCAGCAGCTCCAGAACCACCCGCTCATCCGCTCGGTGGACCAGCGCTACCAGGTTCTGGACAAGCTCCAGAAGTACGTCACCAGCGGCAACCTGGCGAGCCAGATGTTCGGCGGCCTACTGGGCGTGGCGAGCGTCGTGATCAGCGCGTTGTTCAGCGGGCTCACCATCCTGGTGCTGACCCTCTACTTCCTCGGCTCGCTGAACTCGATCAAGGAGACCGCATACCGGCTCGTACCGCGTTCCCGGCGGACCCGGGTACAGCTCCTTGGTGACGAGATCATCAATCAGATCGGCGGCTACGTCGCCGGCAACCTGATCATCTCGCTGATCGCCGGTGTCGTGACCTTCGTCTTCCTGGTCATCCTCAAGGTGCCGTACGCCCTCGCGCTCGCCATCTTCGTGGCCATCACCGACCTGATCCCGATGATCGGCGCGGTCGTCGGCGCCGTGGTGGTGTCGGGCGTGGGCTTCCTGACCTCGGTGCAGATGGGCATCGCCTGTGTGATCTTCTTCATCGTGTACCAGCAGGTGGAGAACTACATCATCTCTCCCCCGGTGTTCAAGTCGTCGGTCGCCGTCCCGCCCATCGCCACGATCATCGGCGCCCTCCTCGGCGGAGCCCTGCTCGGCATCGTGGGGGCTCTGCTCGGCATCCCCCTGGCCGCCGCGGTGCTGCTCCTGGTCAGGGAGGTCGTCCTACCCCGCCAGGAACGCCTCTGACCCGACGGTGCGGGCCCTCAGGGGCCGTACCGGCAATCCGGTCCGGTACGGCCCCACACCGGCCAGACAGCACAAAACCCCCGGACGACGGCGGTCAAGACGTCCGGGGGGTGCGTACGATCGGGCAGGGCTACTTGCGGTTGCGAGCCGAGGGCCCCTGCCACACATAAGGGTTGCGGGACTTTCGACCGGGCTGTCGCAGCACGTCGTTCCGCTCGCCGGCCTGGCCACGCCGCTTCCGCATCAGCCACCAGCCGATCCCGAGGACGACGAGCCCGAAAGGCGTACGGGCGAGCCAGCGGGTCGCCACGAGTTGCAGGATCCTCTTCATGCGTCCTCCTCGCTCTGGTCGTTCGGCGTCCCTCTACCCTCGCGACCGGCGAACATGCCGAGGCTCACGAGCCCGCGCACGGGCTTGCCGGGTCACAGCTTCCACCTCTGGTTGCTCCAGCGGTTGCAGTCCCACAGATGGATCCGGGCGCCGTTGCTCCCGACGCCCTTCAGGTCGGCGTCCAGGCAGCGGCCGTTGGCGAGGCTGTAGATGGTACGGCCGCTCCGGTCGTACACCCACTGCTGGTTGGGGCGGCCGTTGCAGTCCCACAACTGGACCCTCGTGCCGTTCTTGTCGAGGTTCGCCTGGTCGGCGTCCAGGCAGCGGCCGTTGGACAGGCTGCGGATCGTGTGGGTCCCCGGATCGTAGCTCCACGATTGGTTCGCCCAGCCGTTGCAGTCCCACAGTTGGATGCGCGTGCCGTTGGTGCCGATGCGGCCGAGATCGGCGTCCAAGCAGCGGCCGTCCGCCCGGCTGTGGATGGGGCCTGTCCCGCTGACGGTGGCCGACGCGCTCGTCGAACCGGCGACGATCGCCGCGCAGCCGAACGCGACCGCGAGCACCTGAGCAGTCCTGCTGAAGTTCCGTGGCATCGTGCCTGATCTCCTTATCACGCGCCAGCCGCCAACTACTCTGCGTAGTCGAATTTACACGCGGCGCGGCGGAGGCGGCAGCCTCGACACGACGCCTTTCACAGGGTCAGACCGTCCACTTCTGGTTGGCCCAGCCGTTGCAGTCCCACAGTTGCGCCTTGGTGCCGTTGGCGCCTATGCCGTTGAGGTCGGCGTCCAGGCACCGCCCGTTGTACAGGCTGTAGATGGTGTGGCTGATCGCGTCATAGATCCACTTCTGGTTGCTCCAGCCGTTGCAGTCCCAGAGCTGCACCTTGGTGCCGTTGCCACCGATCGTGTTCAGGTCGGCGTCCAGGCAGCGGCCGTTGTACTGGCTGTGGATCGTGTGCGTCCTGATGTCGTAGACCCACTTCTGGTTGTTGTAGCCGTTGCAGTTCCACAGCTGGACCTTGGTGCCGTTGCCCGCGATGGTGTTCAGGTCGGCGTCCAGGCAGCGCCAGTTGGCGTGGCTGCGGATCACGCCGGTAGCGCCGACGGCCGCCGACACGCCCGTCGAGCCGGCGACGATCGCGGTACAGCCGACCGCGACCGCGAGTGCCTGAGCCGTCCTGCTGAAGTTCCGTCGCATCGTGCCCGGTCTCCCCTTCGTACGTGACGCCACAACTACTCTCCGTAGCTGAACGTACACGTGAAGTCATGGAGTCAGGCCGGTCGACACGGTGGCCTTCACATGTTGATCATGTGACCCGCGAGCCCGTGAACGGCCTCCTTGACCGCTTCGCCGAGCGTCGGATGCGCGTGCACGTTGCGCGCCACCTCGTTGACCGTGAGGTCCCACTGCTGGGCGAGCGTCAGCTCGGGCAGCAGCTCCGTGACCTCGGGCCCGATGAGGTGGGCACCGAGCAGCTCGCCGTGCTTCGCGTCGCTGAGGATCTTGACGAACCCGGTGGGGTCTCCCAGCCCGTGCGCCTTGGCGTTCGCGCTGAACGGGAACTTCGCCACCTTCACCTCGAAGCCCTTGTCACGCGCCTGGGCCTCGGTGAAGCCGAAGCTCGCGATCTGCGGCTGGCAGTAGGTCGCCCGCGGGATCATCACGTAGTCGAGTTCCATCGTCTCCTCGTCCGCGATGGTCTCGGCGGCGATGATGCCCATCGCTTCGGCCGCGTGCGCGAGCATGAGCTTGGCGGTGACGTCGCCGATGGCGAAGATGTGCGGCACGCTCGTACGGCACCGGCCGTCGATGTCGATGGCACCTCGTTCGGTCAGGCGCACGCCGGTGTTCTCAAGCCCGTAGCCCTCGACGCGCGGCTGGAAGCCGATGGCCTGGAGCACCTTGTCGGCCTCGAGCGTCCGCTGCTCGCCATCTCGCGACACCGTCACACGCACCTTGTCGCCCGACTCCTCGATCGACTCGACCCGGGTGGAGGTCAGCACCTCGACACCGAGCCGCTTGTAGCGTCGCGCCAGCTCGGCGGAGACCTCCTCGTCCTCCAGGGGGACGACACGGTCGAGGAACTCCACGATGGTCACCTGGACCCCGTAGTTGCGCAGCACGTACGCGAACTCGACGCCGATGGCGCCCGCGCCCGCGATGATGATGCTCTCCGGAACGCGGTCGCTGAGGATCTGCTCCTCGTACGTCACGACGCGCTCGCTGATCGACGTGCCCGGCAGCAGCTTCGTCGTCGCGCCCGTCGCGATGACGCAGTGGTCGAACGTCAACGTCTCCGTACCACCGTCGCCGCCGGCCACCTGGAGGGTGTTCGCGTCGGTGAAGGTGCCTCGGCCGTCGTACTCGGTGATGCCGTTCTTCTTCATGAGGTAGTGAACGCCCTTGACCCGGCCGTCGGCGACCTTGCGGCTGCGCTTGAAGGCCTCGGCGTAGTCGAAGGTCACCTTGCCTTCCACCTGGATGCCGAACGTCTTCGCCTCCTCGGTGAACAGGTAGGCGAGCTCGGCATTGCGCAGCAGTGCCTTGGATGGGATGCATCCCACGTTGAGGCAGACCCCGCCCCAGTAGCGTTCCTCGACGATCGCCGTACTGAGACCCAGCTGGGCGGCCCGAACGGCCGCGACATATCCACCGGGGCCGGCCCCGACCACCACGACGTCATAATGCGCAGTCATGCACCGGACCATAAGGGGTACGGGCGCGCGGCGCGCCACCGGGGTCCGGCGCTCGCCACAGGTCGTAAGTCGAATACAGCGGTCTCTTGCTCATTTCCCCCTGCAAGCGCACGCAACCGACACACGCCTGGAAACAGGCTTAATGAGGATTAACACCCAGGTTTGTGAAACCGACCTCGACTCGGGATTTTCTCTTCAAACAAAGTGAAATCAACGTGCTTGTTGGATTGAACGTATCTGCCCGGCTTGTGTGGACGGGTGTAGGGCTCGGGCAGCTGGACTGCTTCGCCGAATCGCCTCTGGGGCCGGGGTTTCCGCACGTGAGACGCCCTGCTGGTGGTGTCCGGCCGTGGCGTCGGGCTATAGCAAGATCAAGACGAGCATGTCGGGTGAAGTCGGGAAATATCGAACCGAAGACCGCAACAAGAGATTAAGCACATAGCAAAAGTAGAAGTTATTCGTTTGTCGCACCTCTCACCAGGAAAACAAGACAACTAGGCAGACTCACTGAGTCACCACAGCATTCATCGACAAGCTGTGTGAATGCCACCTTCTGCCCGAAGTAGTCCAAGGGGGATACGCAATGCCCAAGGTCAAGAAATTTGTGGGCACGCTGACGATCGGAGCCGCACTCACCGGGGGCATGGTCGGCCTAGGCGCCGTGACCACGACTAGCAGCGCCGGCGCGACGAGCACCATCAGCGTGCCGAATGGTGGCGACTACAGGGACAGGGACTGGTCCCGTCACCGCAACCGTAACTACAACCGCCACTATGCCCGTAACTGGAACCGCTCCCTGGCTCGCAGCTGGGCCCGCAACTGGGCCCGTCACCTGAACCGCAGCCTCAGCCGCAGCACCAACCGCCAGGCCCAGGCCATCAACATCAGGCTCATCTTCCCGAACCAGCTTGGTGCGCCGGTGTCGGCGTCCGCCACCTCGACGCCGCAGACGACAACGACGACGCCGACGACGTCGACGTTGAAGGACTGACGACCAGAGCGCCCGTGTTACCCCGGTCGACGGTTTGTTTCCCACCGGCCCCCGGGGAACACGGGCGCTCGGCGGCACCGCCGCGACGATACGGAGCAGTGCGATCAGGTGGACGCCGCTCCGGAGAATCACCGCAGTTCAGGTGTCGTTCAGAAGTCGTACCTCCACCAGCCACAAAGCCCGACAATTTCACACGTCTTGACAATATATTCTGTCGGTGCGATCGTTGTGGACATGTTGGATGTAGCGGTGATCGAGGACCCGGCCGCCGCCGAGGTCTCGCTGGACCCGATACGGGCCCGGCTGCTGGCCGAGCTGGCCGAGCCCGCTTCTGCCACGACGCTGGCGGCCAAGGTCGGCCTGCCGCGGCAGAAGGTGAACTACCACCTGAAGGCGCTGGAGCGTCACGGCCTGGTCGAGCTGATAGAGGAGCGCCGCAAGGGCAACGTCAACGAGCGCATCATGCAGGCCACGGCGGCGTCGTACGTGATCTCACCTCTCGCGCTGGCGGACGTGCAGCCCGACCCGTCCCGATCGCCCGACCAGCTCTCGGCGCGCTGGCTGCTGGCGGTCGCGGGCAGGCTGGTCCGCGATGTGGGCGCCCTCATCACCGGCGGGTCGAAAGCCCGCAAGCGGGTCGCGACGTTCGCGATCGACGGCAAGATACGGTTCGCCTCGGCCGCAGACCGTGCCGCGTTCGCCGAGGAGCTGGCCGAAGCGGTGACCGCGCTGGTCGGCAAGTACCACGACGAGACGGCAGAAGGCGGGCGCGACCACCGCGTGGTCGTCGCCGTCCACCCGAGCGTCTCCTTGGAACCGGCGGAACCCGGCAGGCATCTCTGAGACGCTCTTGTGCGTGGACGAGGCCTTCGCCCTGTGACCGTGGTCCCGGTCACACGGCCGCACGGATAGCATCCCGCCATGGCCAGTGACGTGCAAAAACACCGGCCGCATTCTTGTGTGTGCTTCCTCACGTTACCTACCGTGAGATCATGTCCTACTCGTGCTCTCGTCGTACTTTCGTCGGGGGAACGCTGGCCGCGGGGCTGGTCGGCGCGGTGAGTGGCAAACCGGTCCGAGAGAGCTCTCCGATTGCCGGCGATGTGGTGCCTTTTCACGGCGAGCACCAGTCCGGCATCACCGAGCCGCCACTGGCGCCGCAGCAGCAGGGGATCTTTGCCGCTTACGACGTGACCGTCGACAACCGCGGCGAGCTCACCAATCTGTTCCGGACCCTCACCGAGCGGGCCCGCTTCCTCACCAGCGGTGGTCCCGCGCGACCGGCCCCTCATTCATCAGGCTCCGGACTCCTCGGCAGCACCCTGGTGCCGGACGGCCTCACCATAACCGTCGGTGTCGGGGCATCTTTGTTCGATAACCGCTTCGGGTTGGCCGGTCGCAAACCGGTTGAGCTGGTCCCCATGACCGCGTTCGCCCACGATGACCTCAGTCCCGCCGAATGCCACGGTGATCTGCTCCTGCAGTTGTGCGCCAACCACGACGACGCGCTGATTAACGCCTTGATCGACATTCATTCCCACGCTGGTGCGCTGATGCGGCAGCGCTGGCGCATTGACGGGTTCCGCAGCCCGCAACGGCCGAGCGGAACCCCCCGTGATCTGCTCGGGTTCCATGACGACGTCGCCAACCACTTCCTTACCGATGTGAAGGGCCGTATCAACGAGTTCATCTGGGTGCATCCGCCTTCTCCCGAGCCGGCCTGGACCACGGGCGGCACCTACCAGGTGA
Source organism: Sphaerisporangium sp. (assembly GCA_025964675.1). Lineage (GTDB taxonomy): Bacteria > Actinomycetota > Actinomycetes > Streptosporangiales > Streptosporangiaceae > Sphaerisporangium. The sequence goes on along the minus strand of JAOPYI010000045.1, from coordinate 25,785 downwards.
TTCGCATCGTCCGGTTCCACCTCGACCAATGGGATCGGATACCGGTCGCCCAGCAGGAAAAGATCATCGGCCGACACAAGGTCACTGGCGTCCCGCTGAACGGCGGCACCAACGAGAACTCTCCGGTGGTCTACGACCCCCAAGGCGAGGTCATGCCGTTCAACTGCCACGTCCGCCTCGCCAACCCGCAGACCGTCGGCTCCCGTTTCAGCGCGTCCAACCCATACGTGCCGGACAAGGTGCCTCCCGTGCACATCTGGCGCCGCAGCTACCAGTACATGCGCGCCCCCGACGTCGACGGGCGTATGGACGCGGGACACGCCTTCTGCTGCTTCCAGCGCGAGCTGAGCACCTACACCGACATGCAACAGCGGCTGGAAAAGGAAATGCTCGTGCCATTCATCACCCCGACCGGCGGCGGCTACTTCTTCGCCCTACCCGGGGTGACCGATGACCACGACTACTACGCCCGCACGCTGCTGACCTGAGCCCAAAGTTCGAACTCCTGACTTCCTGCTTGCGATGACGCGTGCCCATCTTGCTTGACCTGCGTTCTTCCTGGCCATTGATCCAACCGGCGCGGCCGGCTGCGCGCGAACCGGTAATCGCTTCTGGTCACAGCACTAGCCGATCACGTCGGATGCACTGGGAGGCCAGATCCCGACGTGCAGGAGCTTGTGGGCATAGGAGTACGCCACGAGCTGGCTGCGGTTGCTGCAGGCGAACTGGTCGAGAAGCTTGCTTATCCGCTCCGCCACTGTGTACCTGCTGAGGTGCATCTCGCGGGCGATGCGCGTTGTCGTGTACCCCCGAGCCAGCATGACGATCAACCATCTGTCGCGATCATTTATCAGGCCATCGGAAGCAAGATCCATGAGAAGTCCCTGGTCGGATCCCTGGAGGCGCCCCTGATGGAAGCGCCTCTGTGGCAACGCTAGAAGGGCACGCTTAACCATCGGTATGGCGTGACCATGCGGTCGGTTATTGATGTTGGGCATGGCCCCGCCCCCCGGTGATCAACGTAACCGGAGATTGTGCGTTGAGGGTCTCACCCTTGATCCGTCCGTCCCACGAAGTCGTCGAGGTCGTGGCGCCTCCCTCCGGCTGACGGGGCGCTTTGCCCTGGAGAATCTCCTCGTACAGTTTCCTGAGAACGGGGCTGGGGTCGATGCCTAGTTCGGCCGCGAGATGTCGGCGCACGGTCTCGAACTGCGAGAGCGCCTCGGGTGCGCGCCCACAGCCGGCGAGAGCGGTCATCCTCGCCGCCACGAGCCGCTCACGCGCGGGGAAGAAGGGCACCAGATCCTCGAGCCGGTTCAGAACCTCTATGTGTCTGCCTCGCTCGATCTCGAGCTCCGCCCAGTCCTCATTGATCGTGAGGTACAACTCGGTGAATCTGCCGACCGCCTCATCGATCAAAGGAACACCCGAGAACTCCGCGAGCGGCCGGCCGCGCCACAGGCGTGTGGCGTAATCGAGCAAAGTCAACGCCGCATCGGCGTCGCCTCTGCGCCGCATGTCGCGGCCGGTGCCGGCCATGTGCCGGAACCTGAGGAGATCGAGCTCATCCGGCCCGACGTCGAGTCGGTATCCCCAGCCCTCGTAGGAGATCCGATCCCCGATCTTCCGGCGCAACACCGAGACATAGACCTGGAGGTTCTTCCGCGCCGTGGGTGGTGGCCGTTCGCCCCACAAGGAATCGATCAATTGGTCCGTCGGAACCACCTGGTTGGGGCTCGAGAGCAGGATGGCGGCCAGGAGCCGGGCTTTCCTCGCGCTGATGTGCACGATCGTGCCATCCACCCGGATCTCGAGCGCTCCGAGCACGCAAGCGTCCATGCTGGGTGCGCTGTCTTGCGCCTGTCCCCCATCGGTGCCCAGCACCAGAAACCCAGCCAGATCGATCGTGGACGAACCCTCTTGGGCCGCCTGGCGGTGGAGTGTCCGCACCATGGAAAGCGCGGAAATGGAGACATCGTCGACTCCGGCCTTCGATTCGAACCATCGCCAGTCGCCGTCGGGATTGACCTCGAGAAAGACCGGTCCGTCCCCGGTCAGCAGCAAATCGAAGGCGCCGTAGCGCAAACCCCAGAGTTCGGCGAGCTTGTGTACCGCCCCGGCCACGGACTCAGGGGCCGCCATCGGAGATACCGTGACCGACGCCGGGTCGCGCCAGATCGCTTCTGGCGAGTGTTTGCCGACTCGGAAGGCCCGGATCTCGCCATCCACGTAGTAGACGCGAAGCTCCGCCCAGTGGTCGACGTATTCCTGGACGATCATGGGCACGTCTCGTACGGCCAGGCTCCTGGCCTCGGCGCCATCCAGGATCTCCGGGAAGATTCCCTCCATGGTGCCCGGTTCGGTCTCGACGAAATGCTGGTTGAGGGCCTTGACGATTATTCGGTCGCTCGACAGGGCCGCGCTCGCCGCCCCCGGATCGGTCGTGACGATCGTCCGTGGAGTGCGGATCCCGGCCCGTGCCGCGCCGTCCAGTTGGACCAGCCGCCCGGGATCGGCGCCATCGGGCAGCCGGAAGGCTGACAGCGCCGACACCTGGTCGACAAGGGCGCACCACGAGTCGGCCCGGAACAGGGACAGCGCCGAGCCGTTTCGCCCGGGGATGGCCTGCGGCGGGAAGTGTCGTACCCAGGTGACGGTAGGGATGATGCGGCGCCCGTCCACCGTCAGCGACCCATCCTCGTGCCGGATGATCCGCACGTCGGGGATCGATCCGGCATCGATCCGCAGGCTGGGCACGCCGAGTGTCCGCAGCCCTCGCTGGAGCACGGCGAACTCGGCGAGCCCCGCGCGATCCGCGAGGACCACGCAGGGCAGGGTGGCTGTGGGGTCGATCTCCTCCGGGAGGTGCCATGTCGTGCCAGGACGGCCGGCTGGTATCCGCAGGGTGTATGGAACATCGCCGGGTCGCCGCTTGAAGTTCACTCGGTTTCCACCGCCTCAGGCCTCCCAACGGACTTGAGCTTCGAGGGCGGCAGCTCCCCGCCGACGAGCTGCGATATGGGACCGCGCAGCCGGATCCGCGAGCTCCACGATGGGCAACCTGGGTGGTCAGACTCCCGAGGCCCACACCGTACGGCGATAGCCTTCCCGCCCATCGGCGGCGGCTCAGCTTCGATCCACGCGCGCACCGATGGTCGGTGGAAGGGTGGGGTCGATCAGCGGGTCAAACCAGCCGCTGGTGGTGAACTCGTCCATGCGCCGATGGTCATCGGACTGGCGAGGCCGCACAATCACTGCTCTGTCGTTCGGCATATGGATTGCACCTAAATCTCTGTCCGAGTGGTATCGGTAGCCCACGTTCGTGGGGTTGTGTCACCTCCTTATCTCCAAGCCATACTCAACCTGCAACGCGCTCCGAGCAGACAGAGGGTGGAGGCATGGCCTTCGATCCGAGGGAAGCTCTGCGTGAAGCCCGAGTCCCAGCCGGTCCGAACAGCTCGCGGATGCGGCCCCGGCAGCATGTCGTCGGACCAGGGCCGGGGTCGCACCTGTGGCTGGGAGCGGCGGCCATCGAGCGATGGGCTCGCTTGGTGGACCGGCATGGACGCAGCGGAGGGCGAAGTGAAGGGTGGGGCTGTGTCGGGTGACGTGGTGACGGCCGAGGGTCTGACCAAACGCTATCGGCGGAGCGACAGGCCGGCCGTGGACAACGTCTCGTTCGAGATCGCGCGGGGGGAGACCATCGGGCTCCTCGGGCCCAATGGCGCCGGGAAGACGACCCTGATCAAGATGATCTGCGGAGTCACCGCCCCTACCTCCGGTCAGGTCCGTGTCTTCGACGCGGATCCGGTGCGCCAGCCGGTCGAGGCCAAGAGCGGCATCGGGGCGATGCACCAGACCGGCCCGTTCGACATGATGCTGCCGGTACTCGACAACCTGCGGATCGCGGCCCGCTTTCGCGGTCTGAAGTGGCGCGATGCCCGGCCGTGGGCGCTCGAGGTGGCAGATTTCCTCGGCTTGACGGACGCCCTGCAGCGGCTCTGCTTCCAGCTTTCGGGCGGCCAGCGGCAGCGGTTGCAACTGGTACGGGCACTGCTCACCATTCCGCAGTTGCTGATCCTCGACGAGCCCTCCGCGGGGCTGGACGTGGCGGGGCGGCGCCAGGTCGAACGCTTCGTGACCTGGTTACGCGAGGAGCACGGAGTGACCATCTTGTGGTCCAGCCACCACATCGATGAACTCGAGCGCAACAGCCAGCGCGTCCTGGTCATCAACCGTGGACGTGTGCTGCGCTTCGCCAAACCGCGCGAGCTCGTCGAAGAGTTCGGCAGCACCCACATGCTGGTGACCGTTGAGGATCCCGAGGCCAGCCGCGTCGTGGCGGCCTGGGCGGATGGCGCCGGGCTGACGGCCACGGCCGCGGACTCCGAGGTGCGCATTCATGGCGCGAAGGCACAGGACGTGCTGCCGGAGCTGTCGCGGCACTGCCAGGACCACGGAGTCGCGATCTCCGGATTCTCAACCGCCTCGGACTCGCTGGAGCAGGTTTTCCTCCGGATGACCGAGAACGAGGGGTGACCATGGTCGACACGTTGCAGTTCAACAATGCTCCCCCTACCGGGACAGCGAGAGCGGCCGACCTGTCCGCGGTGCTCTACCGGGAGTACGCGCTGCTCGCCCGCAACCGGGTGTACCTCATCCTCGGCCTGACGCCGATGCTGGTGTACCTGCTGCTGGTGAACACCTCGTTGAGCAACCTCGTCACCGTCGTGAACTACAAGGGCGTCGAGGTGCGGTTCGCGGTCTTCCTTCTCCCCATGACGCTGGCGATGTCGATCGTCAGCGCGGCGGGGACGTCCAGCATGGCGCTGTTCCAGGAGGAGATGAGCGGAGTGGCGACGCAGCTGTGGTCCTACCCGCTGCGCAGGTCACGGTTCCTGCTCGGCAAAGTGATCGCCGGAGTGTCGCTGGTGCTGGCGCAGAGCCTGCTGGGCCTTGGTGTGGCGGTGCTCATCTTCGACTTCCCGTTCGACCTCGAAGGCTGGCTCGGCCTGCTGACGGCGCTCACGTTGGCCGCCTTGGCCTTCAACGGGCTGTACCTCGCGTTGGCCATCACGATCACGGACTTCCAGGCCTTCATGGTGCTTTCCAACGTGTCAATGCCCGTTCTCGTTTTCAGCGCCCCGTCGCTCTACACGGTCGACAGCATGCCCACGGTGCTGCAGTGGGTATCGGCGATCAACCCGTTGACGTACGCGATCAACGGTATGCGGGATGCCGCGCTCTTCGGTTTCGCCGGTGCGTGGGGGAACCTGCTCGTGCTGACTGTCATGGCGGCCATCGGCTACACCGTGGGCGGCCGCGGCTTGCTCAACCGCGCTCGCAACATCTGATCCCGTACAAGGGCAAGGGACGATGCGGACAGACAACTCTCTCTCGTGGATCCTCTCGAATTCCGACCAGTCCAAGGTCCGGCTGCCAGGCACGGACAGAGCCCACGACCCGACGGCCACGCTTGAGATGGCCGGCCGTGCGGCGCGGAAGGTCGGAATCACCAGAGTCGCGGACATCACAAGGCTCGACACCATAGGAATTCCGACGTTTCAGGCCATCAGGCCGACATCCAGGACGCTCGCCGTGTCTCAGGGAAAAGGAGTGACACCCCAGCTGGCCAGGCTGTCCGCGACGATGGAAGCCGTTGAGCTGTGGCATGCGGAGCAACCCATGCCCCCGATCACGACTGCGCCTCCTCGTGACGTCAACGGACACCTGGGCTATGACGTCCGCGATCTCCCGCTTTCCACGCCGACCGTGCTGCATGACGGGCTGCCGCTGGACTGGGTCGTCGGCAGGTCGCTGGTCGACGGTTCGGAAACGCTCGTTCCCAAGGATGTGGTGGGGTTCTCGCTCGTGCGGAAAGAGGGCTGGAATCCACCGGTGTTCTTCGAGTCGACAAATGGCCTGGCCAGTGGAAACACGCTGGTGGAGGCCATCCTGCACGCGTTGTACGAGGTGATCGAGAGGGATGCCGTGACAGCGGCCATCACCGGCGGCGATCGGGGCGTCCGCGTCGACCCGGGGACGTTGGGGTCGCCGGTCGTCGACGAGCTGTGCGGGATGATGGCGCGAGCCCGGGTCTCCCTCGAGGTCAGATCCGTGCGGTCGCCCACGGAGCTGCCGTGCTTCCTCGCTCGGATCACGTGCGACGACTACCCTCCGGCATTCATGGGATACGGCTGCCATCTCAGCTCCGAGATAGCACTCACCCGCGCCATCACTGAGGCCGCGCAGTCCAGGCTGGGCTACGTTTCAGGCGCGAGAGACGACCTCCGGTCGGACGTCCACAAGGATCCGCGTTCGAGGCGTACGCCCGTCCCGCCGGCGGAGACCGGCGAGGCGATCCAGGAACTGCCGGCTCACGAGAGCCTGGTCGATGACCTGGAGGACGTCGTCAAGCGAGCCGAGGTCGCGTTCTCCCACGCGCCACTCGTCGTTGATCTGACCCGGGACGACATCGGAGTCCCCGTTGTCAGAGTGGTGGCACCGGGAAGTCGCGTCATCCCGGAGGTGTTCTAGTGAGCTCACAGAAGGTGGTCGTCTACGCCGGGCCGACGATCTCTCGCGACGAGGTCCTCGGTGTGGTCCCGGAGGCGCAGGTGCGGCCGCCCGCGGCCCGAGGCGATCTCCTCAGGCAAGAGTGGAGCCAGGACGATACCGCCGTCATCATCGACGGCTACTACCGTGAGCGGCTGTCCGTGGGCCACAAGGAGATTCTCTGGCTGCTCAACGAAGGCGTGAACGTCATCGGTGCGGCCAGCATGGGCGCGTTGCGGGCGGCGGAGCTGAGCCCGTACGGCATGAGCGGCGTCGGGTCCGTGTTCCGCATGTACGCGACCGGCGAGGTCGACGGGGACGACGAGGTCGCGATACTCCACGGTCCCGCCGACATGGGGTACCCCGCCGGCACGGTGGCGATGGTCAACATCCGCTACGGCTGCCAGGAGGGAGCGAAGACGAATCTCGTCCCGGCCCGGACCGGTGAGCGGATCGTCGCAGCGGCGAAGGCCAGGCCCTTCACTCACCGGACATGGGAAGAGCTGGAAGGGGGGCTCGGCCGGGACGACCGCGACGCTCTGAGAACGCTCGAGCGGATGATCGGGACGGGTGAGTGGGACCTGAAGCGGCTGGACGCGGTGTCAGCGCTGAGAGCTGTCGGCAACCGCCGGGCCGAAGCGTCCAGGGCGTGGGCGGCCGAAGTGGCCCTGACGGGGATCACCCACTACGAGGCGCTGAGATGGCGGTCGACGCGCGAGTACGCGCCGGGCAGGTGGATGTCCGATCTTGACGTCCTGAACGCGGCGCGACTCTTCGGAGACGGCTACCCTCAGCTGCACGAGGAGGTTCTGACCCGTCAGCTGGAGGACTTCGCCGACGCGCAGGGCCTGGGGGTGGAAGCGTACATCTGCGCCAAGCTCGGGGTCGACGACCGTTCCGCCCTGCCATCCGCCCTCGCATCGTGGCTCACCGAGACGGAGCTGGCCACCCTGCCCGCTGCCGAGCAGCACCGATTGGTCATGGTGAGGGTGTGGCCGGTCTGGCAGTCGGCCGACTGGAGGCCGAACGTCCTGGAGCGGATCCAGGAATCAAGCCACTGGCACGAGTGGTCCGACATCGTCGTTCGCGCTGATGAGGTCGCGGAACAGACCCTCGGTCGGCTGGTCGTCCCGCCGCCGGAGATATGCGGAAAGCTCTTTCTGCGCCACTGGCACCGGCGCGGAACGTCAGCGGAGGTCGAAATGGCTCGACGGGGGTTCTTCGGCATGGAGGATCTGGGCCGCACCGCTACGAGGTTCTTCGCACTGGACGTCCAGAACGCCCGCGCTTCCAAGGGGCATTGAGCGGCCATCGTGTGCGGTCGGGTGGCCATGCACTCATGAGGAGACGGTAATGAGCGCGACCACGCTTGGCCAGTCGTTCGACCCGACCAGCTCGGAGCATCGTCCTGACCCACACCCCCTCTTCCACCGAATGCGCGAACGAGCGCCGATCTACCGCCACGTGAGCCCCGCCGGCCGCGCGTTCTGGTACCTGACCCGGTACGCGGACGTGCAGCGCGCGCTTCTCGACCCGGACATAGGGCGGCAGCTCGACCGGCTGCCCGACGAACTCGCCGCGCTTCACCTCAGGTGGGACAACGACCCGCTGGCGATGGTGAGGCGGAACATGTTCAACCTCGATCCGCCCGACCACACCCGGCTGCGGCGGCTGATGGCGCCCGCGTTCGGCCCTCGGACAGTGGCGGCGCTCGAGCGGCGTATTCATCAGGTCGTCGACGAGCTGGTCGACGACATGGCGGCCACAGAAGGCGAAGTCGACCTGATCGAGGCGCTGGCCCTGCCGCTGCCGATACTGATCGTCGCCGAGCTGGTCGGCTTCCCGATCGACGACCGGGCCCGGCTCCGTAGGTGGAGCGACGACATGCTGCGCAGCCGGGACGCGGTCCGGGTGCGCCGCGCCGGGATGGAGTTCGTCGCGTACGTCAACGAGAAGATCGACGAGCGGCGCGCCCACCCGGGTGAGGACTTGCTGTCTCAGCTCATCCAGGCGGAGGAGACCGGTGACGAGATCAGCCACGCCGAGCTGATATCCAGCGTGTTCCAGTTGCTGCTCGCCGGAGACGAGACGACGGTGAACCTCATCGGCAACGGAGTGCTGGAACTACTACGCCACCCCGACCAGCTCGAGCGGCTACGCACGCGACCGCAGATGATCGACTCCATGGTCGAGGAGGCGATGCGGTTCAACGGCCCCGTGGGGCACTCCAGGCTGCTGTTCGCGATGGCCGATGTGGAGATCGGGGAATCCGTGATCCCCTGCGGTGACATCGTCGTGCCCGTGCTGCTGGCGGCCAACCGCGACCCGGCGGTGTTCCCCCAACCGGATGTCTTCGACATCGGCCGCAGCCCGAATCGGCATCTGGGCTTCGGCCACGGAATCCACTTCTGTCTCGGTGCGGCGCTGGCAAGGCTGCAGGCCCGGGCCGCCATCGGCACGCTGGTGCGCCGCTTCCCCGACATGGCCCTGGCGGTCGATCCAGCCGACCTGCAATGGACGCCTGACCTGTTCTTGCACGGTGTACGCCGCCTACCTCTGCTGGTACGGCAGCGCCCCCGGTGACGTTGAAAGGTTTTCAGCCGATGACCGACCACGTGACAAGCCGCGAGGGGTACGCGAATCTATCCCGGATGGCGTTCGGCTTCGCCACCTCACAGATCCTGTACGCGGCCGTCCGCCTGGGCGTGCTGGATGGCCTTGCCGCCGGCGCACTGCCGGTCGAACAACTGGCGCACTCCATCGGGTCCGACCCGGGGGCCCTCAACCGGCTGCTGCGGGCACTCGTCGTGCTCGGCGTGGTCGATGAGACAGCGCCCGGACATTTCGCGCTGGCCGAGCTGGGTCAACCGCTGCGTGCCGACCATCCACTGTCGATGCGCTCCAGCGTGCTGCTGCTCGGCGACCCCGCGACGTGGCAGGCGTGGGGAGCGTTGACCCACGGCGTGCGAACCGGCGAAGCGGCGTTCGACCACGTGCACGACCAGCCGCTCTTCGACTACCTCGCATGCCATCCGGACCTGTCCAGGATCTTCAATACGGCGATGCGCGAGGGCACCGAGCAGATCGCACCCGCGGTGCCCAAGGCGTACGACTTCACCGGTGTCCGCACCGTGGTGGACATCGGTGGCGGAAACGGCGCTCTGCTGGCCGCGATAGTGGCAGCCACGCCCGATGTCCAAGGGATCCTGTTCGACACCGCCGAGGGAGGGGCGGGCGCTGCCGAGACGTTCCAGCGGGCAGGGGTGTCCGATCGTTGTTCGATCGAAGTCGGCGACTTCTTCGATGCTGTGCCGGAAGGCGACCTGTTGCTGGTGAAAGGCGTCCTGCATGACTGGGACGACGAGCGGTGCACCACTCTGTTGCGTGGCTGCCGCAAATCGATCGCAGCCCACGGGCGCCTGTTGGTGCTGGAACCGGTGCTGCCGTCCACGATCAACACACCGGAGGCGGCCGGAGTCGTCATGAGCGACATCGCCATGCTCGTCTACACCGGCGGCCGGGAACGCAGCAGGGACGAGTTCCGGCACCTGCTCGCAGCCGGCGGGTTCGACCTGGCCGACGTCACGCCGCCTCTGCGGGGTTCGGCGATTCGGATCCTTGTCGCGAATCCGGCCTGAGTGCGGCGCTGACGCGCGATGGTGTCATGAGTACCTAGCCCATGTGGCCGGGTGGCTTGAGTAGGTTCCTTGCTCTGGTGGTCTGGCGGGTCGACGCGCATAATGTGCCGGTAGCGCAAACTAGCTCAATTCGGATGTTCAGGTGAGGGCGAATTGGGCTCTATGGGTGAGGCGATGCCTGCTCTGCGGGTCGTCGTCGGCGAGCCGGACCGGGTGGTGCGCGCCAAGCTCAGGGGCGTGCTGCACATGGGCAATGGCGTCTTTTTGGTCGGGGAGGCCGGCGCCACGCAGGGGCTGAGTGATCTGGTCGTCCGGCATCGACCAAGGGTGGCGGTGGTGAGCGCGGCGCTGCGGCAGGCGGTCGGCGTCGAGTTCGCCCTGGTCGTCGCGGCGCTGACGAGGAACAGGACGCAGGTGGTGCTGGTTTCCGAAGCGCTGGACGAGGAGCTGCTAGGGCGCGCGCTGCGTGAGGGAGTCGGCGGCTTCGTTCACCGGGAATCGCTGTTCGAGGAGATCGTGCCCGCGATACGGCTGGTCGCCGCAGGGAACACGTTCATCTCCAGTTCGATGATCACGCGGCTCCGTGATCGCATAGCTGCCGTGATCACCGGGATTGATCATCAGCTCGCGGCACTCACCCGACGCGAAGCCGAGGTGCTGGCTCTCGTGGCGACCGGTCTGTCGAACGCCGGTATCGCCGAGAAGCTCGGCATCGGCACTGGAACGGTCCGTTCTCACCTGGCCCGCATCCTCACCAAGCTGCAGGCGACGAACCGGGCGCACGCGGTCGGCATCGCGTACGAATCCGGCTTCATCACGGGTGGATCTCACCGCCAGCGGGCACGCGGGTAGGCCTGACCGGCGGAAGTGGCCTCGAAAGCCACCACTTGTGCAGTCCGGGGTACTGCATTATCGCCTCCTCCGCTGTGAGGAGGGGATCCGGCTTCCCTGACATGGCCAGAAACAGAGATGATTTGTCTTTCTTCGCATCCGTGGAGATCAGTGTCTGAGCATTGAAGAGCTCGGACGCGAGTTCCGGGCTACTCAGCACCGCCCGAGTGAGACGGGTTCGAATCTGGCGCTCGAACGGAGATGCCTCCCGCTGTCGGCCTGCTTCAAGGTGCCCGCTGTCCTGCTGGATCGCCATCTGCCATGACTTCTCCGCTTCCGATGCCATGGCGACCTGCAGTTCGGGGGAGACGGACGGTTCGAACCCGCGCCGCGTCAACTCCCTGTCCAGCCTGAGCGCGCCCAGCGCGGCGACCGACATCCCGTGCGAGTGGACGGGATTCACCGCGACGACCGCATCGCCGATCGCGACGAAGCCCACAGGTAGGTGCGCTCGTTCGAAGAACCGCCTCCTGTTTGATGTGTCGCGATACGGCCGGATGCCGCCGACGGGCGTGGCCGTCGCCATGAGGTCCGCCACGATGGGGTCGCGCAGGGAGCCCGCGAACCGCATGAAGCCCTGCTCGTCGACCGGCGGCTCGCCCCCCCGGGTGCCGGTCAGCGTGACGACCCATCGGTCGTGCTCGATCGGGAACAATGTCGCCCCCTGGCCCGGCTGCCCCTTCGCCGGACGCGGGTGAAGCATGATCGCCGGAATCTCGGTGGCGAGTTCGGGAGGCGCCTGGTAGACCCTCGTGGAGTAGGCCAACCCTGAGGCGACGGTCACCTCCTCGACCCCCGGGGCTCCGATCTCGGCCAGCCACCGTGGCGCCTTCGACCGCCGCCCCGTCGCGTCGACAACGAGATCCGCCTGGATCGTCTCCGCCGAACCGCCCTCGCGCCTGACCCGGACCCCGGCGACCCGGGTCGCGTCTCCTACCAGCCCCAGCGCCTGCGCGCCTTCCCATATCGAGACGGCGCCGTCGCCCAGCGCCCGCTGCCTCACCACCTGATCCAGGAGTCCTCGGCTGCACGCGATGAGGTGGGCCTCGGTTTCAAGACGCCAGAACCACCCTTCCGAGGCGAGGATCAGCGCATCGCCGGGGAGGCCTCGCCGATGCGCGCCTCGCGCGAAGAGCGCCTCGAGGGTTCCGGGAAGCAGCGCTTGCAGTGCCCTCGCGCCGGCGGTCACCAGCACGTGGTTATGGTGTGACTGGGGCAGCCCCCGCCGGGGGCGAGGACCGGACGGGTAACGGTCGTTCTCGATCACGATGACGTCGTCCGCGTGCTTCGCGAGCACGGCGGCGGCCAGCACCCCCGCGAAGCCCCCGCCCAGGACGACCGCCCTGGTCATGGAAGCGTGGTCAGCATGGCTGACCGAACAGGGGTTCGTGACCGCCTCATGCAGGGCGCTCTTCGATCAAGTCGTTTTCGATCATGGTGCCGATGAAGTTCTGCACGTCCGTATGGATCCGCCAGCTCACCGCGGCATTGCTGCCGGCGAACTCACGTGACAGCTTCGAGACGATCGGCTCTCGTTCTCCGTCGCTCTCGACGAGCATCCATATCCTGGAGCCCGTCGCGTTCAAGGTGCGGAAATCCCCGGTTTCTGTGTGGTACAGCGAGATGCCTTCCGCGGTCTCTTGCCATATCACAGCATCGTTGATCCGGAGTGACACACTCCACCTCCGCTATACCGGCGTTATGGGCAGTAGCTCGCCGAGCCTGACGGCGCTGGGCGAGGGGGGAACATAGGTCTTCCAGTCGTCGAAGACAGGGTGTATGTCGCCGTTGAGGACCAAGCGAGGTGTCGTCATCTCGACATTCTTCTTGGTGAACTCGGCGGAACTGACGCCGGCTTCCATCCAGAGTTGCGTGGCGATGCCGTGCCGCAGGATTCTGCACTGGTGCCTGCTGTTGCGCCTCAGATCCCCGGACTCCGCCATGTGAGCGGCGCGGCATCCGCCGCCGCAGGACGCCTTGATGTAGCACTTCGCGCAGTCGGCGTGGAAATCGCCGCCGAACACCGAGCTGTTCCGCATGTCACGCAGGACCGGGCTGGCGAAGGTCTCCGCCAGCGATTGCCGTCGTACGTTGCCCGCGTAGTGCGAACGTCCGGTGACGAGCTTGCACGGGTAGACGTCACCCAGCGAGTTGATGTAGATCTCGTTCCCGCCCATCCCGCAGTTGCCCCGCACGGAGCACGGCGTCATGGGCTTGGGCCCGTCCGGGCTCAGCTTGCCGGCGGCCGGTGATGTCCAGGCGATCTCCTGGATCCTCATATGATCTTGCCAACCGAAGTCGTACTCGTCGGTCACTCCGCGGCCCAGTTTGTTGTGGTACATCAGCCGGATGCTGTGGACTTCGAGCCCTTCGATGAACGTCGCGAAATCTTCCAGTTCATCGATGTTGTCCGAGGTGACGATATGGTTGATCTTCGGCACCACGCCGGCCTCGTTGAGGAGCTGCAGGGCGCGGTGGGTCTTGGCGAAGGAGCCGGCGCCCCGCGTGCGGTCGTGCCTCTCGGCCGTGCCGCCGTCGAGGCTCACCGTGACGGAGTTGAACAGCTCGGCGAACCGCTGCGCCACCGCGGGCTTCCTGATCATCGTGGCATTGGTGACGATGTTCGACTTCAGGCCGCTTTGATTGGCGTGCTCCACTATCTGGAACAGGTCCTTTCTGAGCATCGGTTCGCCACCGGTGAAAACCAGGACTTCGGCCCCATAGTCAGCGATCTGAGAGACCAGGCCGAGTGATTCAGCGGTGTTGAGCTCACCCGGCAGGCATTTCTCTGAGGAGGCGTAGCAGTAGGGGCAACGGAGATTACAGCCGTCGGTGATGGCGTAATACACCTGGCGGAGCGCCGGCTCTTTCATCTTGACCGCCGGACGATTCCCGTTGTAATAGACGATCCAGCTCAGGATGAGTTTGGCGAGGGTACGATCCGTCTCACCGGTCTCTTCGAGCGGCACGGGCTCCCCGCTCCCCTGGGGACTGGCCAAGGCTGAAAGGACGCCGAACTCACGTGAATTGAGGACGCACCGGCCGCCCACCTGCGGGTTGACCACCAGGTAGTCGTCGTCGTGCACGAAGTAGGTAAGGCCTTCTGGTACGTCGAACAACCCGCGGTTTCTGGCCAGTTTCCCAGGCATCCGTTCCCCTTCACGTTCCGGCGGCAGACGCGGCCCCGAGCTGTTGCCCAGCGGCATGAAGTCGGGGCCGCCCCTGCGAGCCGTTCGGACTAGTTCGCTCCCGACCCGGACCCGGACCAGGCTCCACACATGCATGCCGGCGCGACCTCGAGGTTGTGCGCCTCTACCTCGGGGGTGGTCCACTGCCCGCCATCCCCGGAGTGTGCCAGGACCTCAGGCAGGGCAGCGGGAAGCCGGGACTTGAGGGAGACCAGCAGGTCGGTTTCCTCTCGGGTCAAGGTGGCGAATGCCTCCTCGACTTCCGGAGCGGTCGAGCTGCCCAGGACTCCCGCTTCACGCAGAGTTTCCCTCGGATCGAAGGCCATGCCTTCACCTCTCTATCTGATGAGATGCGTTGCAGGTTGAGTATGGGCTGGCGGCGAGGAGGTGGCACAACCACACGAATGTGGGTGTCCGGGTCACTTGCGGTCACCGATGAGCCGTTTCAGGCTTATCGCGCAGGACGATATCCATACCTCGGAGGTTCCATGCCCCGGCATTGACTCGCCCGAGAGGACTCATGCGCCGACCATTTCTGACGTCACACGGTTCCTCGGCTGGTCGCCTCGTTCGATGACCGATTCATGGTCACGGAACGATGTCGACCTCCGACGCGCCCGTCTCCTCGAAAGTGACCGGCGAGCCGGTTACTGATGAAAGGAAGAGTTGATGAACAGAACCGGATCGGGCGCGTTCGACGCACTGGCCAAGCTACGTGCGGCCGGGCATCCCATCGACCTGCTCGATGAGCGGCAGCGACGGGTGTTCGCCGAGCTCTCGGAGACCGAGGTCGCGTTGCTGAACTCGATCAAGAAGCGCCTGGACGACGCCGCGGGCGAAGTGGAAGGACAGGAGCTCAAGCTCGTATGACCGGCAAGGGCCCGCGACCCGCCCGTCGTCATATCGTGGTCCTCTTCATCGACATCGTCGGGTCAACGGAACTCGCCGAGCGCCTCGACCCCGAGTTGCTCCTGCACATCCTCGAGCGCTACTACGCCGCCTGTAGGGCGGAGATCTTCCAACACGGCGGCGTCGTGGAGAAGTACATCGGCGATGCGATCATGGCCGTCTTCGGTGTTCCCGTCAGCCGGGAGGACGACGCGCTCCGGGCAGTCCTGGCCGCGCACGCGGCGATGTCGGCCGTGCATCGGCTGAGTGCCGAGATAGCCCCGACCCACGGAGTCCGGCTGGACGCCCATTGCGGCATCGCTTTCGGTGAGGTGATGGTCGTCAACGCATCCGGTTCGGATGTGCGCGTGATCGGTGACACGGTCAACACCGCGAGCCGCTTGCAGTCCGCGGCGGGAGGCGGCGAGATCCTCTTGGGGGGCGACGTCGCCCGTCTGGTCCGGCAGCGCGCGGTGCTGGACGAGGTTCCCCCGCTCACGCTCAAGGGCAAGAGAGATCCTGTGCGGGCGTGGCGGCTGGTCGCCGTGAAACCGGATCGCGGAGAGCCGGGAACCGACACGATCCCGTTGATCGGCCGTGCCGAGGAGCTGCGTCAGCTTACGCAGCTCCATGACCGCGCCGTACGCGACCGGCAGTGCGGCATGGCGACCCTGCTCGGTGTTCCCGGCATCGGCAAGTCCCGGCTGGTCAGGGAGTTCCTGTACAACCTGCCCGCTGACGTGACCGTTCTCACCGGTCGGTGCCCGTCCTACGGCATCGGCGCCACCTATCGGCCCATCGCGGAGATGCTCGAGACTCTCAACGGCAATTGGCCCGCCATCGCCGAGGCCGTGGGTCCGGAAGGCGAGCGGGCGTTGCGCGGGCTGGCCGGCTCGGATACCGCGGATGACGGGGAGACGCCCGGGATCGCGGAGATAGCGCAAGCCGTAAGATCATTCTTCGAGGTTCTCGCACAGCGCCAGCCGTTGGTGGTGGTTCTGGACAACCTTCAGTGGGCCGAGCCGACCCTCCTCGACCTGATCGAGGATTGCGCGGCGTGGCTCGCCGACGTGCCCGTGCTCCTCGTCTGCGTCGCCCGGCCCGAGCTCTACGACACCCGTCCCTCCTGGGGAGGGGGCATGGCCTGCGCCATGTCGTTGGAGCTCGGCCCGTTGAGCCAGCCGCACATGGCACAACTCGTCGCCGAGCTCTGCGCCGGACGGGCCGACGTCGTCGCCCACGACGACGACACCATGTACCGGAGGGTGACATACGGTTCGGACGGCAACCCGCTCTTCGCCGAGCTGATGCTGGAGACCCTCGCCGAGGGCGCCGCCTCTCTCCCGCCCACCATTCAGGCGCTGCTCGGGGCCCGGCTGGATCGGCTGGGCGAAGCGGAGCGCGAGGTACTCGAAAGGGCCGCGACCATCGGGCAGGCTTTCACGGTGGATCAGGTGGAGGCCCTCGTCGCTGCCGAGACCCCAACGATGGCGGCGCCGCTGCGGCGGCTCCAGCGCGACCGCCTGATCCGACGTGGCGCACTCCCGGGGTCGTTCGAGTTCACCCAGACCCTCACCCGCGAGACCGTCTACGCGTTGACGAGCAAGGAGTTGCGCGCGGACTGGCACCGGAGGCTGGCCGACTGGTTCAGCGACCGGGCAGCCGGCGCCTCGGACGACGCCCCGTTCGCGGGATCGACCTCGGGAGATGTCAGCCAGCACCTGCTGGCGGCCTGTCGGCTCACCCGAGAGGTGCGCCCCGGTGATCCGCTCTTGCACGAGCTGACGGACCGAGCCGCGGACTCGCTCATCAGGGATGGCGGTGAGGCATTGCACCGCAAGGACCTGCCCGCGGCGATCGCGCTGCTGGAACGGGGACGGGAGATGCTCCCCCCGGGCAGGGACGAGCACCGCTGGCTGGCCGTTCGCATCAGCGACGCGGAGCTGGCACGGGGGGAGGGCACCCGGGCGGTCGCGGCGCTGGACTGCGTGGAGGAGCTGCTGCCGGAAAACCCCCGAAATCTGCTCACCTGTGCGATACAGCGGGAAAGTCTCGCCCTCCGCTCGGGCGCCCGCGGGCCGGACCTCGAGCCCCTTCGGGAGCGGCTGGCCCTCGACCCCCGAGACGAGCTCAGCTGGTGCCGGTTCCACCAGCTCGAGGCCTGGAGCCACATCGAGGAGGGTCGTTTCGGCGCCGCCGACCGGGCGCTTCGGGACGGGCTTGACCGGGCCCGGGCAATGGGTGACCGTTACGAGGAAGATCGCCTGCTCGGCGGGCTGTGCGAGCTGGTGCAGTGGTCGCCCACTCCGGTGCGGGAGGGGCTCGCGCTCTGCACCGACCTGCTGGCCCGATTCGCCAGCGATCGGGCTCTGCTGGTGCCGGTGCTCGTCACCAGGGCCCGCCTTCTGGCGCTCTCCGGCGACCTCGACACCGCCCGTGAGGCGCTCGACACGGCCGCCCGCTACGCGGACGAACTGCACCTCGGCCTGTCGGCGATCGCGGTCGTCCAGGTACGGGGGCTGGTGGAGTCCTTGGATCGGAACCACGAGGTCGCGAAGGGCCTGTTCAAGCGTGCCGCCACCGCGCTCCGTACGGCAGGGCTCAAAGCGCCCGCCGCCACCTTGGAGGTCTACGCGTCGCGCGAGACGCTTCGGCAGGGAGATGTACGGCAGGCGGCCCTGGAACTGGCGCGAAGCGAAGCCGGGCCGCGTCAGTTCCGCGGCGAACTGGCGGCCATCGCGATGAGGGCCGCGATCGCATCACGCGACGGTGCGCACTCGGAGGCACTGAGCGCCGCCGAGCGCGCGACCGAGCTGCTCGAATTGACCGACGACCCGTGTCTTCGAGGAGACATCCTGGTCGAGATCGCCCAGATCCACCGGGCCGCCGGACGCGACCCGGCCGATGCCGCCCGGCGCGCACTCGACGCGTACCTGAGCAAAGGCGCGAGCCTGCTGGCGCAGAGAGTCCATGACTGGATGGGGGAGCCGTGTCCATGACGCCGACGAGCACGCCGCCCTGGCGGCGGGAGAAGCGTGCTCACTTCCCCGGGGTGCCCGCGTGGGGGCTGGCCACCAGTCGGCAGGCCCCGGAGCGTTTCCAGGTCAGTCCGCTGGCGGAGGTGACCAAGGAGTGGGCATGGGGTGGGGCCGACGGCACCGGTGTGCGCGTGTGCGTGGTCGACACGGGCGTGGACGCGGGGCATCCCAAAATCGGCGGCCTCGAACGATCGTTCCAGGTCGTCAGCGTGGACGGGGGCAAGCTGATGGTCGCCGAATGCGACCCCGTCGATCCCGCCGGACATGGGACGGCCTGCGCCGGAGTGATCAAGTCGATCGCTCCCGGAGTGGCACTCACCTCGCTTCGTGTGCTCACCGACGGGAAGACCGGCACCGGCGACGCCCTCATGACCGGGCTCAGTTGGGCCATCGACGCGGGTTTCGACCTGGTCAACCTCAGCCTCTCGACCACGAGGTCCGACTTCCGGGAATCCCTCCAGGAACTCGCCGACCGCGCGTACTTCCGGCGTTGTCTCATGGTGGCCGCAGCGCACAACATGCCCGTGCTCAGCTTCCCGTGGACGTTCTCCTCGGTCGTCTCCGTGGCGAGCCACGACGAGGCCGACCCGATGACGTACTACTACAACCCCGCGCCGCCCGCGGAGTTCCACGCGCGAGGGGTCAAGGTACCAGTCGCGTGGCCCGGTGGCCGGGAGATCCGCAGCACCGGCAACAGCTTCGCGGCACCGCACATCACCGGCATATGCGCGCTCATTCTCAGCAAGCACCCCTGGCTGACGCCGTTTCAGCTGAAGACGGTCCTCTATCTGGCCGCGGACAACACCACGACGCAGAACGGAGAGGGACATGTCCCCTGACGACTTCGACGGCACCGAACGCAGGTTGCTGCAGTCCATCGTCGAGGTGGCCCGCCACATGTTCGCCGCCGCCGCCTCTTCCATCTTCCTCGTGGACCCGGACACCGGTGAACTGGTCTTCGAAGCCGTCTCGGGCGAGGGTGAGAAAGAGCTGGTCGGGAGCCGCTTTCCGGCGGGAACCGGGATCGTCGGCTGGGTGGCGGCGAGCGGGCAGCCGATGGTCGCGGACGACGTGTCGACCGTGACGCAGTTCGCTCAGCACGCCGCGGAGTCCACCGGTTACGTCCCGCGCACCATCATGGCCGCGCCGCTCATCCGGTTCGAGGAATGCATCGGCGTCCTGGAGGTGCTGGATCCTACGGCCTCCCGCAGCGATCTGGATGACATCGAACTCTTGGGGCTGTTCGCCATGCAGGCCGCCTGTGGCTTGGAGTTCCTGCTCCGGGTACGGCGCAGCGAGGGCCGGGAGCCGGACGGCGATCCCCACATGCTCCTCCGGCGGATCGGCGAGAGACTACCGGGGAGGGCCCGGCCGTCGGACGCGACAGTCGTACGTCTCCTCGCCATCGCCGACGACCTCCTCGCACCCTGACGGGCCGCTCCGCCGTACTGCCTGGCCTCGGATGAGAGTGATCTCGACGGTCGGGCGACGTGCGTTCGGATGGCGATGATCTTCTCTGGAGTCGGTCGACCACGCCGCGGAGGTGGGCGCCTGGTCGCCGAGCCGAGCTTCCGGCCGGCTCGGGCTCGCTCACATTAGTCAGTCACCGTGTCGCGCGTGCTGACCGCCGAAGGGCTGCGCCTGCCGGCGACGCGGCCCGGCACGCCCAACGACCAGGCCTGGATTGAGAGCCTGTTTGAGGCGCGTCAAGGGCGAGAACCTTCACTTGGCGAAGAATAACGATCTCCTGGTACCCCGGTAAACGGTGCACCGCGGAGAGGAGCATGGTCGACGCTCAGCCACCTGGGATTCGCGACCGCCACTCAAGGAGAGTCGTCGCTTAACCAAGCCGGTCAGGGGCAGCGCCGTATTACTGTGACGACATTCTGAAGGGACGACATGGGAGAGAGCCGTCCGCATGACGCGCGTCCCAGGAACGTATGGCCGCTCGTCGGACGCGCCGCCGCGCTGCGCACCATCACGGAAGCCGCGACGCAGCCGGATGCCGATGGCGTGGTGATCGTGGGACCACCGGGAGTGGGCAGGACGCGCCTGGCCAAGGAAGCGGTCGCGCGGCTCGCCGCGATGGGACACCCGACGGCTTGGGCTACCGGGACCCGTGCTGCCGGGACGATCGCATTGGGCGCGCTGCTCCACCTCGCGTCCCTGGGCGACTCGGCGATCTCCGTTACGGCGCACACCTTCGGCCGGATCGTGGAACGGTTCAGCGTTCCGGGTGGAAAACGGCCCGTACTCGTCGTGGACGACGCTCATCTGCTCGACAGCGCCTCCGCTGCGCTCGTCTATCAGCTTGCCGTACACACATGGACCTTCGTGCTCCTCACGGTACGACAGGGCCAGACGACGCCCGACGTGGTGACGGCGTTGTGGAAGGAACGGGTGGCAAGGCGCGTCGATCTGCAGCCGCTGAGTGACAGCGACGTGGACACGCTGCTGGAACGTGGCCTGGACAGTCCCCTGGACGCTGTCACGCGGCGCACGCTCCGCCGCCTGTCTGCCGGCAACCCTCTGGTGCTGCGTGAGCTCGTGCAGTCGGGATTGGAGGGATCCGCGCTGCGCCGAGTCGACGGCCTCTGGCATCTGGGTGGTCGGCTCCAGATCACCGGCCGGTTCGGTGATCTGGTCGAGGCGCAGATGCAGGTCGACGATCCGGCCGTCCTTGCCGTACTCGAGGTGCTCGCCTGCAAGGAACCACTCGGCCAGCCCGTGCTCGAGGGCATCACCGGGCACTCCGCTGTGGTGCAGGCAGAACGACGAGGGCTGGTGGTGGTCGAACGCTCCGGATCGCGACACCAGACACGGCTCAGGATCCCCGCGTACGGGGAGGTCATCCGTGTCCGGATGCCACGCGCACGGGCTCACGCGATTTGGGGGCGGCTCGCCGAGTCCCTTGCCACGTCGCCGCGCCGTCGCGCGGATGACGCACTCGAGTTGGCCGTGTGGAGACGCAAGGCGGGGCTCGGCTCGTCGGCGCAGGAGCTGCTGGCCGCCGCTCAACGCGCCGCCGAGCGGTTGGAGCTCAAAGTCGCCGAGCGGCTGGCGGTCGCGTCCCGTGACGCCAGTGGCGGGGTGGACGCGAGCCTGACCCTGGCCGAGGTACTGACGTGGCAGGGGCGCTATGTCGATGCGGCCGGCATACTCCCGACTCCAGAGGAATGTGACGGCGAAGAACGCGCTGACCGACGCGCGATGCTCAGGGAGAGAATCGAGTACTGGCAGCACGAAGCCTCACCGGCTCAGGGGCATCCAGCCGGCGGAAGGGCCGCGGAGGCCGTGAGAACCTGGACGATGCTTCTCGAGGGACACGTCGCGCAGTCTCTCGCAGTCGGTACGGCGCTGCTCGCCCTGCCATACCCGCGGCTGCCGGCGCCGGCGACGATATGGGTCGCCACCGCCGTCATGTTCGCCGCCGGCCTGGTGGGAGACGTCGACCTCGTCGAACGAGCGAGCGCCACAGGCCTGGAGGTCGCGTCGGCGCACCGTACCGCACTGCCCTGGGCGCAGGCGCAGATCTGCGGCGCCAGGTGCCTCGCCCTCTTGCTGGGAGGCGCCCTCACCACCGCGTCTGAGGCTGTGGATACCGCGTATCGAGAAGCCGTCGAGACCCAGATGGCCCCCATGGTCGGCGTATGGACGGCCGTGCGGGGCATCGTGGCAAAGGCTCAGGGACGGGTGAGGCTGGCACAGCAGGCGCTGCGCGAGGCGATCGTGTTACTCGAGGGGCATGACCCGCTTCGGTTGCAGCGCGTCTACCTGGCTGAGCTGGCCGGCGCGCACGCGATGGCAGGGGACACTGTCCAGGCGGATACATGGCTCAGCCGAATGGACAACTCTCCCGCCCCACCGGGTGCGCTTTTCGATCCCTGGATCCAGCGCAGCCGCGCCTGGGTCGCCGCCGCCGCGCTCGATCTCCCCCTCGCCGCCAGTCACGCCATCGGGGCCGCGAAGGCCGCCCGCGAAGCCGGAGCACCGCTGATCGAGGCCCTGGCATTATCCGATGCCGCCAGATTCGGCGCCGCGAAGGAGGTATGCGAAAGGTTGCACCAGCTTGCCATGGAAACCGCCACTCCCGCGACGGAGGCATTCGCTACGGTGGCCACCGCGCTCGCCACAGACGACGCCCAGCTGCTGGCGGAGGCAGCCGAGACGCTTCACCACATGGGCCATCTGCTCCCCGCCGCCGAGGCGGCTGCGACAGCTTACCGATTACATGTCGCGGCGGGTCGGCTCACAGCGGCCAAGAACGCACTCGTGTTCGCCCGTGAGTTGCTGGCCGAGTGCGGCGGTGCCCGTACGCCGCTGACGGACCTGACCGGGAGCGAGGCGTCATTGACTCCTCGAGAACTGCAGGTGGCGAAATTGATCGCGGCCGGATTGTCTGGACGCGCCGTCGCCAACCGCCTCGACCTCTCGCTTCGAACCGTCAACAACCACTTGGGCCGGGTGTACGCCAAGCTTGGGGTGTCTGGACGCCACGCACTCGCGCAGGTGCTGGGCCGGCCGCCCGAACAGCGGAGAGAGTGAGGGCGGTCAGACACCGCGGACCGGAACGGCCGCCGTCCAAACAGCACCCCCCGGCAGAGCCGCCAAGCGGACAGCCCGGACCGGCACAGCGGCCACCAACGGGCATGACAGTGCTGTTCGTGCTCAAGATCGATACGCCGGGGTGAGGGCGCGGGCCACCTCGGCCGGATGGCTGATCTGAGGGAAGTGGCCGGTTCCCGCGATGACGGTCACCGGGCGGTCGGTGACCTCCGTCAGGGGATCGTCTGAGCCGATGATGATGTCGACCGGCACGGTGACCCGGGCCAGCCGTTCCCGCAGGGCCGCGCGTCGGTGCGGCGCGCTGGCCGTACGCAAGGCGGCGACGGTTCGCTTCGCGACGCCCGGGCGGTGCAGATTCGCCACAGCGCTGGCCACCGCAGGCCCGTCAGGTACGCCGAGCAGCGTTGCGAGGCGCGAGGTCAAGGCCCGGCGCATCGTGGGTGCGGCGAGGCTGGAGCGCATCAGCCATCCGGCCCGTGCCTGCAGAAACGCGGGCGCCACGAGCACCAGCCGGGAGATCCGGTCTGGGTGGGCGAGGGCGAAGCTGATCGCCGGGTCGCAGGCGAGCGAGTGCGCGACCAGAACGGGCCGGGTGGTGACCGGCCGCATCAGGTCGTCCAGCCACTCCGCCATCGGTTTCGGCGACGGTGCCGATCGGCCGAGCCCCGGCAGGTCCGCCCTGAGTGTGGCCGGGCCCAGCTCGGCCGTCACATCCGCCCACGCGTCGCTGTCGATGGGAAGACCGTGGAGTAGTACGTAGTCTGGGTGCTCGCGGTGGCCCATCACCCAGGTGCCCTCGTGGAAGCCGCTCGGTTCCGCGGGGTGCACCGTGCCGAAACGACTGGCGACCAGATGATCGGCCCAATCGCGCAGCGCCTGGTCGACGGGAGGCATCCGCAGCCCCATGTCCCGTGCGTGCGCGTCGGCGGACGCCGTGTCGTAGCGGTCATCGGCCAGGAACGTCAGCGTCTCGGGCTCCACGCCGGTCAGTGCGCGCGGCAGCCGCCTGATGACGCCGACGGGCAGAAGGAGACGGGGTGCCCCTACGCCGAGATGCGTGGCGAGCAGCCGCACTAGGTCCGGCAGATTTGGCGTCGCTTCGTCGAGAACCGTGTAGGAGTTGCCCACGGTCTCGGCGCGCAGCGGCAGGGTGGCGAGGAACTGTGTGAAGTAGCCGACGCTGACCACTGGAACGAACGTGTTCGGGTCGCCGGGCAGGGCCGGGAGCTTGCCGCGCCATAGATCGGCGACGACGGAGGCCAGCCCGATGTACTGGCCGGGCCCGATAACGGTGCTCGGGTTGGCGAAGGTGAGGGGGATGCTCTCCGCCTTCGCCCGGGCCAGTAGCGCGGCGTCGGCCTCGGCCTTGGACGCCTCGTAGCCGCCGTTCTCGTAATGCCACGCTTCACTGTTCTTCAGGGCCGCGCGGTAACCGGTGATGTGGACCACGCGGCGCAGGGAGGGGAGCCCTGCCGCCCAGTCCAGGACGTTGAGCGCGCCGGTCACATTGACCCGCTTGGCCTCCTCCGTTGTGAGCCCCCAAGCGTAGGCCCCGGCCGAGTTGTAGACGTCACGGACTTCTTCCAGTCCGGAGGCGGGAAGGCCCAGGTCAGGCTCGGTGATGTCGCAGGTGACGATCGTGAGCCGCATCGTGTCGATGCCCTGGGCGTCGAGCCACTCCGCGAGCCGTTCCGCGGAGCCTGGCCGCAGCGCTGCCGCCACGTGGTTCCCTCGGCCCAGCAGTTCCGCGACCAGCGAGCGGCCGATGAATCCGGCGGCGCCGAAGACGATCGAATCGGTGGACATGCAGTGCTCCTTCTGTAGACCTTCCTGCATATTTTCTGCCCATGAAAAAGCCCTACAAGAGGGTCTTGATCATGCGGCTGACTCGGGTCAGCGGTTGCCTGCTGCGGTGCGTGCGGGCGAGAAGGAGCCCGCCTTCGATCAGGGCGAGGACGGTGGTCGCGAGGTCCTCGGCGTCCGGATGCCCGTCCGAGATCAACCGATCATGAAGTGCCGCCTCCCAGGAGGTGTAGGCGGCCGAGCACACCTTCTGTACGGCGTCGTTCGACGCCGCCAACTCCAAGGCGACCGTGGCGACCGGACATCCCTTGCGCCACTCCGACTGCTCCAGGCGATCGCCGAGCAGATCGAGCAACTGGATCAGGAGGTCGGCGGTATCGAAGGCCTCGAGCCTCGTGATCATGGCAGCGATGTCCTGGCCTGCCCGGGTCACCGATTCGCTGACCAGCTGGTCCTTCCCGTCGGGAAAGTGGTAGTACAGCGAACCGCGTGGGGCGCCACTCGCCGCGACCACCTGGTTGAGTCCAGCGCCGAAGTAGCCCCCCGACTCGATGAGCTCCAACGTGGCATCCAGCAACCGGGTCCTTGTATCTTCGCCCTTCTGGCCCATGAGATAGAAAATAGACCGGTCCTCATAATATGGTCAAGCCCCGGGCCAAGCGCGGCGTCACCTGACCGAACATGATTAATGAACCCCATCGGGCGCGCGACGGCATGCACTGAGCTCGCGGTCGATCGAGATCGTGCGCAGAGCGCCTGCGCGCCCGCCGGCGATATCAGCGACCGGGTTGTCACCGACCATCCGACCTCCGCCGTCAAGCGTCATCCCGCAGCGCTTGGCAGCGATCTCGAACAGACGTGAGAACTTCCTGACCTGGTGTACAGCCCTTCAACACGTGGGCCGGTAGTCCACGGAGGGAAGGTAGGTGGCCCACTCTTCGCGGGTGAGGTTGCGGCCGATCTCCTGGCAGAGCTTCCCCACGAGCGGATCGGGCCGGAGCGACCAGCGGATGATTCGGCCGTCGTCTCCTCCGGAGATCAGGTCTCCGTCGGTGGTGAAGGCCAGGCCCTTGATCGGCGCCGTGTGGCCCGTGAGCGTGGCCGTCGGCCTCCTGGACGCGAGGTCCCAGACGATGATGGTGCGATCGTCGCCCGCGGACGCGAGCGCGCGGCCGTCCCTGCTGAAGGCGAGGACCTGGATCGGGGCCGTGTGGCCGG
>JAOPYI010000293.1 GCA_025964675.1 Sphaerisporangium sp. | reverse complement strand
TGGCGTTCTGCTCGACCAGCAGGATCGTGGTGCCCTGCGCGTTCACGCGCTCGATGATCTCGAAGACGACGTCGACCAACACGGGTGCCAGGCCCATCGAGGGCTCGTCGAGCAGGAGCAGGCGCGGTTGGGCCATCAGCGCGCGACCCATCGCGAGCATCTGCTGCTCACCGCCCGACAGCGTGCCGCCTTGCTGCGACCGCCGTTCGGCCAGGCGCGGCAGCAGGGAGTACACCCGGTCGACGCGCTTGCGGATCTCCGCCTTGTCGCGGACCAGGTAGCCGCCGATCTGGAGGTTCTCGTGCACCGTCAGCGTGCTGAACACCCTGCGCCCCTCGGGGACGTGTACCAGGCCGCCGCGGACGATCGCTTCGGGCCTGGCCCGGGTCACGTCCTCGCCGTCGAACACGATCTTTCCGGAGGTCGGCCGTACGAGGCCGGACACGGCTGAGAGCGTGGTCGTCTTGCCGGCACCGTTGTTGCCGAGCAGTGCGACGATCTCGCCGTCCCGGACGGTGAGCGACATCCCCCGCAGGGCGTGCACGCCGCCGTAGTGGACGTCGAGCGCGTCGATCTCAAGCGCCGCCATCGTGGCCTCCCCCCGCCTTGGTACCGGCGCCCGTCCCGGAGTCGTCGTCGTCCTTGCCGAGGTAGGCCTCGATGACGGCGGGGTCGCGGCGGATGTCCTCTGGGCGGCCGTCGGCGATCTCGCGGCCGAAGTTCAGCACGACCACGCGCTCGGACACCTCCATGACCAGGCTCATGTCGTGCTCGATCAGCACGATGGCGATGCCCAGCTCGCGGATCCTCCGGATCAGGTCGAGGGTCTCGGCCTTCTCGCCGTGGTTGAGCCCGGCCGCCGGCTCGTCGAGCAGCAGCAGCTCCGGCCTGCGGGCCAGGGCGCGGGCGATCTCCACGCGGCGCTGCTCGCCGTACGGCAGCGCCCGCGCCTCGCCGAACCGGTCGCCGCGCAGGCCGACGAAGTCGAGCCAGTGGTGGGCCTGCTCGGTGCACTCGCGCTCGGTACGCCGGTAGCGCGGGGTATGCAGCAGCGCGTCGATGAAGTTCTGCTTGAGCCACAGGTGGGCTCCCGCGCGTACGTTGTCGAGCACTGACATCTCGCCGAACAGGCGCGTGTTCTGGAACGTCCGAGCCACGCCCAGGCCCGCGATCCGGGACGGCCGCATCCCGGTGACCTCACGGTCCCGAAGGACGATCCGCCCCGCGGTGGGCCGGTAGAAGCCGGTCACGCAGTTGAAGGCGGAGGTCTTCCCTGCGCCGTTGGGCCCGATGACCGACACGATCTCGGCTTCCCCCACCGTGAACGACAGGCCGTCGATGGCCAGGAGGCCGCCGAAGGAGAGTCTCAGCTCCTCGACCGCGAGCAGGGTCATGAGCTCGCCTCCCGGGAGCGGTGGGGCCACAGCCCCTGCGGGCGTACCAGCATGAAGACGATCAGCAGCACACCGAAGGCGAAGTACTGGTAGTCGGCGAAGTCACGCAGCACCTCGGGAAGCAGGGAGATGACGATCGCTCCGACGACGACGCCGGGAGTGGATCCGAGGCCGCCCAGCACCACGGCCATGAGCACGAGGGCGGACCGCAGGAACGTGAAGCTGCCCGGGGAGATCGCCGAGAGCTGCGCGGCGAACAGCACCCCGGCCAGGCCGCCCCAGACCGCTCCCGCGATGTAGGCCGCCAGCTTGATCTTGTAGGTGTGCACGCCCATGGCCTCGGCGGCGTCCTCGTCCTCTCTGACGAACCTCCACGCCCGCCCGAGCCGGGAGCGGCCGAGGCGGGAGGCCCCGATCACGGCGATCGAGACGATCCCCACGGTGAGGTAGTAGAAGACGACGGGGTCGCCGGTCAGGCCGGGGATGCCGTAGATCCCGGCCGGGCCGCCCGTGACGTCCAGGTTGTTCGCCGTGATGCGGATGATCTCGCCGAAGCCCAGCGTGACGATGGCCAGGTAGTCGCTGCGCAGCCGCAGCGTGGGCGCCCCGATGACCACGCCCGCGATGACGGTGACCACGATGACGGCCGGCACGGTCGCCAGCAGGGGAAGCCCGAATCTGGTGCTGAGCACCCCGCTGGTGTAGGCGCCGACGGCGAAGAAGGCGACGTATCCGAGGTCGAGCAGCCCGCAGAAACCCACCACGATGTTCAGCCCGGACGCGAGCATCACGAAGATCGCCGCGCTGGTCATGACGAAGATCGCGTACGGTGTGGCGATCACGAACGGAGCGAGGAGCGCGACGGCCAGCCCCGCGAGCGCCCACTTGCCCTCCAGAAGCCGTGAGGTGGCGCGGCCGAGCGCCGTGACCGGCCCGCGTGTCCCGCTACGGGTGGACGTCATACGCGCTCCGTCACGCGCTCGCCGAGCAGGCCGGTCGGCCGCACGGACAGGAAGAGGATCAGCACGCCGAACGCGAACACGTCACGCCATTCACCGCCGAGCCAGTACGTGCCGAAGGACTCCAGCAACCCGAGGAGAAGGCCGCCGAGCATGGTGCCGGGGATGTTGCCGATGCCGCCGATGACCGCCGAGGTGAACGCCTTGAGCCCGATCAGGAAGCCCATCAAGAAGTCGATCTTCCCGTAGTAGACCCCGGCCATCACCCCGGCCGCGCCCGCGAGGGCGGAACCGAGGAAGAACGTCCGCGAGATCACCGCGTCGACGTTGATGCCCATCAGCGCGCTGGTGCGCGGGTCGAGCGCGATGGCCCGCATGGCCCGCCCCTCACGGGTCCGGGTGACCAGGAGGTTCAGCCCCGCCATGAGGGCGACGGCCACGAGCATGAGGGCGATCTGCTGGAGCGTGATCCGGGCCCCCAGCAGCTCGACGGCGCTGCCGCCGAGCCGTAGAGGGTAGACCTGGGGATCGGGCCCGGCGCCGGCGCGCATCCCGTACTCCAGCGCGAACGAGGCGCCGACGGCGGTGATGAGCAGCGACAGCCGGGGCGCGTGGCGCAGTGGGCGGTAGGCGATGCGTTCCAGCACGACTCCGGACAGGCCGGTGACGGCCATCGTGACGACGAGCACGCCGAGCAGCACGGGCAGCGCCATGCCGGGCGAGACGCCTCCCACCGCGCCGAGGACGGCGAACCCGGTGAAGGCCCCGAGCATGTAGATGTCCCCGTGGGCGAAGTTGAGCAGCTTCATGATCCCGTAGACCATGCTGTAGCCCAGCGCCACCAGCGCGTAGAACGAGCCGACGAACAGCCCGTTCCAGATCAGCTGTGACATGCCCGGTTTCCCTGATCAGCGCGCAGGGTCACTTGAGCGCGTCCTGGAGGGTGAACTTCCCGGACCTGACGACCAGGATCTGGAAGCCTCCGGTGGCGAGCGTGTGGTCGGAGGTGAACTTCAACGGGCCGGAGAACATCTGGAACCCGCTGATCCCCTCCAGCGCGGAGATGACCTTCGCGCCGTCGGTCGACCCCGCCTGCTTGACGGCCTCGGCGGCGAGCCGCACGGCGTCGTAGGCCTGGTTGGAGTACGGGCCGGGACCGGCGCCGAACTTCTTCTTGTAACCGGCGATCCAGCCCTCGGCGCCCTGCAAGGTGTCCGGGGTCTGCGTCATCGTGGCGTAGACGCCTTCGGCCGCGTCACCGCCCGCGATCTGCGCGAGCTTCTCCGACACCGAGCCGTCGCCGACCATGATGCTGCCCGTGTACCCGGCCTGGCGGAGCTGCCGGGTGATCAGGCCGCCCTCCTGGAAGTAGCCGGTCCAGTAGACGAAGTCCGGCTTCTTGGCGAGGATGTTGTGGATGTTCGCGCTGTAGTCGCTCTCCTTGGGCGTGACCGCCTCCAGGATCACGGTCTCCGCGCCGCCTGGCTCGTCGAGCAGCTTCTGCGTGCGGACGGCGATGTCCTTGGAATAACTGGTGTTGTCATGCACCAGCGCGACGCTCGTGGCGCCCTGCTTGGTGATCCAGGCCATGGCGGCGGTCGCCTGCTGCGTGCCGGTGCCGTTGATCAGGAAGACGTGCTTGAGGTGCTGATCGACGAGTTCCTGCGAGTTGGCCGCCGGGATGATCATCGGGATGTTCGCCTTGCCGAAGACCGGCAGGGTGGGGAGCGTGGCACCCGAGCAGTAGCCGCCCACGGAGACGTCGATGCCCTCGGTGACGAGCTTGTTGGCGCCGGCGACGGCAGTCTGGGCGTCACAGGCGTCGTCGGCGACCTTCAGCTCCAGCTTGCGGCCGAGGACGCCGCCCTTGCCGTTGATCTCGTCCACCGCGAGCTGGGCCGCGTTCTTCATATACGGTCCGACGGCCGCTTCGCTGCCGGACTGCGGGATCAGCATCCCGAGGGTGATGGGACCCTTGTCTCCTCCGGCGTCCGAGCCACCGCCGAGGAGTCCTTGGCCACACCCGGCCGTCAGCATGCCCACGGACACTGCCAGCGACCAGACCGCCGCTACACGCGATTTGCCCATCTTGTGTCTCCTAGCGAAACAACACCGTCTCAGCATGGTGTGTGACATTGCATATGCACTCAAAGTCACCGTCAAGGTCCGAGACCAGACCGTTGCCCCCCTGACGCCGATCAGCTCCCGACGGGCCCGAGGGCGAGGGTGTGCGAGCGGTTCGCGCGCGATCCGCGGCGTTCGCCCTGGCCCCTCGCCCCGCACGGCCGGCGCGCGCCGCACCGCCTCGGCAACGCCCTCGCCCCCGGCCGGGGGGACGCTCACCGCCACGTGAAGAGCAGGCGGACGTCACAGCAGGAAACCTTCCGGGAAGGGATCCGTGGGGTCGACGAAGTGCTGTGCCGTGCCCGTCACCCAGGCCCTGCCCGTGATCGTGGGGACGACCGCCGGCCGCCCGGCCACCTCGGTACGCTCGACCAGCCGCCCGGTGAACCTGGTGCCGATGAAGGACTCGTTGACGAAGTCCACGCCGAGCCCGAGCTCCCCCCTGGCGTCGAGCTGCGCCATCCGGGCGCTGGTCCCGGTGCCGCAGGGCGAGCGGTCGAACCAGCCGGGGTGGATGGCCATCGCGTGGCGCGAAAGCCGCGCGTCGGAGCCGGGGGCGACGAACTGCACGTGGTGGCAGCCCCGGATGCCGGGGTCCAGGGGGTGGACCGGCTCGCCGGCCTCGTTGATCGCCGCCGAGATCGCCAGCCCTGCGTCGAGGATCCGCTGGCCGTGGGAGCGCTCGAACGGCAGCCCGACCGACTCGATCGGCAGGATGGCGTAGAAGTTGCCGCCGTACGCCAGGTCGTAGGTCACCTCGCCGAAGCCGGGCACCTTCACCGTGCGGTCGAGCCCGACGCTGAACGAGGGGACGTTCTGGATCGTCACCGCCCTCGCCGCGCCGTCCTGCACACGCACCGAGGCGACCACCAGCCCGGCCGGCGTGTCCAGCCGCACGGTCGTGACCGGCTCCAGGACCTCGACCATCCCGGTCTCCACCAGGACCGTCGCGACGCCGATCGTGCCGTGGCCGCACATCGGCAGGCAGCCGGACACCTCGATGTAGAGCACGCCGTAGTCGGCGTCCGGGCGGGTCGGCGGCTGCAGGATCGCCCCGCTCATCGCCGAGTGGCCGTGCGGCTCGTACATCAGCAGCTTGCGGACGTGGTCGAGGTTCGCGACGAAGTACTCCCTGCGCTCCGCCATTGTCGCGCCGGGGATGACGCCCACTCCCCCGGTGACGACCCTGGTGGGCATCCCCTCGGTGTGCGAGTCGACCACGTGGAAGATCTTCCTGGTCCTCACCATGACCTCACCGCAACCCTTCGGCCAGCGCCTTCTCGGTGGCCGCGCGCACGACGGCCTCCTGCTCGGTGGACAGCGGCACCCGCGGCTGGCGGCACGGTCCGCCGTACCGTCCGGCGAGGTCCATCGACAGCTTGATGGCCTGGACGAACTCGATTTTGGCGTCCCAGCGCAGCAGTGGATGCAGCGTACGGTAAAGCGGCAGCGCGGCGGCCAGGTCCCCCTCGACGGCGGCCCGGTACAGGGCCACGCACGACGCGGGCAGCGCGTTCGGATACCCCGCGACCCAGCCGACCGCCCCCGCGAGGGCCAGCTCCAGCGCCACGTCGTCCGAGCCGATCAGCAGGTCCAGGCCGGGGGCCAGCTCCGCGATCTCGTACCCCCTCCGGACGTCCCCGGTGAACTCCTTGACGCCCACGATCAGGCCCTCGTCGTACAGCTTCGCCAGCAGCGAGGGGACGAGGTCCACCTTGGTGTCGATCGGGTTGTTGTAGGCGACGATCGGCACGCCCGCCTTGGCCACCTCCCGGTAGTGGGCGAGCACCGCGCGCTCGTCGGCGCGGTAGGCGTTCGGCGGGAGCAGCATGACGACCCGGCAGCCCGCGTCCCTGGCATGCTCGGCCCAGCGGCGGGACTCGGCCGCCCCGTACGCCGCCACGCCCGGCATCACGCGGTCACCGCCGACCGCCGCGACGGCCGTCTCCACGACGCGGGCGCGCTCCTTCGGGGTCAGCGTCTGGTACTCCCCGAGCGAGCCGTTGGCCACCACCCCGTCACACCCCTGGCCGACCAGCCAGCGGCAGTGCTCGGCGTACCCCTCCTCGTCGACGGTCAGGTCCGCGCGCAGCGGCAGCGCCGTCGCCACCATCACTCCGCGCCATGGCTTCTCACGGGTCGTCATCGGGGGTCCTCTCCTGGTGGGTCTCCTGCGAGATCGCCGAGCCGTACGGGCTGGGCGATCGGCCTGCGCGGCGCCTGCTGGTCCTCGCCCGCCAGGCACGACACGGCGTAGCCGCAGACGCGGCCCTGGCACCAGCCCATGCCGGGGCGGGCCAGCAGTTTGAGCGAGCGGGCGTCGACGGCTCCGAGGACTCGCGCTTCCTTGATCCGCGCGTAGGGCACCTCCTCGCAGCGGCAGACCGGCGTGTCGTCACGCAGCCAGCCCTTCCAGCCGTCACGGACGGGGTAGGCGTCCTGGAGCGCCCTCCCGAACGCCGAGAGCCGTGCCCTCTTTCTCGGCAGGCCGGGCGCGGGCCTCACCGTTCCGCCCAGGTCGGCGGCGGCCGCGCGTCCCGCGATCCAGCCCTCCACCTCGGCCAGCTCGGCGCCGCCGACACCGGTCGGCTCGCCTGCCGCGTAGACGCCGGGGACGCTGGTGCGCATCCCGTCGTCCACGGCGACGACCGGGGTGCCGTCCCTGGCGGCCCGGGTGGCGCAGCCGAGCTGCGTGGCGAGCTCGATCTGCGGGACGAAGCCGTAGCCGACGGCGAGCGCGTCGCACTCGATGGTGCGGCCCGGCCCGGGATCCCAGTGGCGGTCGAGTCTCGCGACGGTGACGTGGGTCAGCTCGCCCTGCCCGTGGGCCGCGATCACGGCGTGGCCGCCGATGTACGGAACCCCGTGCCTGGCCAGGCGGTAGCCGTATCCGGCGGCCTCCGCCAGCTTGCCCGGATGGGCCAGCACGGCGGGCGCGAGGCCGAACCTGCCGTTGGCCTCGAAGACCCCGGCGACCCGCGCCCCCGCGGCGGCCAGCCCCGCCGCGACCGGCAGCAGGAACGGCCCGGTGCCCGCGACGACGACCGTGCGCCCGGCGACCACGAGATCGCCCTTGAGCAGCGCCTGCGCCCCTCCCGCCGTGAACACGCCGGGAAGGTCCCAGCCGGGGAAGGGAAGCGACCGGTCGTGGGCGCCGGTCGCGACCAGCAGCCTCCGCGCCAGGACGGTCTCGCGCCGCTCGTCCCTCGCCCCCACCAGGCAATGCACAGCCACGGCACCATCCCCGGCTTCCCCGGCGACCTTCTCCACCGCCCACACCCGGTGGGCGAGGCGGACCTCGACACCGCTTCCCGGCCCCAGCGCGTCCGACAGCCGGGTGAACCGCGCGAAACCGTGGTGAAGCGCTCCTGGACGCCGGGCATGGAAGCCCTCGGGCGGGTGCCGGAAGTACTGGCCGCCGAGCCTCTGCGCCGAGTCGATCAGCACGACGCTCAGCCCCGCTCCGGAGGCCGCGACGGCCGCCGCCATCCCGGCGGGACCGGCTCCGACGATCGCCAGATCCTTCATCGAGACGTCACCACAGCCCGCCACCTCGGCTTCTCATATGGCCGTCAGATCCGTGCTTCGTGAGGCCGCCGGCTCGGTGTCTCAACCGGTCGTCACCTCGTCTCCGGGGAGCGCCTCGGTCTGGCAGGCACGCAGGGACGCCTCGCCGTTGACGGTGACCAGGCAGTCGAAGCACACGCCGATGCCGCAGAACAGGCCGCGTGGACGCCCGCCGATCCGGGTCGTACGCCAGGACCTGATGCCGTTGGCGTACAGGACGGCGCCGAGGGTCTGGCCCGGCACGGCGGTGGCGGGGCGCCCGTCCACGCTGATCTCGAAGCCGGGCTCCGGCCGTGCCCGGACCACGTGACCGGCGTGCGGCGGCTGCGTGACCCCGGAGCGCTCCGCTTCTCCATGCAGCGGATCCCCGGCGGCGGGACGCGGCCGCTCTGGATGCTGTGAGGTCGTCACGCCGCGAACCTTTCCGGGCGGAAGGGACTCAGGTCCATCTCGGGCGCCGCGCCGGTGAGCTGCCCAGCGATGAGGTGCCCGGTGGCCGGGGCGAGGCCGATGCCGGCGCCCTCGTGCCCGCAGGCGTGGTAGAGGCCCGGAGCCCGGGGATCCGCGCCGATCACGGGCAGGTGGTCCGGGCAGTACGGCCGGAAGCCGCAGTAGGTCCTGATCACCCGGCGAGCGGCGAGCACGGGGAACAGCCGGACGGCCTGGCGTGCCAGCGTCTCCAGCACCGGGATGGAGACGGTCCTGTCGAAGCCGACCCGCTCGCGGCTGGCGCCGATGAGCACGGTGCCGGCGGGCGTGCCCTCGACGACCGCGCTGGTGGAGAGGCCGGCCGAGTCGCTGGCCACGTCGGTGACGTAGGCGGCGGTGTAGACCTTGTGCCTGATCAGCGGCACGCCGAGGCGTCCTGAGATGGGCTCGGTGACCAGGATGAAGCCCCGGCGCGGCAGGATCGGCAGGTCGAGGCCGGCGAGCGCGGCGAGCTCGCCGCCCCAGGTGCCGGACGCGTTCACCACGGCCCCAGCCGGGATGTCGCCCTTGTCGGTACGGACACCCGTGACCCGGTCGCCCTCGCGCAGGAATCCGGTGACCGTCGTCCCGGTCCGCAGCGTGGCTCCGGGACCGTGCTGGACGAGCCTCGCGGCGGCCAGCATGGGCTGGACCTGCGCGTCCTGCGGGTAGAAGACCCCGCCGGCCACGTCGCGTGTCAGGTGCGGCTCGTATCCCGGCAGCTCTTCCTCGGCCACGAGCGTGTGCTCCACGCCCCGGCCAGCCTGTCCATCGGCGAGCGTGGCGAGGGCATCGAGGATCTCGGTGGTCTCGGCGACGACCAGCCCGCCCTTGGGCTCGAAGTCGAAGCCGCCGAGGCAGGCCAGCTCGCGCCACAGGCGGTTGGACAGCAGGGCCAGCTCCAGCTCGGGACCCGGCTCCTTGTCGGAGACGAGGATGTTGCCCTCACCCGACCCGGTCGTGCCGGCCGCGACTGGGCCCCTGTCGACGACGGTGACGGAAAGACCCGCCCGGGCGGCGAAGTAGGCGCAGGCCGCTCCGACGACTCCCGCACCGACCACCACGACGTCGGTCATCCCCACCCTCACGCCAGTAATATGTCACATATCCATTTACCCATTCAATGCTCTTGTCCGGTGCATTCCGGGCACCCCGGCGAACATGTGAAGGCCGACGAGAGGTAAGACGGCGGCCGGCATGGGACGAGCGGCCCGCGAGGCGGGAGGGCGGAAGCCGGGGCTGAACCGGTATCACCGGACAGAAGGGTTCACGGTGGGACCGGTGCCATGGCCGCCTACGATGTGTGCCGTGACCGTAGCAGACCAACCCCAGAGCCGCGCCGGGCACACGCGGGCGCGCGCCCTCCTCGACCAGGTCCCAAGCCGCGCGCTCGGCTTCTTCCACTCAGCGTGGTCCGCGACTCCCGTCACCGTCAGGCGGTGGGCGCTGGCCAGCGTGGTCGTCAACGTCGGCGTCACCATCACGGGCGCGGCCGTGCGGCTCACCGGTTCGGGGCTCGGCTGCCCGACGTGGCCGCGCTGCACGCCCGACAGCTTCGTGCCGACGTTGCACGACACGCACTCGCCGGTGAACATGATGATCGAGTTCGGCAACCGGCTGGTGGGCTTCCTTGTCCTGGCCGTCGCCCTGGGCTGCGTGGTCGCCGTGCTCCGGGTCGCACCACGCCGCCCCGGCCTGGTCCGCCTCGCGTGGGTCCAGCCGATCGGCATCGCCGCCCAGGCGCTGTGGGGCGGCCTGGTCGTGCGGACGCTCCTCAACCCGGTCACGGTCAGCGTCCACTTCCTGCTGTCCATCGGCCTGATCATGGCGACGTTCACGCTGTACGCCCGCTCCGGCGAGGGCGACGCCCCGCCACGGCGGCTGGTCCACCGCGACGTCCGCACGCTCGGCTTCTTCCTGGTCGCCGCCGTGTTCGTGCTGGTGATCGCGGGGGTGGTCGTCACCGGCACCGGGCCGCATTCCGGTGACCAGGCCGCGTCGCGCTTCGGCTTCGACATCGAGATGGTGGCCCGGCTGCACACCGACGTGGTGTGGATCGTGCTCGGGCTGACCTTCGCGCTGCTGTTCGCGCTGCACGTGACCGACTCCCCCGGCCGGGCGAGGCGCGGCGCGCTGATCCTGCTCGGCGTCGAGCTGGTCCAGGGCGTGATCGGCTACGTGCAGTACTACCTGGCCGTACCCGCGCTGCTGGTCGGGCTGCACGTGCTCGGGGCCACGCTCGTCTGGATCGCGACCCTGCGGGTGGTCTTCCTCATGCGCTCGCGCGGCACGGCCGGATCGATCGCCTCCGGTCACAACGAACTCGACGCTCTGAGCGTCTAACCTTCCATGATTCGCCTCCGCACCCCCCGGTCGCCACGGGCGGCACGGCTCCGCCTCCTCCGGGTGGCTCAGCTTCGCCTTCCCCGCTGGTCACGGGCCGCGCGCCGCCGCGCGTTCCTCGGGGCCGTCGCGCTCAGCCTGCTCGGCCTCGCGCCGATGACCTGGGCCTGGCTGTCCACCACCGGCTACAGGGTCACGGCCGGCGCGGCCACCGGGTGGATGGGCGAGGTTCCCGCGGCCCCCGTTGGCCTGGTGCTGGGAGCGGGCCTGTACCACGGCTCCCCCACGCCGATGCTGGCCACGCGCCTGGACGTCGCCGCCGAGCTTTACCACGGCGGCAAGGTCCGGGCCCTGCTGTTGTCGGGCGACAACAGCCGAGTGGGGTACGACGAGCCCTCGGTCATGCGTGACTACCTCATCGCCCATGGAGTGCCAGGGGACGTGCTGGTCCTCGACTACGCGGGGTTCGACACCTGGGACTCCTGCGTCCGCGCCCGCGACGTGTTCGGGGTCCGGCGCCTCACGGTCGTCACGCAGAGCTTCCATCTGCCGCGTGCCGTCGCGCTGTGCCGTACGGCGGGCCTGGACGCCTTCGGGGTCGGCGACGACTCCGCCGTCACGTGGCCGGGCCGCACCTACATCTACGCGGCGCGGGAGTTCGCGGCGACGGCCAAGGGGTTCCTCGACTCGGTGGTGCTCAAGTCGCCGCCGGTCTTCCCCGGCCCCCGCGAGACCTCCCTCGACCGGTTCCTCGCCTCCCACCCCTGACCGGCCCGGCCGGTCGATGTCATTCCGGGGTTCGGCCTATGAGGCCGGTTTCACTGCCTGCCGCCCGGGTTGGCCGGTGGCGTGCCGTACGGGCCCCAGCCGTCGGGACGCCGGGGCGGCGCCGGGTTGCCGGGCGGACGCTGCGGGCCCTGCCATTCCGGCGGTCCCTGAGGACCCTGCCACGCCTGGGGACCGTGCGGGCCGTCCGACGGATACGGATCGCGTGGGAAGCCGTCGGACGGAGGGTACGGCGAGGCGGAGTGCCGCGTGTCGTGCCCGGGGGCGTATCCGGGAGGGGCCATCCCCTTGGCGATCGTGGTCTGGTGCCTCTCGGGCACGGGGAACGCCGCCTTGGCCGCGCTCATGCATGCCAGGAGGGCTTCTCGCTGCGTCTCGAAGGTGTCCCTGCCGATCACGCCCCGGATGCCGCGCTCGTGGAGCAGGCCCAGCTCGGTCGCGGAGAGCTGGTAGTCGCGCATGGCGAGCAGTCCGGCGGGACCGCCATAGGCCTTCGCCCACTGCCGGGCCTGCCGCCGCCCCTGCAGCGAGGACAGCATGAAGACGTCGATGTCGGTGACCAGCCCCAGCCCTCCGTACGGCGGAAGGTACTGCTGGATGAGGCCCACGATGCGCTTGCGGTCCTTGACGATCACTCCGAGCTCGACGAAGAACAGGATCATCAGCAGCAGGTAGGCCAGTGCCAGGCCCTGGAACCCGCCGTAGGAGGTGAAGCCGTTCCAGATGCCGTGCAGGGTGATCGCGCCCATCCAGCCCAGGAAGACCACACTGCGCCGCACCCGGCCCCGGCTCTGCGCGGCGTACGCCACGGCGATGCCGATCATGGAGGTGAACAGCGGGTGGGCGAACGGCGACAGGATGCCGCGGAGCACCACGGTGACCGCCAGGCCCTGCACGCCGTGCTGGTCCTGGGCCATGATGTAGTAGCTGACGTTCTCGCTCATGGCGAAGCCGAGGCCGACCATGCCGGCGTAGATGATGCCGTCGGTCGGGCCGTCCAGCTCCTGGCGGCGCCACCGCAGCAGGCCGAGGAGCACCAGGCCCTTTATGGTCTCCTCCACCACGGGCGCCCCGAAAGTGGCCACCAGGTTGCGGGCGCTGACCGCGTCCTGGGTGGCGATGGTGACGTACTTCAGGTTGAGGGTGTTCAGTATGCCCGCGACCAGCACCGCGATGCCGGCGCCCCACATGAACGCGAACGCCAGGTCCTTGCGCGGCTCCGGCTCCATGCGGTCGAGCGCGAGCAGCCCGGCGAGCAGCAGCGGCACCGGCGCTAGGGCGAGGGTGAGCGCGATGAAGAACTGGACGGGCTCCCCGTTGAAGATGTCGAAGGAGAACGACACCAGCGTGCACATGCCGGCCACGACGAGCCCGATGATCAATCCGACGGAGGGGCGCTCCTTCAGCACCCAGCGGGGATCAAGGTTCGTCATGTTCGCGAGCGTAATCGACCGGGCACGAGGTGTCCCCCTCGCCCCCACCGCACCTGTACGGCCCGTACCCCGTGATCACCGCACCACCCCGCACCTGACCAGCTCCCCGGGGCTTCAGGCTTTCCCCGGATCAACACTCCCACACCTCTATGAACCGGCGAACTTCTGGACTTCACGATCTCCCGGTGAAGCCGACGGTCCTCGCCTGGCCATCGGCGGGCGGCGTTGCATGTCGCTTTTCGGGGCTCATGTCGGCTGTGACCGCTTCGTTACCCTTGGGGCCTTTGAGAAGCAGGTCACACCTCTATACAGTCCCTTCATTGCTACCAAACAATATGTTTAGTAAAGAAGATCGGATTGTTTGATGGCGGCTGAGCCCCCGACTGAGAACGCTGCCGAGGCGGACACCGTACGCCTCGGGGCGCGTATCAGGGCGTACCGGGCCATGCGCCAGATGACGCTACGGGACCTCGCCGGCCAGGCGGGGGCCAGCCCCGGCTTCATCAGCCAGCTCGAGCGCGGGCGCACCAGCGCGAGCATCGGGATGCTCCGGCGGATCGCCGGGGTCCTCGGGCTCACGGTGGCCGACCTGTTCAGCGAGGGTGATGTCGTCGAGCACCGCATCGTCCGCCGATCCGATCGCCCCGAGTTACACACCAGCCCCGGAACCCGCAAGTACCTGATCTCGCAACGGCCCCTTCAGAACATGGAGGTGTACAGCGGCGAGTTCGACCCCGGAGCCTCCACCGGGGAAGAGCTGTACACCCACGGCGACTCCCAGGAGATCCTCCTGGTGCTCCGCGGCTGGGCCACCTTGTGGATCGGCCCACCGGAGTCGGCCGCCTCCTACGAGCTGGAAACCGGGGACAGCATCGAGTACCGGACCTCGACGCCGCACCGCGTCGTCAACGAGGGCCCGGAGTCGCTCGAGGTGCTCTGGGTGATCAGCCCGCCGACGCCCTCCTGACCCGCCGACGCGTTCCCGCGGCCGGCGCGCTTCTTCATTCACAGTCCGCCGGCACCCCCCAGGGAAACGGCGCCTACAACCTCGACGCACCCGCAGCTCCGCGGGTGCGCGACGGGACGTGCCCCACGCGTCTTGTGATCACCCGCTACCAAAGGGGGGAACCATGTCAAAACTCCCACGATCCGTCTCGCTCGCCGCCGTCGCCGCGTCTCTGCTCCTGGCGGCCGCCTGTGGCGGCGGTACGGCCGGTCCCGCGAAGGTCGACCTGGGTTCCGGGCCGGCCAAAGCCGGGACGATCAAGAAGGACGCCCTGAAGGGCGTCAACCTGACCTTCGTGTCCTACGGCGGCGTCTACCAGAAGGGCCAGCAGGACGCGGCCGTGGACCCGTTCGCCAAGGAGTCCGGCGCCCAGGTGCTGCAGGACGGCCCGACGGACTACGCCAAGGTCAAGGCGCAGGTCGACTCCTCCAACGTGACCTGGGACGTGGTGGACAGCGACGCGATCTGGTCCCAGGCGCAGTGCGGCAAGCTGCTCCAGCCGCTCGACTACTCGATCATCGATAAGTCGAAGGTGCCGGCGGGCCTCGCCACCCAGTGCAGCGTCCCGGCGATGCAGTACGGCATGGTGTTCGCCTACAACGCCAAGAAGTTCGGCGCGAACCCGCCCAAGGACTGGAAGGACTTCTTCGACACCGCGAAGTTCCCCGGCAAGCGTGCCGTCCCAGGCGTGCCCGGTGACGCGGCTCCCGGCCCGTGGGAGGCGGCGCTGATCGCCGACGGCGTCGCGCCGGACAAGCTGTACCCCCTGGACGCCGACCGCGCCGGCAAGAAGCTGACCACCATCCGCCCGAACCTCGTGTTCTGGAAGACCGGCGCCGAGTCGCAGCAGCTCCTCGAGTCGGGCGAGGTCGACATGGCCATGCTCTGGAGCGGCCGGGCGTACGCGGCGGTCAAGAACGGCGCGTCGTTCCAGATCCAGTGGAACCAGTGGATGCCGATCATGGACGCGATCAGCGTGCCCAAGGGCACCAAGAACCCCAAGGCCGCCATGGCGCTGATCAACTACTACCTGGGGGCGCAGCAGCAGGCCAAGCTGACCGAGCTGACCTCCTACTCCCCCGTCAACACCGACGCGAAGCCGACCCTGGACGACCTCGGCAAGTCCTTCCTCACCACGCGGCCGGACATCGCTTCCACGGCCCTGCCGATCGACGCCAAGTGGTGGGCCGACAACCAGTCGGCGCTGATCGAGAAGTGGTCCGCCTGGCTCGGCGGCTGAGGCGGGATCTGATCTGACATGGTCCTTCTGGACGAACTGTCCGGCACCGCCCGCTCCGCGACCAAGGGGCGGGCGGCGGCCCGCGAGCCCGGCGGGCGCCGCCCGGCGCTGC
The DNA here is from genome assembly GCA_025964675.1 of Sphaerisporangium sp. Lineage (GTDB taxonomy): Bacteria > Actinomycetota > Actinomycetes > Streptosporangiales > Streptosporangiaceae > Sphaerisporangium. The sequence goes on along the minus strand of JAOPYI010000293.1, from coordinate 26,367 downwards.
TGATCCTTCCCGCGCTGATCGCCCTCGCCGTGTTCTTCCTGTACCCGCTTGCCGTGGTCGCGTGGAGCGCCTTCACCGACCCGGCCCCCGGGCTCGGCAACTTCACATGGTTCTTCGGCGAACCGGGCAACCTCAGGACGCTGACCCGCACGTTCACCACGGCTCTCTGGGTGACGCTGATCTCGCTCGTGCTGTCGTACCCCTACGCGTACGCGATGACGGTGGCGGGGCCGCGCGTCCGCGGCGTGCTGACGATGCTGGTGCTGCTGCCGTTCTGGACCAGCCTCATGGTGCGGACCTTCGCCTGGGTGATCCTGCTACAGGACACCGGTGTGATCAACCAGATCCTCGGCGCGTTCGGCCTCGGCCCGTTCAGCCTGATCCGCACGCAGACCGGTGTGATCATCGGCATGGTGCAGTTGCTCATGCCGTTCATGGTTCTTCCGCTGTACGCCGTGATGTCCGGCATCGACCAGCGGCTGCTACCGGCCGCCCGCAGCCTCGGCGCCCGACCGGCGACGGCGTTCGCCACGGTTTACATGCCGCTGTCGCTGCCAGGCGTCTCCGCGGGCTGCCTGACGGTGTTCATCAGCGCTCTCGGGTTCTACATCACCCCTGCGCTGCTCGGCTCACCGACCGACGCGATGATCTCGCAGCAGATCTTCACGCAGGTCAACGGCCTGCTCAAGTGGGGGCGCGGCGGCGCCATGGGCGTGGTCCTGCTCGGCCTGACGCTGGCGATGATCGCGCTGCTGGCCGTCTCGCTGCGCCGCGCCGGAAGGAGGGTGAACGGATGAGCACCTCGGCTCCTCTGCGGCAAGCCCCTGAGACGAGCATGTCCACTCCCCGGCGCCGGACCCCGGCGGTGGGTACTTCCCGGCTGGGACGCGGTCTGCTGTGGGGATTGTGCGGAATCGTCGGCCTCTGGCTGATCGTGCCCGTCCTGGTCGTCATCCCGCTCAGCTTCACCGGCAAGCCGTCGCTGAAGTTCCCGCCGGACAGCTGGTCCACCCGGTGGTACGCGAACTTCTTCGCCGACACCGCCTGGACCTCGGCCCTCTGGACCTCTGTAGAGGTCGCGCTGCTGGTCACCGTGGTCGCCACGGCGCTCGGCACCGCCGCGGCGCTGGGCCTGACGCGGGCACGCGTTCGCGGGCTCGGCGCGGCCCAGGGGGCGATGCTCGCGCCGATGATCGTGCCGGGTGTCGTGCTCGCGATCGGCACGTACTCGGTCTTCCTGAAGCTGCAGCTCGTGGGCACGCTGGCCGGGTTCGTCATGGCGCACACCGTGCTAGCGCTGCCCTTCGTGATGATCCCGGTCACCGCGAGCCTGCGGGGCTTCGACCGCCGCCTGGAGAATGCCGCCGCGAGCCTCGGAGCCGGGAGCTGGACGACCTTCCGGTCCGTCACGCTGCCGCTGGTGGCTCCCGGTGTGGCGTCGGGCGCGCTGTTCGCGTTCGTGACCAGCTTCGACGAGGTCGTGGTGTCCCTGTTCATCCAGAGCCCGTACCTGCAGACCCTGCCGGTCAAGATGTACGCCAGCGTGACCCGGGAGACCGACCCCACCATCGCCGCGGCCGCCACGATGATCATCGTTCTCACGACGACGCTCGTCTTCACGGCCACGTTCTTCGTCGCCAGGAGGAACCGTGCCCAGTAGCACCACCCCGGCGCCGCTCTCCGGCGCAGCCCCGCGCGGCCGAGGCGGCAACAGGCTCGCCGGTCGAGGCGCCCGCATCGAGCTGATCGACCTGTCGAAACGCTACGGCGACTTCGCGGCGGTGGACGAGGTCTCGCTGGTCGTCGAGCCCGGGGAGTTCATGACCCTGCTCGGTCCGAGCGGGTCCGGCAAGACGACGACCCTCAACATCGTCGCCGGGTTCGTCGGCCCGACGTCCGGCTCGCTGAAGGTCGACGGCGCCGCAATTGAGTCGACGCCCGCGCACAAGCGCGACATGGGCGTGGTGTTCCAGCACTACGCGCTGTTTCCGCACCTCACCGTCGCCGAGAACATCGCCTACCCGCTGAAGCGGCGCGGCATCCCGAAGGCCCGGCGGGCGGAGCTCATCGGCACAGCGCTCGACACCGTGCACCTGGGCGAGTACGGGCACCGCTACCCGCGCGAGCTCTCCGGCGGCCAGCAGCAGCGGGTCGCGGTCGCCCGCGCCATCGTCTACAGCCCGCGCGTGCTGCTGATGGACGAGCCGCTCGGCGCGCTGGACAAGAAGCTGCGCGACTGGCTGCAGCTGGAGATCAAGCGCATCCACGCCCAGCTCGGAACGACGTTCGTCTACGTCACCCACGACCAGGAGGAGGCTCTGGTCCTCTCCGACCGGATCGCCGTCTTCAACCACGGCCGCATCGAGCAGGTCGGCCCGGCCGGCGAGCTCTATGAGCGGCCCGGCACCCTGTTCGTGGCCAAGTTCCTCGGCGAGTCGACCGTGCTGCGCGGGGACACGACCCGCGACGGCGACGGCTCGGCGGTCGGCGTGTGCGCCCGTACGCTCCGCGCCCCCGGGCACATCGAGGGCCCGCGGGCCGCGATCATCGTACGGCCGGAGCGGCTCGCCGTACGACCGGCCGGTGACCGTCCGGAGCCCGGCTGGAACGCCCTGCCCGCCACCGTCGCCGGGGAGATCTACCTCGGTTCGAGCCGCAAGCTGGAGCTGACCCTGCCCGACGGCTCCCCCGCGCTGGTACGCGAGCAGGCGGGGGCTCTGAGCGACGTGCGCAAAGGCGACGAGGTCACCCTCACCTGGCGCGTCGAGGACTCGGTACTTCTCCCCGACGATCCCGATGTGGAGGCGGTGTTCACATGACCGAGCGCAGGGGGTCGTAAGGCACCGCACCGAGCGCGGTGATCACAAGCGGGGTACCGCACCCAGCGCGGCGAGATCGTCAGCAAGCACAGCACCCTGGTCATGCGGCCGGCGGAGGAGATCATATGAGCGGCAACGGATTGAACGGCACCCCTTTGACGGACGGCTTCGCCAACGGCGGTGTCTCGTTCTGGTACCGGCAGATCGGCGTACCGGAACGCCGTGCCGCGCTGCCGGGGTCGTGCGAGTACGACATGGTGATCGTGGGCGGTGGCTACACCGGCATGTGGACCGCGTACTACCTGAAGAAGGCCCAGCCGGACCTGCGGATCGCGATCCTGGAGAAGGAGTTCGCCGGCTTCGGCGCCTCCGGTCGCAACGGGGGCTGGCTTTCGGCCGAGTTCGCCGGATCGCGCGAGCGGCACGCCGCCGCGCGCGGGCGGCAGGCGATGATCGATCTTCAGCACGCCATGTTCACGGCCGTCGACGAGGTGATCGAGGTCGCGCGCACCGAAGGCATCGACGCCGACATCCACAAGGGCGGCCTGATGCACGTCGCCACCAACCCGGCGCAGAACCGCCGCCTGCACGCCGAACTCGCCGACCTCCGCACGTGGGGCTTCGCCGAGCAGGACATGCGGCTGCTGACCCGCGAGGAGCAGCAGGACCGCATCCGGGTCGCCGGGACGCTGTCGGCCACCTACAGCCCCCACTGCGCGCGCATCCAGCCGGCGAAGCTCGCGGTAGGCCTGGCCCGCGTCGTCACGGGCCTGGGCGTGGACATCTTCGAGGGCACCACCGTCACCGAGATCCACCCTCGGACAGCAGGCAAGGCGGCGGCCGTGACCGACCGGGGCACGGTCACCGCCGAGTACGTCATCCGCGCCACTGAGGGCTTCACCGCGAGCATCCAGGGCCAGCACCGCCAGTGGCTGCCCATGAACAGCTCGATGATCGTCACAGAGCCGCTTCCCGACGAGGTGTGGGAACGGATCGGCTGGCGGGACTACGAGCTGCTCGGCGACGAGGCGCACGCCTACTGCTACGCCCAGCGGACCGCCGACGGCCGTATCGCCATCGGCGGGCGCGGCGTGCCGTACCGCTTCGGCTCGCGGACCGACGTGCGCGGCGCCACGCAGCCGCAGACCGTCGCCGCGCTCAGGAAGATCATGACCACGCTGTTCCCGGCCACCGCCGGGGCGAGGATCGACCACTCGTGGTGCGGCGTGCTGGGCGTGCCCCGGGACTGGTGCTCCACCGTCCACCTCGACCACACCACCGGCCTCGGCTGGGCCGGCGGGTACGTCGGGAGCGGGGTCACCACGACCAACCTGGCCGGTCGTACGCTCCGCGACCTCGTGCTGCGGCGCGACACGGAGTTGACCGCCCTGCCGTGGGTGGGCCGCCAGGTACGCCAGTGGGAGCCGGAGCCGCTGCGCTGGATCGGCGTGCAGGCGATCTACGCGCTGTTCCGCGCCGCCGACCGCCACGAGAACGCGCAGATGGGACGCACCTCCGCCTACGCCCGCCTGGCCAACCTGATCTCGGGCCGCTGAGACCTCACTCCAGGGCGGTCAGCATGCCGTGGAGGTGGGCGGCCGCGGTCTCGATGTCCTCGTAGTTGTACTGCGCGGCCCGGACCTCGGCCGAGAGAACGGCACATTTGTGCAGCTTGTCGAAGTCGCCGTACGGGAACTTGTACCGGTCCTTGGTGTTCTCGTCGCGCTCGTCGTCGATGCCGAGGAACCACTTAGAGTACTCGCCGAAGCCGTGGTCGGCGAGGAACTGGTTCTGTTGCTCAGCCGATGGCCGGTGCGCGTCCCAGTCGGCCCGCTGATCAAGGACGATCTTCTTCTCCTTGACCAGCTTCCTGGCCTGCTCGTACGCCTTCAGGTTGAGACTTACCGCCATGGCCGTCGCGCCCCCTGGTCCAACGTTCTCGCCGCGCCTCCCGGCGTGTGCCCGCCGGACGCGTGCGGCCCCCGTGGGATCTCTACCCGGGCCGGACCAGGGGATGTATGCCGGATTTCGCGCTTTTCCGTTGCGGGCTCAGCCGCAGTTGCCCCACGAGCTCCGGCCGCCGGTGGCGATGGCGGCGTCGCGCCGGGTGTCCCAGATGATGCCGGAGTACTTGACGCACCGGCCCTTGGCGTAGAGCTTCACCGGACCCGCGAAGTACTTGTACTTGCGCTCGTCGGTCTTGCTGGCCGTGCGGACGGGTTCGTCGCGCACCCGCTTCGTCTGCGTCTTGAGCGTGGCGGAGGTGAAGGTGGCGGTGCCGACGTACGACGTCTTGATCGTGGTGACGCAGTTGTAGCCGGTCCTGCGGTTGTAGAGCAGGTAGACGTACCCGAACACGTCTCCGGAGGAGGTCTTCACCACGCGTTTGCCGTCGGCGACCCGGCCGAAGCCTGACCCGCACACCCCTTCCGGGCTGTAGGCGGAGGCCACCGCGTACGCGGGGTTGGCCACCACCCCTCCGATAGAGAGTGCCGCGGCGAGGAGGATCGTCTTCGTGGACCTGCGCATCCAGTCTTCCCTTCTCAACCGTCACCCGCCTGCCGGGGTGACGTCCGGTTGATCATTCTGCCGAAAGATGCGACAGCGGATGACCGAAATGGTCAAATATGTACGCGTTTCTCGGGGATCCACCGGCCGCCACCCGGACGCAGGGACGTACGCGCGGGCGTCAGAGCAGGGAGTCGACGGCCACGGCGAGGAAGAGCAGGGCCAAGTAGGCGTTGGACCAGTGGAAGAAGCGCATGGGGCGCAGGGCGACGCCGGTCTTGCCGGCGTTGACCCGTCCGAGCAGGCGGTAGACCTCCCACAGGCACATGACCCCGAGGGCCGCGGCGGCGACCGCGTAGAACGGCGTGGTGCCGGCGATCGGCCACAGCAGCAGCGAGCAGATCACGGTGGCCCAGGTGTAGGCGATGCTCTCCAGCACGACCCGGCGCTCGGTGGCGACCACGGGCAGCATCGGGATCTTGGCCGCGGCGTAGTCCTCGCGGTAGCGCATGGCGAGGGTCCAGGTGTGGGGAGGCGTCCAGAAGAACACCACGCCGAACAGGACCACCGGGGCCCAGTCGACCCGCCCGGTGATGCCCGCCCAGCCGATGAGCACCGGCATGCAGCCCGCGATGCCGCCCCAGACGACGTTCTGCGAGGTGCGGCGCTTGAGCAGCATGGAGTACACGAAGACGTAGAAGAGGATCGCGGCCAGCGAGAGCCCCGCGGACATCCAGTTCACGGCCAGGCCCAGCCCGAGGGTGGACAGGGCTCCCAGCACGATGCCGAAGATCAGGGCGTTCCTCGGCGAGACCTCCGCCATGGCCAGGGGACGGCGGCGGGTGCGGCGCATGGTGGCGTCGATGTCCCGGTCGATGTAGCAGTTGAGCGCGTTGGCGCTGCCCGCCGACAGGGTGCCGAAGACCAGGATGGCGACGGCCGTCCACAGCGGGGGGAGTCCGTGGGCGGCGAGGAACATCACCGGGAGCGTGGTGATCAGGAGCAGCTCGATGATCCGCGGCTTGGTCAGCGCGACGTACGCCCGCAGGGTCGCGAGCGGCGATCGGCGCTCTCCTGCGAGCGGAACCGTCGGTGGCTTGGTAGTCAGCACCGTCAAGGCGCTTCCAGCGGGTGCGGGGTCAACGCGTAACCTCTGATATAGAGCGGATCCGTGATTGCGGGCATGAGCCGACGCTGAGGACTCACTGTAGTGCGGGGGGTCGTCGGTCCCGGCATCGGGGGCGAATGCCGTCGATGCGGGTGGCTCGGATCACGTTTTCATCCGTGCTGGTGAACGGCTCCTTCCGCGCCCGGCCATCCGGGTCGCGGTCCGTGAGATGGATCGCGTTCCAGACGGCCTCCGTGGGGCAAGGTTCTATCGACGCGGGCGCCGCTTTCCCCCGGTCACACGTTGCATGCACGGTGCATCTACGGTGAGGGGATCGACCCGTTAAGGTCCGGTGTGGGGAGGTAGACCAGACCGGGCGGGCGGGGAGCCGAGCCGGCGCCAATTACCAATAGGAGATCGAGCAGTTGAGCAGCGAACTCGTGCCAGACCTTGAGTGGAGCGACCTCGATCGGCGCACGGTCGACGTCATACGCGCGCTGGCGATGGACGCGGTGGAGAAGGCGGGATCGGGGCATCCCGGCACCGCGATGAGCCTGGCACCCGCCGCGTACCTGCTGTTCCAGCGGGTCCTGCGTCACGACCCCTCGGATCCCGGGTGGACCGGGCGTGATCGTTTCGTGCTGTCCGCCGGGCACTCCAGCCTTACCCTCTACATCCAGCTCTTCCTGTCCGGGTACGGCCTGACCCTGCACGATCTGGAGTCGCTGCGCCAGTGGGGCAGCCTGACCCCGGGTCACCCGGAGCACGGCCACACGATCGGCGTGGAGACGACCACCGGGCCGCTCGGCCAGGGCCTCGGCAACGCCGTGGGCATGGCCATGGCCCAGCGGCGCGAGCGGGGCCTGTTCGACCCCGACTCCGAGCAGGGCGCCAGCCCGTTCGACCACCAGATCTGGGCCATCGTCTCCGACGGTGACATCGAAGAGGGCATCAGCCACGAGGTGAGCTCGATCGCGGGCCACCAGAAGCTGGGCAATCTCAACGTCATCTACGACTCCAACCACATCTCCATCGAGGACGACACCGCCATCGCCCTGTCGGAGGACGTCGCCAAGCGCTACGAGGCGTACGGCTGGCACGTGGTCACCGTCGACTGGACCGAGACCGGCGAGTACGTCGAGAACGTCGAGGAGCTGTACCGCGCCTACAAGGCCGCGGTGGAGGAGACCGAGCGCCCGACGCTGATCAAGCTGCGCACGATCATCGGCTGGCCGGCGCCGAACAAGCAGAACACCGGCAAGATCCACGGCTCCGCGCTCGGCGCCGACGAGGTGGCGGCCACCAAGCGGGTGCTCGGCCTCGACCCCGCGAAGAGCTTCGACGTGCCCGAGGACATCCTGCAGCACGCCCGTGAGGTGGTGAAGCGCGGACGCGCCCTGCACGCCGAGTGGAACAAGGCCTACGAGAGCTGGCGGGCAGCCAACTCCGACCGGGTCACCCTGTTCGACCGCATGAGCGCGCGCAAGCTCCCGGCGGGCTGGGAGAAGGCGCTCCCGACCTTCGAGGCCGGCAAGTCGGTGGCGACCCGCAAGGCCTCCGGCGAGGTGCTGAACGCCCTGGCGCCGGTGCTGCCCGAGCTGTGGGGCGGCTCCGCCGACCTCGCCGAGTCGAACAACACCACGATGGAGGGCGAGCCGTCCTTCATCCCCGAGGAGCACCAGACCAAGAACTTCCCCGGCAACCGCTACGGCCGCACGCTGCACTTCGGCATCCGCGAGCACGGCATGGGCGCGATCCTGAACGGCATCGCGCTGCACGACGGCACCCGCCCGTACGGCGGCACGTTCCTCGTCTTCAGCGACTACATGCGCCCGGCAGTACGCCTGGCGGCGCTGATGGGGCTGCCGGTGACCTACGTCTGGACGCACGACTCCATCGGCCTCGGCGAGGACGGCCCGACGCACCAGCCGGTGGAGCACCTGTGGGCGCTGCGCGCGATCCCCGGCCTCGACGTCGTGCGTCCCGCCGACGCCAACGAGACCTCGGCCGCGTGGAAGACCGTCCTGGAGCACACCGACCGACCGGCGGCGCTGGCGCTGACCCGGCAGAACCTCCCCGTGTACGAGGGTTCGGCCGACTTCGAGAAGGTCGCCAAGGGCGCGTACATCCTGGAGGAGGCCTCCAACGGCCAGCCGGCCGTGATCCTCATCGGCACCGGCAGCGAGGTCGAGCTCGCCGTCGGGGCGCGCAAGCTTCTCGAGGACGAGGGCATCCCGGCCCGCGTGGTTTCCATGCCGTGTGTCGAGTGGTTCAACGCGCAGGACGACGCCTACAAGCAGACGATCCTGCCTCCGGCGGTCCGCGCCCGGGTGGCGGTCGAAGCGGGAATCGCCCTGGGCTGGCTGCAGTTCGTAGGTGAGGAGGGTGAGGTCGTGAGCCTTGAGCACTTCGGCGCGTCCGCGCCCTACAAGACGCTGTACGAGCAGTTCGGCCTGACCGCCGAGCGTGTGGCCGCCGCCGCGAAGGGCAGCCTCGCCAAGACCGGGGCCGACAAGGGCCAGACAACCGGAAACTAGGGGACCTTAGTCATGAGTGAAAACCTGAAGCGCCTGACCGACCAGGGCGTGTCGATCTGGCTCGACGACATCAGCCGTGAACGCCTGCGCACCGGCAACCTCGAGTCCCTCATCCGCGACAAGTACGTCGTCGGCGTCACGTCCAACCCGACGATCTTCGCCTCGGCCATGAGCAAGGGGGACGCCTACGACGCCCAGCTGCGTGACCTGTCGGCGCGCGGCGTGGACGTGGGCGAGGCGGTCAGGGCCATCACGACCTTCGACATCCGCTGGGCCGCCGACGTGCTGAGGCCCGTCTTCGACGCCACCAACGGCGTGGACGGCCGGGTCTCCATCGAGGTGGACCCGCGCCTCGCCAACGAGAGCGCCGAGAAGACCATCGCCGAGGCCAGGGCGCTGTGGTGGCTGGTCGACCGGCCGAACGTGTTCATCAAGATCCCGGCCACCCTCGACGGGCTGCCCGCGATCACGACGGCGCTCTCGGAGGGCATCAGCGTCAACGTCACGCTGATCTTCTCGCTGGAGCGCTACCGCGCGGTCATGGACGCCTGGCTTGCCGGCCTGGAGCTCGCGCAGGCCAACGGGCTCGACCTGTCCAAGATCGAGTCGGTGGCGTCGTTCTTCGTCAGCCGTTTCGACACCGAGATCGACAAGCGGCTCGACAAGATCGGCACCCCCGAGGCCCTCGAGCTCAAGGGCAAGGCCGCCATCGCCAACGCCCGCCTGGCGTTCGCCGCGTACGAAGAGGTCACCAACACCCCGCGCTGGCAGGCGCTCAAGGCCGCCGGGGCCCGCCCCCAGCGCCCGCTGTGGGCCTCCACGGGGGTGAAGAACCCCGACTATCCCGACACCATGTACGTCGACCAGCTCGTCACGGCGGGCACGGTCAACACCATGCCCGAGAAGACCCTCGACGCGGTCGCCGATCATGGCAACATCAACGGCGACACCGTCCGTCCCTACTACGAGCAGGCATGGAACACCATGGCCGCGCTCAAGCAGGCCGGCATCGACTACGACGACGTGGTGAAGGCGCTGGAGGAGGAAGGCGTGGAGAAATTCGTCACCTCATGGAACGAGCTGCTCGGCACCCTTGAGTCGGAGCTGAAGAAGGCCGGCTGAGCGCCGGCGGACGTCGACCGCTGATTCCCAGGTAGGCCACGTGCCCGGCCATCCGGGCCCGTGCGCGGTGCGCGCACGGAGGCGACCACCGGCCCGCCCTCGCGCGAGGAGAAAACTCTAAGGATGGATATGTCCGTATCGTTCGGTGACGAGGCACTAGCCGCGGAGGCCTCCGAGGCCGTACGGAATCTCGTCGAGGAGGGCGTGCCTCAGGCGCTGTCCAACGGCGACCCCACCCTGTGGGGGCCCGAGGCCGAGGAGGAGGCGAGGGTCCGGCTCGGCTGGCTGAACCTCCCCACCACCTCGCGCGAGCTGCTGCCCGAGATCGCCAAGCTGGTCGAGCGTGCCCGCGCCGAGGGCCTGGAGCATGTCGTGCTCGCGGGCATGGGCGGCTCGTCCCTGGCCCCCGAGGTCATCTGCGCCACGGCCGACGTGCCGCTGACGGTCCTCGACACGACCGACCCCGGCCAGGTGCGCCGGGCCCTCGCCGACCGGCTCCAGCAGACGATCCTGGTCGTGTCCAGCAAGAGCGGCTCGACGGTCGAGACCGACAGCCACCGGCGCATCTACGAGAAGGCCTTCCGCGACGCCGGTATCGACCCCGCCGACCGGATCGTCGTTGTGACCGACCCTGGCTCGCCGCTGGAGCAGCTCGCGATCGAGTCCGGTTACCCCGTCATCCTGGCCGACCCGACCGTGGGGGGCCGCTACAGCGCGCTCACCGCGTTCGGACTGGTGCCGAGCGCGCTGGCCGGGGCCGACGTCGGACGCCTGCTCGACCAGGCCGCCGAGGTCGGCCCCCGGCTCGGCGAGAGCGAGGGCAACCCCGGCCTGGAGCTGGGCGCCGCGCTCGGCACCGCCGCCCTGGCGGGACGCGACAAGCTCCTGCTGGACGACAGCCTGTCGGAGATCAACGGGCTGCCCGACTGGACCGAGCAGCTGATCGCCGAGTCCACCGGCAAGCAGGGCAAGGGCATCCTGCCCGTCGTCGGGACCGACCCCACCGACGCCGACGACGAGATCGTCGCGGGGATCGACACCGAGGGCGACGTCCAGATCGAGGGGCCCCTGGGCGCGCAGTTCCTCGTCTGGGAGTACGCCACCGCCGTCGCCGGGCGGCTGCTCGGCATCAACCCCTTCGACCAGCCGAACGTCTCCGAGTCGAAGGAGAACACCGCCCGCATCCTCCAGCAGGCGGGCGACGGCCCGCTGCCGACCGGCACCCCGGTGCTGGTCGACGGCCCGGTGGAGGTCTACGGCGACCTGCCCGAGCACGTCAAGGACCTCCCCGGCGTCCTCACCGCGCTGCTGGAGGACATCCCGGACCGCGGGTACCTCGCCATCCTGGCCTTCCTCGACCGCGAGGCCGCGTTCGACGTGCCGGTCCCGGAGGAGGCGTCCTTCGAGGAGATCACCGACATCTGGGCCGCGCACGACCCCGCGAGCCTCCAGGGGCTGCTCTCGATCAGGACCGACCGGCCGATCACGTTCGGGTGGGGCCCCCGCTACCTCCACTCGACCGGGCAGTACCACAAGGGCGGCCCGCAGAACGGCGTCTTCCTACAGATCACCGGCGCCGTGGAGAACGACCTCGAGGTGCCGGGCAAGCCGTACACCCTGGGCAGGCTCCAGCTCGCCCAGGCGCTCGGCGACCTCGACGCCCTCAGCAAGCGGGGGCGTCCGGCCGTACGCCTGCACCTTACCGATCGCGAGGCCGGTGTCAGGCACCTGCTCACCGCCGCACGGGAGGTTTGATGAACGACAGCGAGCAGCCGTCCTCGGCGGGCCCCGCTGGGCCCGCGGGCCCGGCCGAGCCCGAGAGCGTACCGTCGCCGACGGCACATGAGATCGAGCTCGCGGTCCACGCCGGGGAGTCCCTGAATGTCCCTCCCGACGACTCGCGGGCGGCCGCCCAGGCCGCGGCGAGCACCGCGACCACGATGGAAGTGATGGAGGCGAATCCGCTGCGCGACCCCCGCGACAAGCGGTTGCCGAGGGTGGCCGGCCCATGCGTGCTGGTGATCTTCGGCGTGACAGGCGACCTGGCGAGACGCAAGCTCCTGCCCGCCATCTACGACCTCGGCAACCGCGGACTGCTGCCCCCGGGGTTCTCGCTGGTGGGATTCGCCCGGCGCGACTGGGCCCACCAGGACTTCGCCCAGATCACTCACGACGCCGTCAAGGAGCACGCCCGCACTCCCTTCCGGGAGGAGGTCTGGAAGCAGATCTGTGAGGGGCTCCACTTCGTCCCCGGCTCCTTCGACGACGACGGGGCCTTCGACGCCCTCGTCATGGCGCTCAAGGAGATCGACGAGACCCGGGGCACCGGCGGCAACTACGCGTTCTACCTCTCGACGCCGCCGAAGGCCTTCCCGGTCATCATCCAGCAGCTCAAGCGCACCGGCCTCACCAAGCCCCCCGCGGGCTCGTGGCGCCGGGTGGTGATCGAGAAGCCGTTCGGGCACGACCTCAAGAGCGCACGCGAGCTCAACCAGGTCGTCGACTCGGCCTTCAAACCCGACTCGGTCTTCCGCATCGACCACTACCTGGGCAAGGAGACCGTCCAGAACATCCTGGCGCTGCGGTTCGCCAACACGCTGTTCGAGCCGATCTGGAACCGCGGCTACGTCGACCACGTGCAGATCACGATGGCCGAGGACATCGGGGTCGGCGGCCGGGCCGGTTACTACGACGGCATCGGCGCGGCCAGGGACGTCATCCAGAACCACCTGCTCCAGCTTCTGGCGCTCGTCGCGATGGAGGACCCCACGGCCTTCGGCGCGGCGCCGCTGCGCAGGGAGAAGGAGAAGGTTCTCGAGGCGGTCACCCTGCCGGAGGACCTCGGCCTCTCCACCGCCCGAGGCCAGTACACCAAGGGCTGGCAGGGCGGCGTGCCCGTCAGGGGCTTCCTGGAGGAGGAAGGCGTCCCGCCGGACTCCAAGACCGAGACCTACGCCGCCATCAAGCTCGAGATCGCCAACCGCCGCTGGGCCGGCGTGCCGTTCTACCTGCGTACGGGAAAGCGGCTCGGCCGGCGGATGACCGAGGTGGCCGTGGTGTTCCAGCGGGCGCCCCACCTGCCGTTCAGCAAGACCGACACCGAGATACTCGGGCAGAACGCCCTGGTCATCCGGATCCAGCCGGACGAGGGCATCACGGTGCGCTTCGGCTCCAAGGTCCCCGGCACCGCCATGGAGGTCCGGGACGTCAACATGGACTTCGCCTACGGCGAGGCGTTCCTCGAGTCCTCCCCCGAGGCCTACGAGCGGCTGCTGCTGGACGTGCTCATCGGCGATCCCCCGCTGTTCCCGCACCAGCGCGAGGTCGAGCTCTCCTGGAAGGTCATCGACCCGATCGAGGAGTTCTGGGCCAAGAGCGACGAGCAGCCGGAGGGCTACCCCGCCGGCACCGGAGGCCCTACGTCGGCCGACGAGCTGATGGCGCGCGACGGCCGCGCCTGGAGGAGACTGTGATCCACGTGAGCGTCCGGCCACAGGCGCCTTTCAGGCCCCCGAACGGCGGCACGAACCCGGCCGCGGGGCTTCGCAATGGAACTCTGGAGACGCTGTGACCAGTTTCCTCATGGGGTCGACCACGGCCTCCGAGATCTCCTCCCAGCTCACCCGGCTGCGGCACCAGGTCGGGGCGCCCGCCGTCGGCATGGTGCTCACGCTGGTGGTGGTCTGCGACGAAAGCCACCAGTACGACGCGGTCCGCGCGGCCTCCGAGGCGTCCCGCGAACACCCCTCGCGCATCCTCGCGGTGATCCCGAGGGAGCGCGAGGAGGCGACGCGGCTCGACGCCGAGATCCGTGTCGGCGAGCTGACGACCGGCGAGGTCGTCCTGCTCCGCCTGTACGGCGAGCTCCGCGAGCACGCCGACTCGGTGCTGTCCCCGCTGCTGCTCGCCGACATCCCCGTGGTCGTGTGGTGGCCCGGCGACGCTCCCGAGGCGCCGGCGAAGGACCCCGTCGGGGGCTACGGCCAGCGCCGCGTCACCGACGCGCGCTCCGCCCGCGACTCGGTGGCGGCGATCAGGAGCCGCATCGACGGCTACACGCCGGGAGACACCGACCTGGCATGGACGCGGATCACGCCGTGGCGCAGCCTGCTGGCCGCGGCGTTCGACCAGCCGGTCGGCAAGATCCTGGACGGCTACGTCGAGGCCGAGCCTGACCATCCCAGCGCGGCGCTGCTGGCCGTGTGGCTCTCCCAGAAGCTGGACGCCCCGATCAGGGTGACCGAATCCAAGGGCCCCGGCCTGACGGCCGTCCGCCTGCGGCTGGACGGCGGCGAGGTGGTGGTGGAGCGGCATGACTCCCGCACCGCCACCCTGGTACGGCCGGGGCAGCCCAACCGGCAGGTCGCCCTGGCCCGCCGGCCCACCTCCGACCTGCTGGCCGAGGAGCTGCGGCGTCTCGACCCCGACGAGGTGTACGAGGAGACCATCAGGGGCGTCGCGCAGTACGACGGTCTCTGACTCCGGCGACCCGGCGCTGAGCGGGAAAGCCGGGGCCCGGTCGACAGCCCGAACCCGACCTGAGCCGGCGACCCCGGCACTGGCCTCATCTATCAGCCCGGCAGTGACCCCCGTTCCCGGAAATCTCTGGTCGTGGGCCGGTGCCGGGCACTTCCGCAATAGAAGGACGGTTCTTCTCGTGAGTGTTCCCTCGGTTCTCGTCCACCGGGACGCCGACGTGCTGGCCAAGGCCGTAGCCGCACGCCTGATCACCGGCCTGACCGACGCGCAGGCGGCCAAGGGGTCGGCGCACCTGGTGCTGACGGGCGGCGGCATGGGCATCTCCACGCTGGCCGAGGTGGCCGCCACCCCGGCGCACGACGCGGTGGAGTGGCCGCGCCTGGACATCTGGTGGGGTGACGAGCGCTTCCTGCCCACCGGCGATCCCGAGCGCAACGAGACGGGCGCCCGCGAGGCCCTGCTGGACCGCGTCGACGTGGACCCGGCCCGGGTGCATCCCATGCTCGGGCCCGACTCGGGTCTCACCGCCGAGGAGTCGGCGGAGCGCTACGCCGGCGAGCTTCGCAGGGCCGCGAGGCCCGAGGACCACGGCCCGGTGCCGTCCTTCGACATCCTCATGCTCGGTCTCGGCCCGGACGGCCACGTGGCGTCGCTGTTCCCCGGGATGCCCGCCCTGTACGACGAGCGTCCCGTCGTTGCTGTGCACGGTGCGCCCAAGCCGCCGCCGACCCGGATCTCGATGACGCTGCCCACGATCAGGGCGGCGCGCGAGGTCTGGGTGATCGCGGCGGGCGAGGAGAAGGCCGGAGCCGTACGCCTGGCCCTCCAGGAGTCCGGGCCGGTCCAGGTGCCTGCGGCCGGTGCGCGAGGGCGGCGGCGCACGCTGTTCCTGCTGGACCGGGCCGCCGCCTCCAAGATCCCGCCTGGTCTCGGCCGCCCCGCCTCCCCGTGACGCCGGCGTCTCCTGCTCGATCCCGGCGAGCCCGAAGCCGACCAGGGCCTCGGGAGGATCGGCCAGGTGGTCGTGGGGTGCTTCATGCAAAGCGACGGTTACAGAGAGTGTCGAAAGCACTACATGGGGAAAAGTAAGGAAGGTCACGTCGAACGGCGACGAGCTGTACACCTGGCGTGGTCCAGCATCTGAGATGCCCCCACAGAGGTGCGGACCGTCGCGCGCGAAGTTCCATGGGGGTAGAAGTGGCTGTACGGAGTCCGCGAGCCGTTGCCGTACCGGCTGCGGCGGCTTTCCTGGCGGTGGCGCTGCTCGGCGGCTGCGGCGGGAACAAGACCGCCGGCATGACGCCCGAGGGGGCGGTCGCGACCAGCCAGGCGGCGGGTGCGGCGCCTTCCGCGGGCACTGAGAGCGAGTACAACGCCGAGTGCCCGACGGGAGGCAACGCCAAGCCGTTCGCCAAGACCCGCTTCGCGCTGCACGCGGGCCTCGCGCTCGGGGCCTTCCATCGCTACATCTACAAGCCCCTGCGGAGCGGCGGCTTCAACGCCGGGGCTGAGAAGCGTACGCGGACCTTCCTGAAGGCGGCGGTGGCGGGAGCCTTCGCCCTGCACGAGCTGAAGGTCGCCAAGGGCTTCGCCGTGGCCAACCCCACTCTGTGCAAGGCCGTCGAGGGCGTCAGCAGCAAGTTCACCAGCCTCACCGACAAGCTGAAGGGCGGCACCGCCACGGAGGCCGACCTCGACGCCGGCAAGAGGTCCATGGACGGCCTGCAACAGGACGCCTCCAAGAACGGCTACGACTTCAAGGAGCAGAACGTCACGGTGCCCGGCGCCGGCTGACCGCCGGGGACCGGCTCATAGTAGACGGGGCTCGTCCTGAACGGATGAGCCCCTCCGGCCTCGGAGCCTTCGTGCTCGGCCAGTGATCGCCCCGCGTACGGCAGCGGCGGCGACTTCAGCTCGGCGTTCTGACGCGTCGGCGGCATGGAGGCATGGTTGCTGATGCGTCCCCCGACCAATTACCGGAGATTTTACGTGGGGCACGTTTTTTGCTCTCGACCTTCACCACGGTGTTCAGTTAGGCCGCGAATGTTCGTTTGACCGGCGAGTGAACGTTTTCTTAATCGAATCGAAACGCAATAGATATCGCCTGGAAATACATGACACCTCGCCGCCGACTGATCTTGTCCTTTCGTCATTGACACCCCTCAGGGGCCGTTGCTAGGTTCCGCTCACTCGCACAAAGCAACATTTTTGGTGTTCGAGCGATCACCTTCTGGCCTCATTGAAGGGTTCTGTCATGAAGAGGTCTCGTGTCACGGCCTGCGCGCTCGCAGCCGCGTTGTCGATCTCAGTCGCCGCGTGTTCGAGCACGACCGCCGCCCCCGGCGCGACCGCTGGAACTCCCGGTGCAACGTCCGGTGCGCCAACGTGGAAAGGCGCGGGCAAGAGCGCCTCCTCGTTGAAGTTCGGCACCGTGGTCAAGTCCATGGGCTTCAACTGGTTCAAGCGAATGGAAGTCGGCGTCAAGAAGTTCGGCCAGGACACCGGCATCTCGGCATTCGAGCAGGGCCCCTCCGAAGCGGACCCCGCCCAGGAGAACCAGGTGGCCCAGGACATGCTCGCGCAGAACCCGGACGCGCTGATCATCGATCCGATCGAGGTCTCCACAGCGGAGTCCGTGATGAAGCAGGCCATGAGCCAGGGCGTCCCGGTCGTCGCGCTGGAGTCGCCTGGTGTCAAGAACGCGGTCTACGACGTCGAACCCTTCGACAACAAGGCGTACGGCGAGCACATGATGGACGGACTCGCGAAGAGCATGAGCGAGAAGGGCAAGTACGGCATGTTCGTCGGCGCTCTCAACAGCCAGTCCCAGATGGAGTGGACGAACGCCGCGATCGCCCACCAGAAGCAGAAATACCCCAACATGCAGATGGTGGGTGACATCAACGTGACCGGCTCGGACCAGTCCAAGTCCTACGCCGAGATGAAGCAACTGATGCAGAAGTACCCCGATCTCGGCGGCGTGCTGGGGGCGGACGCGTACGACGTGGTAGGCGCGGGGCAAGCGGTGCAAGAGGCCGGGCTGACCGGCAAGATCGCCGTGATGGGCACGAGCATCGTTTCCTACGCCGGCGACCTCCTCAAGAGCGGCGCGATCACCCAGATCTCGACCTGGGACCCTGCGGATCACGGCTACGTCGGCAACAAGGTCGCCCAGTTCGTGCTGCAGGGCAAGCAGATCACGACCGGAACCGACCTCGGCGTCCCGGGCTACACCAACGTCACCCTCAACGGCAAGACGATCTACGGCTCCGGCTGGGTGGACATCACCAAGTCCAATATGGGTCAGTACAACTTCTAGCCCGCTGGTTGCCCATCCGGTGTGTTCCGGAAGGGCGACCTCCGCCCGAACCTCCCATCTGGCGACAGGAGTGGCTCATGACGGCAGCGCTGGTGACGCTGCGAGAGATCAGCAAGGAATTCGCCGGTGTCCACGCGCTCGACCGCGTGTCACTGTCGATCGCGCAGGGCGAGGTCTGCTGCCTTGTCGGTGAGAACGGCTCGGGAAAGTCCACCCTCATCAAGATCCTCGCGGGTGTGCACGCCCCCACGTCCGGTGAGATGGTCATCGACGGCTTGCCTCGGGACTCGTTCAGGCCGCCTGATGCCATTCGCGCGGGATTTCAGGTCATCTACCAGGATTTTTCGCTCTTCTCTCATCTCACCGTCGCCGAGAACATCGTCTTCGGCAGCCAGATCAGCGGCAGGGTGCGCTGGTTCCGGCGCGCGAAGGCGAGGGAGGCGGCACAGAAGGTGCTCGATCGGATGCGCGTGAGCATCGACGTCGACGCGCTTGTGCGAGATCTTCCGATGGTCGACAGGCAGCTGATCGCCATCGCGAGCGCGTTGGCCAAGGACGCGCGCTTGATCGTGATGGATGAGCCGACGACGGCGCTGTCCCAGAAGGAGGTGCGCGTGCTGCTCGACATCATCGTCGGGCTGAAGGCCGAAGGCGTCTCCACCCTTTTCGTCAGCCACAAGCTCGACGAGGTCGCCGCGATCTCCGATCACACCGTCGTGCTCAGGAACGGGGTCAAGGTCGCCGATCAGCCGGCGGCCGAGTTCAACCGCCGGACACTGGTCAGTGCCATGACCGGACGCGAGATTGAATTCGGCGCCCACGCGGTCGCTCCGGTGCCCGGCTCCAGCCGCACGGTACTGACCGTGCGGGGCGCGAGCAGGCCCGGTTGTTTCCACGATGTCGACCTCCGCCTACGGGCCGGTGAGATTCTCGGCGTCACCGGCCTGCTCGGGTCCGGGCGCGACACCCTCGCGCTGGCGCTGTTCGGCCTGCTTCCCATGACCTCCGGCACCGTCACCATCGACGGCGCGGAGGTGACCCTCGACTCGCCGAGAACGGCGATGCGGCATGGGATCGGTTACGTCCCCGAGGACCGGCTCACCGAGGGACTGTTCCTCGACCACTCCATCGCCGCCAACATCATCATCCGGACGGTGGACTCACTTCGTAACCGCATGGGGCTGCTCGACTCACAACGGGCGGAGAAGCTGGCCGATCACTGGGTTGGAGAGCTCCAGATCAAGACGCCGGACGTCACCCGCGCCGTGAGCACCCTCTCAGGCGGCAACCAGCAACGCGTCGTGCTGGCCAAGTGGCTGTCCGCCGCACCGAAGATCCTCATCCTCAACGGCCCCACCGTCGGTGTCGACGTCCGTTCCAAGTCCGAGATCCTCCGGCTCCTCAGGGAACTCGCCGCAGGCGGCATGGGCATCATCGTGATCTCCGACGACGTTCCCGAGCTGCTCGAGGTATGCCATCGCATCGTCCTGATGCGCGAAGGCGGCATCAGCGACGAGTTCGAGCGCGCCGACATCGACGAGCAGCGCCTCAACGAGCTTCTGGTGGCGGCATGACCACCGTAGCTCTTCGCCATGCGGTCCGGTCGCAGGAGTTCGCGGTAGCGACGGCCATCGTCGTCCTCTGCGCCGTCATACAGGCGCTGAACCCGGCGTTCCTGAGCCTGTCGAACGTATTCGAAATCCTCCGGCTGGTGACGGTCAGCGGCATCCTCGCCCTTGGTGTCCTGCTGGTGCTGATCTCGGGCGGCGTGGACGTTTCGTTCCCGGCGATCGCCAACACGTCGGTCTTCGTCGCGGCGACCATACTGGTGGCCGCCCACTTCACCGGCTCCGCGATGGTGCTGTACCTGGTCGCCCTCCCGTTCGGCATCGTGATGGGGTTGCTCAACGGGTTCTTCATCGCACGTTTCCGGCTACCGACGCTGATCGTGACCCTGGGCACCTCCAGCCTCTTCTACGGCGCGGAACTGTATTTCTTCGGCGGCGTTTCCATCTTCAACCTGCCGGAGGGCACCATCGCCTACTCCAAGGCCGCCCTGGCGACCGTGCACACGGCGAGCGGCGTGGGCACCACCGCGCTGCATCCCTCGATCCTGATCCTGGTGGTGCTCGCCGCCGCGGTTTCCCTGCTGCTCAACAAGACGACGCTCGGCCGTACCATCTACGCCTTGGGTGACAACCCCGTCGTCGCGGAGCGGTCCGGTGTGCGGGTCGGCATGGTGCGGTACTTCGTGTACGCCGCGGTAGGAGCCCTCGCCGGCATCGCTGGAGCGACCAACGCGTCGCTGTTGCGCAACGCCAACCCGGTCAGCCTGCAAGGCCACGAGTTGGGGATCATCGCGGCCGTGGTCCTCGGCGGTGCGCTCATCACCGGCGGGAAGGGCACCGTGACGGGCACCCTGCTCGGGGTCCTGCTCATCGGCATCGTCGAGAACAGCCTTGTGCTCGTCGGTGTCCCGACGACCTGGCAGAACGTCGCCGTTGGCATCGTGCTGCTCGCGGGCACGATCGTGCCGGCCGTTCGAGCGATCAGGCGCAGGCGACTGGCGGGAGGGTTCTGATGGGCATCCGGATACGAGAGGCGATCGGTCGCACGCTGTGGCCGGCGGATCCCCATCTGCGGGTGCTCATCGCCGTGTTCGCCGTGGTCCTCGCGAGTCTTTCCGCATGGGAGCCCGGCACCTTTCCGCAGGCGAGCAACTTCACCTCGATGGCCCTGCAGATATCCGATCTCGGCGTGCTCAGCCTGGCGATGACGCTCGCCATGATCCTGGCCGGCATCGACCTGTCCATCGTCGCCGTCGCCAACCTGTCCTCGATCCTCAGTGCGCTGTCCGCGACGAAGCTCGCCTCCGCCGGAGCGGCCGACGGGTTGACCACCCTGGTGGCTGTCCTGGTCGGTCTCGTCGTGGGTGTCCTGGCCGGGATGGGCAACGGGGTCGTCATCGGCTACCTGCGGGTCCCGCCCATCCTCGCGACCCTGGCCACCATGACGCTGTGGGGCGGGGTCGCCACGGTGCTGACCGGCGGCGTCTCGGTCCCCGGCGGTTCCGTCGCCCTGGAACAGCTCGGCACGCAGGCCTTCGCCCTGGTGCCGGTCCCCACGCTCATCCTGATCGTCTGCGTCATCGCGGTGTGGCTGCTGCTCAACCGCAGCCCGCTCGGGGTCAAGGCCTATCTCCTCGGCGCGAACTCGCGAGCCTCGCTCTTCTCCGGGGTGAACAACGGCAAGGTCACCGTGGCGGTCTACACCGTCAGCGGTCTCCTCGCGGGAGTCGCCGGCATCATCAATATGGCCCGTACGAACTCGGCCAACCCGACCTACGGGGCTTCCTACATTCTCTTGACCATTCTCATCGCGGTGCTCGGCGGTGTCTCCGTCGCCGGCGGTTCGGGCAGGGTGGCGGGAGTCGTGCTTTCGCTGGTGACGTTGCAGATGCTGTCGACCGGCCTGAACATGATCCTCGTCGGCTCCGGCGGCAGCAACTTCTTCAAGAACTTCGCCTGGGGGGTGCTGCTCCTGGCCGTCGTCTCGGCCAGCCGGATCTCCTACCAGCGCTTCCGCCGCGGGCGACGGGTATCTGACACCAAGGAGCCCGGGCACCCCGTCCCCGAACCGGCGGCGGCCGCGAGGGAGAGCCGGCCATGAAGTCCGCGGTCCGCCGGTCACAGATCCTGCAAGACCTCGCAGAGGTCGGCTCGGTCACGGTGGTCGACCTCGCCGAACGCTTCGCGGTGTCGCCCATGACGATCCGCCGTGACCTGCTCGAACTGGAACGGCTAGGCCTGGCGCGCCGGGTACACGGAGGCGCCGTCGCCGGCCGGGGGCGAAGTTACGAGCCGCCGTACATGGTTCGCACGACCGAGAACAGCGAGGTCAAGAAGAACATCGGCGCGCTCACGGCCGGCCTCATCGCGGAAGGAGACAGCGTGGCCATCGACACCGGCTCGACCTGTCTCGAAGTCGCGCGGAACCTGCAGGGACGCAGGAATCTGACGGTGATCACGCCGGGGCTGCGGATCGCGGGGCTGCTGGTCGACGAACCGGACATCCGCCTGATCGTGGCAGGGGGCATCGCCCGCCCCGGCGAAGCGTCCCTCATCGGAGAACTCGCCAGACACGCCTTCAGCGAGCTGTCGGTGGACCGGCTGATCCTCGCCGTCGGCGGCATCGACGCGGCGTTCGGGCTCTCCGAGTACAACTGGGACGACGTCCTCGTCAAGCAGGCGATGATCCGTTCCGCCAAGGAAGTGATCCTCGTCGCCGACTCCCGCAAATTCGACCAGATCGCATTCGCGCGGATCGCCGGCCTTGAAGCCGTCGCGATGCTCGTCACCGACGAGGAGCCGTCCGGGCAACTTCAGGCCGCGCTCAAAGCAGCGGGCGTGAAAGTCGTCGTCGCCTCCTGACCACCTGGGATTCACAGAAAAGTAGGGGAAGAATGAACTGGATCAAAGATGTCTTCGGCGTGTCCAAGCCCGTTATCGCGATGTGTCATTTCCGCGCGTTGCCGGGCGATCCCGGCTACGACCCGGAAGCGGGTGTCGAAGGGGTTCTGGAAGCCGCGCGGCGCGATCTCAGGGCGCTGCAGAACGGCGGGGTGGACGCCGTCATGTTCTCCAACGAGGCGAGCCTGCCGTACCTGTTGAAGACGGAACCGATCACGGCGATCACCATGGCCAGGATCATCGGTGAACTGTCCTCACAGATCACTGTGCCGTTCGGGGTCAACGTGCTCTGGGATCCCACCGCGTCGATCGACCTCGCCGTGGGTACCGGTGCCCGGTTCGTCCGCGAGATCTTCTCCGGCGTGTACGCCAGCGACTACGGCCTGTGGAATACCGACAGCGGCCGCGTCGCGCGGCACCGTCGCGCGGTGGACGGCCAGGACGTCCGCCTGCTGTACAACATCGTCCCCGAGTCCGCCGTCTACCTCG
Source organism: Sphaerisporangium sp. (assembly GCA_025964675.1). Taxonomy (GTDB): domain Bacteria; phylum Actinomycetota; class Actinomycetes; order Streptosporangiales; family Streptosporangiaceae; genus Sphaerisporangium. Next base: position 3,517 of record JAOPYI010000293.1, on the reverse strand, counting down.
CCGACCGCGACATCGCTTCGATCGCGCGCTCCACCGTCTTCAACACGCGCCCGGATGCCCTCTGCGTGTCGGGGCTTACCGCGGGGGCCACGACGAGCACCGAAACGCTCGGCGAGGTCAAATCGGCGGTGCCGGACACACCGGTCTTCGCGAACACCGGTGTCACCGCCGAGACGGTGGCCCAGCAGTTGGCGGTCGCGGACGGGGCCGTCATCGGCACGGCTTTCAAGCGCGACGGCTACATCTGGAACGAGGTCGACGAGTCGCGAGTGGCGAAACTCACCGCCAACGCAAGGGCCGCGCGGGAGACGCTGGTTCCATGACGAACCTCGTGTCGGCCGACGACCCCCGCTGGTTCGAACTCGGCGCCCACCTGGTCCGTCACGCGACCAAGGTCCAGCCCGGCGAGCGCGTCATGATCGCCATGGGAGAGATCGAGTCCTTCCCCCTGGCGCGCGGGGTGTACGAGGCCTGCATCCGCGCCGGCGCCTTTCCGCAGGTGCAGTTCCTTTCCGAGACCCTCCGGGAATCGCTGCTGCGGCTCGGCACTCCCGAGCAGCTCGAGTGGGTTCCGGAGGTCGAGGCTCACGGTATGGAATGGGCGGACGTGTACATCGCCCTCCGCGGCGCATTCCCCCTCGACATCCACTACGACATCCCGGCTGACCGGCTCGCCGTCAACCAGGCCGCTCAGGGGGTCATCTCGTCCTTGCGCTGGCGGAAGACTCGCTGGACCCTCGTCCGGGTGCCGAACCAGGCGTTCGCGGAGCAGGCCGGATCCAGCCTCGACGACATCACGGAGATGTTCTTCCGCGCCTGCCTGCTCGATTGGGAGGCCGCGGCCGCGGAATGGCAGGGATGGATCGACAACATCCGTGACGCGCGGTCGGTGCGGATCGTCGGGCGCGGCACCGATCTCCGCTTCTCCATCGCGGGCCGTTCGTGGGTGGTCGGTGCCGGCGGGACGAACAACCCCGACGGCGAGCTGATGACGGCGCCTGTCACGGAGACCGTGGACGGCGTGATCACGTTTGAGCATCCCGCTGTCTTCGGCGGCCGTCTCATCCAGGGCGTGACCCTGCGTTGGGACAATGGGACGCTCGTCGAAGCGACCAGTAAGACGAATCAGGATTTCCTGCGGTCGGTGCTGGCCACCGACGAGGGCGCGACAGCGATCGGCGAGTTCGGGATTGGCACGAATCCCCATATCGACCGTTTCTGCAACGACATCCTGATCGACGAGAAGATCGCGGGTACCGTTCACATCGCGCTCGGGCGGGCGTATCCGGAATGCGGAGGGACCAACGTCTCGGCGATCCACTGGGACATCGTCAAGGACCTTCGTACGGAAGGCGCCGTCCTGATCGACGGGCGCACAGTGCTGGAGCGCGGAGCGTTCGCTTTCTAGGAGGCTGCCCATGACGGTCCTGGCGATGGAGCGTTACACCCTCGGCATCGACATCGGGACTTCCTCATCCAAGGGCGCCCTGGTCGACGGCGCGGGTGTCGTCGTCGCGGAGGCGAGCGTCGCGCACGGCGTCCAGATGCCGCGTCCCGGCTTCTTCGAGCAGGACGCGGACGGGGTGTGGTGGCACGACTTCCGTGTCCTCACCTCTTCACTTCTCCAGCGCTCCGGTGTGGCACCGGACCGGATCGCCGGGATCGGCGTGAGCGCCATCGCTCCCTGCGTGCTGCCTGTCGATGCGGCCGGGGTGCCGCTGCGACCCGGAATCCTCTATGGAATCGACACCAGGGCCACCGAGGAGATCGGCGAGCTGATCGCCCGGTTCGACGGCACCGATGACCGTGTCAGGGGCCTGAGTTCGCAGTCGGTCGCGCCGAAGATTCGGTGGCTGCAGCGCCATGAGCCGGAGGTCTGGGCCAAGACGCGAGGCGTGCTCGGCGCGGAGGGTTATGTCGTCCGTAGGCTCACCGGCCAGTCGGTGATCGATGTCTACGACGCCTCCGCCGCATACGCTCCGCTGATCGATGCCTCAGGAACGCGCTGGTCCGACTCCGCCGCCGAGCTGTGCCCGCCTTCGCTGCTCCCAAGGCTGGCCTGGGGGTGCGAGGTCGTCGGAGAGGTCACGCGGGAGGCGGCTCGCGCGACCGGCCTCGCCGCAGGAACGCCTGTGGTCGCGGGGACCGCCGACGCGGCGGCGGAGGCGCTCAGTGCCGGGATGCGGCAGCCCGGCGACCTGATGGTGATGTACGGCACCAGCACGTTCTTCATCCTGCGCACGGACGCTCCCTCCGCCAGCACCCGCTTCTGGCCGTCCCACTTTCATGAACCGGGCACGTACGCCGTCGCTGGAGGCATGGCCACGTCCGGTGGTCTCATCACCTGGCTGCGCGACCTGCTCGGCCGCCGCCTCGATGACGGGTCGGAGCTCGATTACGGCGACATCGTCGCGCTGGCGCGGGAATCCGTTCCCGGTTCCCGCGGTCTGCTGGCCCTTCCCTACTTCGCGGGCGAGCGGACGCCGTTCTTCGACCCGGCGGCCCGCGGGGCGTTCATCGGTCTCACCTTGCGCCACACCCGGTCCGACCTGTGCCGCGCCGTTCTGGAGGCGATCGCCTACGGGATTCGGCACAACCTCGAAGCACTGCTCGCGGAAGGATTCCCCGTCACCCGCGTGCTGGCGGTCGGCGGCGGAACGAAGAACGATCTGCTCATGCACATCGTGTCGGACGTGTGCGGCGTCGAACAGTGGATCCCCTCGCAGACCATTGGTGCGAGCCTGGGCGACGCCCTCCGAGCCGCGGTGGGCGTGGGCGTTTTCGCCTCGCTCAGCGAGGCCGTCTCGACCATCGACCACTCGACCAGCGTGCGGCCGGACCAGGCCGCCAAGGCCCAGTACGACGAGATGTTCTCCCTGTACAAGGCAGGCTATCGGCAGACCGCCGACATCGCGCATCGCCTGGCGGGGCTCGAAGACGCTTTCATGCCAGAGATGTAGCCGGCGATCATGCCCGAAAGGACTCTCGCGCAAGGTCGCGCGGCTCCGTTGACCCTGACCCTGCGTCAGGGTTGGAGCATTGTCGCATGATGAACAACATCACTTCCTCGGCTCGGCTCGCTCCGCCGATCGGAGGGTTCCAGGAGATCGACGGCCGTCGCATTTTCGTGCATCGGTCGGGCAGCGGCGGACCAGCCGTCGTGTTCCTGCCGGGCGCCAGCGCGGTCGGCCTGGACTACTTCGGTGTCCAGCAGGGGGTTTCGCAGTTCACCACCGCTGTGGTGTACGACCGTGGCGGCACCGGCTACAGCGACCCGCTCCCGCTGCCGCGCACCGCCGCCGCGGTCGCCACGGAACTGCACAAGCTGCTGCGCGCCCAGGACATCGCCTCCCCATACGTGCTGGTGGCGCACTCCCTCGGCGGCTTCTACGCGCATCGGTTCGCGCAGCTGTACCCGCAGGACGTGGCCGGGCTGGTCTGGTTGGACGCCCTCCACCGCGACTGGGACGACTTCATGCCTCCCGCGGCGGGTCTAGCCGCGGTCGAGCAGATGGCA
>JAOPYI010000273.1 GCA_025964675.1 Sphaerisporangium sp. | reverse complement strand
TAGGCGGACTGGTCGGGCGTGCCGACGTCGGTGCCGGGTGGGACGAGTTCGTCGATCTGGTCGAGGATCTCGTCGGTGAGCGTGACGTCGACGCCGGCGAGCAGGTCGTCGAGTTGCGCCATCGTGCGCGGCCCGATGATCGCGCTGGTCACGCCGGGATGGGCGATCGCGAACGCCATCGCGAGGTGCGTCATCGGCAAGCCCGCCTTTTCGGCGAGCGGAATGATCTGTTCGACGGCGTCGAGCCGACGCTCGTCACTAAAACTCGTGAGGAGGGTGGCGCGGCGGAGGTCGGTCTGCTGACCCTTGCGGATCCGCCCGGTGAGCATTCCCTTCGCGAGCGGGCTCCACACCAGCGTGCCCATCCCGTAGCGTTGGGCGACGGGCAGCACCTCGGTTTCGATGCCGCGGTTGAGGATCGAGTAGGTCGGTTGTTCGGTGCGGAACCGTTCCAGGCCGCGCCGCTCGGCCACCCACTGGGCTTCGACGAGGTCGGAGGCGGGCATCGTGGACGACCCGATCGCACGGACTTTACCGCTGTGGATCAGGTCCGAGAGCGCCGAAAGCGTCTCTTCGATGTCGGTGTCGGGGTCCGGTCGGTGGATTTGGTAGAGGTCGATGTGGTCGGTCTGCAAGCGACGCAGCGAGTTCTCGACCGCGGTCATGATCCAGCGCCTTGAGTTGCCTCGCTGATTGGGATCATCGCCCATCGGGAGATGCAGCTTGGTCGCAAGGACGACGTCGTCGCGACGCCCTTTGAGCGCCTTTCCCACGATCTCTTCTGACTCGCCGCGGGAGTACGCGTCGGCGGTGTCGACGAAGTTGATCCCCGCGTCCAGGGCCTTGTGGATGATGCGGATCGAGTCGTCGTGGTCGGGGTTGCCGATGGCCCCGAACATCATGGCGCCGAGCGCGTAGGGGCTGACCTTGATGCCGGTCCGGCCGAGGGTGCGGTACTGCATACGGTTTCTCCTGAGGTTGTGGTCGAGGCGGGGTCGGCGCTCTTCGTGCCGTACCCTGGACCGAAGCGGAACTTCTTTCCGGAACTATACGGAAAGACTTTCCGGTTATGCAAGCGAAGGAGTGTCGTGACGGAGAACACGGCGCCGACCGGAGTCGACTCGACCGGCTCGGCGGGTCCGGGCGCACTCGAACGCGCGCCGCGTCGGCTGCGCGCCGACGCGCAACGCAACATCGACTCCCTACTTGAGGCAGCGAAGGCCGTCTTCGGCACGTCAGGCGTGGACGCCCCCGCGAAGGAGATCGCCGATCTGGCCGGCGTCGGAGTCGGAACGCTGTACCGGCACTTCCCACAGCGCTCGGACCTGGTCAAGGCCGTGTTTCAGCGCGAGGTGGATGCCTGCGCCGACGCGGCCCCGGCGCTGACCGCAGCACACGAGCCAGGAGTAGCACTCGCGAAGTGGCTCCACCGGTACACCGAATTCCTCGCGACCAAACGAGGACTCGCTACAGCCCTTCACTCGGGCGATCCGGCGTTCGACGCCCTGCCCGGCTACTTCATGCAGCGACTCGGACCCACCCTCGGGTCACTGCTCGAAGCCGCGACAACCAGCGGCGAGATTCGTACCGACATCAGCCCCAAGGACCTCCTGCACGCCGTCGCCAATCTGTGCCTGCCCGTGGCGGACGAGGGAGTCGCGTACAGCCAACGCATGGTCGCGCTCCTCATCGACGGACTACGCTACGGCGCCGATACAAGCCAGTCTCGCTCCTGAAGTCATGCACGGATCGGTTCCTTCCTTCCCGAGGTATGGCCGGTGGGTCCGTCGAGTCAACGGTGTAACTCGTGATCATGGAGGACGCACCTGATGAGTGATCCAGGCATCGACGGGTCCATGGGAACCATCCCGGCTGAGTGCGTCGGAAACTGTCGCTCACGCTGGAACGTGTGGCTGGAACACACAGTTGGCCGGCAGGAAAAAGGGTTGGGCGGGACGACGTTCAGGCTGATAGTTTCCGGGAGGCCGTGACACACGCGAGGAGGTGAGACCCATGAACGCTGTATCCAGTGGGTGCTCCCCATCTTCTTCATGGCGCGGTTGACGTAGGTGTCGCCGGGAGCGCCTCAACAACAAGGCACTCCCGAAAGGCAACAACCTATGCATTTCACTGCGGAGACATCGTCGAACGGTGTCGTCGAACGCGACTTCACTGTGGGTGAGGTCACCGGCGTGCTCTGGTCGCCGGCTTCCGGCTCCGATCGCACGCCTCTGGTGCTGATGGGTCACGGTGGCGGCACGCACAAGAAGGCACCGGGAATGGTGGGCCGTGCACACCGCTTCGTGACCAACTGCGGTTTCAACGTCGCCAGCATCGACGCGCCCGGTCACGGCGGCCGGCCGCGTACGGCGGTCGACGAGCGGGAGATCGCCGAGCTACAGCAGGCGATGGCGGCGGGCGAGCCAGTCGGCCCGATCGTCGTCCGTTACAACGCCCACCTGGCGGACCGTGCCGTGCCGGAGTGGCAGGCGACCCTGGACGCCCTCCAGAAACTGCCGGAGATCGGCGCCGAAGGGCCGGTCGGTTACTTCGGCCTGACTATGGGCACCGCGATCGGGGTGCCGTTGACGGCGATCGAACCCAGGATCACCGCCGCGGTCTTCGGTATTTTCTGGCACGAGTCCCTGGCTGAGACGGCGATGCAGATCACCATTCCGGTCGAGTTCGTGCTCCAGTGGGACGACGAGCACATCCCACGCCAATCCGGTCTCGCGTTGTTCGACGCCTTCGCCTCGAAGGAAAAGACGTTGCACGCCAACGCGGGCAGGCATAAGGAGCTGCCCAGGTTCGAGGCCGACAGTGCGGTCCGGTTCTTCGCCAGGCATCTCGGCCGGGCTGGCACGTCACCGGCCTGACCTGACGGGTATCGGCGTCCGGCGCACCAGCCGGTCGCCGATACCGCTGTCACATTTCGTCAGAGCGTCCGGCAATCTATAGCCGCACGATCCGGAACACGTCGTTGGCCGCGGTGACCCGCCGGCCCAGTGGGGCGTCCGAGAGGTAGCGCAGCTCGACCTCGGTGCGGACCTTCGCCGCGAGCGCGTCCAGCGTGGTGAAGCCCGGCAGCTCCAGCCCGGCCTCGACGACCTTCTCCAGCGCGATGTTGATCAGATCCGCCGGGCGGTTCTTCGAGACGGCCTCGCTCCGCATCAGCGCCTCGGCGATCTTCCGGGCTGGTCAGCCTCCATGCTCATGGCCCTGTCCGGCCCCCGGAACCTGCGCATCCTCGGCATCTAATTGGGTCCAGCCCAGCACCGAAGCCGCCGCCGCACTCGCGGAACAGGATCCCGCTCGGCGCAACCGCTCACCTGACCTGGATGCGATCGCGTGTGCCTGGATTCGAGACATACCTGCTGTTCAGTGACGGCATCAGACACCGCACCGTCAGGCGGACGCGGAGACCAGGCCGGTTCGCAGGGCCTGCGCGTTGGCGGCGAGGAACTCGCCGAACGTTCGAGGCGGGTGGCCTGTGAGATCCCGCACCGAGCTCGTCGTGGCTGCCAGCGAACCGGTCGCCACCTGCCGGGAGAGCGCTGCGACGTCGTCGGCGAACGTGGCGGGCAGCCCCCGCGCACGCAGCGCTGCGGCCAGTCCGTCGGGGGACACTTCCACATGTCCAACGGTCCGGCCGAGCGCGGCCGAAAGGTCCCGCGCGATCTCGGCGTGGGTGAGCGCCTGCGGCCCAGTCAGCACGTACGTCTCGCCGAGGCCGTGTGGCCCGGTCAGCAGGGCGGCGGCGCAGGCAGCGATGTCGTAGCAGTCGACGTACGACACGGGGGCGCCGCCGTATGCGTCAACGATTTTCCCGTCGGCGGTGAAGGCGCCGGCTCCGGTTATGAAATTCTGCATGAACCCGCTCGGTTGCAGCATCGACCAGCCGAGCCCGGATGCCTTGACGTAGTGCTCGATCTCCCAATGCGCGCCCTCGGCGAGCCGCCCGCCCTGGTGGGCGTGCCAGACCGACACCTTCACCACCTTGGACACGCCGGCCGCGCGCGCCGCGTCGATGGCGGCCTTCTGCTGGCAGATCATCGGCTGCTCACCGTCCACTGGCTGGGCTCCCCCCGCGTTGAGGAACAGCCGGTCCACCCCTTCCATGGCGGTGGCGAGGGAGCCGGGGTTGTCGAAGTCGCCGACGACGAGGTCGCATTCCAGCGACTTCCCCTTGGCCTCGTCGCGGACCATCGCCTTGACGGGCGTGCCGTCGTCCAGCAGGCGGCGTACAAGATGTGTGCCGATGGACCCGGTTGCTCCAGTCACCAAGATCATGATTAGTCCTTTCACGACGGAGCGAGTTCCTCAGGGTTAAGATGAGGCTGCCTCAAGAACCTTATATCGAGGCTGCCTCGAATTGCTAGGGATGTATCGTTTGAGCACTAGCCGACGACCTCGCGCTGACGCGCGCCGCAACTACGACCGCCTTCTGGCTGAGGCCGACGCCGCCTTCCGCGAACGCGGCGTCGACGCTTCACTGGAGAGCATCGCCCGCCGCGCTGGTGTGGCCATCGGCACGCTCTACGGCCACTTCCCGAGCCGCCGCGTCCTGGTCGGCGCGCTGCTCAGGGAGCGCAACGAGACCCTGTTCGAACTCGGCGACGGGCTCCTCGCCCACCAGACGCCGGACGCGCTCGCCACTTGGGTACGCGCGGCGACGGCGCACGCCGCCACCTACAGCGGCTTGGCCTCCCTGCTGGCCAGCGGCCTGGACGACGAGGCCTCGGAACTGCACACCTCGTGCCTGCGCATGGCCGACATCGGCGAACGGCTGATCGCCTGGGCACGGGAGTCGGGCATCGTACGCGCCGACGCGACCGGCGCGGACCTGACCGCCCTGACCACGGCCGCCGCGTGGCTGCGCGAACACATGTCCCTCGAAGGCGCCGATCGACTCATCACTCTCACCCTGGACGGGCTCGCGCCGGCGCGTCCAACCCTGGCAGGCACCCGCTGACCAGCCGTTCCACAGACGGCACATCCGGCTGGGCGCAGTCAGGAATCAGCAAGGAGGCGGCGCGATCTTGGGCCCGCTACGCCACTGGCCGTTCGTTGTTACTCAAGCCCCACCACCTACCTGAGAGCCGAGCAAGCCCACTCCGAAGGAGGGAGAACGACGACTACCCGCCATGATCATTCTCAGCGCCAACGGCTGTCCACCGGTTCCTCAACCCGGACACCATGACGCTGGCCGGGCCGCGCAAGAAGGATCCGGTCCTGACGCCCCCGGTGACATACGACGCGTCACTGGAGGCGAGGAAGGCGACATAGCCACCGTTGTAGACGCCTGGGCCGAAGTCCATGGTCTCGTCGGGTGCGGAGCCCGCAGTTTCCAAGGGTGTCTAGCCAAACTAGATGATCAATCGTGTTGCGGCGGGCGAGTGCGTCCCGTAGATTTTGTGCACGCCGTCGAGGTGGGAGGAGGTCAGAACAATGTCCGATGTTCTGCGCCCCTTCCGCGCTCCGGCGTCCACGCGGATCTGACCCCGGGGCGCTTGCTTTCCGGAGGATCAACCTATGACTGATCTGGTCATCCGTCCGCTCGTCGCGGGCGAGGAAAATCTGTTCGACTCCATGCCCGATCCGCTGCCCCAGCTGCGCCAGGTCGGTTACGCCGACGGGATCGCCGGCGGCGGCTACCGGCCCGAGAACACCTGGGTCGCCCTGCGAGCCGGCCGAGTGGTCGGCCGGGCGGCCTGGGTCCTTCCGCCGGGTGCTACAGGTGCCCCCTGGCTGGAGAGGTTCGACCTGGACGCCGAGCCGGAGGTGGGTGCCGCGCTGCTGCGCGCCGCCCACGAGGCACTCGGCGGTCCCCGGTTGTACTACGCCTCCATGCCGGCGCACTGGCGGCGCCGGCCGGAGGTGCTGGCCGTGATCAAGGCGCCGATGGCGGCGGCCCGGCTCGCCGGGCTGGTCGAACGGGGAGAGCGGCTGAGATGCTCCTGGACGGGCACGCCGCTGCCGGCGGACTCCGGGCGGTACACCTTCCGCCCGGCCGCCGACGCGGCGGAGATCAACGCCCTGGTCGCCCGGATCGCCAGGCCGGACGTGCTGACCGGCATGGAAATGGCGCGGGCGGTCGGCGGCGTTGACCTGGCCACCGACCCGCTGGCCTGGCTGACCGGCCCGGCCGGGGACTGGCGCATCGCGCTGGACGCCGGGGAGCCGGTCGGCCTGGTCGCAACGGCCGGGCAGGCCTGCTACCCGCTCATCGCCTACCTCGGCCTGCTCGACCAGGCTGTCCGGGCTGAACTGCTGGCCGAGGCGGTCCGGGTGCTGGCCGCCGGCGGCGCCCGGGAGGTGCTTGCCGACGTGGACGCCCACCGGGTGGCGGTGCTGGCGGAACTGGAACGGACCGGGTTCCGGCAGTTGCGGTCCCGGGTCGTCTTCGAACCGGCCGCAGGTCCACCCTTCGGCCCGGCGGTCGCATCCGGTTCGGCCGTCACGCCCGGTTCGGCGGTCGCTGCCGGGTCCGGGGCCGACCGGGCCGGTCAGGACTAGATCATCTAGGTGTGCCCTGGCCCTGCCAGGGCGCACCGCTCAAAAGGCACACTCGAGCTGGGGACCGCACCTCACACGGCCCCGGCTCGACCATCTCCTCCACCAAGAAACCCGCACATTCGCTGTCCGCTAGCACTCAGCTGTCCGCCCGCCGGCACAAACCCTGGTCACCAGCCAGCACTTTCAAGACCGCCTACCAGCCATTTCAGATGTCCGCCAGCACACGGCATGGCGTAGCAGCGGGGTGGATCTGCAACGGAACGCACGCTGACGCCCTCCTACGACCTGGTCCAGCCACCCATCCCGACCTGCCCGACCCGGCTTACCGTGCGATCCGGTTCCGTTGCAGGTCCGTCCCCCGGTGCCTACAGCCTGTCCACCCGGCGCAGGAAGCCGCGCACGTCGAGATAGTCGGCGAGCCACTGGCAATGCTCCTCGCAGGCCATCCAGATCTTCTCCCGCTCGGGCGGGTGGATCTTGGGGTTGTTCCAGACCACGGCATACGCCGCTGTCGCCCGGCAGCCCTTCGCCGAGCAGATCGCCGGCTCGCTCATCGGCGGCATGCGTCTTCCCGTGAGACAGAGACGTGGCGGCACCGGCACCGGTCGCCGGCCCTCGCCGATCCATACATGAGCCCAGCCTGCCATGTCCTGGGACCCGAGGACGGGTTCAGCCGAGAACCGGATGGCTTCGTTCGCGAGAACGAGACCAGATGTTCCCCCTGTTTCGGCACCATGCATCCATCGGCGCGATGATCGATATCCGCCAGAAGTGGCGCCAGTTGTAGATCTTCACAGACAGTTCTACGTCGTAGATGGCGACGATGTCTGGTGACGTTCCGTGACGTCCGTCAGGCGTGCCTGATGGCGACCGACGCAC
>JAOPYI010000270.1 GCA_025964675.1 Sphaerisporangium sp. | reverse complement strand
ACAACAACATCTTCTGGCCGAAGGAGCACACCCGGCGGATGATCGACCTGTACCGCACCCGGTTCGAGCGCTACGGGCACGGGCAGGCCGACCAGGCGATCGTCGGGCTCGGCGGGCAGGTGTACATCCGGCGCAACTCGCAGGACGCGATCGCCGAGTTCCGCCCGTTCTTCGACAACTCCCCGGCCTACGGCAACGGGCCATCGCTGGAAGAGACCATGCGGCAGACGCCGCTGTCGGTAGGCAGCCCGCAGGAGGTCATCGACCGGACGCTGCAGTTCCGGGAGCACTTCGGTGACTATCAGCGCCAGCTGTTCAACGTGGACGGCATGGGTCTGCCGCACAAGGCGGTACTGGAGCAGATCGACTTCCTCGGCGAAGAAGTCGTCCCCGTGCTCCGTAGGGAGCTCGCAGCGCTGCGACCGGCGCACATCCCCGACGCGCCGACGCACCAGTCACTGAAGATGGCGAAAGTCTGATGAAGCGCACCATCGCCGTGGTGTCCGCCGGGCTCGGCCGCCCGTCGTCGAGCCGGCTGCTCGCCGACCGGCTGGCCGCGGCCGCCGAGCGGGAGCTACGCGAGTTGGGCGACGAGGTCGAGCTGCGAGTGGTCGAGGTCCGCGCCCACGCGCACGACCTGGTCGACAACCTGGTCAGCGGCTACCCGGCACCGGAGCTCCAGGGCGCGCTCGACGTGGTGACCCGAGCCGACGGGCTGATCGCGGTGACGCCCACGTTCGCCGCCTCCTACAGCGGCCTGTTCAAGGCGTTCTTCGACGTCCTCGACCTGCTGGACCACAACGCGCTGGCGGACAAGCCGGTGCTGATCGGCGCGACAGGTGGCAGCGCAAGGCACTCGCTGGTGCTGGAGAACACGATGCGGCCGCTGTTCACCTACCTGCGGGGTGTGGTCGTGCCTACGTCGGTGTTCGCGGCGCCGGAGGACTGGGGTGGCGCGGCCGCCCCGGACCCCCTGGCCCGCCGGGTTGACCGGGCCGCGGCTCAGCTCGCCAGGGAGATCCACCGGCGGGACGCGCCGCTCGGCCGCGACCCGTTCGAGCCGACACCATTCGACGACCTTCTCGATGCGGGCTGACCCGGAATACCGGCCGTACGCCGGCCGTTGCGCCGTTTGAGTATGCGGTGGGTTCCGGAGGGAGTCCCTGGTGGGCGAACGGCTGCGGTTCGAGGTGCTCGGTCCGGTGCGTGCCTGGCGCGGCGACGACGAGATCGAGCTGGGCTCGCCGCAGCAGCGGGCGATCCTCGCGATCCTGCTGCTGCAGGCGGGCACGTCCGCCTCGCCCGACCAATTGATCGCAGCGATCTGGGGTGGCGCCGCGCCGCGTGCCGCGGTCGGCATGGTCCGCTCGTACGTGTCCCGGCTACGCCGCGTGCTGGACCCGGGCCACACGGCCGCGGTGATCGAGTCGGTAGGCGGCGGCTACGCGCTGCGGGCCGAGGACCTCGACCTGACCGAGTTCCAGCGGCAGCTCGGCGTCGCCAGGGAGTCCCGCCGCGCCGGCTACGCGCCCGCGGCGGCGACCGCGCTGCGTACCGCGCTCGGTCTGTGGCACGGCACGCCGCTCGCCGGCGTCAACGGTGACTACGCCGAATACGAACGCACCCGGCTCGAGCAGCTGCGGCTCACGGTGATCGAGGACCTGGCGGCTGCCGACATCGAGTCGGGCCGGCACGTCGAGGCGGCTGCCGAGCTCGCGGAGGTGATCGCCGAGCAGCCGCTGCGGGAACGGCCGCGCGAGCTGCTGATGCTCGCGCTGTACCGGTCCGGCCGGCAGGCCGACGCGCTTGCTGTGTTCGGGCAGGTGCAGCGGCTGCTCGCAGACGAGCTGGGCTTGGACCCCGGCCCCGACCTCCGGGAGATGCAGCGGCGGATCCTCGCGTCCGACCCGGCGCTGGTCGGCCCCGCCGCACCAACGCAGGCAGCCACTTCGTCACGCAACCCCACGCAGCTGCCGCCGGATGTGCCCAACTTCGTCGGCCGCGACGAGCCGGCGTCCCGCATGGCCGACGCCCTGACCCCGTCCGACGCGAGCGTTCCGGTGGTCGGTGTCGAGGGGCTCGCCGGCGTCGGCAAGACGACTCTCGCGGTGCACCTCGGGCACGCGGTCGCCGCGAACTTCCCCGACGGTCAGCTGTTCGTCGACCTCGGCGTGGCCGGCGAGCCGCTGGCTGAGCTCTTGCGTGGCGTCGGCGTGCCGGACACGGGGCTGCCCGAGTCGTTCAGCGAGCGGGTGGCGTTGTGGCGGACGCTGACCACCGGCCGCCGGCTGCTCGTCGTGCTGGACGACGCCCGCGACGCCGAGCAGGTGCGGCCGCTGCTGCCCGGCTCCGGCGGGTCCGCGGTAGTGATAACCGCACGGCAGCGGCTGTACGGCCTGGCGTACGTGTGCTGGCTGAAGCTGGGTGGGCTGGGCGAGGACGACTCCGTGGCGCTGCTGGAACGGCTCATCGGCGTCGACCGGGTGCAACCGGAGCTGGCGGACATCCGCGAGCTGGTCCGGCGCACTGCCGGCCTGCCGCAAGTGCTGCAGGCGCTCGGCGCGCGGATCGCCTCGCGGCCGGGCTGGAGCATCGCGGAGGCGAAGCGGCGGCTCGGCAGGCCTGACCCTGGCTCGCCAGTGCTCCCGCCGGAGTGCGGGGCCATCGAGCGGCCATACGTGTCAGCGATGGAGCAGCTGTCACCAGCGCAGGGGAGGGCGTTCCGGCTGCTCTCCATGGCGGACGGGCCGGACATCTCGCTCGCCGCCGCTTCGGCCGTGTTGGACCTGCCGCTCGGCGACACCGCGGCGCTGCTGGAGTCCCTCGTGGACGTGCACCTGCTGGAGCCCGGCGGCTTGGACCGGTACTACTACCACGAGCCGCTGCTGGTGTTCGCCCGCAGCCGCGCGTTCGCCGACGACGGTCCCGAGGCGAGCCAGGCGGCGCTGACCAGGCTCGCCCGGTTCTACAGCGCTGAGGAGGTCGGCTCCGCGCCGGCTGCCTAGGATGAGTCAAATTGACAGGTTCCGCGGCGAACCCGAGTAGACCTGATTCCCCTGTTGACGGGCGGCACCGCATTTCGTACGTTTCGCGTGGGCCGTCTCCTGGGCGCCCCGTAGCGGAGGGGGTTGCGATGACCACCGAGGTGGATCCGAAGGGGACTTGGCCGGACATTCTGCCGGGACCACTTGCCACGCCGTCACCGGAGTTCGCCCACAGGCGCGAGTCAGGGCCGCTGGAGCCGGCGACCATGCCCAGCGGCGACAGCGTCCCAGTGGCCGTCAGGTACGAGGACGTCCGTGCCCTGCTGGCGTCGTCCACCTGCAGCCGCAACCTGCGCCTGCCAGGGTTGCCGCGGTTGGTGAGCGGCATCGGCATCGACGACGACCCGGACGCGCTCATCAATCAGGACCCGCCGGAGCACACCCGCTACCGCCGGATCATGCAGGGCACCTTCACCCCGCGCCAGGTCGAACCATGGCGCCCCCGCATCGCGAAGATCGCCCAAGAACTCCTCGACGGCCTGGGCGACGATTTCGATCTGGTCCAGGGATACGCGCTGCAGCTACCAGGCCGTGTCATCTGCGAGATGCTCGGCGTGCCGCTGGACCACTACGAGCAGTTCGTACGGTGGACGGACATGTTCCTTACCACCTCCACGGCCAACGAGCAGGCGCGTTACGAGGGCTACACCGACTTCATGGCCTATGCCGCCGACCTGGTCGCCCAGCATCGCGCCGAGCCCGGCGGGGACCTTATCGACCTGCTCATCCAGGCCAGGGACGAGGACGACCGGCTGTCGGAGGGCGAGCTGGTCAACACCGTGTTCGCTCTGATCACCGCCGGTCACGAGACGACGGCCTCGATGATCGCTCGCGGCGTCTTCCGGCTGCTCCTGCACTCCGGCCAGTGGGCCGAGCTGGTCGCGGACCCGCCCCTGACGGCCACCGCCGTCGAGGAGATCCTGCGCTTTGACGGGCCGCCCGCCAGCGCCTTCATGCGCCGGATCACGAAGGACACCGACGTCCCCAGCGGCTCGCTCAGCGCGGGGACGGTCGTCATGCCGAACCTGAACGCGGCCAACCACGACCCGCAGGCGTTTCCCGAGCCCGGCCGGTTCGACATCCACCGATTCACCGACCACCCCCCCAACCCGCATGTGGCATTCGGTTACGGCGCGCACCGCTGCCTTGCCGCCAGCCTCGCCAGAGTGGAGCTCACCGAGGCGATCCGAGCCCTGGTCACTCAGCGACCCACCCTCCGCCTGACCGCCTCGCCCGAGTCGGTGACCTGGACCGATGGCCTGGTCCTCCGGCCGGTCGCAATGCCCGTCACCGTGCGTGGATGACGTGCTTTTCATGGCGTGAATGATCTCTGCGTTGAGTCCACTGCGCCGCTGCAGAGATATGGGCGAGGCGAGGTTCAGCGACGCCGGTCGAGCGGCTGGCCGCGGCACTCGCCGATCGCCGGGTGCCGCTCGTCCTGGACAACGGTGAGCACCCGAGCATACGTACCTGACGTACCAGCGCGCCCGCACTCTGACCTGTCGCGGGCGGCGCTGTCTCGCTACTTGCTGACAACCTGATAGCGGTCGCATACAGGCTCGCCCAGACCCAAGTCCGGGGGACGAGCGCACCGACAAATAATGATTGCTTGACAAATAAAGTCGAAAACAGCCGATCCTGCCAACCGACAGATGACCGAGGAGATGTCGCGGTGAGCCCGGAATTCTTGGGGCGTACGAGGTTGCTTTCAGTAAGTCTGACGGCATTGCTGTGTATGTGGCTCTTCGGCAACCTCTACGAGGAGCTCGTCACCAACCTCCAGTTGATCGCAAATCCCCGGCCAGGCACCCTGGTTGGTGCGTTCGCTGCGGGAAGTCCCGTCTACTACTACCTGCCCTGGGCACCTTTCTGCGTCGTCCTGGCGGTCATCCTGCGCCTACGATTCGGCCGCAGCGCGCCAGCTCAGGTGCGCCGTGCCTGGAACAGCGCAATCGGCTTCATCGCCATTGCGGCGATCGCGAAGGTCATCCTCATCACTCAGGTGAATCCCGTCTTCCGGGATCCTGCCGTGACCAGCGAGGTGGTTTACAAACGGGCGGTGTGGTGGGCGGCCGGCAACGGCATCGCGATCATCGCGGTGGCAGCGGCAGTGGTTCTGCTCACTTCCTGGCGCCGCCCACCTGCAGTAAGTGACGCATTCGAATCTCGGTAACAGCAGTTACCCGAGTTGCAGTGCGTCGAGCCCGGGCAGCGCGATCAGTCGCGGCTTGGCATCCGCCCTGCCCGGCGTGCAACGGCTGAACTCCACCCTCGTCATGAAGCACGTAGTGAACGACCGACCGCTGCCCACATGGCAGCGGACGAAGGGGTGAAGGGCACGACAACCTGGTCGTCTCGGCAGGTGCCGACGGCTACGCCGTACTGGCGAGGCCGATCAAGTGGCCCTCTGGGTCCGTGAAGTGGGCGACGACGAGCTCCGTCCCCGGGGCGCGGTCGGGGCCCATCCGGCGCGTCCCCCCTAGGCTCTCTGCCTTCTGAAGCGCGGCTTCTACGTCGGGCACGCCGACGTAGAAGATGACGCGACTGTCGTAGCCCGTGCCTC
>JAOPYI010000218.1 GCA_025964675.1 Sphaerisporangium sp. | reverse complement strand
CCACGAATCCTGTCATCGGCTACTTGTTAACTGGCGGTACGACCGCAGCCCGGCCAGGCTTGGTCGAGGTGACCGGCGGGGTAGCTCTCACATGCGGCTGCCCACCGCGGTTTGGTGTGGCTCACTCGTGGCATGCACCCCGCCGGACACTGCGGCGGGGAGAGGCTCAAGAGGGGTCTGCCCAGCTCGAAGTAGCGCTGCCCTCCTCGCCGAATCAGCACCTGATCAGCCGGGAGCGCTCGTCGCGGTCCTACCAGACGGGACGGAATCGTCAGAGCTCGATTGGCATGACGCCAGCAGTGCGCTGGCCCGGTGTCCTACTTCGGCTGATGTTCGATGATGCGGCTTCGGCGATGCTTTACGGGCGGTCGATGTGCGAGCCCCCGGGGTGGTATGGCGTGCCGATGTACACCAGGGCTACAGAGCATCAGGCGCGGCATGGCTATGTCGGTGAGAACGAGCACCGCGTGTTGACGGGTTTCGACACCACTTGGTGATCGAAAAGCTCATCGATGTCGATGAGTTCTGACACCACCGCTAGAGACGCCAGCTCTCTCGCCAATGTCGGTGAAGCTCGTATGGGAGGGCGAGTAGGACCGCACGTGCCCCCAAGCAGCACAACGGTCGCATGGATCCGAATGATGCGCCGCCGTCGCGGCTTGGGCGGACGGCAGTGCAAGAAGCGGCTACTTCGTGGGGAGTCCGACCGCGTTGGCCGCGTCGGCCTCGAAGTAGTCCGTCGTGGCAAAGGCGCCGGCGTGATCCTCGACGAAGCTCCTGACGCCGTCGATCGAGTCATGAATGATGACGTTCACCGCCTTGGTCCCGTCGGTGCTCGCCACCGCCAGCGTCCACTTCGCACCCTTGGGAAGCTGGCCGTAAGCCTTCCTCAGGGAATCCCAGAAACCGTCGTTGTCGGAAATCTTGGAAACAGCCATGACGTGCATCGTGGCATCCTTCTCATTGACTCTCGGATTTACTCGGCAATTGGTGTGCAGATACTGTGCGGCACCATTCTTGAAGTCGTAGATTGCGACGGTCTGAGGGTCTTCGAGCGGATCGTCCGATGGCATCAAGAAGTGAGTCTCGCTGATCGGGAGCAGTTCGTAGTCGAGCTGTTCTGGTTTATTGAGGAGTTGCGCCTCCATGGGGTTCAGGGTGAATTTGAGGTGGAGCTTCCCGCGTTCGGCCGCCACTTCGTAGCGGGTGCCGGGGCGCCCGTAGGAGCCTTCGTACCTGGATGGATCGAGGGCCAGGGTCGGGTCGGGCTCCGGTAGGTCGG
This sequence comes from Sphaerisporangium sp., assembly GCA_025964675.1. GTDB lineage: Bacteria > Actinomycetota > Actinomycetes > Streptosporangiales > Streptosporangiaceae > Sphaerisporangium. Next base: position 2,776 of record JAOPYI010000218.1, on the reverse strand, counting down.
GGATCGTGACCGCGCCGAGGTCGGCCAGGATTTCGTTGCTTACTTTCCGGTAGAAGCTGTCGCGCGGCCCGGCGTTCGCCAGCATCGAGACGGCGATGTTCGATTCCGGCAGGATGCGCAGGCGGGCGCTCTGGCTGACTGCGCTGCCGTCGTGGGCGTAGATCGTTTGGCCGTGCCAATCGCACACGATGAGGCCGAGTGCCCATTCCGGCCCGAACATGTACGGGTCAGGTATGGGGACCCGCGACTCCGTCATCTCGCGGATGATGCCGGGTGAGACGATTCTGGTCCCGTTCGGTGCCTTTCCTTCGTTGAGGAAGACGTACGCCATCGTGAGCAATTCCCGGGCTGTCGTGTTGACGTTGCCTGCGGGGCCGAAGGAGCGCGGCAGGTGACCCAGCGGTGAGAGGATGGGTCCCTCTTCGAGGGATCGGATCAGGTATCCGGTCGCGGCCCGATCCTGGTCCACGTGCTCACGCCGACTGCTCGTCGAGGTCAGTCCCAAGGGGTCGAACAGGCGATCCTTCATGATGTCGTCCCACCGCTTGCTGTCGATCACCTCCATGATGCGGGCGAGGATCGCGTAGCCCAGGGCCGCGCTGTAGCCGTGAGTGTGGCCCAAGGGGTGGACCTGGCGTGCGCCGGCGATGTTCTCCACCATGCGCTCGTACACGTCGTCGTCCTCGCCCGGATCTCCGTAGTCCTCCTCGATGCCGTTGGTGTGGTTGAGGAGATGGCGGGGTGTGACCTTGGCGCTGACGTCGGGGTCGGCGACCCGGAAATCAGGGAGGTAGGTCCGCACTGGCTCGTCCAGGGCGACTTTGCCCTCGTCGACGAGCTGCATGAAGGCGAGGGCGGTCCATGTCTTGGATACGGAGCCGCACTGGTAGATGGTGTCGGTCCTCGCGGGCTCCCGCGTGGAGATGTTCTTGACGCCGACCGCGAAGTCGGTGATCTCCCCGTCGCGGAGGACGCCGATCGCGGCGCTCGGGATCCGGTACTCCGCGAGCAGCTCGGAGACGCGAGCTCGAATCCGGTTCACATCCAACGCTCTTGCCATAAGGGGTTCCTCATCTCGCTCGATCCTTTCCAAGCGGGAAAAGGCTACGTTGCATTTCAAGTCTCGTCAACGAAAAATCTCAATGATGCGCTTGAAAACATGGGACTTCGTGGCAATCGTTGCAACAGTATTGTTGATAAATGCAATTCATATCGACCAGCCGTTGCAATGTACTGTTGGTGAACGCACCCGTGGACCGAACCGACAGGAGGGCGAGCCGATGCCCGGAGGCAGGCTGACCCACGAGGATCGCCAGCAGATCGCGATCTGGCTGGTCGAAGGGCTGGGATACGCCGAGATCGCCCGGCGGCTGGGCAAGCCCACGTCCACGATCAGCCGCGAAGTGGCACGCAACAGCGCGCCCGGCGGCTACCTGGCCGACCGCGCCCAGCAGGCCGCCGGGCAGCGCGCCCGCCGCCGCAGACCGGTTCAGGCCACGGAGCCACCGGCCGACGGGCGGCCGGCCGAGTCCGTGCGCGGTTTCGTGGAGCAGTTCGCGACGCTGCTGGTCGGGACCGGCCTTCCCCGGATGCCCGCTCGCGTGTTCGCCTGCCTGCTCACCTCCGACTCCGGGAGCCTGACGTCCGCCGAGCTCGTACGCCGGCTACAGGTCAGCCCGGCGTCGGTGTCCAAGGCCATCGGCCACCTCGAGGCGATCGAGCTGGTCAGGCGCACACAGGATTCCGGCCGCCGCGAACGGTACGTCGTCGACGACGACGTCTGGCTCCGGGCGTTCAAAGCCGACACCGGGGCACACGCCGAGGTCGCGGCGGCCGCGCGGCACGGGATCGAGATCTTCGGCTCCGGCACGCCTGCCGGCACCCGGCTGGGCCAGATGGCTCAGTTCTTTGCCTGGATCAGCGAGCAGATGAACGACAGCGGCCTGACCGACACCGTCGTGCGCGACGCGCTGACGGTGCTGGCCGCGCTGGTGTACGCCGCTCGGCCACTCACCGTGGACGACCTCGCTACGGCGCTGGACTGGCCCGTCCAGCGGGCGGTCGACGCCCTGGACGCGATCAGCCGTCGTCCGATCCTCTCCGACCCGCTCGCCGTGAAGCGGCTCGGGTGCGGCGAGTACGCTATCACCCCGAGGCCGGACCGCCTGAGCTCCGCACAACGCGACGCACTTTGCCTGCCAAGAACGCTCAACCCCATCGACCTGTAGCTCGATCGTTAGCGTCGCTACCAGCGAGTAGGGCCCCGGCCCCTTGTCATCGAGGCGGGCGTGCCGGAACGATCTCAGGCTGCCGGGTGTCTCAGTCCGCGCCGTTGGATTGTGCACGTGCCCTGGTTTGGGCCAGGCGGTAGGAGTCGGTACCGGTCTCGATGATGTTGCCGCCGAAGGTGAGTCGATCGACGTTGGCGGCGCAGAGCCAGGGGTCGGTGAAGGTCTTGGTCCAACCATCTGGGGCTCGTACTTGTTCGGTTCTCGGGATCTCGGCTTGTGCCTGGGATCTTTCGTTCTTCCTCGCTTCACCGATTGTCAAGGCGTAGCCACGTTATTTATGTGCTGCCTTAATCCTTCAGGTGCGAGGAAGGTGTGCCGGTGGCGCGGTCGCGATTACAGATCGTCCCGGGCGGCGGCATCCCGCAGGAGCCGGTCACCACGGACCCGTGGCAGTTCCAGGCCGAGTGCGTCGAGGCCTTCGTGGCCTCGTGGCGGGCCCGTGGGTTCAGCTCGGTGACGATCGACAACGACACCGGGCTGCTGGA